>CBDCRK010000031.1:0-37067 GCA_965220955.1 uncultured Binatia bacterium (SeqCode) | reverse complement strand
CTACTGGCAGGCCCGTTCAGCAGAGCACGCGGGAGAGAAGGACCAGGCAGCTCGACTTTACCGGCGGCTGCTACAGCAATATCCCTACAGCTATTATGCCCTGTGGGCGGAGAAACGGCTTAATGCCCCCCTGGCTCCCCTAGCCTTGAACAATGCTGACTCTGCTCCTACGCTGAACCTTACTTCTTTCGCTCCTGAATCACGCTCTCACTTCTTGCGTAGTCAAGAGCTTAAAGCACTGGGTCTCCTTCTGTTAGCTCGAAGGGAATTAAACGCTTTTGCCCAGGAAATGCCGCGAGGTTCCTCCTTCCTCCGCCTGCTGCTGAGGGAATACATTAGCGTTGATGGCTACACCACCGCCCTGCGCCTTGCCCAGAGCCGGGACGGCCTGGTAGTAGTGTGTGGCAAGAGTATCTTTATCCCCGTGCCTATTGGCAGACAGTTGAAATGCTGGCAACAGAGAAAGGTCTGGACCCTTACCTTATCCTGGCTCTAATGCGGCAAGAAAGCCTTTTTGATCCCGAGGCAGTTTCTTCGGCTGGAGCCCTTGGCCTGATGCAACTCCTTCCCACCACCGCTGCCAAACTGACCTCGGACGCCCACTCCCTCACGAATCCTGATGTCAATCTTGGTCTTGGAACGGCCTATTTACATAGCCTTTTGGCTCCTTATGATGGAAACCTCATCTTGGCCCTGGCAGCGTATAATGCTGGAGAAAAGGCTGTGGAACGATGGCAGAGGCGCTATCCAGGACTGGAACTAGATGAATTCGTGGAGAGCCTCAGCTTTCGTGAGACCCGCAACTACGTTAAGCTGGTGCTGAGAAACTACCGGACCTATCTACGGCTCTATGGGAAGAACCGCTTCATATCGCTTATTGTGTCAGCTGACGTGTCAGCTGACAGGGCAAAAACCGCTCCTGCACTAACAGAAAATTAGGGTGCCAGAGTACACTAATGTAGGGGCGGTCCGCGATCGGTGATCCTTGGGATCGCCCTAGGTGAGAGGCCGCCATAACAGGGCGAATACGAGATTCGCCCCTACCACAGAGGCCCAGACTTTCTGTACTAATCTTATGGGGTGCGATCTATCCTTCCAAGGGAAGGATAGATGCGCGGTCTTAAGGTTAAATAGTTTGTTCTCTTAGCTTTCCCGCTTTGGCAGGACATGGCATAGTAACAGCAGGGAGGGCCGTTTTTTGCTGACCAGACAGGGCTGGAACAGGTGTTTCTTGGGGTAATGGTGCTGGCTATATGGGGGCTGTGGGGTTTGCCTGCTTGTGCTGATCACCGTACCGACCTATCAGCTATCTCGGATCGTATTCTAGGAGGCGCTTTCCTATTACGCCGCCTTGAGCCCACCTACACCATAGAGGATTTCTATGAAAAGGCTCATCACTTTCAGCGAGCCGTCCGTACCTGGAGGGCTGGTGGTTCCCACCTACGCAGGAATTTCACCGAACTTGAAGAGGTCTTCCGCAATATCCGGTATTCTTACTCCAGACGGTCTCAGGACAATGAGGTCGAGTTTATCCTCACTCACCTGCGAGAGGATGTAGAAGCAGCGGGAAGGCTTGTGGGGCAGGTAAGAGGCGCTTTTCCATCACCGGCTCTTTACTCCTACGGGTTTATACAGGGAGAGGTATGTGTGGGAGAGAATTCAGCCGGTCCTCGGCCCTGTCCAAAGCCCAAGGCCGTCCTCACTTTTCCCCTGCCCCGAGAGGCTAGCGCCATTACCCAGGTGTTGGGTGAGTGGCGGGACTACGGCTTGCCAGCAAAGGCGCAGGTGATCCTCAACGGGGTGTCGGTCTGGCAGACCGACGTAAAGAAAAAGTGGGATCAAGATGCGCGGGCACTCAATTTCCCGGTCTCTCCCCGGTCAACCCTTACTATCCGTAGTGCCAATGGCGACCCCATCTGGATCCGCCGGCTAGAGATTCAGTATACCAGAGGCTCAACCCGTGCTCTTCGTTAGGAGGTAGGGAAAAACATCTTACCCTTTCTTCAAAGCTTCAGAGTCACCTCAACATAGCCAAAGTCGGCCTGGTTATCGGCAAAGATTGCGCGGATCACGCTACTACCAAACACGTGCCCATAGTAGGAGCTAATTGTCATTGCTCACGGGCATGGTGCACGGTTCCCCAATACCCCACCCTCGCAAAGCGTAAAAGGGTAAAGCGCTTAGGGTGAGGAGGTTCTCGCCAGGCGAAATCCGAGGCTGATGTTGCGATCGCCAGGCGCATAGCGGGCGCGATTCACAGTACGGCAAGAGTCGGCGGTGCTGCGCCACCCCCCGCCGCGACGGACCCGGCTGGTGCCGGTAGGAGGACCCTGGGGATCGGTGACTGGAGTAGCGGGATAGTCGCCATACCAATCCGCCACCCACTCCCAGACGTTGCCGTGCATGTCGTACAGCCCCCACCCATTCGGCTGATAGCTGCCGACCGGGGCGGGACCGCTGGCGACACCGTCCGAACAGTCCATGTTCCGCCACTCCAGATCCGTGCTGCTGTCGGCGTGATTCGCGTACTGGCAAAGGTCGGACTCCGCGTCTCCAAAGTGGTACTTTGTCTGCGTCCCCGTTCGCGCCGCGTACTCCCATTCCGCTTCCGTCGGCAGTCGGTAGGTCGTCACTCCCGCCCGTGCGTTCAGTTCGTCAATAAAGGTCGCTACCTCCTCCCAGGAGCTCCCTCCACCGGGCAGCTGTCGCCACAGTTCCGGAAAAACGACGGACTGTCGCCCATCACCGCTCGCCACTGGGCTTGGGTGACTTCGTACTTGCCCAAGTAAAACGGCCGGCTGATCGTCACCTGGTGGAGGGTTTCATCATCGTCACGGCCCACCACCTCCGCCGGCGAGCCCATCAGAAACGTGCCCGCCTCAATCCGCACAAATTCCATCACCAGGCTATCGATCAGCTCCTCGCCCTCGGGCGTCCGCACCATCTCCAGGTGCTGCGTACTCTCATTCCACTCAAACCGCGTGGTCTCCCCAGGCGACGGAAAATCCGGTACCCGGACCCAGGCACTCGTCCCTGTCACAAACTCCTCCCCTGTGGTCGCCACCTCAAACGTACTACGCGCAAACTCCACGCCATCATCGTAGGCCACGGCCGTGTGTTCGCCATCGCCGAGAAGTGCCCAGTTGATGGGGGTATGAAAGCCGTTATGCGTTGTGCCGCAGACCGGCCGGGTATCGTCACGGTGCTGCCCAGTCGTCAGGGGAATGTGCTCCCTGCCATCAAGGGTGACCGTCAGAGTCCCCGCGTCGCACTTCCAGCCCGAGATGACTCCAATACCCGAGAGTTTGCCTCCGTCGCCAGGAATCTCCAGCATGCCTTGGGCCTGAGCCGAAGCCGAGGCCAGGACAACGATTCCATACACACACAGGCGCAGGAAGAAATACATCAGCTCCTCCTCAATACCTCACCTCAAAGAGTACTAAGGGAAAAACGCTCAAGGGGAGAGAGTTGAAGGCCGGAGAAGCCATCGCGCTTGACGGACGCGCTGTGGTCGCGGCTCGCAGCAGAGACTATCGTTCTGGAAGCCACCCGTACCCCCCTGACTATCACCGAAATCACCCTGACCGCTCAGACCGTCATAGGGACCGTGAGGTCAGGAGAATCAAGAATATATGAAAGGGGAATCTTCTTGTTATCCGCATAAATGTTCACTGAGGTCTGCATAGACAAATTCTTACTCTCACCGCGCGAGTCACGGGCCGCAGTCTCGCGCTCGTCAGTTACAGAGTCTTGTCTACATACTGTCGTGTCTTCTCCCCCAACTCTGCGGCAAGATCGCTATTATCAGCTATGATAGCAAGCCTAAAACCAGCTAGCAATGCTAATGCGTCGGCGAAGCCGATTATGTGTTCGATCTCGCGTTTATCATAGTTCGATTCGATGTGTTCCTGCGTATTTCGACGCGCTATTTGGTGGAAGCCGGTGTGCGTAAAACTACTGAGCGAGCTCCAGTGTTTTTCCCTTATCTTGTTTAATACTTGTCCCAAATTTCTGTCCTTTTTTTCTATATCTGAAACTAAGCTCTTGAAAGATGAATCGATTTTATCTGCGTTCAATAGTTTCTGAATTTGCTTCTCGGTGGCACATTCCCATATCCACACTCCTCGGACAAACGCTTCATATGTGGGTCTCGCTAACGCAAGAGCCGAACCATACAAACAGTGCGCAATGAGAATTGCGATACTCCTGTGATGCTCATGCACCATCTCGAAGCAGCTTGCGGAAAATCGGGCGCGTATACCATCAAGAATTTCAAGATTCCGTATCTTGCTATCGATCCAGTCCGCCAATTCTTCTGATTGTTGAACGTCCATGGGAACCTCGGGAAAGCGCGTTTGAGCCAATTCGTGAAAAATGCTGCCTGCCCTCTAACACATTTACCATCCATCCACCACCCATTCCATGTCATACAGAAGAAAACAAAAGCGGCGGTCATACCTCTGTGTTTTTCCATCCTTTTCCTCCTTTTTGTGTTGTAATGATGAGAGGCCTGGGCGAGGATGCCGGGCCGTGTACCAATCACAGCAAAGAATGGAGTGAAGTCCTACCTATTCGCCACGGCATGGGTAGCTACTCCCATACCTGAGCGTGACTGTTGTATTCAGCAGAGGACCCGACTCAGCGGGTTCTTTGCCAGATTGGTACGGAAGGAATTCTGACGGACGTGAGAAAGGCTGTCAACATAGGCGTGTGGCAACCAGGAAAGTTGCCGCGTTAAAAACTTATATCTCTTAAACTAGGAAATTCCGTTGAGACGGGACCCTATATCGCTCTTCGGCACAACACGCCAATGACAGAGAGCCAAAATCAACTCGGCCTCTGGTCGGCATCTATCGGCATCTAGAAGATTTGGCGGAAGATGGATGAACTTAGGATATTCGCTTCTCACGTAGTGCTGCCAGAAGCTTTCTTGGTAGCCCGCCAAAGGCGCCGTTGGACATGATCAGAACCACATCGCCAGACTGAGAGGCCTGGACAATGCAGGAGCAAATCTCTTCGACCCCTTCTCCGGCATGGGTCTCCTTGCCCGCCGCCTGCAAATCAGCGGCTAACTCTGCTGGAGAGAACAGATCGGCAGCCGCAAGCTGATCTTGTGGCTTGGTGTAGACTGGGCCAATAACAACCAGGTCGGCCAGTGAGAAAGAGGCCACCAAGTCCTTTTGGAAAACTCGCCTCCGGCAGGTGTTGGAGCGCGGTTCAAAGACCGCCCATAAACGCCGCTTGGGATAACGAGAGCGCACTGCTTCAATGGTCACGCCCACGGCAGTAGGATGGTGAGCAAAGTCGTCAATAATGGTAATACCATCCACCTCCCCAACCAGCTCCTGCCGTCGCTCTACGCCAAGAAAACTCTCCAGGCCAGGAGCAATTTGTTCTGCTGAGAGCCCCAACTCTGTGGTCAAAGCAATCACCCCCAGGGCGTTGCTCACATTCATCCGACCCATTAGGGACAAGACAAAAGAACCAATTTCTCTTCCTTGATGGCAGACGGTAAAACATGTCTGTCTACCGTCATCTCGAACCTCTCGCACCTGCCATGCAGCTGAGTCATTAAGGCCAAAGGTGGAGAAGGAATGACCGGAGGCCTGCACTACGTCAAGGGCAAAGGGAGAATCGCTGCACACCAGGAGGGGAGCGTGAACCGGTAAAATTTCAAGGAGCCGGTGAAATGCGCCTTTCACTTGCTCAAGGTCCCGGTAAATATCGGCGTGGTCAAACTCAACAGCGTTGAGCAGGACTGCCTGGGGCTGGTAGTGTAAAAATTTTGGTCCTTTGTCAAAAAAGGCAGAATCGTACTCGTCTCCCTCGACCACAAAAAACTCCCCGCCACCAAGCTTGTATCCCCGCTGAAAATTGCGGCTAAGTCCGCCGACCAGAAAGCCAGGATCTCTCCCAGCTCTCTCCAGTACCCAGGCAAGCATAGACGTGGTAGTAGTTTTACCGTGGGTGCCCGCGACCACAATAGAGCGCTTGCCAGCAAGAAAAAACCAGGCAAGCGCCTGGGGAAAGGAGAGGTAGGGAATAGGGCTCTCCAATAGTGCCTGGATCTCGGGGTTAGTACGGGAAAGAGCATTACCAACAATAACAAGATCTGGCGTGGGGGATAAATTCTCAGGACAATATCTTTGCATGAAAGAGATCCCGGTCCTGGCCAGAAAATCACTCATCGGCGGGTACACGCCTTGATCTGAACCAGTAACCTGATAGCCTTCTTCTTTAAGCATAGCTGCCAGAGAGGCCATGCCCACACCGCCTAGGGCAATAAGGTGAATGTGGCGAACTCTACTAAGGTCGAAGCCTGTCCTGAACCTAGCCTGTTCTGAGCTTAGTCGAAGGGTCGAAAGGGCTGCTTTCTCAGACATGGACTATCCGGCCAGCGCCGCCTCCATTGCCAGATTGTGGATAAGGGGCCGAAAGCCCTGGATCTTATAGTTATCCCGCCGGGGATGAACACGGTTGCTGAGCAAAATGACGTGGATACCCTTTTCCAGGTCAATCCACACCGAGGTGCCGGTAAAGCCAAGGTGACCGACCGAGTGGGGAGAAAAGTGTAGACCAGAGCTTGAGCCGGCCTCCGACGGTGTATCCCAGCCTAAGGCCCTGGTCGATTCCGGAACCGTGCCCTCCCGCGTCCAGAACTCTTGCACAAGAGCGGCCGGAAGAAAGGCACTCTTCCCCTGGTAGCACTCCACCAGGACGGTCACCAAGCGGTCAACATCTTGGATAGAGGCAAAAAGACCAGCGTGGCCTACCACTCCACCCATGGCATAAGCATTGTCGTCGTGTACTTCACCGCAGAGCACCTGTTGACGCCATAGGCACAACTCAGTAGCAGCAAACATTTCTTGGACTAGTTTAAGACTGGCTGGCTGTACAGTTTCCAGATTGACAAAAAAAGTGCGAGACAACCCCAGGGGGCAAAAGATCTTCTCCTGACAGTATTGGTCCAACCCAATACCACTGACCTCCTCGATTATCTCTCCCAGCAGCATAAAACCAATATCGCTATAGATGGTTTTCTGTCCAGGAGTAACCTCAAGCTTTTCCTGGTGAATCCGGCGGTAGACGAACCTCCTGGCCGTGCGGCTGCCCAGAAAATTTATATTTCCTGCTTGCTCCTGTTGGACAACCTCTTGGTAGTAGGACCGCCAGGCAGGTAGCCCGGAGCAGTGGGCGAGAAGTTGGCGGAAGGTGATAGAGCTTTTCCCATAGACACCGAAATTCGGCAGAAAACGTGCAACCCGATCCTCGAGCTGAACCTTTTTTTCTTTAACCATCAGCATAAAGGCCACGGTGGTGGCAAGCGGCTTGGTCAGTGAAGCCAGATCAAAGATGGTCTCTTCATCCAGGGGCAAGCGAGTGGGCTCAAGGCTACGGCAGCCAAACGCCCGGCAGTAGAGCACCCGGCTTTCTTTATTCACCAACAGCACCGCCCCAGGAAAGACCCCCTCCTCTACCGCCCCGATCATTCCTTTTTCCACTGCCGAGAAGTCCACAGGCACTTCTTATTCCACCGCTGGTTCCAAGAAAACAAGGCACCGGCGGTGCCCGTCCAGCCGAACTCGGGTACCTAGCGGGAGGGTCAGGTTCTCGTTACCATGCCCGGCCGGAAGACCAAATCCAATCGGATAGTCATACTCAGCAAAGGCCTCCGCAATAATGGCCAGAAGCTCGGTCGGATCATTCGTCTCTCCCCAACACCTGGCCATCTCACCAAAAACAACACCCCGCAGACGGTCCAGCTTACCTGCCTGTTTCAGGTGGGTCAGCATGCGATCAATACGATAAGGTTTTTCACCCACGTCTTCGAGGAACAAAACCGCGTCTGCGGTATTCAGGGCAAAAGGAGTTCCCAGTGTAGTCACCAAGACCGAGAGGCAACCGCCTAGAAGCCGACCCTCACCTTTTCCCGGCTTTACGGCATGAGAGAAGGCCAGCTCTGTTTCTCCCTTTCCCTCCGTTACCAGGCGCAGTAAATGGTCACGGGCTCGCAAAGAGAGTCCGTTAGCAAACTCTTCTGCTACCATGGGACCATGGAAAGAGACAAACCCCGCCCTCTGGACAAATGAGTTAAGGAGGAGGGTTGCATCACTGTAACCAATAAACACTTTAGGGACGCGTTGGAGGGCAGAAAAGTCGAGCAGAGGCAGGAGACGGCCTGAGCCATAGCCTGCCCGGGCGCAGATAATACCCTTGATCTCTGGGTCCTGAAACATAACATGAAGCTCTGCTGCCCGTCCGGCATCAGGACCGGCCAGGTAGCGATGATGGGAGAACACTCCTTCCCCCAGCTTAGTGCAAAACCCCATCTCTTCCAGAACTCGCTGTCCCCTTCTTACCGTCTCGGCCTCTACCGCAGCCGCTGGCGCAACAATGCCAATGGTGTCACCAAGGCAGAGCCTGGGAGGTCTCATCACTGGAAGAGATGAAGAGGTCTCCATTTAAGTTCTGGCCTCACCTCCATCACTAAAGAACCACTTGCGGTCATGGGGAATGCGCTTCTCGTATTCTCGTTCCAACAACCCCGTGGGAATGTATAGTTCATCAAGCCGCCGGCGTAGCGCCCAAACTTCCCGGCAGGCAATGAGAAGATTGCAGAGTTGTTCGGGAAAGAGTCCCTGAAACCCGTCGGACTTGGCAATCAGAGGGTTGGGGTGGGCCTCAACCAGAACCACCGAAGCTCCAGCCAGGATTCCCGCCAAGGTCATAGGGTGTACCAGGTCCCGGAGACCCGTACCATGAGAGGCATCCACGGCCACCGGCAAACAAGAAAGCTGATAGTAGAAAGCCGCAATACCGCCCACGTCCAGGGTGTTTCTTGTGTAGCGGTTACAGCTGGCAATGCCTCGCTCGCAAAGGATTATGTTCTCTTTCCCCGCAGACATCACCCGCTCTACCCACAGCAGGTAGGCTTCGATATCCAGGGAGTTACCCCGCTTGTGAATCACCGGCAGCGGGGTGTCCCGCAACCGGTTAAGCAGTGCCTGGTTCTTACTGTTGGGCTCTCCCACCTGAAAACAGTCCACCCCCATGTCTTCATAGATAGGGACATCAGTGGGGTCAAGGATCTCCACCACCGTTGGCAGGTCAAACTCTCTACCCGCCTTGACAATGAGTTGTAGCCCATTTCTCAGCGCCTCTTCAGAGCTGGAACCAATACCCTCCCAACCACTGTAGGGGCTTGAGCGGTACTTGACTACCCCACCACGGAGAGCCTGGACCCCAGCCTCTTTGACCATACGGGCGGCCTCCATGATCTGGGCTTCACCCTCTACCGAACAAGGACCGGCAATGACCGTAAGTTCATCTCCGCCAGCCTCTACATTTCCGATCTGTACGGTGTGATGAATAAGGTTGCCGGGACTGCCCTTTTGCGCGACTCGTTTATAAGCACGGGAGATAGGAATGAGAGTTTCAACACCGGCCATTACCTCAACTTCGCTCACTGGCAGACGGGTAATGTCGCCATAGACACCAATGAGAGTGATCTCTTCACCTACCATCTTACCAGTTTTGTATCCCCAATCGTGGAGTTGAGCCTCAATGGCCGCGACTTCCTCAGGTGTCGCTATACGAGACATTTTGATAATCATGATATAAACCTCCGCACTACCCGCAAAAAATCTTAGAAGGGAAAAACAGAAAAAGAATGTAAATGTGTTAAGGAAATATTTTGCCCCCTAGGGGGCAAAATAGAAAGCAAATCCAAAACGGCCTAAAAGGTAGGAATATGACTGGGCTTGGACTACCATAGAAGCTATATTTCTAGCTTTTCTTTCTGTTCCTTGTCAATACACCCAGCAGGATTTTCCTATAGAAAATGCGGTAGCTGTCGGGCCCTTTTGTCCCAGGCAAGTCCCCGGTAGGATAGACGGCTATGAGTTATCGGATCGGTCAGGGGATAGACCGGCACCGCTTGGTTGCAGGCCACCGTCTCATTCTTGGTGGGGTAGAGATTCCTTGGGAGAAGGGGCTCCTGGGTCACTCGGACGCCGATGTGGTGTGCCACGCTTTGTGCAATGCGCTTCTTGGGGCGCTGGGGGAGGGAGATATAGGGCAACATTTCCCCGACAGCGACCCCCGCTACAAAGATGCTTCTAGCTTAGAACTTCTGCACAGTGTAGCCGCCCTGGTGGGAGAGAAGGGGTATCGAGTGATTAATGCCGACGTGACGGTCTTAGCAGAAAAGCCCAAGCTTGCCCCTTACCGAGGCACCATGCAGGAAAGGGTTGCTGGGGTAATGGGAGTTGATTCCCAGGACGTGAATATTAAGGCCACAACCGGAGAAAAAATGGGGTTTATAGGCAGAGAAGAAGGCCTGGAGGCAACAGCGGTGGTGCTCCTGGAAAAAGCCGACTAGTCCAGGTCATTCCCTAACCCCCCACCTCCCATGTCACCGCCCCCCTCCTCCGGCATGTTACCAGCCTCCATCTGGTCGACCATCTGGTCGAACTCCTCTCCGGCAAAGTCCTCTCCCATCTCCTTGCCCATTTTACGCATCCAGCGGGCCATGCTCTTGGGGTCGTTCTCGTCCAGGCCGGATAAACTGCTGGGATCAGCAAGGGACTCAAGCCGGGCCTCGTCAGATTTTTACCGTAGCAAAGCGGGACATAAGGCGCTGAAGACGCTTGCTCCCACAGCGATCGCACTTTGGATTCGCTTCTTCACTAATTCTCAGGGTCAGAACCGACACTCTTTTCCCACATTTCTGGCAGCGGTATTCGTAGATAGGCATAATATAGACCTCACTTACGGTTTTAGTCGGCATTTATAGCGTGAACGCAGCCACTCCTCTACTGTCTTCTTCAGCCGCTCTGACCAGTCCGACATAATCCCGTCCACCCCCAGATTAAGGAGGCGTTCCATCTCCAGCGGATCATTGATGGTCCAGACATGGATCTCAACGCCAAGAGCGTGGGCCTTAGCTACTGTCTCCTCAGTTACCAAGGGAATACCCTGATACTCTGGGGGAATCTGCAGGGCAGAAGCCGGAGGGAGGTAGTCTTGCGGTTGCCCGCCGTAAACCCACTCAATAAACTCTCGCACCTCTCCGGCGGAAAAGCTTGTGGCTAGGTCCGGGGCAAGCCGGCGCACCTGCGGGAGAACGCTATCGTGCTCCGAGGCAAGGACAACCTCCTTTTCGCGTTTGCACTTCCTCACCACGGCAATGACCTCTTCCTCTATGGGTGGCTCGGTCTGTTTAATCTCGATCACGAACTTCATCCCGGGGCAGGCAGTAAGAACCTCCTCCAGAGTTGATAGGGCAACCCCGGCCCCCCGAAAAGGATGCGTTTTGCCCTCATCGGGAGAAAACTGATAGCCGGCGTCTAGCCGTTTAAGTTCTTCAAGGATGTAGTCATACACCCTGCCCTTTCCATTGGTGGTCCGCTCCAGCTCGGCATCATGGATAACCATAATATGTCCATCGCGGCTAGAGTGGACGTCAAGCTCGGCATAAGGCATCCCTCGCTCCAGGGCCAAGCGAAAGGCAGAAAGCGTATTCTCCGGTGCTTCTCCACTTGCCCCTCGGTGAGCAAAGATGCGCGGTTTTGGATTGGCAAAAAATTCTGTTTTCATCTCAATTTACCTCTACATGGCAGGGCATGACGTAAAATTTGCTTTTGCTCTTGCCAATTCACGCGCAAGGATAGTATTACTGGTGCTTCGGGGACTGGATTGCCTACGACTTTTCATGTTGCTGTGGCTGAACAACTTCGATGGCAATGTCGGTAAAGCGGTCACTCTCCCCAACTATTCCGTTCAACCCGCACATAGGCGTCGACCTCGTCTCGGGTGGGGAGCCGATGACTGTGAGCCCGTTGCCGTTGGCGGATTTCTGCCATGACCTCTTGGTATGAGCGCTGGGACACTGGCGAGAGGGGTTTCACTGCCAAGCGTACCTTCACCGACGTTAAGGGCAACTCCTCATCCAGTGTTACCGTATGGGCATCTGTGAGAGTGCCCGTCACAATATAAGCGTTGTGCATTGTAATCACCTCTTGTCCCTGTCAAAAGGGAGTCTACTTCCATCTTCAATGTCACGATAGTTCTTCTAGCAACGCCCTGGCTTCTTTCTAAGTCTGCGGTATCAAACCCCTCCGTAAATCAGTTGTAGATTTCCGCCAGCAGCTTTCGGGCTTCTTCTTTCTTACCCTGTTTTTGCCACAGACGACTCAGGCTTACCACTGCCCGCAGCTCCAAAGACCTGGCATTCTGGCGGCGGGCAATGTCGATAGCCTTACTGTGAAAATAACCAGAAGGGAAAAAGCAGGAAAAACCTCATTGAAGCTTGGCTAGAGGATGTGGCAGGCTGATCCTGCCTCACCCGAGGCTCAGTGGCTGCGCCGCCAAGTCGGATGGTTTGGACGGTTCACCCTGCTCTTAGCCCTCGTTGTGGTTGCGCAAACACAATCCAGGTCTCCCCATGAAGGCTCACAGCGTCTTGTCTTACATGGGGCGCGAGTGCCTCCCGAATGGCTTGGGCAACACGGGCACGTAGGGGCGCTTCTGCTTCGCGCAGGAGCGTTGCAATTGGGCCAATCTCCAGCAGAAACTCAACACCCTCATCCACGTTCGTTGCGCCGCCCAGACTGAGTTCTGTCTCATGGGCCTCGCAGCGCACATCCCTGAAGCCTGCCGCCTCAAGAATACGGCGCACACGATCCGGGTCGGCCAGCGCGAACGGCCCCGGCGCGTCAGGTAAGGGCGGGGTGGGCAGCTCAATGTGTTGTGCTGCTGCCCTTAGAGGAACACGGATCCAATCGTTCCGCTCAAGCCCCTGCCAACAGATAAAGCAAAGCCGTCCGTTAGGTCGGAGGGCAGAGCGCAGATTGCCAAACGCTGCCGGCGGATCGTCAAAGAACATCACGCCAAAGCGTGAGCAGATCAAATCAAAGCGCTCCCGCTCAAACAGATGAGTTTGAGCATCGGCACACAAAAATTCCAGGTTCTCGATTTTGCCCGCACTCTGGCGGTCACGCGCCCGGGCAAGCATAGGCTGGGAGATATCGATGCCCAGAACCGAACCGTTGGGCCCCACGCGTTGGGCCAACTCAAGGGCGGTCTGGCCACATCCGCAGCCAACGTCGAGCACCTGCTCGCCCGATTTGATCTCCGCCCGCTGCATAACGGCAAGGCCAAGGGGACTGAGCTGAGCGTCGAGCCGTTGCTGCATCCTTACCCATTGGGGGCCTGACTGTACATTCCAGTACTGGATCTGCTCCTGGTTGGCTTGCGCTTCAGCCATTGAGTCCTCCGATCTAAGTATTTTTACCTTTAGTTGTGAGTCAGGTCCTGGAAAGTTTTCCACTCCAGAGAGATAAAAGTGGAGGCCGATAAAAGGCTACAGCGCGCTTTCCAATACCTCACGAAATTCTTTAGGGAGCAGCATAGACTGACCGTCTTTATCCAGTGCCACGGCCACAATCTTTCCCACTAGGCACAGCACACCGTCACTACGCCGGGCCTCATAGCCATAGGTCACTGAGCGGTGTCCCACTCCAATCACACGGGCGGTGCACTCGAACTCGTCCGAGAAGCGCAGGGGTGCCTTATAGTCACACTCCACGTGCACGCGGGGAAACCCGAAGTCTCGCTCAGCAAACCACATAGCCCCGCCGAAGAGCTTCCGCATCAGCTGGTGCTCGGCTACCTCGAAGTAGCGTAGCGCCGCGGTATAATGAATGGTGCCGCTGCCATCGGTGTCGACCCAGTTAACGCGCATCTTCTCAGTGTACGAGTTCAAAGGAAAACTCTCCTTATTTCTATGATTCGTCCATATACCAGTTCCCAAAACGGCGAGCTTAGAATCCCTGACCACATCTCAGGACAACCTGGTTATGACTGCCTGTACCTCTGCCACTTCTTTCATGGATTTCCGCTTGCAAGGCATTTGCTAACAACACGTAACTGACCGACGTCTTGTTAGGCATTCTTAATACCCACCCTGGCATGGAGAAACCCAAAGGAAGGATAATAGTTGGGAAGCTAGTAAACGAGTAAAGGGGGGTAGCCATACCCCCTTTACTCAGAAAATCGTAGCAGAAACGACGACTGACTATCTAACACGATTACGAGCCAGAAGCACCAGCTGGGGCTAACTCGCTGGTGTCTTCCAACCCTAACGCTCGGACAGACGCCTCGAAACGCTCCTTCATCTGGGCATCTTCATCAATGAAATCACGGGTGTAGCAACAGTACTCCAGTTGCATACCATTGGGATCTTTAAAATAGATGGACTTGGCCCAGTCGTGGTCCACTACCTCCGAGACCTCTATCCCCTTACCCAGGAGCTCTTTGCGCTTGTCCTCTAACCCTGTTTCGGTACCGGCCTCAAAGGCAAAGTGATAAAAGGCAGCGGGCACACCCAAGCCTCGATTGATGCCTGCATCGTACTCAGCCGGAACCCCTGGTACCCCACGCGCCTCCATAAAGGCTATAAGCTGGTCGCGCCCGGTATCAAAGAAAACGTGCCGGATTTGACCACCCTCCTTGACCTTAATGGTATCGCAGCGCACTGGCTTGAACCCTAGGATGTTCTCATAGAAGTTGCGGGTCTTGTCCAGATCCAGGGTTGAAAGTCCGAGGTGGGAAAAACCTTTATGTGACATCGCTAATCCTCCTTTCTTACTCTAAAGACTAATCTAGCAAAACGGCAAGAATTTTCCTAACAGGCAAATTTCCCAGACTTTTCTTCCATACTGATTAAAGAGCTTTACCACAGCGGCCTGCCGAGGGAAAGCCATGCAGCGGCCAGGGAAACGGCATATGCGTGCAGCCCAGGCCGGTTTGAGCCTCACCTCTGAATCCGTTCAGCCTCTCCCGGTTCGCTGCTTAGCTGGTCTGTTTGGTGAAAAAGGAATGGAGCAACAAACTTTCTGATCGCCTCTTTACCCACACAGGGCTCCATAGGAATATTGTAGTAGAAACAGTCATCGGCGAGATAGCCTAAGACCGCGTCCACATTTTTTCGGCTCCACGCCTGACAAAAATCGCTTACCAACTTCTCATTGGCTGCACTCATCACATACTCCTTCTTGCAACTTCACTTTTGAATTTCCATCCCTAGCACAAGCTGAGGAGAGAGGCCAAGAGAGGAGAGCCCACCTGTGCCTGGACCCACGGGCCCGCTCCCTACCAACCGTGGGGCAGACAACAAAACCAGATACCAACAATCAAGTTTTAATCACTAATAGTTAAATTTATCTCATTACAAGTGAGTTTTTCGAACAAATCTCCAATGAAACACCATTCTCCTGAGACAAACTGGCAGGTTGACAAAAGGCCTGTTAATCAGTAGTAGGGTTGGTCACTGGTGAATTGCTCAAGCAGCAGAACACCGGCGGGGACTTTTTGTCATGCTATCTTTGAAATCGCAGTTTCGCCACATCAAGGGCTTTAGCGCCCGGAGTGGTGCAGCATTAAAATCGCAGCGTTATGACTCTTGTTCTAACTGCACGATTGCAAAAAATGCTCGCAACATCGTAGTTTCCAAAATACTTACAGCACTTTAGTTAGTAAAGCTTCCGCTAGGTCGTAGCTCTGACAGCTAAGAGGTAAAGCTATGAAAACTCATGCCAAATATACCCTTTGTTGTACTCTGTGCGAGGCTGAGTATGACCCCGACCCTTTCCGCCTAGCCTGCGATGGGGATCATGGGCCTGCCCTTCTGCGTGCCATATATGACAAGAAGAAGCTTGAGATAAAGGAGGAACTGCCCGGTATATTTCGTTTCCTTGACCGGCTTCCTGTGGAGCGAGTCTTAAATAATGTGGAAGGGAAACCAATTACTTACGAAAGCGAAAACTTGGCCCGTCACCTCGGATTATCTAATCTCTTCATTAGCTTCAACGGTTATTGGCCAGAACGGGATGCACGCATGATCACCTGCTCTTTTAAGGAGTTAGAAGCCATGTCCGTCCTTGCCCGGGTGCCAGAAGGGCATAAGCGAAGTATTGTTGTTGCCTCGGCGGGCAATACGGGCCGGGCCTTCTCTTACATCTGTTCCCGTAATCGCCTCCCCCTTTGTCTAGTAATCCCGGAGAGCAACTTGTCCGCCATCTGGTCTCCGCATGACTTCCACTCGAGTGTCTGTCTTGTGGCTGCTAACGGCAACAGTGACTATTTCGACGCTATCTCCCTTGCCGGACATATCAGCAAGCTGGAAGGTTTCTTTGCCGAAGGAGGGGCGGCCAATGTGGCTCGGCGGGACGGCATGGGAACTACAGTCCTGGATGCTGCAGTAACGCTGGGGCGAACACCAGACCACTATTTTCAAGCCGTGGGGTCCGGTACTGGAGCTATTGCTGCCTGGGAGGCCAACTTACGTTTGCTTGAGGACGGGAGGTTTGGGTCGCAACACACAAAGCTCCACCTCTCTCAGAATGTCCCTTTCACCCCCATGACGGACGCATGGAAGGCCCGCAGTCGTGAGCTTGCACCCATGGAGGAGACGGAGGTGAAGGAGCATATCCGTGATATCTCGGCTAAGGTTCTTTCCAACCGGCGGCCACCTTATTCTATCCCCGGAGGTCTCTATGATGCCCTGACTTACTCTGATGGGGAAATGTACTCTGTGACGAATGCAGAGTCAGAACAGGCTAGCGCCCTGTTCCAAGAGCTGGAAGGGATTGATATTAGCCCCGCGGCTGGAATTGCGGCTGCCTCCCTGATCCAGGCTGTCGAGGCGGGCACAATCGGTAGGAAGGACTGCATCCTCCTTAACATTACCGGTGGAGGGAACAAGAAGGTGAAGAAGGAATATTCTCTCCAATACCTAGATCCGAACATTACCTTCGGAGACCAAGAGATTGAGCCCAACCTAGTGGCTGAGCGGATGAGGGCTACTCTGCAGGTCTGAGGCCTAAGAGATACCCGACTGGGCCACTTCTTTACATGGAGACATAAGCTTATTTGAACCCTATTCAGCTGAGGATACATTCCCCCTGCGATAAGGAGGCAACAGTGTGAGTACAAACGATTTACCCGAAGAAAATCTAGTAGCAGAGCGTATTAATGAACTAAGTCGTCAGTTCTGGAACTCGGCAATGTTGAGAGCAGGTATCAAATTAGGGGTGTTTTCTCTGCTGGAGAAGCAGTCTCTTTCGGGCCAACAAGTCTCGCAGCATCTTCAGGCCAACCCCCGCTTTGTCCAAGCCTTCCTAGAAGCCTGTACAGCCCTGGGGCTTTTAGAAAAGCAGGAAGATAGATTTAAAAACTCTGCGGTTTCTTCTGCCTTTCTTATACCAGGCAAACAGGAGTATGTAGGGGATTTGGTGCTCCATATTACCAACTACTGGCAGACTTGGGGAAAATTGGACAGTCTTATCCGTGAAGGAAGAACCGAACTCCCTTTCGAGAATGGTTTTGTGGATGCTTCCACCTACTGGACGGACTATATGAAAGGCCAGCATGACCGGGCCGCTGCGGGGCAAGGACACCACCTGGTCCAGAATGTCAATCTCCATGGCCGACATAAACTGTTGGACCTTGGAGGGGGGGCCGCCAGTTACAGCATTGCTCTATGTGGGGCTAACCCTCAGCTTAAGGCCTTTGTAGTTGACCAGAAGGAGCCTCTGGAAATAGCTCACACACTAGTAGCGGAACACAACCTGCAGGACCAAATTACTCTGATAGAAGGAGACTTTAATACTATTAACCTAGATACCGACAACGACGTGGTGCTTATTTCTGGTGTAGTGCTCATCAAGTCCAAAGAGGAGTGCTGCCGGTTATTCCGCCGGGCCTATGATGCTCTGCTGCCAGGTGGACTAATTATAGTGCAGGACTTTATGCGTATTGACAATAGTCCCCAACGACGTTTTATGGACACTATGATGGATATGTATGTTCTTATTGGTTTTGATCCTGGGGCTGGCGACCGCTTTGGCGACGAAGTGGCATCGTGGCTCGGGGAGAGCGGATTTACTAATCTCAAACAGATTCCCTTGCCCACACAGCTAGCCCTGATTACTGCGGAAAAATCTGCGGCAAAGCCCTCCGCTACTTCCTAAATTCTATTCTCTATCTCTGAGGTATCTTCGAGGTGCTGATATGAGCCAGAAACCTAACGATCACGCAAACATAGAGGAACTTTACCGTTTAAAGACACGCCAGTCCTGGCGTTTGTACCAGGAGGCACAAGAATATTTACCGGGCGGGGATTCTCGCAGTACTATACACTACTCCCCCTACCCGCAGTTTTTTGTGCGTGGCCAAGGTTGCTGGCTCTATGATGCCGATGGCAACCGCTTCCTCGACTTCACTAGCAACCATACTAGCCTTATTCTTGGATACGGCAACCCCGAGGTCCAAAGAGCCCTGCGGGAACGACTTGACTTGGGCACCTGTTTTCCAGGTCCAACGGAGCCCCAGATACGACTGGCAAAAATGATTTGTGAACGCACTTCCTCCATAGAGCAAGTGCGTTTTGCCAACTCCGGCACCGAGGCCACTATGAATGCTATTCGCGCGGCTCGGGCTTTTACCGGCAGGGCAAAGGTGGTGAAGGCCGAGGGCGCTTTTCATGGCACTCATGATGCCCTAAGCGTTAGTATTGCGCCTGACCCCAAACAAGCCGGCCCGCAGCATCGACCCTACTCTATCCCTCATGTGCAAGGCATACCAGATGAGATCTCCGACCATGTGGTCATTATGCCTTTCAACGACCCTCAGGGGGCACAGCAGGTTATTGAGGAGCATGGCCAGGAGGTAGCGGCCGTTATTGTAGAACCGATTATGGGAGCTGCCGGTATGATTCCCGCCACAAAAGAATACCTCAGGAGCCTACGCGCAGTCACCCAGAGGATTGGAGCCCTCCTGATTTTCGATGAGGTTATTACTTACCGGCTCGCTCCTAGTGGCGCTCAGGAATATTATGGTCTGACCCCTGATCTTACTTGCCTAGGAAAAATGATAGGAGGCGGGTTTCCCTTAGGAGCTTTTGGTGGCCGTGCCGATGTCATGTCTTTATTCGATCCCTCGGCAGGTAGACCGCCTATACCTCATGGTGGCTCCTTTAACGCCAATCCTATGAGCTTAGTTGCTGGTGTTGCTACCCTGGAGCAGCTTACCCCTTCGGCATATGACAAACTAGCCTACCTGGGGGAGAAGCTACGCGGTAATCTGCAAGAGCTGTTTGCCAAAATGGAAGTACCCGCACAGGTAACAGGCCTGGGCTCACTGTTTGGCATCCATTTTACCCCTAGCCCTGTGAACAACTACCGGGATGCCCAGTTAGGGGATACCACCCTCCGTCACCAAATCTTTCTGGGAATGTTGAACCAAGGGATTGCTATGGACCCACGAGGCGCAGGCTGTCTATCCACCGTTATAGGTGAAAGAGAGATAGAAAGCTTTGTAAGCGTTATGCAACATGTGCTGGAACAAATAAATAGCACCCAAGAGAACTTGCTCTCTTATAGTACAGGTACCTAAGGATGATTCAGGCAATGCGTGGAGAAAAAATGCGCACTTTGCGCCCTATTATATTGCTGGTGAGCACTCTGCTGGTGGCTGGGGCGTTAGCTGTAGAGTGCAGACAGCTTGGCTCTTCAGGAGCCACTATGTAAAAAACAGAGGAGTGTATCATGGAAAGACAGGTTTTGCTGGACAAGCAAGAAGCTATGGAACTGGTTAGGAAGTGTGACGGCCAACAACCTCAGGAGGTGCTGCGCCGGGTTCTTGAGCGTTTTCACCCTCGCATAGCTCTCTGCACCAGCTTCCAAGCCGATGGCATGGCAATTCTTGATATGGCCTGGCGGATAAACCCTGAGGTACGTGTCTTCACTATTGATACTGGGCGGCTACCCCAGGAAACATACGAACTCATTGACCGCGTGCGCGAGCACTACGATTTGCAGATAGAGGTCTATTTTCCTGATGCGCAGAAGGTGGAGGACATGGTCTATAACCACGGCATGAATCTTTTCTACCGGGAGGTAGACCTGCGGCTCCAATGCTGTGAAATTCGCAAGGTGTTCCCTCTTCACCGGGTCCTTTCTACTCTGGACGCTTGGATCACTGGACTTAGGAAAGATCAGGGATCTACCCGCTCTCATGTGCGTCAGATCGAAATAGACCATGATCACGGCGACATTATTAAGGTCAACCCCCTGGCGAACTGGACAGAAAAGGAGGTGTGGCAGTATATCCAGGCTCACAACATTCCTTATCATTCCTTGTACGACCAGGGCTATACCAGCATTGGCTGCGCGCCATGCACCCGCTCTATCAGGCCTGGAGAAGATCACCGGGCCGGCCGCTGGTGGTGGGAAGAAGAAACCGTCAAAGAATGTGGTCTGCATTACCATATGAAAACCGATAGGAACAATCACAATAGACACAATAGAAACGTTTCCCATGGCAATCAGACCATGTCAGACGAGAGATGAGAGATAACGGCGCTGTCCTGCTGTCGGCAGTGCCCCAATTATCTGAACCTACCTATAGCCTGGCTAATGCGGTCTATAATAATGGCCAGGATGACAATTCCCAGCCCTGCTATCACACTGTTACCTACCTCCACGTCCAATAGCCCTGAGGACATTCTCACCCAAGCCGCCAGCACCGACCAAAGAGGCCACAACCACCATAGCCGGAGCCATCATGATGGTCTGGTTAATACCGGCTATGGCGCCTCGATAAGGTTCCACTTTGCGCTTGAGAACTGCATGCTCGGAACCGTCCTTGTGGGGAGGAATAAGCGGCAATCTACTGTGTAAGTACAGTGGGGCTGGACGAAGCCCACATCCGCCACTATATCCGTAAGCAGGAAGAGTTAGAGAGGTCGGCAAGGCGAGTTAGATTTAGTATAACCATACTCAATGGCCCCAACGGGGCCTTCTTAATACCACGGCTTCTGGCCGTGGTCGATTATTCTTATGCAAGGTCCGAAGATTGACAAGGTTATCTTTTGGGTGGCATTGATTGTGATCCTGTGCTTTTCCTTGCCGCTGATCCTATTCCCGGCGGAAGGCAAAGCAGTGCTCAGCAAGGCCCTGAGCTGGATTACCAAGACGTTGGGGTGGGCCTATTTGTGGTTCACTATCGCGGCCTTTGGCATCCTGATCTACTACGCGCTGGGCAAATTCAGCAACGTGCGCTTCGGTGGACCGGACGCCAAACCGGAGTTCTCGCTGCCGAGTTGGGTCGCCATGCTGTTCTGTGCCGGCATCGGCGCCAGTGTGATGTACTGGGGTACGATCGAATGGGCCTACTACTACGCCGGCCCACCTTTTGGTATAGAACCGAAGTCCAGAGAGGCAACCGAGTGGGCCGCCATGTACGGGCTGTTTCACTGGGGATTCACGGCTTGGGCGCTCTACTGCATCCCCACGCTGCCGTTGGCCTACCTGTACTGGAACCGCAAGCGGCCGATCCTGCGCCTGTCCGCGGCTTGTGAAGGTGTCATCGGCGCAAAGGCCGGCGGCGGCATGCCCGGAAAGATCATCGACGTCCTCTTTATGTTCGGCCTGATCGGCGGGGTCGGGACCTCAATTGGTCTCGGCACGCCGATGCTCTCCGCAGGCCTCGCGGAGCTCTTCGGGCTCGAGCGCAGCTTCTCGCTCGACGTGGTGGTCATTCTGATCTGGGCCGCCATCTTCGGATTCAGCGTCTATTCTGGACTGGAGAAGGGAATCAAGGTCCTGAGCGACATCAACCTTTGGCTCATTGTCTTTGTCCTGGCCTTCACCTTCATCTTCGGCCCGACGATTTTCATCCTCGACACCTTCACCAACAGCATCGGTCTGCTGGCGCAGAACTTCATCGAGATGAGCTTCTACATCGATCCGATCACCAAGGCCGACAACTTTATAGCGGCTGCAAGTGAAGGAAAGTCCTATGTGGATGCCAGCGGGACCTTCCCGGAAGGGTGGACCATCTTCTACTGGGCTTGGTGGATCGCCTATGCGCCCTTCATGGGCCTCTTCGTGGCGCGGATATCCAAGGGCCGCACGCTCCGCGAGTTAATCGCGGTTGAGGTCCTCGGCGGCTCCTTCGGATGCTGGGTGTTCTTTGCGATTCTCGGTAACACCAGCATGTACTTCCAGCTGGAAGGCACGCAGGACTTGAGTCAGATGGTGGCCGACGGCTTGGCGCCCGCGGCGATCGTGTCGACCATCGTTACGGTGGGCGACCGGGTGATCCCCTTTGGAGTTCCCTTGTTGGTCGTTTTCGTCGTCCTGGCCTTCATCTTCGGCGCCACGACCATGGATTCCTCGGCCTATACGCTTTCCTCGGTCGCGACTGAGGAACAGGGCGAAGTCGCCGAGCCCGCGCGCTGGCACCGCTTTTTCTGGGCCATCGTGCTCGCGGTCGTCTCCCTGTCTTTGATGTTCGCCGGAGGTAAAGACAGCCTGAAGGCCCTGCAGGCGGCGTCGGTGGTCGTGGCCCTGCCCTTAATGGGGGTGCTGGTCCTCATGTCCCTGTCCTTTATGAAGTGGCTCAAGCAGGACTATCCAACGGAAGCCCTGAAGAGAAACATCTCAGAGGATGTGACCTCCGGCGTGGCACGGGAGCCCGGCGACTAACCAACCCGCCGCCTGTCCTTTTATCTCCTCTCCCTTTCCCTTCCATTAAACCAACATAATCTTATTTCTGCCCCCCTTTTCCCTCATCCCTCCCAAGCCTAGGTTCTTCAGGTCCCTCGCCCCTAGAGTCTCACCCAATTGTCAAACATTCACAATCCTCAGGGTCTTTGGGCGTTACTGGCGTGTAGCCACAAGCACACCACCGATTACAATTGTTCCCCCAACAAAGTGAAAAAGAGTGAGTTGCTCGTGGAGAAAAAGGTAAGCAATGGCTATTGCCATTACCGGGACAAGATTGAGGAATACCCCTGCTCGACTAGGGCCAATTGTTGCTATTGCGCTGTAGAACCAAAAGTGTGCCAGGGTACCCAGTGTACTCTGATAGGCAATGGCTAGCCAGGATTCCAGGGTTGTGTCTGTCGGCACCCAGGTATCCCACTCCATGAGAGCACTGCCCAACAAAAGAAAAACGGCTCCGACCACATAGGCATAGGTGGTTGCTGCCAGAGGGGAAACATCCTGCATAAGCCAGCGACCATAAATCGTATAAATTCCCCAACTGATCAGAGCTCCTAAGATCAGCAGATCTCCGGAATTATATTGGTTTTGGATGATAACGGACCAGGATCCCTGGGTAACAATAACCCCTACTCCCAGCATCGAGAGACCGATACCTAAAAGAGCCCTGCCGGACAACCGCTCCCTGAGAAAGAGAGCAGCCATCAAAGCAATAACAACCGGCTGGACCGCGCTAAGCAGGGCCGCATTAGTAGCGGTTGTATACTGTAAACCATAGTAACTTAACCCCAGGGACGTAAGATAGCCGGTAAATCCCAAAAATAAAAAACTGCTGATAAGCTTCGGGGTCCAGGCTACTTTGCCGAGTGGATCGCGTTGCAGAAAAATAAAGAGCAAGATAGAACCCATGACCATACGAATGGCCGTAAAAGTAAACGGCGGCACACTCCGCAAAGCCAGCTTACCGGTGGGAAAGAGCCCGGCCCAGACCATTGTAACCAGCACCATCAGTACCAGAGCCCTTTTTTCGCGTGACGATTGCATAATATAAGGAGGGGCGGGGTAGCAAAAGGTCAGAGAGCTGTAAGAGGGAAAATTACGCTCACAGCGAAGTTGGAATAGAAGAGGCGAAGGCAAGTTGTAAGGGCGAATCCGCCATTTATCCTGTGGCCACAGCCTCTCTCCCGGGCCAGTCACAAAAATTGCCGCTATGTTAGTATAGCAATAGGCTACGGTCTCATTGGACTATCAGGTGGGTTGGCATGCTGGCTAGCACAATCTTTTCAGATAAAGTGCGGTACAATCTCTTTCCCGTATAATTCGATCTGCGGAAGGATCTCCTCAAGCGGACACGAAGGCCGCAGGACAAATTTTACACAGCCTGCCTCAACAAAGCTCTGGATTTTCTCGACACACTCTTCAGGCGTGCCCAACACACAGCGAGCGGCAATCTCTTGGGGTGGCAAGGGCAGTCCTCGCAAAAACGGTTCAACGGTCTTATAAGCAGTGGCCTGGTCATGACTCACGTGAGTAAGGAGTAGTACACCAGCCTCTCGCGAGTCCACCGGCCGGCCGTACTCTTCTCCATAGGCCATGAGTTTGGCCATATCCTCTTTGAATTCCTCCGGGGTTGTTAGGGCAGGAAACCAGCCGTCCCCCAGACGAACCACTTGTCTCAGGATAGTGTCGCTCTTACCACCAATCCAGATATCCAGAGAACCCTTTGGGGGTTTGGGCTCAATGGTTATATCATCAAAGTGATAAAACTGCCCATGGTGGGTCACATTGGATTCTGTCCATAGTTTGCGCAGCACCTCGATTCCTTCTTCCATACGCTTACGCCGTTCTTTTGGCGGTACCCCGCAGGCCTCTAGATCGCGGATACTGCTACCACTACCAACGGCCATGACCATACGCCCGCCAGACAGATAATCGAGAGACGCGTAAGTCTTAGCTACCTGGATCGGGTTACGCGCCGGAAGCGTCAGCACGCTTGGTCCCATCTTGACTCGCTTAGTGCGGGCGGCAAACATGGCAAAGAGGCAGGTGATATCCAGGGTAGGGTTGCGGGTGACAATGTGATCGGAGAGCCAGATCGAGTCCATGCCAACGCCTTCTGCAACTTCAGCACACTTACATAGCAGCTCCGGGTCAGGTAGTCCGTATTTCCATTGCCCAAAGCCAACCCCAATTTTAATTCCACTCATGGTTTTTCCTCCCGGCGGGGCGTCGCCCGGCGGGACACCGTACTTACGCCAGGGCGACCCCCCATCTCTGAAGTCCATTCTTGTATACTACATCTTAGAGGGAGATATCAAGGAGCGGGGGTGCGGCGTGCCCTACTAGTGTTCAGGAGGAATAGGAAGGCTTCTGGGAAGACAGAGAGGACGCATTTATCTCTTGACATAGCATAGGCTACCATGTAATAAGTTTCTACTGAATGAGCCTTCGCTCAAAAAGCATTATTTTTAACCCTGTAGCGAATACAGGAGCCATTTAAGAAGGAAAACCGGCAGATTCTCATGTGCAACAAAGCAAAGAACACGTCTAAGAATTGCTAAAAATAGATAAGGAGGGAACAATATGGCTGATTATGATCTGCTAATTAAAAACGGCACAATTGTCGATGGTTTGCGGCTCCCCGCATTCCGCGGCGACATTGCCGTGAGCGGAGGCAAGATTGTGGCCATGGGCAATGTCAAGGGCACCGCCACACGTGTCATTGATGCCACTGGTCAAATCGTAGCCCCTGGGTTCATGGACGTTCATACCCACTACGATGCGGCGCTTACCGGCTGGGATCCCTATGCCACGCTGTCAGGCTGGCACGGGGTAACAAGCGTGGCTATCGGGAACTGCGGCTTTGGCTTTGCCCCGGTACGGCCCGAGGACCGCGAGCGCGCGATGCTGCGCATGGAGCGGACTGAGACTATCCCCATGTCTATTATGCAGGCGTCGATGCGCTGGGATTGGGAAACCTTTCCCGAGTTTTTGGACAGCCTGGACCGCCACGGGATGGGAGTCAATGCAGCTTCGCTGATTCCGTATTCCCCTCTGCGTGCCTTCGTGATGGGCACCGATGCGGCTCGTGATCCCAACTACAAGGCAAAACCGGAACAGGTTGAGCAGTTGAAGCATCTGGTGAGGGAAGGCCTGGATGCTGGTGGCTTTGGCTTTTCTGCCAGCTTCAGCATGGCTAACCGCGACTATGATGGAGGCTATCTGCCCACCCATGTGGCGCCGCGTGAAGAGTTTCTGGAGTGTGCCAAGATACTGAGAGACTACAACCGTGGCTCTATCGAATGGACCATGGGCCATGCCCTGCAGGGTCTGGGGCGGGAGTTCCTGGTGGAGTTGGCCAAGACCAGCGGGCGGCCGGTGAACTGGAACGCCATTATCTATGATCCCACCAACCCTAATATCTGGCGTACCCAGCTGCAGTGGACAGAGGAGGTTTATCGCGAGGCCGTGGTGCTGCCGGTCAATATCTGCCTGCCGATCGAATTTGAGTTCAAATTTGAAACCGTAGGTCTCTTTGACCAGCTCCCAGCGTGGAATGAAGCCACGGTGGGAACCCACGAAGAGCGCAAGGTAAAGCTGTCTGACCCGTCCCGGCGCCCGGCCCTAAGGCGGGATATGGAAGGCTACACCGAGCTCTTGGAGAAGAGGCGGTCTGAGGATGGCGAAGCTGCCCAGATCTCCATATTCAATTGGGAGAAGACAACTATTTCTGAAGTGTCTCTGGAAAAGAACAAGCACCTGGAGGGCCGGACTATAGCCGAGGTCGCCCGAGAGATGGGTAAACCTCCAGTTGACACCATGCTGGACCTGGCGGTCGAGGAGAACCTGGCAACTGAATTTGCTCTGCACGACTTCATCAACGGCGATGAGGAAGCGGTGGGCGAGATCGTCAAGCACCCGCTGACCCTGATAGGCGCTTCGGACGGTGGAGCCCATACCAAGTTCTTGACCACCGGTAGATATCCTACTCACTTCCTGGGACACTGGGTCCGCGATAAGCAGCTCATGTCACTGGAAGAGGCTCACTGGCGACTGTCCACCATGCTGGGCTGGGCCATTGGCATCCGCGACCGCGGCTGGCTGCGTGAGGGAATGCCGGCTGACATTATAGTCTATGATTTGGAGAAGCTACGGGTGTTGCCGACGGAGATCGTCAATGATCTGCCGAACAACGACTGGCGGCGGATCCAGAAGGCCGAGGGTTACAACTACACCATTGTGAACGGTCAGATTACCTTTGAGGGCCAGAAGTGCACCGGAGCGCTGCCAGGCAAGTTACTGCGCAGCTATGATATGGCCGCTGGCTAATCCTAGCTAGAATAACCAACCAAGAAGGCCTCGCGAATAAAATTGCGAGGCCTTCTTTTTTGTGCGGCTTTCGCCAACAACTTGCTTACAGGCGTAGATTACACGGACTGCCACTGACTGGGCGTGAGGGTGTTAAGGGCAAGGGCATGGATGTCTGTTTGCATCTCCGCGGCCAGGGCTTGGTACACTAGACGGTGTTGTTCAACACGCCTTTTGCCCTCAAACACTGGGGAGACAATGGTCACTCGATAATGCCCACCCCCAGAAGCCGCTCCAGCATGTCCCACATGCAGAGCACTCTCGTCTTCCACCTCTACATGTAGAGCAGAGAGGGTTTCTCGTAAAATCTTCGCAATCTTTTCCTTGCTGCTCATGTCTTCTCCTGATACTGTTCTATAGCTACTATCTGGATAACGAAACTTTGGCAAAGTCAAGAACATATAAAACAGCTGTAGGGGGTACAGTATGGAATTTGGTGTTATGGTTGCCACCAAAATCGATGATTGGCAAGTGATCAAGTATGCTGAGGACTTGGGCTACGATCGAGCGTGGATTCCTGATTCTCAGATGATATGGTCGGATTGCTATGCTACTCTGGCTCTGGCTGCGCAAAACACCTCTAGAATCCGCCTGGGAACCGGAGTGGCAATCCCTGGCACCAGGACCGCTCCAGTGACTGCTCATTCCATTGCCTCTATTAACCAGATTGCTCCCGGACGGGTATTTCTCGGCATTGGCACCGGGCATACCGCTATGCGGGTTATGGGCATGCAACCTATGCGGATTAAAGATTTCCGGGAGTATCTGCGGGTCGTTAGAGGACTTCTTGGGGGAGAGGAGGTAGAGTATACCTTAAATGGCATTACTCGCATGCTTCGCTTTCTCCACCTAGACCTGGGTTTTATTAACATTGAAAATCCTATTCCCATCTATGTTGCAGCCAACGGCCCTTTAGCTCTAAAAACCACAGGAGAGTTTGGCGATGGCTTGATTTCGGTATTTAACGAGCGGCCCGAAGTGGTACAAAAGCATATGAACCTGGTTGGAGAAGGAGCACAGCAGGCGGGCCGTAAGCTGCCAGAAAACTTCCACATTGCCACTGTAACCACAGCTGTGGTCCTAAAACCAGGGGAAAAGCTGACCTCAGAGCGGGTCATTGATGAGTGTGGCTCGCAAGTAGGGGCTGCTCTTCACTTTGTTTATGAGATTTTTAGGCAAACGGGTAGAGAAGAAGTCATTCCCGAGGCTTTCAAAGACATCTGGGAGGAATACTGTGCCCATGTGGACAAGATGGAGACCCCTGCGGAAAAACGCTACCTGCAAATTCACAACGGCCACTGTACCTTTCTTGTTCCACAGGAGCGCCGTTTTGTGACCCCAAGGGCAATCCAGGGCACCTGTCTGGTTGGCGAGCCGGAGGAAATTATTGACCAGCTTCGCAGGGCCGAAAGTGCTGGTCTTCAGGAAGTAAGTCTTTTACCACCCATGGCTTATAACCGCAAAGTGTTTAAAGATTTTGCCGAGCAGATCATAAAGCGCTACTAGGTCTAAAAAACAAGGAGGCACCCTATGGCACAAGATGATATTGCCCGTGATAAGGCCGCCATCGCCGAACTGATTGCTCGTTACAACCTGGCCATTGATCATAACGATTTTCAAGGCTGGGCTAGCTGCTTTGCTGCTGATGGAATCTTCGACGGCATGATTGGCCGGTTTCATGCCCACAGAGAACTGGACCGGTTCACCGACTCGGTCAAGAAACTTACTGCTGACACACCAAACCTGCGCCACTATGTGACGAATATTCTAACCGAGGTCAACGGCACTGAGGCTCACTCTCGCTGTTTTTTACTGATGACCTCGACCACTAAAGAAGGTGGCAGTAAGGTTGTGATTGCAGGAGAATACGAGGATCGGCTGGTAAAGGTAGATGGGCAGTGGCTCTTCAAAGAAAGAAAAGTCCGCATGGACGGTGCTTAAGAGTTTGTCACGGCTTGCATAGCCCTTCTGAAAGGACAAGACGTCCCCGACGGGATTTGAACCCGTGTCGCCGGCGTGAAAGGCCGGTGTCCTGGGCCAAGCTAGACGACGGGGACGATATTCAGGTTAAGTGTCGGGCAGTGTAGGGCTCCAAGGATTAGTCGTCAGTTGAGAATCACCCCTAAGCACTGAGTGCTGACCCCTTAAAGATATTGTTGGTGAGCCGTCCGGGATTCGAACCCGGGGCCCTCTGCTTAAAAGGCAGATGCTCTACCGGCTGAGCTAACGGCTCAAGCCCCCCCTCTCCTAACATGCAAAAGCACACCTTTCAACCAGGGACGAAACAGAGAAGGCGACGTAAGATGATGTGAGAAAAAAGGAAGTCAGTGCAGTTGGTCTACTCTGTCTCTAGCAAGGAGCCAATCTATCTTTTCCTTAATGATGTTGGGATTAACAATTGGTTTAGGAATATAGTCATCACAGCCCGCGTCCAGGGCCTTCTTCTCATCGTTGACCATAGCCTGGGCAGTGATCGCGCTCACTGGTACATCTCGGATCTCACCTTCCACTGCCCGAATGCGGCGGACCGTCTCCCAGCCATCCAGGACAGGCAGCTTTAGATCTATAAAAATAAGGTTGAGCGACTCCTGCGAGACAATTTCCAGAGCCCCTTGCCCATGGGCGACCTCAAGAATGTCGAAGTCACCCATCCTACGTAACCGATAAACAAGAATGCGGCGATTGTCTTCGTTATCCTCTACCACAAGGATTTTCTTACGGCTCATGACGATTCTCTCCTAGAAGAGAAGAAAAATGGACCCTACGATTTCCTTACCCCTTCTTCTGGGCTCTCTCGATCTTGGCCCAAGAATCTCGCAACGGCACTGTCCGATTGAACACTAGGGCTTCAGGGGAAGAATCAACGGAATCAACGCAGAAATACCCTTGTCTCTCGAATTGGTAACAACTTCGCGGTGTTGCCCCTATTAGAGCCGGTTCAACCTGGCACGCTGTTAAAGTCTCCAACGAGCTGGGATTCAGATTTGCTCTCCAATCAGGACTCTCCCCCATCTCCTCTAGGCTCTCTCTGGTGAAGAGGTGATCGTACAAACGTACTTCAGCCGGGAGCGAGTGAGCAGCCGAAACCCAGTGCAACGTTCCCTTGACCTTGCGACCACTCTGAGCCGAACCGCTTTTGGTGTCAGGGTCATAGGTGCAGTGCAGCTCGGTCACTTCCCCGGTCTTATTATCCTTAATGACCTCCACACACTTAATAATATATGCATAGCGCAGCCGTACCTCACGGCCAGGAGCTAAACGGAAGAATAGTTTCGGCGGGTCCTCACGAAAATCCTCGCGCTCAATATACAGCACACGCGAAAAAGGCACCTCGCGGGTCCCCACACTGGGATCCTCTGGATTGTTTATCGCTTCCAACTCTTCTACCTGGTCCTCTGGATAGTTGACAACGACCACCCGTAGTGGACGCAACACCACCATCATACGGGGAGCGTGCTTATTTAAATCCTCACGCAGACAGTGCTCAAGCAGGGCAATATCAACGATACTATCCCTCTTAGCTACGCCGATACGCTCACAAAAGTTTCGTATGGACTCCGATGTGTAGCCACGTCGCCGCAAACCCGCTATGGTCGGCATCCGCGGGTCGTCCCATCCGGTGACATGTCCTTCTGTCACTAAAGCCAGTAGTTTTCGCTTGCTCAGTACAGTGTAGGTGAGATTGAGGCGGGCAAACTCAATCTGCTGTGGATGATCAATGTTCAACTGGTCAAGAAACCAGTCGTACAAAGGGCGATGATCTTCAAACTCCAGCGTGCAAATTGAATGGGTGATTCCTTCAACGGAATCCGATTGGCCATGGGTAAAATCATACATCGGATAGAGGCACCACTTATCACCAGTTCGGTGGTGGGTTGCATGTAGTATGCGATACATAACCGGATCTCGCATATTCATATTTCCAGATGTCATATCAATCTTTGCTCGTAGCACGTGGGAACCGTCCTCGAATTCACCCGCCCGCATGCGTTCAAACAAATCCAGATTTGTTTCGAGCGAACGTGTTCGGTATGGGCTGTCCTTACCAGGTTCAGTCAAAGTGCCACGATACTCTCTAATTTCATCCGCACTCAAGCTGTCAACATATGCCTTACCATCTTTGATTAACTGTACAGCATATTCATATAGCTTCTCAAAGTAGTCAGAGGCGTAGAACAGCCTGTCTCCCCAGTCAAACCCAAGCCAGCGGACGTCCTCCTGGATGGATTCCACATACTCAACCTCTTCTTTGCTTGGATTGGTATCATCGAATCGCAAATTGCAAAGGCCTCGGTATTCAGCAGCAAGACCGAAATTGAGGCAGATGGATTTGGCATGTCCAACATGTAGATAGCCATTCGGTTCCGGCGGAAACCGGGTACGAACCCGGCCTCCATTTTTATTCATCTTCAAGTCCTCCTCAATAATATTGCGGATAAAGTTGGAGGAGGTAGAATCGGTTGTCTCTGTATTTACGGCCCGGTGGGATACCTCTCCTTTCTCCTTTTCCTTTATTAGTGCTGTATTCTTCATGGCTTTCTCTCCGTAATTCTACGTGCAAGTCAAGTTTCATCTACATTATTATTAACTAGCATACATTTACAACAACAATTATGATATCATAGTATATCTATGATTTCCTTTGATTTCCTTATCAGCATCAAACCTAAGCGATTTCAAGGAAGTTTCAAGAGAATAAACCTAGTACCCCCTAATCAGCTATATGAACCTTGCGAACCTGGGCCGAGCCGCAATTCTATTAATTCCATTAATTAAGATGCCATAAGGTGCTGTTGACGGCTTCCCTGACTCCCTGTTAGCGTAGGTATATGACAGCCATCCATACACGTTTTGCTCCTAGCCCCACTGGCTACCTCCACATCGGCAATGTAAGAGCAGCGCTTTTTGCCTTTCTTTTTACTCGCCAACACCAAGGCACTTTCCTCCTACGTATCGATGATACTGACCGTCAGCGTTTCACCCCGGAGTTTCTCACGGACATCCTCGAATCCCTCAAGTGGCTGGGTCTGACCTGGGATGAGGGACCTTATTCCCAAAGCGAGCGGCTTGCTCTCTATCAAGAGAAGATTCAGGAATTGCTACGGGCAGGCAGAGCCTATCGATGTTGTTGTACCCCAGAAGAGCTTGAGGCCAAACGGCAGGCAGCGCTTGCTGCTGGACGCAAGCCCATTTACGATGGGACCTGCCGGTTCCTGGAGCTGCAAGCCAATGTGGAAAAACCTTTTACCGTACGCTTTAAGGCACCCAAGGAAGGAGAAACCGTTGTCGAGGATATGATTAAGGGCAGGGTGGTGTTTCAGAACCAAGAACTTGATGACTTAATTCTCCTGCGCTCCGATGGTATGCCCACTTACAACTTTTGTTCGGTGGTGGACGATGCCACTATGGGCATCACTCACATCATCCGCGGGGATGACCATTTTACCAACACTCCTCGTCAGGTGCTCCTCTTCCAGGCGATTGATGCCTCCCCACCTATCTTCGCCCATCTTCCCCTGATTTTTGGTCCTGACCGCTCCCCCCTAAGTAAGCGCCACGGTGCCACTTCGGTTCGCGCTTACCGGGAGGCAGGGTATCTACCAGAAGCGCTAATAAACTTTCTTGCCCGTCTGGGTTGGTCGGCGGGTGATCAGGAAATTTTCGCTCGAGAGGAGCTCATTGCCAAGTTTCGCCTGGAAGAGGTAGGTAAATCTGCTGGAGTATTCAACGCCGAAAAGCTCTTATGGCTTAACTCCCATTACCTCAAAGAGCGCTCCCCTTCCCAGCTCGCCCAGGAAGTTAAACCCTTTATCTTGCAGAAAGGTTACCTCTTGGACCATAATGCCGGATGGCTGGAGAAGATGGTTACTACCCTACAACCTCGAGCTAAAACCCTAGTCGAGCTAGTGGAGTCGGCCCATTTCTACCTCAGTGATGAGGTAGCTATTGACGCCAAAGCCCGAGCTAAGTTCCTCACTCCCACCATTCGGCCCGTGCTTGCCCAGCTGCGCCAGAGTCTGGCACAACTCGAGGGTTGGGAGGTGATGGCAATGCAGAGCATGTTCAAGGAGGTGATGCACCAACATCGCCTTGCCCTGGGTAAGATTGCTCAACCGCTACGGGTGGCACTCACTGGCGGCACCGCAAGTCCTGGAATCTTCGAGGTCATGGAAGTCCTGGGTCAAGAGAGGGTGCTAGCCCGCCTTAACCGTGCTCTCACTGTGATAGATGAGGCTTAAATGAGCGGATCTTGACTTACTTAACCCGCTTATTTAAGGTGGAATAACTGCTGAGGAGTCGGCTAATTGGCAAGCCACCTGACTCTGGATCAGGCGATTGTAGGTTCGAGTCCTACCTCCTCAGCTTTTCGGTCCCATCGTCTAGCGGTTAGGACACCGGCCTCTCACGTCGGTAACACGGGTTCGAGTCCCGTTGGGACCACTTTGCACACCTTCTTCCGAAACTTATTCAGCCTCTCCAAAGTTTGAGGTCTTGATTCGCCTTCTGTATATTCTTTATAATTATAGTTGTCTGCAGGCAGTTGCTTGCATAAGTGGGGAGGATGAGGTCCAACAAGAAAAATGACCCTTAGAGATTAAGGAGCAGTTCATGGAGACAGAAAAGAGTACGTTTGCCAGGCTCATCGAGGAAGATCGGGCCGCACGAGGGAGTAAAGAATGGCAGGGAACCCTCATTGACTATCTAGAGAGGGTTAAAGAAGACCCTACTTTTTGTAAGCTGGCTCATGGCCGACTTTATGACATGATCAGCAAAGAGAGAACCTTTGATATCACTGAGTCCGACGACCCAAGAACCAAACGGTTGTACCAAGATGAGTCCCTTAAGGTGTACAACTTTTTTAGAGACGAATTTTTTGGCATCGAAAAAACCATCGCCCAGATCGTGCGCTACCTTCACTCGGCCTCACTAAAGGGAGAAGAGAGCCGTCAAGTGCTCTACCTCATGGGGCCAGTGGGCTCGGGAAAAAGCTCGTTGGTAGAAAAACTGCATCGGGGGTTGGAGAACACCGATAGCGTCTACGCCATCGAGGGCTGCCCAATGTTTGAGGAACCCCTGCATCTTATTCCTCGTCACCTGCGCAAAGAATTTGAAAAGATGCTGGGCACACACATTGAGGGGGATCTTTGTCCGGTGTGCCGTTTTCGGCTCAAAGAGGAGTTTGGTAATCGCTACGAAGAGGTGCCCGTGGTAACTGTCTCTTTCTCTAAACGTAACCGCAAGGGTATCGGCGTAGTGCCACCGGTTGACCCTAACAACCAGGACACCTCAGTGTTGATTGGCTCTGAAGACATCTCCAAGCTTGATCTTTACTCTGAGGGCGACCCGCGCGTGTTGGAACTGAACGGCGCCTTCAACGTGGGCAACCGCGGCATGGTAGAGTTCATCGAGGTATTCAAAAACGAGACAGAATACCTCCATGCCATGATCACCGCTACCCAGGAGAAGTTTGTTCCTGCTCCAGGTCGCCACGGCACCATCTATGTGGACACAGTGATTATTGCCCACTCCAACGAAGCCGAGTGGCAGAAGTTTAAGGCAAACCACACCAACGAGGCAATCCTCGACCGCATTGTGGTAATCAAAGTCCCCTACAACCTGCGCCTCTCCGAGGAGGTGAAGATTTATCAGAAGATTCTGCGCAACTCTGATTTCCGTGCCCATGTGGCTCCGCACACGCTGGAGATTGCTTCCATGTTTGCCATACTCTCGCGACTTGAGCCGACAGCGAAGTGTGACCTCATGACTAAGCTCAGACTGTATAACGGTGAGGAGGTAGTAGAGAAGGGGCGAACAAAAAAGGTTAATGTACAGGAGCTGCGTGAAGATACTAAGCGGGAGGGCATGGCCGGTATCTCAACCCGCTTTATCATGAAAGCTCTGGATAACGCGCTCTCTGAGAGTGGTCGCTGCATTAATCCGATCAACGTCCGCGAGGCTCTAATCAATATGACTAAGGAGTCTGATCTCTCGGACGACACCCGCAAGCAGTATCTTGAGTTTCTCCAGGATATCATCCATAAAGAGTATTTGGAGATATTGGAAAAGGAGATTACCAAAGCGTTTGTATATTCCTACCAGGAGCAGGCCGAGTCTCTCTTTCAAAATTATCTGGACCATGCCGAGGCCTATGTCAATAAGACTAAGGTCAAAGACCGTAACACCAAAGAGGAGCTACAGCCAGACGAGGGATTTCTCAAATCTATCGAGGAGCAGATTGCCATTATTGGCTCTGCCGCGGACGGGTTCCGTCAGGAAGTCATTGCCTATCTCTGGGCCGCGGCTCGCCGGGGAGTGAAGGTTACCTTCCAGAGCTACGAACCGCTCAAGGAGGCCATTGAGAAAAAGCTCATGAGTTCGGTCCGTGATATCAGCCGTGTCATTACCAAAGCCCGCACCCGGGACGAAGAACAGGGGCAAAAGTATGACGCTATGGCCAAAACTCTTTTGGAGAACGACTACTGCGAATACTGTGTCGACGTAATGCTCAAATACGCAGCAAACAATCTGTGGAAGGACTAGCCGAAGGACTAGAACTTATAGCAAGCTGTCCGGGGCCGGTATGGGAAGCCGGGAAATCAGCTCGACGGGCACCTGGGCATAATGGACATAATAAATGGAAACTATCTTTCGTCCTTACTCGTCATCTGACTCACTACGCTCTGACCGTAGCGCGGGTGACCGCCTGCGTCATCGGCAGAAGGTACGAGAGTCGATCCGCGATAACATCGCCGACCTTATTGCCGAAGAATCGATCATTGGCAAGAACCGCGGCAAAATTATTAAAGTCCCGATCCGTGGGATCAAGGAATACCGCTTCATCTACGGCGAGAATACCCCGGGGGTAGGTCAAGGAGACGGAAATGCGCAGCCAGGACAGGTACTAGGCAAAACCCAAGGGGAGGGAGAAGGGGTAGACAAGGCTGGCGATCAGCCTGGAGTGGACTACTACGAGACCGATGTAACCCTGGATGAGCTCATCGAGATCATGTTCGAGGACCTCGAACTTCCCGACATGGAGCGTAAAACCCTGCGGGAAATTCCTTCTGAGCGGACGAGCAAACGCAAAGGGTATCGCCAGGTCGGCATCCGGGTGCGTCTGGACAAAAAACGCACCGTGGTTTCCCGCATTCGCCGTCGCATTGCTACCAGCCGCCACCACCCTACCGGCAACGGCGACCAGGAAGGTCGCTTTCCCTTTCATAAGGACGACCTCACATACCGTCATCTGGTGCAGGATATACGTCCGGAATCCAACGCGGTAGTTCTTTGCATCATGGACACCTCCGGCTCTATGGACACCATGAAGAAATATCTTGCCCGTAGCTTCTTCTTCCTTCTCTATCAGTTTGTTTGCACCAAGTATCGTAATGTGGAGATTGTCTTCATTGCTCATCACACCGAAGGGCGTGAGGTCACCGAAGAAGAATTCTTCCACAAAGGAGAGTCTGGTGGAACATTCATTTCCTCGGGTTACTACAAGGCCTTAGAGATCATTCAGGAGCGCTATCACCCATCGCTTTGGAACATTTACGCGTTCCATTGTTCGGATGGGGACAACTTTGAGTCTGATAACCCGGCTGCGCTCAAGGCTACCCAGGATCTATGTGAGATGTGTAACCTGTTCGGCTATGGTGAGATTAAGCCGCTGGGTTCACGCTACTATGAAAGCTCCATGCTTAATATCTTTCGTCGGCTTGAGGCCAGTAATTTCCAGACAGTACTCATTGAGCGCAAGGAAGACATCTGGCCTGGTTTTAAAGCATTTCTTGCCAAGGAGCGACCTGTAGAGTGAGCAGAATAGGGGGAAAGCGGGCAGAGGTGGCTGCACGCTAAACAAAAATTATGGCAGATTACAACATTCAGGACTTTGAATACTGGGATGAAAAGATTCGCGAGAAGGTAGAAGAGTTTGGCCTCTCCTGCTACCCGCAGGAGTTTGAAATCTGCGATCACTTCCAGATGCTTGGCTATATGTCCTACTCGGGTATGCCTTCCCACTATCCTCACTGGTCCTACGGAAAAGCTTACGAGAAACTCAAAACTCTGTACGATTATGGCGTCTCTGGACTTGCGTATGAGCTGGTCATTAACTCCAATCCAGCCCTGGCC
>CBDCRK010000030.1:0-264216 GCA_965220955.1 uncultured Binatia bacterium (SeqCode) | reverse complement strand
TCCCCGGGCGACTAATCTTTCCGGTCAGTAGATGCAGGTCCGTGATCAGGTTGTTCATCCAGGTGCCACGAATATGTTGGTTAACCCCCATACACCACAGGCTAACCGTTGCCCGGTTAAGGTCTCCGTAGAGTTCGGCTAAGGCCCGGATCTGTCCTGCCGGAATACCACAGGTCTGACTCACTCGGTCAGGCGGGTAGTCTGCCAAGAATTCTTGCAGCTCGGCAAAAGAGGAGTCTCTTGCTTTGTCCTTGAAGGTGTATTGCTGTGCCTGCTCGCCATAGCAGCCATAGCCAATGACATCCACATCTTCGATCCCTCGCTTGAAAACCACATTCTCCTGGATAAAGGCACGGTTGATCTTGCCCTCTTTTACCAACAGATGGAGAATGCCGTTGGCCAGCGCTAAGTCGGATCCCGGCGCGATCTCTACATACATATCGGCGTAATCAGTAGTGGGAGTACGCCGGGTGGCAATATCAACAATCCGTACCCCACGATTGTGGCGTTTATGCTCCAGAATGCGGCTGAAAGGGACCGGATGCATCTCGGCCATATTGTTACCCCAGAGCACAAAATCATCCCCGGCCTCGAAGTCCTCGTAGCACCCCATGGGCTCGTCACTCTGGAATTGGGTCATGAAGCCCATGACCGCACTGGCCATACACAGCCGGGCATTGGCCTCGATATTATTGCTGCGCATGCCACCCTTGACCCATTTGAGCGCGGCATATCCGTCGAACACCGTCCACTGCCCAGAGCCATAGACGGCTACAGCTTCAGGACCATGTTGTTTGAGAGTCGCGGTAAAATTGCGGGCAATGAGATCCAGGGCCTCATCCCAGGAAATACGGTTCCAGCCGGTCCCCTCAGCCGTCCGTTTCATTGGATACTGAAGACGATCTTGCCCATAAAGCAGGGCTGGAAGGTGGTAGCCTTTCACGCATAGCAGGCCCCGGTTGACGGGGTTTGCCTGGTCTCCGCGGACTGCCATAACCTGGCCATTGCTGACGCCAACCTCTACCCCGCAGCCCGTGCCACAATAGCGGCACGGGGCTTTTCCCCAGGTCAAGTCGCTGTCGCTCAAGGAACTACGCTCAGCCATGATCTGAGCAGCGGCTTGCTGGTCGCGGGCAGAGAAGGCGGCCATACCGGCCCCCACCATACCCAAAGCTTTTAAAAAATCCCGCCGTTTCATTTTGTTCCTCTACCTACTCAAAGATAGGTCCCGGTACTTAATTCTTCCCTTGACTATCTTGGCCATACCGCTGGCTCATCTCCTGGCGGATTTTTTCGGCCTGCTCTTCAGCGCCTTGTTTAAACCATTGATGCTCGGGACGGGCCAGAACTTCATCAATGACCTGGTTTACCGCCTCAGCCTCAGCCCTCAGGCCGTTGGCTGCCGCCTCTTTGGTCAGGGCCTGTGCCTGGGGAATCAGCTCCAGGTAAAATCGTTTAGCCACCTCGAACATCCCATGCCATTGGACATAGTCCGGAGCCATCATGGCTGCCCCGTGTCGAGCTCGACGGCCCTCATGATGCCATAGAAAGAACCAGGTCCATTCGATTTCATCATCGAACTGCGTCTTACTGATCAAGCCCTGTTCCCCCAGGGCCGCCATAATTTGCTGCCCGGCCCTACCGAATTTTTCATTGTAGAGCACAATAAGATTGTCGTACTGCCGGTAGAAGGCATTAATGTAATCGGGAGTATGACAGTGCGAGCAAACCTGTTTCATGCGGGTACGTTTCTGTCCGGCGGAGTCGTGGATCAGGGTTTGCCGTTCTTCCGGGTCGGTGACGGTCACCAACTTATTGTTAATATCGGTGTCCATCAGGACACTAATCGGTGGACGGTTGTTCCAAGAGATCCGTTCCCCTACATTATGGGTGATTTTTCCGCCATTGCGCATATGGCCGGACATATGGCAGGTTGCGCAGGTGGGCGCGGCAGCATAATCGACGCCTAAGATCCAGGAGTCAGCGTCCAGGTTCATGTCATCCCGCAAATCCCGGTAGGCCACCCCGTGTTTGGATTCTTCATAAATTTCCTTTTGCGGGTGGTCAGGACCCAGATGGCATTTGCCACAGTTCTCTGGTTGCCGGGCACGTCGAGGAGAGAAATCGTGTCGGCTATGGCAGGCTGTGCAGGACCCCACTGAGCCGTCGAGATTGATCCGTCCAATACCGGTATTGGGCCAGGTCTCCGGGGCAAACAGCGGGCGGCCATTGTTGTCTCGCACAATCTTGGCCACTGCGTCAAGATTGGTTGGCTGACCGTTGGCGTCGGGCTGTAAATCATCCACGGTGATCATACCCCCAGCAGTCGATTGGAGAGCAACTTTGGAGCCATGACACTGCTGACAACCACTAAAGGCGGCAGCCAAACCGCTCACGTTCATAAGGGATGGCCCCGGGGTTATGATGGTCTGCTGTGGGGTGGGGGAATGAGGCTGGAAGGGAACCGGGGCACCCTCAACGGTCTCAGCCAAGAAATTATCCAAGGAAGCCAGAATCCGGCCGGCCGCAGCATGGTGACTCTGGGCAAATTCCTGGGCCTCGGTCTGATGGCAGTTGGCACAGTCACGGGGCGTAACTACAGTAGCCATCCACACTCCATAGTGTTGAAACCCATCCGCCTCCTCCCGTACGGCCGTATGGCAATCGGTACAACCAATGCCTTTCTCTGCATGGGTACTCCCCCTCCAGTGAGCCACAATACCAGGGTTGGCCTGGCCATGACAATTCACACATGCCTGGGAACTGGCCGGGACCACAATATGGGGCTTCCTGAGGCCGGCTTCCTCTTGTTTTCTGGCCACTTCCATCCATTGGACAAAGATGAGCGAAAGCAAAAACAGCGCGCCCAAGGCACCAATCAGGAACCGCTTCTGTGTCAGTGTCATTCTCTCTCTCCCTCTCCAGCATCCTTAGCTCCATTCAGTGGGCGACCCCAACTTCCTAGTGGGCGACCCCAACTTCCTAGTGGGCGACAGCCGCCTCCCAGATCGTTAGCCCAATGAGGGTCAACACGGCCACCATGCCAATCCACACGCTGGCTTCGGAAAAACGGGTATAGCGCCGGATCCAGTTATCGATGAAAGGCCAGATAAACATTATAAAGACAATGAACCCCATACTTAGCACGGCCGTGGTTCCGGTGAAGAGTTTGAGCCAGCGGAAGGCAACGTAAAAAAACCATTCGGGCTTGATGATCTCAGGTGTTGTCAGGGGATCGGCCGGGGGTCCCAAGAAGGCAGGAAAGATGATGGCTAAGGCACTTAGCAGGACCATCAGAATCAGCCCAATGATCAACTCGGTGTAGAAATGATCAGGGAAGAAACTGAAGTGCTGGGGACCTTCCTCGGGTTCGTCTTCGAATCTAAATTCGGTCACCCCTTGCAAGCGAATAATGGCAATATGGATGGCAATCAACAACACCAGCAAAACGGGCAACACCGCGGCATGCATAACAAAGAACCGTGATACCGTGCGTTCGTTGGGCGCCGGGCCAGCCAGGAGCATCTCTTTGACAAAGCCGCCGATCAAGGGGATGGTATCGGTAATGTTGGCAGCAACCGTAGCTCCCCAGTAGCTGAGCTGTTCGTACACCAGACTATAGCCGGTAAATCCCGTCAACAGTGTACAAATGAGCAGGCATATCCCCACCATCCAATTGATCTCGCGAGGCTGGCGATAGGCGCCGGTAAAGTAGACGCGCATTTGGTGCAAGACCACGGCCGCAATCATCAGGGTTGCCGCCCATTTATGGACACTGCGGAGGTACCAGCCGTAGGCGGCTTCGTGGGTAATGTACTGAACTGATTGGTAGGCGGTTTGTGGCGAGGCTTGATAGTAGACCGCCAGCAGAATCCCGGTGACAATTTGGACCACAAATAAGTAAGCTGGGGTTCCACCCAGGGCAAACCACCAGCGCTTGAGGTGGTAGGGAACCGGCTCATTGGTAAGTTCCCGAAGCTGGGCATCGGAAACCGGCAAGCGCTCAGAGAACCAGTTGCTGAGCCCTTGGCTAAACCTTATCATGTTCGTTGGTGCTGTTTTTGCCTACGAATGGCGAAGCCACGAATGGCGAGCAGGCAAGGATCATGACCTGGGCCCTGGGGCCTGACGGCTGTGGGCTCGATAATCGAACCTTGCTGGCGAGCATAGGCCAAAGAGGTGGACAGATCCTCAATAAAGAGTAGCCGCTTTTCGATTTTCAGCCGATATCGAGGGAGGGATTGTCCTGCCTCGCCCGGTGGTCCGCCGATCCCCTTGCCCAGGGCATCAAAGGTTCCATTATGACACGGGCAGAAGTAGCGCTCGTGTTGGGGCTCCCAGTGGACATGGCACCCCAGATGGGGGCAGGTACTGGAAAGGGCGATGAAATCCTCAGCGCTGCCAACCTTGCCCTGACGGGTGATGTTAATGGTTTCACCAGACGGTAGGCGATAGAGGAGATTGTCCCCCACTTTCATCCGCTTGACCTGGGTGACAAAGAGCCAGTTTTTGTTGCCCGAGCGAACCGGGTAGAGGAACCGGCCAGCAATATACGCGAATGCTCCATATCCTCCGGCTAACCCTGTAAACATTGCCAGCATTGAAGCCGCGGAAAGAAACTGGCGACGACCCAGAACCGTGGCTTTATGGTTTTTCTCCATGCGTTCTGTATCTTCCACTGTTCACCCTCTTGCTGGAAAGTTTCTTGTGGATGAATATTTTTAACTGTAGCTTTTCTTCCGTTTCTAGAAGGAGATAGTTTGAGTCGAGCAGTTTTTCAATCCTAGTGACAATTTTATTTGTTGGGCTTGTTACGGAAATTCGAAGATCTGCTTGCTTCCGTTAGTATACCTGATGAGTGAAGTTCTTTTTTGTTCGTCGCTCATCTTAGCTGCTCTCCTTTATATGGCAGTGGTGGCAAGATACCAGAAAGCAACCGACCGCACCAGACACGGGAGGTCAGAATAGTTGCGGGCAATTAGGGGAAGGAGTAGACCTTGGACTGCTTTGCCGTATATGCAAGATGGCACCCCTCGACCGTCCAATCTGGCCATACAACTGGCGCCGCCCTCGTTTCCCAACCACTACCACGCCATACTGCCAATCCCATCGTCAGTGCCCCAAGCTCTAATAACCCTTTTCCCTTTCCTCCCCTTCGCTTGCTTCATCAAGCCCCCCCCCAGCACGCTTACTCCCCGATCGCTCAAACCTTTTCAACTCTCACGGCTCGAACCACTGCCTGACCCTCTTGTTCAGTTACAGGGGCGCCAGCGGGAATTGCTGCCCCTAAGCTTGATGTCCTCCATGACCTTCGAGGCATGCTGCCAGGTCGAACGATGCTGAACGTAACCCAACTGCAATTTGAACACTCGGGGGGCTAGTCCTGAACCATCTTGAGGAGTATTTTAATAGTTCAAGACAACTAGATAACACCAGGAGAAAAAAGAGAAGAAACGCCCAAAGACCACCCTACCCTGCCAATCGATCCCGCCTTGTTTGGAGAGGTCTCTCTGCCTGCAGACAAGCTAGATGATCGACTTTTTCGAATAATGGAGAAAGTCAGCAAAGAAAGGAGACTGAACATGGCACTGGGTTATGACCGCAACCTTTATATACTCGCTTTTGACCACCGCGGTTCGTTCCAGAAACAGCTGTTCGGGATCACGGGCACCCCAACCCCTGAGGAGGCAGCCAGGATTGCGGATAACAAGTTTTTGATCTTCGAGGGGTTCCTTGAGGCTCAGGCCCAGGGAAAGCTGACAGAAGAGGCCGGGGTTCTGGTCGATGAGGAGTTTGGCACAGCGGTAGCCCGGCGAGCAAAAGAGCTTGGGATTGTGCTGGCTATGCCTGCTGAGGCCAGCGGTCGTGCTGAATTTGATTTCGAGTACGGGACGGAATTTGGCCGCCACATTGAGGAGTTCGACCCAATGTTCACCAAGGTATTGGTGCGCTACAACCCTGACGGTGAGGCTGACGTTAACGCACGGCAGACGGCACGACTGCGCCAGCTGTCCGATTGGCTCCACACGCACAACCGCAAGTTCCTCTTCGAGCTGCTGGTCCCGGCTACCACGGAGCAACTCGCCGCGGTGGACGAAGACATAGACCGCTACGACCGAGAAATCCGGCCCGGGCTTGTTAGGCAGTCAATTGCCGCCATGCAGCAGGCAGGGGTCGAAGCCGATATCTGGAAGATCGAGGGGCTGGACGAACGGGCTGACTGCCAGCGAGTTGCTGAACAGGCTCGCCAACAGGCTCGCCCTGGTGGCCGTGAGCAAGTTGCCTGCATTGTGCTTGGCCGAGGTGCAAGCTCGGCCCGCGTTGAGCAGTGGTTGCTAGCGGGCACAGGAGTTCCCGGCTACCAGGGCTTTGCCATTGGTCGAACACTTTGGTGGGAGGCGCTTGTGGGCTTCCGTGACAATACGCTTACGCGTGCCGAGGCCGTTAAGCTCATTACCACCAACTATCTTCACGCAATCGACGTCTACCAAGGTAGGGTAGCCTGAAGGCTGGTCATTACCCAATCTTTTGTGAAGGTTTTTTATACCGAGAAGATCGACAAGGGATTATAGTTATGGCCAAAAAGACACTGCGCGATATAGACGTTTCGGGTAAGCGCATACTGGTCCGGGTCGATTTCAATGTGCCGCTGGAAAATAATGTTGTCAGCGATGACACGCGTATCCGGGCAGCCCTACCCACACTGCAGTATCTGATGGACCACAGCACAAGGATTATCCTATGTTCGCACCTCGGCCGGCCTAAGGGTAAGCCTAACCCCGCTTATAGCCTGGGACCACCGGCTGCTCGGCTTAGTCAGCTCCTCAACCGGCCGGTGCAAATGGCAACTGAATGTGTGGGACCTGAGGTTGAGGAGCTGGTCAAGGCAATGCAACCCGGCGACGTGGTCCTGCTGGAGAACCTGCGCTTTCACCCAGAAGAGGAAGCCAATGAGGCTCAGTTTGCCCAGGCGCTGGCTTCCCTGGCTGACCTATATGTGGATGACGCTTTTGGCTCAGCCCACCGCGCCCATGCCTCAACCGCTGGTGTGGCTGATTATCTGCCGGCGGTAGCCGGGTTTCTGCTGGAGAAAGAGCTAACCTTTCTGGGTCATGCCCTGGCTGCTCCGGCGCGGCCGTTTGTAGCCATCCTGGGTGGGGCCAAGGTATCTGACAAGATCGCGGTGATCGAGAACCTGCTCAGCAAGGTGGACACTCTGCTTATGGGCGGGGGTATGGCCAATACTTTTCTCAAAGCCCAGGGTAGAAAGGTCGGCGCCTCACTGGTTGAGGCTGACAAGCTGGATGTGGCCCAAGACCTGCTCCAGCATGGGAGCAATAAACTAGTGCTGCCGGTGGATGCCGTTATTGCTGACCAATTTGCTGCCCATGCGCAGCGGCGTACGGTTGGTGTAGACGCCGTGCCCGCTGACTGGCGGATTCTCGATATCGGGCCAAAGACCGTGGAGGAGTTCAAGCAGCGGCTGCGTGGCGCCCGGACAGTTGTGTGGAACGGCCCTATGGGGGTGTTTGAGATAGAGCCCTTTGCCGCTGGAACATATGCTATGGCGCAAGCCCTGGCTGATTTATCTGATTTATCTGGGGCAACAACAATTATTGGCGGCGGTGACTCTGCCGCAGCAGTCGAGCAGGCTGGCGTGGCTGAGCGCATGACCCATATTTCGACCGGTGGCGGGGCGTCATTGGAGTTTCTAGAAGGAAGAGAATTGCCTGGGGTGGCAGTCTTGCAAGAACAATAAACTGCATTAATACCCTTGTGAGGACCGGAGAGATATACGTGGCAGATTCTAGCCTTCCTCTCAGGACAGAGCGGAAAACAAAGATTGTCTGTACTATTGGACCGGCAACGTCTTCCGAAGAACAGCTTCGGGCCCTTATTCAGGCTGGAATGAACGTTGCCCGCCTCAACTTCTCGCATGGCAGCCATGAGGATCACGGATGGGTTATCAAACGTATCCGCCGCCTAGCAACCGAGATCGAAGTCTCGATTGCTATCCTTCAGGATTTGGCTGGCCCCAAGATTCGTATTGGCTCGTTTGCCCAGGGGACAGTCGAACTGCAGGCTGGCAATCTGTTCACTTTGACCACCCGTGCGATTGTGGGGAACCAACACGAAGTCTCGGTCTCTTATCCTCTTTTACCCCGCGAGGTCAACACGGGCGACACCCTATTGCTTGCGGATGGCGCTATTGAACTACAAGTGCAGCAGGTAACAGAGGAGGACATTCGCTGCCAGGTAGTGGTTGGGGGCAGCCTGAGTGCCCGCAAAGGGGTAAACTGCCCCTCCGGTCTCTTTGGCTTACCGATCCTTCAAGATAAAGACCTGCAGGATCTGCAGTTTGGTGTAGAACGGGAAGTCGATTACATTGGGCTCTCGTTTGTGCGTACCGCGGAGGATGTGCGGACAGCCAGACGTGAGATGGCCAAACACAACCGAAGCATACCCCTTATTGCTAAGATTGAAACCCAAGCCGCCCTAGACCATATTGACGAGGTTCTGGCAGAGGCCGACGGTATTATGATTGCCCGGGGTGATCTGAGCCTTGAGACCCCTTTTACCCGGGTGCCTGTCCTGCAGAAGCAGCTGATTGCCAAGGCCAACCACCAGGCAAAGCCCGTGATTACAGCAACCCAGATGCTCTATTCCATGGTGGCATCCCCACACCCTACCCGGGCCGAGGTAGCGGATGTTGCTAATGCCATCATGGACGGCAGCGATGCCATCATGCTGTCGGAGGAAACCACTGTGGGGCAGTACCCGGTGCGCGCAGTAGAGACCATGGCTGCCATTGCCACAGATACCGAGGCTGCGGGGTTACGGGTTGCTCCTCACCAACAGGAAGAACAGGAAAACTCTCTGGTTCCGACCCAAGAGGAGGCTCTAGCCCAGGCTGCGTGCCAGCTTGCCACTCGGCTGAAGGTCGAGGTGATCGCAACCGTCACTCTTACGGGGGAGACTGCTCGGTTCGCTGCCAAGTACCGACCAGACCAGCCCATTCTAGCTACCACCCCTGGGGTGGAAACCTATCGGAGGCTGGCCTTGATTAGAGGGGTGCACCCCCTGTTACTGCCGCTGGCCACACCAGTCAGGGAAGAGATGATGAACGCAGCTATTGAGATTGCCCACAAGCACGGATGGCAGGGAAAACAGGCGGTCTTTCTGTCCAACAACACATTGCGGAGAGGAAAGCTTTGACCATACGGGACCAGGTACTGGAAGTAGATATTGATAAGGAAAAAGAGTCCGTCACCTATCTTCTACGAGAGGGTTCTCAGCTGATCATCAAACACCCCGACCAGAATATCAACCTATCTGTTGGTGTTCCTGTTTCTATCAAGCTAACACCATAAACCCTATAACAACCTTCTGCCGCAGATGGAGTAGGCTAAATCAAATTACAGAGGTAGAAAAAATATGTCTGGAGCCAATAGGGAAACAATCGCCCAGGTTGTGGGGCGTGAGATCCTGGATAGCCGCGGCAATCCCACTGTCGAGGTAGACGTTACCCTGGCAAGTGGAGCACGCGGCCGGGCCGCCGTGCCCTCTGGGGCGTCCACGGGAACTCTGGAAGCCGTCGAGTTGCGCGATGGGGAGTCGCAGCGCTACCTGGGGAAAGGCGTCAGGAAAGCAGTCCAGCATGTTAATGGTGAGATCGCCCGGGCGCTCGTCGGCATGCAGGCAACAGCACAGGTGCGTCTTGATACCACCCTTATCCAGCTTGACGGCACGGCCAACAAGGGCCGCCTGGGCGCCAACGCCATCCTGGGTGCCTCTCTGGCAGTGGCGAAAGCGGCCGCTGCCCAGTGCGGTTTGCCGCTGTATGCCTATCTAGGCGGCCCGCAGGCTCGGGACCTGCCGGTACCCATGATGAATGTACTCAACGGTGGCGCGCACGCGGACAATAATGTGGACATCCAGGAATTCATGATTCTGCCCGTACGGGCAAATAACTTTGCCGAGGCTCTCCGCATGGGCACGGAAGTCTTCCACCAACTGCGGGTGGTGCTACGGGAACGTAGCCATAATACCGCGGTGGGCGACGAAGGAGGCTTCGCGCCCAACTTGCAGTCCAATGAGGAAGCCTTACAGGTGCTGCTGCAAGGTATCGAGCGTGCGGGCTACCGGCCGGGTGAAGACGTCTACCTAGGGCTGGACGTGGCTGCTAGTGAATTCTACCAGGACGGGAAGTATAAGCTAGCCGCTGAAGCGCAGCCTGAGCGTAGCGCCGAGGATATGATTGCCTGGTACCAGACTCTGATAAACAAATATCCGATTCTCTCGATCGAAGACGGCGTGGCAGAAAATGACTGGGAGGGATGGAAAAAGCTGACCGCCACGCTGGGGAAGCGTGTGCAACTGGTGGGGGATGATGTTTTTGTCACCAATACGAACCTACTTGAACGCGGGATTCGGGAGCAAGCAGGCAATGCCATTCTGGTCAAACTTAACCAGATTGGTAGCCTCACCGAGACGCTGGAAGCGATTGAGATGGCCAAACGGGCAGCCTATACCGCTATTGTATCGCACCGCTCGGGCGAGACAGAAGATACCACCATTGCCGACATAGCAGTGGCGTCTAACGCAGGTCAGATCAAAACCGGATCTTTGTCACGGACCGATCGTACGGCCAAATATAATCAGCTCTTGCGCATTGAAGAAGCCCTTGGCCACAGTGCCCGTTACCCGGGTCTGAGGGCGTTTTATAATCTGGCGAGTATATCTGAGGGAAATTCATTTTGAGAAATCGCCTAAGAGTACTCCCCGCTCCACAGCGCATCCAGAAATTCCCGAAACGGAAGAACAGTTACACTGGCGAACTGTTGTGCCCTATCAATAGAGTATTGCTCAATAGGAGGAGCTAGGGATAAACTAGCTTCAATCAAAAGGGGGATGTATGAGCAAACGCGACCGTGAAATCCGCAAAATGATCGAATGGCAATGGGAAGAGGAAGAAAGAAAGCAGCGGCGACGTGTGACACTGTCCGAAAGCGATCTCCGCCTCCTTGAGAAGTATTACCAAGCCGGTATTCCCTACGGTGATACTCCTGAAGGGTTCAACCGCTGGCTAGAAGAGCGGTTGTAAGTACAAGAGAAAGTCTGACACACTGTTTAATCTGCCAACTTCGGCAGAGGTAGATATGAACAAAACCGCAGTCTATAGCTAGCGGGTAGACCCTGAGTTGAAGGGCGCCCTTGAGCAAGCAGCCCGAGCTGAAAGGACCAGCGTAGCCCAGCTTCTCCATCGAATCGTGCACGATTGGCTGCAAAAGGAACTCTCTTCTGCCAAGGGAGAAGCCTGTCCCGAGCTTGTTGAAGGGGGTCAGAATCAGAGTGATAGAAAATCATTCAGCCTGCCTGCTTAATCCATGAAGGCAATGCGAGCATCGACGTTCTCCTGCAACTTGATTCTCCGTAGGGCTAAAAGGAAAGGAATCACCGTGGTACCGTTTTTGGCCTTTGCTAGCACAAACGGCGGTACAACACTGATCTCGGTAATCGGTACGACGGTCTGATGATATCCCCGCAAGGTTTACACTATGTTCTGGAAAAAGTTGGCCTCCACCTCATTGTTGATGGTTTTTGTCAAGAGCGAAAATTAAATTCTTTATGTGGGAAATCTAGGTCATCATATGACGCGAATCTCTGTTTGCTGGGTACTATGACATGCTTGACGACTTTGACAGGAGGTACTATGCCACTGAGCCAGGAACACTAAATTCTCCTATTAAACAGCGAGCCAGGACAGAAGCATTGATCTTAACCGCTAATCGTCTAAAACCGGCAAAAGAAAGGTATGTATGTCAGCACAAAACAAAGTCGTCCTCCGGCGCTATGCTGAGGAGATCTGGAACAAAGGGAACTCAGCCGTAATTGACGAGATCATTGCCACTAACTTTGTTGGCCATTTCCCCGGTTTTCCTGAGACTGCAGGTATTGAGGGGTTCAAACAGCTCTTCGCCATGATGCACACCGCTTTCCCCGATGGTCGATTCACTATCGAAGATATATTTGCCGAAGGGGAAAAAGTCGCAGTCCGCTGGACATTTCGCGGCACCCACAAAGGTGACTACAACGGCATCGCCCCTACAGGCAAAGAGGTGACCTGGACGGCGATCAGCATTAATCGCATTGCGGGTGGTAAGATCGAGGAAATGTGGGGCACAGCCGACAACATTAATATGATGCAGCTTGGCCTTGTCTCTTAGATGGAGTGATCCGGGAGGTAACCGCCTCCGTAATCTCCTATCATGACTGTAGTGGGTCTGTTGGATTGGATTACTGAGACACAATTCACCGAACTGGAATATGTGCTCTGCCGTTGCCGACCGCGGTTCCATCAACTCAGAGTTGGAAATCGACAACAGTCTATCATTGACCTAAACACTGCCGTGAGGCTTCACTAGTCTGAAGTGCGTCGTTTTAAGGTGTATCATCCCCTTTGGCTTTTTACCCTCCCCCCCTAACGGCAGTATTCTTCAAGAGTAATGCCGAGTCATTTTCTTGCCTCTTCTTCGGCAATGCGTTTTTTGACCTGGATAACGCTATCAGGGTTCAGCGAGATAGAGTCAATGCCAGCCTCAACTAGAAAAGCGGCGAAATCAGGATAATCGCTGGGCGCTTGCCCACAAATACCAACTTTGCGCTTGGCTTTATGGGCCGATTGAACCAGACTGTGTATGGCTATCTTGACCGCCTCATGGCGCTCGTCAAAAAGATACGAGAGCTCTGCCGAGTCGCGGTCTACGCCTAAGATAAGTTGGGTGAGATCGTTGCTGCCAATAGAAAAGCCATCAAAGCGCTGGGCAAATTGCTCCGAGAGAATAACATTAGACGGGAGCTCGCACATCACATACACCTGCAGGCCCTTTTCGCCCTGCTTAAGCCCATTCCTGGCCAGTGCCCTGAAAACCCGGTCTGCCTCCTCTGGAGTGCGGCAAAACGGAATCATAACAATGACATTGGTCAGACCCATTTCATTACGCACCCGTTTGATTGCCCGGCATTCCAGAGCAAACCCCTCGCGATAGCGGTTGCTGTAATACCGCGCGGCGCCACGAAACCCCAGCATAGGGTTCTCTTCTGTTGGTTCAAATTGCTTGCCACCAATCAGGTTGGCATATTCGTTGGTCTTGAAATCGCTCATCCGTACAATCACCGGCCCAGGATATTGGGAAGCGGCAATTTTGGCGATGCCCTTGGCTAAGCGATCAACGAAATACTCGGTCTTATCGTCATAGCCTTGGGTCAATTCCTGAATAAGCTTGCAAGCCTTCTGATCCTGTAAATCATCGAAATGGACCAGGGCCATAGGATGGATTTTGATAATACTGTTGATAATGAATTCCATCCGCGCCAAGCCAATTCCATCGCAGGGCAGCTGCCACCAGTGGAAGGCTGCCGCCGGGCTAGCCAGGTTTAGCATGATATGAGTCCGAGTCTCGGGAACATCGGCAAGATTCACTTCTGATTCCGCAAATTCCAGGATGCCTTCATAAACATAGCCCTCATTGCCCTCGGCGCAGGAAATGGTTATTTCTTGGCCATTTTTTACAATCTTTGTGGCCTCTCTGGTTCCCACAATGGCCGGCACTCCTAGCTCGCGGCTCACAATAGCCGCATGACTCGTACGTCCGCCGTGGTCCGTAACAATGCCCGCCGCCCGTTTCATAATGGGCACCCAATCCGGGTCGGTCATTTCGGCAACCAGAATGGCGCCGTCTCTGAACTGGTCGATGTGGTCTGCGCTTTTGATAACGCAAGCTTTGCCCGCGGCAATGGCTTCACCAATGCTCAGACCTACCACGAGATCTTTGCCTTTCTCTTTTAATTCATAAGTTTTCAGCGAGCTAGCCTGCTTCTGCGAATGAACCGTTTCCGGGCGAGCCTGCACAATAAATAGCTCGTCCGTCTTTCCGTCCTTGGCCCATTCGATGTCCATGGGCGTGTTGTAGTGCTTTTCGATAACACAAGCCCACTGGGCCAGTTGTAAAACCTCTGGGTCTGCCAACACAAAGGACTGGCGCTCCTGCTTAGAAGTATTGACATTTTTAGTGGTTCTGCCTTCTCCTTTGGCATAGACCATCTTTTGTTCTTTGTCTCCCAAAGTCTTATCAATAATGGGCAGCAAACCTTCTTCGCCCAGGAGAGGTTTAAAGACGGTATATTCATCGGGATTCACTATACCTTGCACAACGTTCTCACCCAATCCCCAGGCAGCCGTAATCACCACAACCTGGCGAAAGCCAGTCTCGGTGTCAAGGGAAAACATCACCCCAGCGCCGGCTCTATCCGAACGCACCATTTTCTGTACGCCAACGGATAGGGCGACCTGCATATGGTCGAATCCCTGCTCTTGGCGGTAGCTGATTGCCCGGTCAGTGAAAAGTGAGGCATAGCACTTTCGGCATGCCTCCAGCAGATCTTCTTCACCTGTGATGTTGAGAAAACTCTCCTGCTGGCCGGCAAAACTGGCCTCAGGCAAGTCTTCCGCCGTGGCGCTACTGCGCACTGCAACGTCGACCTTATCTCTATGGTAGCGCTGGCATAGCTCTTGGTAGGCCTGGCGAATGGCCTCGGCCATCTGTGGCGAAAAGTCGGCATGCAAGAAGAGCTGGCGTATAGATTGGCCAACTTTTTCTAAAGACTGCTTTCCACTCCTCAGCTTCCCGAGCTGGGCCTGTATCTGCTTTGTAAGATTATTAGCCCGTAAAAATTCCCCATAGGTCTCCGCTGTAATGGCAAAGCCATCAGGCACACGAATGCCCCTATTCTTGAGCTCACGAACCATTTCCCCCAGGGAAGCGTTCTTGCCTCCTACTATGGACACATCGGTGGAGCTAAGTTCCTCAAGCCAGCGAATATATATTTTTTCTTTGGGCATAGCAGGACTCCCAGTTTCCTGACTGTCTTTGTGTTAAGTCAAGGAGGCTAAGAACCAAAATTTGGCTCCCTCTCTTCCATAGCCCTGTCACATCGGATGGGACCAAGACGCAGCCAGAACCTTTTAGGCATTCTCTCTATTTCCTTGCCTCGGGTTTCTCAGGGCTGCAGAGGTCAGATAACAGGTAGAAAAGAAAAGAGAAAGCCCTCTTCTTGATACTAAGCATCCTTCTCTTGGGTTGCTAGGACAATGCCGCTCCTGGGTTTTGGTGACCGTTCCCCGATTCCTCACAAACCTCGTTAGGGTTGGCTTAACGTCCTGACAGGAGAAACCTTAAGAGTTTCTTCCCCAGCCGGCAGAAAGATTTTACCCCTGCAAAACGTCTTTGAGCATTTTCCGACGGCGCTGCTCACAGGGACTTCGACCTAAATTGCGCCCTTGCTAATAGTCCACTGGGAATCGCTAGAGAGATTCTGAGGCAGACCCTCTCAATATTAGAGGGAAGCGAGTTGGCGCCATGATCCCTCTTACCTTCCTTTGCGGGGATTGAAAGAGGAATATCTGCCTAGCTCCGCAAAAAGATCCTTTTCCTTGGCTGTCACAGTCTTTGGCACTGCAATCTGCACCGTGGCATAGAGGTCTCCTTTTTCCCCTCTTTTGGGAAACCCCTTACCCCGAATCCTGAAACGCTGGTTCCCTTGAGTACCTGCTGGCAGGGTCATCTTCACCGGACCGTCCAGTGTGGGCACGTCCACCTTTGCTCCCAGAACCGCTTCCCAAGGGGTGATAGAAACATCTACAAAAAGATCTTGCCTTTCCAGCCTAAAGACAGGGTGCGGAGCAATATGCACTCGTAGCAAGAGATCACCAGGCTTGCCTCCTGCCATTCCACTCCTGCCCTGGCCCGCAAGCCGGACCCGGGCCCCTTCGGTCACTCCTGGAGGAATCTTTACTTCATATTGTTTCAGCTGTTGCCTAGGGGAGCCGGGTTCTGTTGTTTGCAAGGTAATGGTTTTAGCGGCGCCAAGGTAAGCTTCTTGGAGGCTGATAGTGATATCCGTTTGCTGGTCCTGCCCACGTATAGACCAGCCACGGGCCCTGGTTCTACCCCCCTGACGACCCGTGGCAAAATCCTTCAGCCCTTGACCAAAAAGCGTCTCAAAAAAATCGCTGAAGCCCCTGCTACGGAACCCTCCCCGGTCAAAGTTAGCTGCTCCTCCAGGATGAGTTCCAAAATCAAAACGAAATCCCTCCCATCCAGGGGGAGGGGTGAAATCCTGTCCTGCCTGCCAATTGGGCCCTAAGGTATCATACTTCTTGCGCTTCTCAGGGTCCTTAAGGACCTCATAAGCCTCGTTGATCTGTTTAAACTTTTCCTCAGAGCCTTTATCCTTGCTAATATCAGGGTGATACTTGCGGGCTAGCTTACGATAGGCCTTCTGGATTTCTTCCTGAGAGGTGTTCCGCTCAACACCAAGGGTATGATAGTAATCCTGAAATTTTACCGCCATGGGTTTACTTCTTTTCCTTAGATACGGAGCTTTACCTCTTTTTAGCTCAAATTCATAGATGGGGAGAGGATCATGGAGGTTGACTGCTGGAGAAACGCGCCAATGGCGTATGAGTTTTCTCCTTGGGGGTAGGTTTGCTGCTAGCACGACTACTCAGCCAAGTAAGTAAAGAGGAGGACTATCCGGCCTCTGCCAGAGCCAGCCAGTCTGGCTCAGAATAGGTTTCCCGCCGCCAACGGTAGCCTGGTTCAGCAATGATACCCGGCCTCTGACTCTGTACCAACAGGCGCAGGGACTCAAAGATCAGAGTACGCTGCTGCAGGACATTTCCCGGCTCGCCCAGGGGATGACCCAAAGGCCACCTAACAAAGACAGTCCGAGGTACACCCAAGGATTGAGTCAAATCTTTGGCAAGGGAAATACTAGTAGTAGGAATTCCTACGTTCTCGATAGCGCGGGCAATCAGTCCCACGGACCGATTACAAAGCCCTCAGGCCGGTGTCAAAAAGACAAAATCTACCTCCTTGGCCCGCAGTTTTCCCGCTATCTCCGGCGCCGTCTGTTCCTTGAGCCGGGAGAGTTGTGCCCCCTCAATGTGACCCATAAACCCCCAATGATGGAGGGCAAGAGTGCCCACCACACCGATTTCTACTAGATGTTGAAAGTGGGTCAAAGGAAAGATTACATTCAGATCCTGATCTGCATCCCGATGATCATAGTATTTATGGGTAATTACAATTTGGGCCGGATCTACGTTAGCAGGAATTGCTCGATAGCTTGCGTCCCCCTCAGGGTTCTCCATGTCAAAAGCGGGTTGCGTCAATAAATGGATGCCGCCGGTAGTAATGAGTGTCCCTCGGCACTGGCTCAGTGGCTTGGGCAGCCGGGCAAAAGGAATATCACCGGAAGGACCCACCAGAGTGCTAGTCTTCTTTGCCGCAACTCTCGCCCAAAACTGAGCCACGGCTGGAATGGCAAAGAAAAAGTTACCAACTCGGTCGACCAGTGTACGTTTTTCGGTCCTAGGCTTTTTTTTGCTCATACCTATTAACCTCCCAGCAACATTACTCACAAACATCTATTAAAAAGGATTTCGCGATGGTCAAGTGGACTTTTTCCAGGGACTGCGCCTCTTTTGCGGCTTCCCGCGCCGTCGTGCTGACGCAGACATCACTCGATACTCCAGTTACCACCATTTCTTCAGAAATTGCCTTTTTCGACAGTCTCGTTAGACGGCTGGCCGCGATGAGGGACGAAAGAGCGTCCGCCATGCAGCGAGGCCCGATGCCGACGCCAGAAGACCGCCAAGCGCACCACCTACGCCCCAGCCAATCGCGAGAGCTATCCGTTGACTGCCCAAGAAACCGAGCACGACCTTGGACATTTCCCCCAGCATCAGACGCCGCCGAGCCAGAACGCCAAGCCGTTCCAGCAACCAAGCCCATGTAGCCGGCGACAAGGAAGCTCAGCCCCCACGCTGTGGCGAATGTAAGCGACCGTAGGACCCGGCGCGGTGGTCGCGCCAGAAGAGCCGTTGCTAGCGCTCCAGACCCTGCGCCCGCAGCCCAGCCGGGAGATATGATGAGCTGCTTTGGTCAGACGTTGCGCCTCACCTACGAGTTTGGCGCCTATGCGCTGGAGTGATCCACTCGCACTTTAGAAAAACGCAGGCTCTCAATCGCGTACCATGCCCGGCATCGCCGCAGACCTTACCTCCACTCCGGGCCTACCCATCGCCATCTCGCCCGGTGCTGCCGGTGCAGCAAGCCCATCCACTAGGAGTAGACCATGGATCTCGACTACGGTGCGCCACAGGTTCACCCGGGTAGCCACGTAGGCTACCCGGGCCTGAAACAAGGTCCGCTGGGCGATCAGCACCTGCGGGTAGGCTGCCGCCATTTGCTGAAAGCGCCGCAAATATAATTCATAAGCCTGGTGGGCATCGGCAAGAATGCGCGTGCGGTAGACCTCAACTGTCCGGCGTGACGTCAGGTAATCGGCAAAGGTGGCCGAGAGACGCCTGCGCAAAGAAAGCTCCACCCGCTGAACTTCTTGCCGCGCCCGACTCAAGTCAGCCTGTGCCGAGGCAACATTACCCTGGTTACGATCAAAGACAGGCAGTGGCACCCGGATTTCGGCAAAACCCTCTGGACCTAGTACTCTATCTCCCGGGGCGAACCGTTCGAAGTTGTAGCGGATGCCGCCCCGTAGGGCAATGTCCGGTATCCACTCCACCTGCGCACGTTTTAGTGCCGCCTCGGCGCGTTTCACCCCAACCCTGGCTACTTTGAGCTCAGGGCTTTCTTCCAAGAGGGTGGCCAGGGCTTTGTCCCAGGCCAGCTCTGGAATAGAGTCGTCAAGCTTCCCGGCCAGCGGATGGCGTTCCAGGTTGGGATTCCCCACAACAGCCGCCAGCTGGCGCCAGCTTCGATCCAGGTCATTGCTTGCGGCAACCAAGTCCAGCTGTACTTGCTGCGCCTCGACCCCGGCCTGAAGCAAGTCAGGCCGATCTGCCTGACCGACGTTAAATAATTGGTGGGTAACCTCCACTGCTTCCTGGGCAAGAGCCGCCAGGCGTGCACGCAAGGCAACAATTTGCTGCGCACCCAGGGTTTCATAGTAGCGCATGTGAACAGCGTTCAGCACGCGCAGGCGCTGAGCCCTTGCCTGCTCCTCTGCCTGCACCTGTTCCCGCGCAAAAATTCTGCGACTGAGTCCCAGCTTTCCGGCAGTCACAATCGTCTGCTCCACAAAGCCACCGTGCTCGCCGCCGGAAGCAGGTCCGCTAATCTCGTCGCTGTCATAGCCTACGGCTGGATTCGGGTAGAGCCCGGCCTGAAGCTTACGTCCGGCCGCTGCTTGAACCTGAGCGTTCGCTTGAGCAAGGGTCGGGTTGCTTTCCAGAGCCATCCGTTTGAGCTGCTCGAGTGAGAGCGCGGGCTTGACCGGCAGTGGCTTGGTACTCTGCCCGCCCGCGGCAGCCATAGGCACTGTGCCAAGCAACCCAAAGAACATTCCGATGCCGATTGTCCATGCAACTAACGGGAAGTTGTAAACAGTACACCCCACAGGACACCTCCTTCTCTTGCTCTCGCTATGATGGTACATTCCAAGCCTACCCATAGTGACGATGGGAGTAGGTCGGCGTCCTGCCCAGGAGCTTTTCCTTTGCGGCCCGCGCTTGGGCGGCCTGCGCTTGGAGCGACTTGACCCGGTCATACAGTTTGGGTTCGAGGACACGGACAAGCGTCATCATTCCCTGTACACCTGCGCTCCAGGTCCGTCTGAGGCCGTACGTCTCAGGTTTTGCAACCTCGTCGTCCATCGGCATAAAGTGATCCTGGGGGTAACCCGGCACCAGCTTCGGCTTGGCTCCCGCACTCTTGGGATACAGCGGCAGATGGGTAGTTGGGTTCTCGAAGTCAGAGCCAACGCCCATAGCCCGGCCCAGGCTGGGGCCGTTCTCTTCTGCCATGGCGTGGCCCTGCTGTAGCATCCCCATGCCTTCCTCCATCCCCATACCCGTGTGCATGCCGCGACCGGTGTGCGCCATCGGGCCGGCCATGGAGGCCATATGGTTCATCATGTGGTGGGGCAGGTGGCAATGAAGCATCCAGTCACCCGGGTATTTCGCCTCAAACTCAACATCCCGGGCCTGGGCGACTCCCAACAGTACAGTGTTGGCCGGGGTCCAGGCCGTCTCAGGAACACGCCCGCCCTCGGTTGCAGTCCCGTAGAACGTATTTCCATGCAGGTGGATGGGGTGATGGTCCATGCCCAGGTTCACCATGCGGATGCGTACCCGGTCTCCCAGCCGCACAATGAGTGGCGTTGTTGCCGGACCGACCTTGCCGTTAATGGTGAGCCAGTTAAACTCCATCGACAGGCTATTCGGCACAGGATTGTTGGGCAGGATCGCCCATTCCTGGAAGAGCAAACCGAAGTCCTTGTCTACCCGAGGCTGGTAAGGCTCCTTGGGATGCATGACAAAGAGACCAAGCATCCCCATCATCTCCTGCATGGCCATATGCGAGTGGTAAAAGAACGTGCCGTGCTGGTGGAGTGTGAACTCGTAGACAAATTTCTCCCCCGGCAGGATGGGATCCTGGCTTACACCCGGCACCCCATCCATCTCGACTGGGACCTCGAAGCCATGCCAGTGTATGGAGGTTGGCTCGGGCAGCCGGTTCTCGACCACGATGCGCACTCGATCCCCTTGATTCACTTCGATTGTGGGTCCGGGCATGCTGCCGTTGAAGCCCCAGACGTCAAAGGTCCAATCGGGCTTGAACTCTCGCTTCATGACCTCGGGAATTAAATGGAAGACCTTAACGCCATTTTCCAGGCGCCAGGGGAGTCTGGGAATGTCGGGCGTTTCAACCGGTAGAAATCCTGCTTTTCCGGCCCGGCCTACGGCTGGCATAGTCTGCACATGACGGCTGGACTCAGTATTTTGGGCTCTTGCAATGCGAGGTACACCGAACAGTGCTCCTACCCCCAAGACCTCACGGAAAAAATCTCGTCGACTCTTATTCATAGGCTTCTCTCCTTTGTTCGTCTTATGCACGGTTCATGCGCGGAAGGAGCCTGAGTAGACGTGCAAGCAGAGCGGCAACGAATCAGGGAAACTTCCTGCATGTAGGTGCAGAGAACGAATCCGATACGGATGGTCGTCATCCGATACGGATGGTTGTCAACAGTCCCTTGTCAGGAAGGACAGGGACCCCTGTCACCAATAGGCGGTGGAGGAAACTTAGAGTAGTAGAATAGAGAGTGTGAGATACAGCGGGAGTGAAAGAGCGGCAACTTCCGACCGTAGTCCCGTTACGTGCGGTTGTGGTTGCGAGAAAAGAACTCGCTGGGCTGTAAAACCAACAGGGAGAAGGGAGAGACTCGAAGCGGCCGGCGTCTCGCTATCAGGAGAAACCGCCCTGAGGAAGACCAGGTTTCCACAGCTCGGACATTTTTCAGGTATGTCCTGGGAAGCAGTGTCCGGGGAATGGCAAGGTGTGGATTTTGGACCGTAGTTCGTAGAGGCGGCAGCAGCAACCGCCGCAGAGGGATAACAGACCGCCAGACAAACCTGCGAGCAGTACAGCAGGAAAGCCAAGAAGAAGATAGCGGGGGATATCTGACGGAGCTGACACATGTTTTTAGACTAGCATGAAAGCCCAGCAATGACAAAGAGTAATGTTTCCACAATATGTTGGCATCTTCTCCGGTACAGCGGCGGTGGGCCGGGTGGGGTTCCTAGAGGCGTCGTAGCCGGACGTGGTCTAGGAGGGTACGTAGAGGAAGCGAAGCAAGTGGTTGCCGAGCAGGTCCGGCTGCCGCCGGGGTATACCCTGAAATGGGCCGGGCAGTTCCAGTACCTGGCACGGCCTGCGTTGCCGCATGGCAAAACCAGTGCTCCGTGCGCAGACAGTAGCGGACCAATATCAACATAACCGGCACTTCAATCAGCACGCCGACAACGGTCGCCAGCGCTGCGCCAGAAGACAGCCCAAACAGCATCGTCGCCGTAGCAATGGCGACTTCAAAGTGGTTGGAGGCGCCAATCATAGCCGATGGGGCAGCATCTTGATAGGTGAATCGGAAAACACGGGCGAGACCATACGTCAGGGCAAAAATGGCAACGGTTTGAATACACAGCGGAATCGCAATCCACAGGATGGTCAGGGGATTCGACAGGATAACCTCTCCTTTGAAAGAAAAGAGCAGGACCAAGGTCACCAGCAACGCACTAATTGTCAGCGGCGTCAGCACGTGCAGGAATTGTTCTTTGAACCAGGTTTCGCCTTTAGCCTGGATAATCCATCGGCGCGAGAAATAGCCGGCCATGAGCGGCAGCGCAACATACACGCCAATCGAGAGCACCAGAGCTTGCCACGGCACGGGCAGCCGACCAACTCCCAGCAGAAACCCGCCCAGCACGCCATACAGCACAAGCATTGTGAGCGAATTGAGCGCGACCATCACCAGGGTAAGCCCATCATTGCCACGGGCAAGATAGCCCCAGACCAAGACCATGGCCGTGCAGGGGGCAATCCCGAGCAAAATACAGCCAGCCAGATAACTCCTCCACAGCGGCACTTCGAGCATCTTTATCCCGTTGGCCATCACGACTTGCCCTGCCCCGTAGGTTGCACCAACGGGCAGTTCGAGCCCAAAGGGCATTTTTACGTGGTCAATAGCATCAGGACCGATGAAGCCGTAAAAAAGTGTCCCCAAACAAAACAGGGAGATAGCATACATTGTGAACGGCTTAATCGCCCAGTTCACAAACAGGGTAAGCAAGACCGGTTTGGTGTTGCGACTAGCCCTCACCACCTCGGCAAAGTCAATCTTGATCATGATGGGATACATCATGAAGAAGAGACACACGGCGATGGGAATCGACACCACAGGGGCACCATTCACATACAGGGCTATGCCATCAAGGGTGGTGGCGAGATTCGGAGCAATTTTGCCGAGCAGAATCCCCCCCACAATACAGAGGGCTACCCAGAGCGTGAGGTAACGTTCAAAGCCAGACATATCCTTGGTTGAGGGCGTAGCAGCACCAATAGTCTCTTGAGCCATGGGTGTTTACCTCCTCCTGTGTGCTTCGGGGTTGCGGGCATCCAGGAGCACGCTCAGAAAATGCCTTATCTCTTCCAGCGTTTCGGGATTGAGAGAGTAGTAAACCCAGCGCCCGTTGCCAGTGCCATGGAAACAAACCCCAAACTGGCGACAAGAGCAGTCATGAGCACCGGACGGAGACGGATCTCCGCCCCAGGCAGGGCGGCTTCTGCAGTGTCCATCCCCTCCCGGCGCCTCTGCCCGGAACCCCCTTCTCCTTGCTCTTAATACTGAAAAATAACGAGAAAGATGGTCTCGATGCGGTTGTCCCGGGCAGCGCCAAACCGCCCGCCAATAAACCACGGTTCCTCGGTCGATTTCCCCCAATAGAAATCATGGGTAAGACGAAAGATGAGATGATTGGAATAGAGGTAGTCGAGGGACAAGCGGTGAAAGAATGTTGTGCCCAAAGGATTGTACGCCATAGCTACCAGGGGCTGGATAAGTCCCCCTGGCCCGTAGCTGGTCGAGGCCGCCAGCGTGGCCACAACCTGATCCTCGGAGAGACGGTCGGTGTTAACACTGATAAACCTGTCCGGGATGATTGCTCCCGTTCCAGGCTCCAGGGCTCGCCGCACTGAAGAAGTCCCGCGGAAAAAGCGATTAAATTCAGTGTAATGCTGCCAGAAAAACTGTCCGGTAATAAAGAAGGTACGAAGCTTATTCAGTGGGCGAATCCAGGTGGGCCGGTCAAAGGCCAGCATGAGCAAGGTCTGCTCGGTGGTCATGAAATTATTGCGATCTCTATCCACTTCTCGGGGAACTCCCCGCCGATCGAGGGTGCCCAACGTTATGGGAATCCCAGTGGTATAAGTTGCCTCTACCCGGAACACGGTCTGGGTAAAATACTCCTCGGCATAATTGGCCGCCACCCCAACCACATGGCTTCTGGGGTTGACCAGATCAAGGAACTCTGTGCGTGTCCTCCTATTGCCAACGGTTGAATCAAAGGTAAGATCGTTGCGCACCTTCACCCCAGGGGTGTCCGAGAGGGTCCAGAAGTAGTGCAGGCCAAAGTCTACCTGTCCCCATACCGCCTTAAACCGCACTCCAATCTCGCTGCTCTCCAGGGCTCGATCCGGTTTTTGATCACGAACAATGCTCACTGGGTCAGCAAAATGCCCGTCAACGATTACAGAGTTGGCCCTCTCACGGCGGCGTCCCCCATAGAAGCCCCATGGCCGCCGCGGGTCCGGAGAGGCGCGGTTGCGCTGGAAATCCCCCGGAATCCATATCCCCTCAATAAACGATTCCTCCAGCCAGCCCACCTTGCCAATGTCATAGATCCCCCGCACCATCCACAGCGGGATACGGATATCCTCCCAGGGCTCCCGAGCAAAATGCCATTCTGTATCCAAGGGGTTAATAACGTCCAGGGCCCGGAATGTGTCCGTCTCTCCCCACACCACCTGCTGGCGTCCCAGCCGCATGGTGAGCGGGGGCATAACTAGTTCAACGTAAGCCTCGCGAATCCAGTTCTCATATTTTAGGGTATCTCGTTCATCCACACTAAAGTTGTCCCGAAAGGACTCCCGGATGTCATAGACCGAGTCGTAGGCAAAGCGATAAGTGAGTTTGAGAGTGGCTTCCTCAATAGGGCCCATGGAAAAGTTACCCACCGTGGTCCGCCCTTCCTGAATGAAGTTCCATAGGCCCTCCACTTGCACGGTGTTGCGCTGCAGGATCAACTCGGCATCCCGGTACCTGGCGGTGCGCAGGATGTTTTCCGCCTGCACAAAACCCTCTATCTCCAGATCATCCCGCAGGGCAATGATCCCCCACGCACCCACAGGCAGGAGGCAATATACAACCAGGGAAAACAGCACAATCAGGTTTTTGTTCCACTGTCTCATCGACTCTTACCCCTTCTTATGTTCTTCTTGAAAGGTAGTTTTATGGGAATCATGTTGATTTAATCCTGCCGCAGCCGGGCAACACGCCGACGCACCTCCGCACAGAGGGTAGCAGCCTCTCCCTTTTTTCCTATCTGCTCAAGGGCCTGGGTAAAGCGTGCGCACACCGGCAAGGCACGCTCATAAGCAGCCAGAGCCTCCCCCCTCTTCCCCATCTGCTCAAACGCCTCGCCCAGGTTGGCATGCGCATAGGCATAATTGGGCAGCAACTCCGTTGTCTGCTGCCACTCTGTTACCGCCCCTTCCCAGTCTCCCTTCGCCGCCAAAAGATGGCCCAGTCGATTGTGCACATAGGGCGCAGAGGGGACCAATTGCAGGGCTCTATAATAAGCCGCAAAGGCTTCCTTTGTGTCCCCCCTGGCCTCAAACGCTCTGGCAAGGTGCACACAAGCCGTGGCGTTATCCGGGTCCAGACGGAGCGCCTCCTGAAATGCTGCAAGTGATTCCGTAAGGTCTCCACTGTCTCGCAACGCTATCCCCAGGAGGTGATGGGCTTTGGCAACGTTGGGGGCCAAGCGCACCGTCTCCCGCCACTGGACAATCGCCTCATCGACTTGCCCTCTGTCGTAGAAAACCTGCCCTTGCTTCAGATGGTGACGAGCCTCTTGGGACAAGGGAAGATATTGCTTCAACGACATATCAGACATATCAGGGGTGACAGGCGGAGGAGTTAGGACTGGCCCCCTGGGAACGCTCTGAGAGGCAACCACTTTTCCGCTAAGCGAAAAGAGAGTTTGGGAGTGGACCTTCCCGGACTCTCCGGTTCGCTCTCCCAGCACTGCCGTAACCCGTACGTCCTTCTGCTCAACAGAGAAAGGCGGAACCTTGTCCGTCTTGAGGTCAAGGACAAACCGGAGGCGCTGTGGATGGGAGCCAACACGCACACGGTGGAGCAGCGAATCCTCCACCGTGTAGGTCGCTGTAGGCTGGTCTTTGATGGGTCCCTTGATATCCACAACCAGCCGGGGGGGTGACGATAGCACAAAGGCTTTTACGGAATCGGGTGGTAGAGAAAAATTAAAGGAGACAATCTTCTGTCCTGTCTCTACGGAGAGCTGTATCTTGTGCAGGTGGAGGGTAGAGGGTTGGGTTGGGGGCTGAGGAAAAGCGGTCGGGGAGCATAACCCTGCCCAGAGAAACAAAACAAGAAGGTAGAGCCGCACTTTGCCCATGGTAGCAACTCGTTAGGCTGTGATCTTGTCTTGGCGCTCCGGCTAACGCCGGCCGCTCACCATGTTGCGCAGAGAGTAGAATTGCTTGGCTCGACCCGGGGAGAAATCCTTCATCATCACGTAACAGTGGCTATAAGTCGCGTGGGGCTTCAGCGCGTTGATGTCGGTCTCGCCCAGGTGGATGAAGACATGATGCCCCAGGTTATTGGAGAAATCCTGCGACAGATAAGGAGCCTGCTGGGGACTGTCCTCCACATAACTCTCTGAGTACTTAAGAAAGTGTTGATTCATGCGTAGCAGCTGCTCGTCACGATCAAAGGCAAACATCCACAGAGTCCAAAAAGTCTCGGTGTCAATAAAGATGATCTTGTGACTATAGGGATGGTTAGCAAGCCTAGGCTCCACCAAAAGCACATGACACTCCCTAAGCTCCCAACGTGCCTTGTGCGGCACCCAAAGATGCGGCCCGCCAGCCTCAGGATTGTCGCGCACATTGATTGTGGCCAAAACCGCCTTTTTGCCCAGGTAAGTCCAGTCATGCTCGTATACCTTGCCGCCAAATCCCATCGCATCCTCACGGGTAAAATCCATCCCCATCAATTCACTAGTCCGCTCAGAGGCCAGGGTGCGCCGGGGCTTTCTCTGGGACGGCATATAGATCCAGCCGTTGTCTTCCTTGTAATGATCCACGTAGGTAACAGATAGATTCTTGGCTCCGGTCATGTCCCGCGGGGAACGAAACTCCATCATCGACTTGCTTTTCACTTCTTCGTAACCTGGCACCAGACAGTGATCCCCCCGGGCATACCTGGAGCTAACCGAGGTAAACTCAAACTTCCGGTCCAGCCTCCCACTTTCCCCCCGGGACCAAGCCACCATGGGCATAACGTAATCGTCGGTTCCAGGCCGCCACAGCATGTTCCAGACCACCTTGAGTGCTGCCTGCGGCTCCCCGGGTTTAATCTCGGGAAAAGGAAATCCCCCACCGCTAAATCCTATCAGTACCCCCTGCTCATCCAGGCGATAGCCCTCCTTAACCTTCTTCCCCCACTCCGGCGGGGGGGGATAGTGGCCTGTGGGGGTTATCTCCATGTCCAGGTCAGAAAAAAAGTAGTACTCCCAGGCTGACTGCGGAATGAAGGGCTCCAGGGCCTCACGGTCCTTGAGGGTGAGGTGCTGCCCGGCTGCAAAGCCTGGCTCCGCTGTCCGGTGCTGCTCCAACCAGTGACGCAGTGCTTCGTAGCTCTGACCCTCTGAAGCTGAAGACAGAGAAGTCAAGCTTAGAGTTGCCAGCAGCATCCCTGCCACAAGAAGAAACCAGCCAGGGGCGAGACGCCCTCTTAGCAACGGGTATTTTTTCGCTAGAAGCTGTCCTTTTTTTGTCACCAGGTATCCCTCCGTTTAACGGATTTAGAATTTGGACAACAACCGTTGACTCATCGACAAGAAACTACGAGTGTCTCTCTTGAACCACACCCGCGACCAGATGTGTGACCAACGTTTCCCATGCGACCCCAGGCAGCCTCCGTCCCAGTACAAGCATGGAGGCCACACCGCTCATCTTTTTTATCGGCAAAATACAGATAGATGGTTTTCGGCGTGTATCCTACTGCTATTAGCCAGACGACGCATTGAGAGACCAGCATAGCCCTCTTCTCTAAACAGCACCCGGGCTGCATCCAGGATGGCCTAGCGTACGTTGGCACGGGCCTGCTCACAAAGAAGCCCTGTGGTCTTCATCAGACGATCTTCCAACAAAAAGTCAACGCCGTTGTAAATGGATATACGTTGTTGACTTGTGAGTGTCAAGCCACAGCTGCTCACTTCCGGCGAGCCAACCGGCTCAAGTGTTTGGGCAGGGACCGGTTATCAGACTTGATTCTCTAACTACCCCCCGCAAAGCCGGTGGTTCAAGGGTGCCGCCTGAGTGCCCTTTATTTTTTGCCCTGCCCAGCGCCTTGTGCCCGCCCTGCCCCTACTGTTGCGCAGGGGGAGTGACCTAAGGCATTTCTTCATCAAAGCGGAGATATCCAGCTTCCTCCTGCACCCGAATCCTCTCCTCTATCTCCGGTGTGAGTACAATCTTACGCTCCTGGGGCAATTTGTCACGATCCAGAGTGGGACGGAGAAAAAATTCTTTGGCAGAAGTCACCTCGGCCTGGCTCTTGCTTGGGGCAAAATGCCACTTCCGCGGCAGTACCGCGGGACTGAAGAAGACCTCTTGATCCTTCTTGGACCACTCCTTAACCTCATGACTATCGTGTACACTGTAGCGCATGTAGTCCAGAGTCACATCCCAGTAATAGTTAAAGAGGATCCCATAACCTTTATCTCCCATGGCTGGGTTGAGCAATTTGGCCAGGCGGGTTTCGATAAAGATGAGGTTGCCCTCTCTACCGTACTGCTCGATGCGCAATGGGTAGAAGTAATGCTGGTCAAGCCAGTAGAGGATGGTTGGGGCATAGTAGTGGGGTAGCCATTCCTTTTTGACCCGAGCTTTGACCACCCAGCACTTCACTCCTGCCTCGGGAGTATAGAAGGGATAGTCCTCGCCCATTAAGCGTAGGCTTTTAGTGGGGACGGTATAGAAGGTGCCGTCCGAGCGCCCCAGGGTAACCGTAGGACGAGTGGTGGGAAAACGCACCGTCTCAAACAGCACGTCAGTTCCCAAAAGCTCCCAACTAAACTCCCAGGGGTCGCGCCCCATAATATCGTCAATGCTTTCCGCCCCTTGGGCCAGCTTGTCCCCGCGTCGGGGCGAGGGTTGATGGCGCACACGGCGCAACCCATCGCTGTAAAAATAGAGGTCCCAGCGGGTTGGATGCTCCTGGTCTGTGCGGTACTGGATCATCACTATCTGATTGCCATAGGCTTCGGGGGGGAAGGTATCCTGGCCGGTAATTTTGCGTGTGGGCTCGCCGGGGTTGGTGCCATAGAGCTCACCGGCAAACCCCGTCAGGCCTTTGGCGTTGGGCACATAGAAGATAGGACTGTAAATCTTAGAGGTGAAAAGATAGCCTTCGCTGGTCAGAGTACCACTGACATCAGGGAAGTTGCTCGACCAGCGGGGAGAGTGGCTAAACTCCATGGCCCGATACCCCATCTCCTCGGCCGTGTAGGGTGGCTCAAAGGGGTACCGTTCAGCAGGCATATAGGGAAAGCGGGAATCCCGCGGCGTTGTGGCTCGCATATCGACCAGGGCTCGCTCTGCTTTTGTTAGCTCCGCCACAGTATGCCAGGTCCGTACAGGCTTTGAGTTGGGTTCCTGCCCCTCTGCAAATACGGTCAGGGGCAGAACCAACATCAGCAACAGGCCTACGCCCAGCCCTACCAGAGAAGTCCCCGTCCGCAAAGTCTTCTCCTTAACATATGCCAATTTCGCTTAGGAAGTCCGTTGTCGGGCACCAGCGCGTTCGGCAGCCTTGGCCAAAACCTCGTACGACTGGCAGCCCACTACGCACACGCTGCCAAAGAAGAAAGCCGGGATACCTGTCACGCCCACTTTGGTGGCTTCCTTACGCAAGGCATCGACGCGTTCAAGATATCGAGCGTTATTCATTGCCCGAACCGCAGCGTCCGGGGCTAGGCTCACCCGGTGGGCGATCTCCCGCAGATCACTCTCCTCCTCCAGGTTTTTCCCCTCGCACCAGTGCCCGTCCATAGCCGCCTCACGGAACGCGTCAAGCTTTCCCTGCTCGCGCGCATACTCAGCCATTGCCAACACGCGCCGGGTGTTAGGCAAGCGCTCAGACCACCCCATTTCCTCAATACCAAATGAGGCAGCGAACTGACGCAGGTAATTCTGCATCGAGGATACCTGCGCCGCCGGCATAAGGTCTGTTATGGGCCTACCACCCAGCGGTGTCTCTGGATGCAGTTCGAACCCGCGCCAGTCAACCTCAATATTAAATTCTTCTTGCAGCCTGACCAGGCTGCTTCGCTCCGCTATGAAGCAGAACGGTCAGACAAAGTCCGAGTAGAGCTGAAGCTTAAGGCTGATCGCTGTATCCTTGCCTGCAGTCATATTTTTTCCCTCCTCCTGGGCTCAAAATGGCCTAACCAAAATGGCTCTAACCTATGTTGGCAAGAGCCTATTCACAAAGAAGCATTGGGGTCCACAGCAAGTGATTTTCTGGCAAAAGCCAACTATAGTTGTGATAGCTATACGCTGTTGATTGACGGGTATCAAGAATAGCAAACAGTTTCAAATGACCGGTAGTAGATCGATCAGTCGATTCATAATCGGGCTCAATAGACTACAGAGCCAGGGTGCGCAGCCGTAACGCGTTGCTGATAACGGACACGGAACTAAAGGTCATAGCGGCAGCAGCAACCATGGGGCTTAGTAGCAGTCCAAACATAGGGTAGAAGATACCTGCCGCTATAGGGACTCCAAGAGTGTTGTAAATGAACGCGAAGAAGAGATTCTGGCGAATGTTGCGCATAGTACCCCGGCTGAGCTTGCGAGCCCGGGCAATGCCCCGCAGGTCACCCTTCACCAGGGTAACCCCAGCACTCTCCATAGCCACGTCCGTACCCGTGCCCATGGCCACGCCCACCTGAGCCTGGGCCATGGCTGGAGCATCATTAATGCCGTCCCCAGCCATGGCCACCACGCGGCCCTCAGCCTGAAGACGTCTTATCGCCTCCCCTTTCTGCTCGGGCAGAATCTCGGCTTGTACTTCGTTGAGCCCTAGTTTGCCAGCTACAGCCTTGGCGGTAGTATGGCTGTCCCCGGTGAGCATAACAATGCGTATGCCGTCCTCATGCAGCATCCGGATTGCCTCAGAGGTAGACTCCTTGATGGGATCAGCCACCCCCAACAGACCGGCTGCTTGGCCGTTGATAGCAACGAACATCACCGTCTGGCCGTCGCGGTGCAGGGCCTCAGCCCGCTCAAGCAGAGAACCCGTATCTATACTCAGGTCCTCCAGGAGTTTATGGTTGCCCAGGGTCACAATCCGGTTATCCACTGTACCGATTACCCCCTTGCCGGTAACCGACCGGAAGTCTTCGACCTGGGAGAATCCCAGACCTTTCTCCTGAGCACTCGCAACAATGGCCGCGGCCAACGGATGCTCACTCCCCCGCTCTAGGCTTGCGGCCAAGCGCAGAATCTCTGCCTCCGTCTGCTCTGAGAAGGTTGCCACTGAAACCAGATAAGGTTTACCTTCGGTGAGCGTGCCAGTTTTATCCACCACCAGGGTGTCGACCTTCTCCAAAATCTCCAGTGCCTCAGCATTCTTAATAAGCACACCCACGCTAGCGCCGTGGCCCGTCCCTACCATGATTGACATTGGGGTAGCCAGTCCCAAGGCACAGGGGCAAGCAATAATGAGTACGGCCACAGCATTGACCAGGGCATAGGCCATACGCGGCTCTGGCCCAATCAAACCCCAGATGATCAGGGTGCATATGGCGGCCAGTACAACCGCTGGAACAAAGTACGAAGCAACAATATCGGCCAAGCGCTGAATGGGAGCACGGCTACGCTGAGCCTCACTCACCATGTGTACAATCTGGGCAAGCAGGGTATCGCTCCCAACGCGCTCAGCCCGCATCACAAACCCGCCCGTACCATTCACAGTACCCCCGGTAACCCGACTGCCCCGAAATTTCTCCACCGGGATGGGTTCGCCCGTAACCATCGACTCATCCACGAAACTTGTCCCCTCAAGGATCCTACCGTCCCCGGGTATTTTCTCGCCGGGACGGACTCGCAGCCGGTCGCCAGACTTAACCCCATCCAAAGGGATGTCCTCTTCAGTCCCGTTGTCTCGCAGTACCCGGGCGGTTTTGGGAGCAAGGCCCAGAAGAGCCCTGATAGCGCTGCTGGTCCGACTACGGGCACGCAGCTCTAGTACCTGTCCCAGAAGCACTAGAGTGATGATGACGGTGGCAGCCTCAAAGTAGACCGCCATCTCACCACTGTGACCACGAAACGAAGCTGGGAAGATATCGGGAAGAAGGGTGGCAACCACACTGTAGCCATAGGCTGTCCCGGTGCCGATGGCAATGAGGGTGAACATGTTCAGGCTACGGTTAACAACGGATGCCCAGCCACGCTGGAAAAAGGGCCATCCCCCCCACAGCACTACCGGAGTAGCAAGGGCAAACTGGAGCCAGGTAAGAAGATGTGCGGAGAGCGCACGCTGCACCGGCTGGCCCGGAACCATCTCTGACATGGCCAGGAAAAAGATCGGAGCTGCAAGAAAAAGACTAATCCAGAATCGGCGGGTCATGTCTACCAGTTCGGGATTAGCTTCCTCCTCTGCGGTTACTGTTCGGGGTTCCAAAGCCATTCCACAGATGGAACAGGAACCAGGTTCTTTTTGCCCAACCTCTGGATGCATAGGACAGACATACTCTGTTCTTGTGACCGGCGCCCCGTTGGTTAATGGCTCCAGGGCCATACCACACTGCGGACAAGAGCCTGGTCCCTGCTGACGAATCTCGGGATGCGTGGGGCAGGTATAGACGGCTTGATCGCCCGTGGGCGGAGACCGGACCTCAGGGGCAGAGCCGTCCGGCAGGCAATGGTTTGGGGAGGAAGTTAAATATTTGGCAAGCTCAGCACGAAATTTACCCAGGCAGGGTTGACTACAAAAAAAGTAGGTCTGCCCGTTGTAATCGTACCTATGGGTGGCTGTGGCCGGATCCACACTCATACCACAGACAGGATCTTTCTCCATAGGGTCACTGTGGCCAGAGGGAGAATGATAGGTAGTCCCGTGGGCGTCTTTTTTGTAGTTCATAATAGGGGTCAATATAACAGAGTACTCATGAGGGGCAAGTCAGCTTTCTCCCCAATGTCCGACATAGGCCGACATGCTTGGATGAGGCCTAGAAAATGATACGAATCTTGTGTAGAGTGCCTGGCTAGCGATATTGGCTTTAAGGAGGAGGGTTTAATGGCAGAGTACAGGCTTATCTCAGCGGATTCTCATTTCGTCGAGCCGCCCACAATGTGGGCTGAGAGGATGGACACGAAGTTCCGTGATCGCGCACCGCATACGGTCCTGGGACTCAACGGTCGTGAAGGAGAATGGTTCGTATGCGAGAACATCACACCAATGTCGGTCGCTGGCTTCTTTGGCGCCGGCGTGCCCTCGCAGGAACTCCCCCAGCACAATAAGAAGGGCTTTGACCAAGCGCCCAAGAGCGTATGGGAGCCCTCCGCCCGAGTTGCCGATCAGGACCGCGACGGCGTGCAGGCCGAGGTGATCTATACCTCGATGGGAATGCCGCTGTTCGGGCTGGATGACCCGGAATTGCGTTTCGCCTGCTTCCGTGCCTTCAACGACTGGGCCGCGGAGTATTGCAGTTACGATCTAAAGCGCCTCATTCCGCTCGGCCTCATCACGCTTGAGGACATCCCCTCGGCGGTCGAGGAACTTAAGCGCATTGCCAAGCAGGGGATGCGCGGGGCAATGATCTGGGCGGAGCCGCCCGACGAGCGTCCCTACAGTCATGCCGATTATGAGCCGTTCTGGGCGGCGGCGCAGGACCTTAACATGCCGCTCTCGTTGCATATTCTGACCGCCCGCGGCGGCACCGGCACAAGCCCGGCCGGTGGCCGCGACTTCCTGCTCTCGATTGCCAATCTGCACCATCAGATCGAGCGTTCGATTTCCGTGCTTGTGTTTGGCGGCGTGCTCGAGAAGTTCCCGCGCCTCAAGATCATCTCGGCCGAAAATGACGTGGGTTGGATGGCTTACTTTATGTACCGGCTCGACACCGTGCAGCACCGGCTTGGCGCGCTCGGTGGACTGAAGCTCCCAATGCGGGCAAGCGATTATATCAAGCGCCAGGTCTATGCCACGTTCATTGCTGACCCAGTGTTCGTTGATTCGCTCCATCGCTATGGTCCGGATAACACCATGTGGTCATCCGACTATCCGCATACTGCGGCAACCTTCCCGCGCTCGCAGGAGATTGTGGCAAAGCGCTTGGGACATCTGCCCGAGGAGCAACGTCGTAAGATCGTCCATGACACGGCTGCGCGGGTCTATGGTCTGGAGTAAGGATTGAAACACCTTCTGCGCGTGACAAAATGGTGGCCGGGGCGTTAGGCCTCGGCCTTAAGGAGGAAAGATTCTATGGATATCGGCATTTTGGTACCAGCAACAACTCAGACGGGAGATATCGCGGAGATCGCGCGACAGGTCGAAGCAACCGGCTTTGAGTCCTTGTGGATCCCAGAGCATCCCGTAATCCCGGTGGGGTTCCAAACCCCCCTCCCAGGCGGGGGACTCTGCCCGAGCACTATCATCGTTGGGCTGATCCGTTCATTGCGCTGACAGTGGCAGCCACTGCAACCACACGGATCAAGCTTGCAACCGGAATCTGCTTGCTCCCCGAACGGGAGCCGCTGATGACCGCCAAGGTTATTGCCAGCCTGGACTTCTACTGCGGGGGTAGGGTAGTCCTAGGCGTAGGTGCCGGCTGGCTGAGAGAAGAAACGGAAGTGATGGGCACTACATTCCGGCTGCGCTGGAAACGGCTACGCGAGACAGTCGAGGCCATGCGCGAGCTGTGGACAAACCCCGAGCCGCATTATGAGGGTGAGCTGGTCAGTTTCTCTGCCGTGCACTGCGATCCAAAGCCAATACAGGAGGCAGGACCGCCGATTTTGCTTGGGGCGCACGTGCCGAAAGCGCTGGAGCGCGTGGCTCGCACCTATGATGGCTGGTGCCCGCTTGCCACCAGTCCGGCAGCGTACAAGCAAAGCGTAGACACGATTCGGCAGTTCGCCCGCGAGGCCGGACGGAATCCCGACACCCTGCAGATGACTGCACTTGTCGATCCCAAAGAGGGGGAGCTCTCAACCGAGGAACTACAAGCCTACCGCGACGCAGGGGCAAGTCGTCTAGTGCTCTTTTCGCAACCGATGGTGAAGGAAATGGCTGAGGGGCAAGCGCTTACCTGGGTGAAACGCACCGCGGCGCTTGTGGAACGGGCGCAGGGAGTATAGGCAGAATAAAACTCTTGAGGAGGCAAATAGCATGGCAGAATATATCGATATTGAACAGGCAAAAACGCTTTCCGGGCTCAGGCTTGTGCTCCCCCCGGGCCGCCCCAACCCTTGGGGTGAGGCATTCAAAGGCGTCTGCTATGTGAAGAAGATTCCTTATGTCCGCGTACGCAAAGCCCAAGGGCATGATCCAGCACTGCAAACGTGGACCAGTCAGAGCAGTGCGCCGGTGGCCGTGTGGAACAATGAGCGCCCTCGTAGCACGTGGATTGAGCAACTGTACTTAGCAGAACGCCTGGCTCCACAACCGGCTTTGATACCAGAGGATGTCGAAGACCGCGCCCTGATGTTCGGCTGCTGTAACGAGCTGTGTGGAGAACATGGGCTCGGCTGGTCCAGGCGCGTAATGCTGCTCCACGCAACGCTTGCGAACCCGCAGAGTGAGGAGTCCGCGCGCGAGTTCGCGTCCTACATGGGCGGGAAATACGGTTACAGCCAGGCTACAGCCGAAGCCGCACCCCACGGAATAGCACAGATTTTACGGCTCCTGGGCACAAGATTGGAGCATCAGCGGGCACAAGGCAACAAGTTCTTTATTGGCGAAGGACTCTCCGCCTTAGACATATACTGGGCAACATTCGCCACCCTCATTAAGCCGCTACCGCCTGACCTGTGTCCTATTCCCGAGCCGTTGCGGGTGGCTTTTACCAATACCGACCCGGTGGTGGCAGCAGCCCTTACTCCTGGCTTGATGGAGCACCGGGATTTTATCTACCGCGAATATCTGGAACTGCCAATGGATTTGTGACACGTGTCTGGGCGGCACTTTACGAAGAGGTAGGGTACAACAAGGCCGGGCAACTGCTGACGGGCACGTTACCCAGTTCATAGAGCGGAGGAGTCACCATGTCTCGAAAAAACGCAACAGTCGTCATTTTGGGTGGCAGTTCTGGCCTTGGTCTTGCCACGGCAAAAGCGGCACAAGCCAAAGGGGCGGGTGTTAGCCGGTAAGCAAGGACTGGGACTGGCAACGTATTCAGACGGTTGCGAGGTGCGCTATGTCGAAGGACATCACAGTTTGCTTTTCGTATGATTTTGATGCCATGTCGGTGTGGATTGCAAATTTCCGCACCAACTCACCCAATGCGTTGTCCCGCGGTGAGTTCGGACAGGTCGGCGCCCAACGGAGCTTAGACCTGCTGGCGGAATATAACATTAAAGCAACATGGTTCGTTCCCGGCCACACAATCGAGGCGTTTCCGGCGGAATGCCAGCGTCTGGTCGATGAAGGTCATGAGGTCGGGCACCATGGCTATTGCCACGAAAACCCCGCGCGCCTGGAAATCGATAAGGAGCGAGCGATCCTGGAACGGGGTATTACCCTCATCAAGGACCTAACAGGCCGCGCACCTCAGGGGTACCGGTCTCCCGCAGGAAGTTTCAGCTCGAATACGCTCAGGCTCCTGATCAACCACGGGTTTCTCTATGACAGCAGCATGCTGGGCAACGACTTCACTCCCTATTACTGCCGCAACGGCATCAAGGCGTCGATTGACGCGCCCTACGACTTTGGTAAAGCTGTCGATCTGGTAGAAATGCCCTTTTCCTGGAACCTGGATGACTTTCCATTCTTTGAGTATACATACAGCCGCAACGGCATTAGTCAGGGACTTGCGGATCCCGCTCGGGTGTACGACGTATGGGCTGGAGACTTCGAGTACCTCTACGCCAAACTGGGCAAGGGGGTTTTCATTCTCACCATGCACCCGCAAGTGATCGGACGCGGGCATCGCCTATTAATGCTCGAACGATTTATCAAGGACTTGAAGAGCCACAACGGGGTGACGTTCAGCACCATGGGTAGCTTTGTACATCGCTGGAAGACCGAACATCCCTATTAGAAAGTGATCGTTTCGTCGATGATGGGGTAGAGGTTTTTGTAATGCCCATATTATCAGTTCTTCTCTCTGGAAGTCGTTCGGGTTGCGCCTGAAAATTTGCTTGCCACTACCCTGGATTAAGCTTCTGCTCTCTAATTCTTTTACGAGTTTAATAGCCTCATCCCGAGAGATGCTAAGGCCCTCTTCGATGAAAGGAAGCTGCCACTCATAATGCTCCTTATTTGCTTTCCGGAGAAGATCGCGGATCTCTACCTGGCGATAACCCGCTAGTTTTTCATTTGGATCTCTGTGTTTTCTTAAAGAACACAATACGGATATGGTACCCGAGAGCGTCCGCAATATCGGCAATGGTTCTCAGCGTCAGATTTCTCCCTCCCGCCAAGATTTGTGACACTAACCCCTTCGTTTTCCCAAGTTTCTGCGCAAGCGTGGTCCTGCTCACGCCTTCCCTCTCCAACATCTCACTCAACGCCTCGGTCACGTCTAAAATCAGTTCTTCTTCTCGTAACAGTCTTCTATTCCAAACAGAAGACTGTTCAAAAACTTCGTAGTCAGTGTGTGCTTTTGTCATAGCAGCCTACCTTTTTCCCGTAGGTCGTTTTCTTCGAGAATACGCACAGCTTTCTCGATGTCAGGCTCCGGGAGATTATCGCCTTTCTTGCGCAAAGCATGGGCAATCACAAACCTTCCCTCAGGGCGAAAATCCCCCAGGAAACGGTCCTGGCCACTTTTAAACTCCCAAAGTTCTGCGCCCTTCCCTTTCGCCTTCTGTTGAGCAGGAAGACTTTGCCAATAGTCACGGGCAGGAGCCGCTCTTTGCGAATTGATAGCCCATTCCACACTCCCCCATCTTCCTCGAGCCGCAATTCTTTCCATGGCTATATTTCAACCTCTCACCCTTCTTTTTCCTTAACGTCATCGTTCCTTCCTCCTTTCGACCGTTTAGTTTCGCTCGATAACGAAACCACAATGCTAGATCCGTCAGCTCTTTCCTGCCAGAGGACCAGCTTGCCTATACCCAGAGGGATAGTTTACATATATGTAAACTATTATCAAGCCCACAGTAATCTCGTAGGTTGGGCTAAGTGTGTGAGGCCTACCGCCGACGCTTTGATTATCAGCTGAGAACAGGAACCTTCTTTACGTTCACTTGCCAATAACTGACTCCGCTGTGGTGGATGCGTACAACTTTCCCCATATGCTGTGCCTGCGTGCGAAAGGCAGTGTGCCGCAAGAAGCGGCGGATAAATTCCGCGATCTCATCGAAAGCAAGGTTGAGATACACCAGACAATAGGCAGGATGGAGCAGGCTGCGATGGTAGAAGCCATGATCTCGTGTGAAAAAAGTCGAATGGCGGAGAGTATGCAGCAACGGGATGATGTCTGTGCGATCTTTCATCCCCAAACGACCAATTTCAGCACCAATCTGCCGGAAGTGGATCTTGCGAGCGCGGAGTCGCTCACATTCGATGACGCTGGTGGGGATCAAGGGGGGATTTGGGCATGCTTCCTCGTGAGGTGTACGAATGTGCTAGAGTCTGATTTAGCTCTAGTCAGCGACTTATTGAGAGTAAGAGCCAGGCGGCAGAAGGTCGTTCTCTTGCGGCTAGGAACTTTCGGCAAGTAACGCGGCTGCTTGCTCTGCAACCGCCGTGCCCTGGAAAAAGTTCGGGTTTGCTTCTCCCCAAAAGCGCACGGGATTGGCAAACACAAAGTCACGGAAATCGCCCTCACTGATGAGATCGTCTTCAACCAGCTCGTACGCCTCGGGCACCACATGCGTCATGTTCGGGACATCGAAATGTCCGATGTCCGAGCCAAACAACGCCTGTAGTCTCGCTCCGAATGGATTACCCCGTTGATTGAACGCCCAGGCATTCATGGGATCATCGGCTTCACAGCCGAAATAGAAATGATTGACAAAAAGGTCATGCAAGTCTTCAGCCTGCTTGACCTGGCACGCTGCGTAATCGTCAAGGTTATCAATGCCGCCAACAGCGTTCACGCCTTGAGAGAGCGTTGCCGTATTACGCTGGTTGTTCCTCTGCCGCAGCACGCTAGCCATGTCCGAGCCACCATAGGCCTCAGCCAACTCCAGGAGCAAGGCCTGGTCAAGGTTCTGAGGATTGACTTCCTCCAATGCTGCCAGATTACGTTTCTCCCAGTGGCCAATGAGGTCGGCATATAGTTGGCAGGCCCAACCAACGCCCCCTTCGAGAAAGGCAAACTTGAGTTGCGGAAATCGCCGGGTCACACCGCCCAGAAAGAGCGCCTTACAAACGGATTCGTGCGCAACCGCAAAATGTCCGATGTGGTTATAGGTGAAGTTGGTCGGCGAGACGCGCAACCCGAAGCCCCGTGAACCGGTATGGAAGGTCGGCGACACACCAAGCTCGGCACACTTTGCCCACACAGGGTCGTAGTCATACTCGCTATCGAGTCCAAGCGCATCGAACCAAGCCGCAACCCTTGCCATTTCCGGATGCTTCTCAACATGGGCGGGAATCGACCGCCGAATCATACTCCACAGCATCACGACTTTGAGACCGAGCTGCGTCCTGACATACTCAAGTTCCTCAATGGCCTCCTCAGGCGTATGCATGGGGATGACTGCGGCCGGAGTCATACGGTCAGAAAAAGCACGGAAGTAATCGGCACTAAAGGTGTTGAACGCCCGGCAGCTAGTTCTGCGCACCTCGACATCCGCGATCTGGGGAAGGCCGAGGCCAACCGAGGGGTAAAGTACTGCGAAGTCGAGGCCGAGCTCCTCCATCCGCTCATACAGGAGTCGCGGCATCATTGCCGTAGCCCGGTCGCGCGTATTCTTGGTGGGCAGCGCCCACCAGGCCTCCTGCGCAATCCGCTGGTCACGTCGCTCGGCAACAGACATAGAGAGTTGCTTCATTATCTGTGAGCCGAACAGCATAAACCCTTCGACAGCGCGGTCTCCACCGATTCGTCTGAGCTGTTCGCGCACAGTCGGACCGAACTCCACCCAATGACCGTCTGCGTCGATAATCGGGTGAGATAAACGCGCACGCAGCCGCGAAGCTGTCAGGTTTCCATTGCCGCTCATGATAGACCTCCTCAATTCTGCAAGACCGTTTTCCCGGGCTTAGGAATGAATAACGCCTTACGTGTTAGTTTCTAATTGGATTATTTACCTCGCTTTATAGAAGAGAGAGAGTTTCATAGAGGAGTTACCCTTTCTTCGGCTTGTGGGCTCCATACGTGACACCCGGCCCACTCTTACTGTGATAAGTGGTAAGGACCCTAGACAGTGCCCCCAGATCCAGCCGGTGAGAACGTTCGGTCATTTATAGTCTATTGATGAGACCAAAGGCAAGAAGGCGTGTTATTAATGAATCTGCTATCCGACCTGTCGATCCTTGCCGATCCTAGAGTTAGTTACCTAGTTAGTTACCCCGGCAAATACATGCCACCGTTGACGTGAATGGTCTGCCCCGTGATGTAGGCCGCATCCTCAGAGAATAAGAAGGACACCGTTGCCGCAATCTCCCGCGGTTTCCCTGGCCGTCCGGCAGGTATACCGCGGGCCATACGCTCAAGCTCCTCATCGGAGAATACGACCTTCAAGCCCTCGTGTAAGATCAACCCCGGAGCAATGGCATTGACGGTCACACCATAGCGAGCAAGGTCGAGCGCAACTGAGCGGGTATACCCGGTAATAGCTGCTTTGGCTGCCGCATAGGGGCCTTGCTCTCCAGGGGCCTGGTAGGCGGAGAGCGAAGCAAGATTGACAATCCGCCCAAAGCCCCGCTCTTTCATGGCCTGGCTAAACGCTCGCGTCAAATAAAACGTTCCATAAGTGTTCACTCGTAAGGTCCTTTCCCATACTCGCGACTCCGTGCCAGCACCAAAAATGCCGGCATTGTTTACCAGGTAGGCTACCTGCACGCCCTTGCCCCGGAGCGTATCGGCCAGGGCGTTTACCTGGTCCTCTTTTGTAACGTCAAGCGGGTAAAAGCTCACCCGGTCACGGTGGGCGGCTGGCAACTGTTGTAACCACTCCCCAGCCTGGTTTTCTAGTCGATCACAGGCAATGAGGGTGTATCCCTCTTCCAGCAGCCGCTGGACCATGGCTGTGCCTAAGCCACCGATTGCTCCGGTCACCAGAGCCTGTCCCTGTTGTTGGTTTGCCATCGAGCTCTCCTTATCTTAATGATGTCTTAATGATGCCTTTTTATTGGGATTTCAGCGATATCCAGAATGTTATCCAGGCTGTCCAGCATTGCAGAGCTTCTTGAGTAAGTAGTAGGTCTGGTGCTCCTCAATGCCTAGCGCCTCGCGGCATTCTGTGTTTGTCATCGAGACATATAGCCGGATATAATCGACCTTATGGCTCCTTTCCCGTCACTTTGACCGCAAAGCGAACAAAGGTAGGGCAGCGCCTAAGCCTGGTCAAGTCCGGCAATGCTTCAACAATCCTCCTTGCATGAATCCTATCGACATAGGGACGGCCAGAGTACTGTTGAAATAGTTGGTGAAGATCATCCCGATCTTCATACCCCGGTTTTCCTGCCCAGCAGATCCATGGTGTAGAGTCGACCTGGACCAAAGTTCTTGGTCCATTCTTGAAGCGATTCCTGATCTGCCGGACGGGTGAATACCGGCTCACCGTTCACCCGGTCTGCCAACACAATATGGGACAAGTCTAGGAGATCGAGCAGGTACGGCGAATGGGTCGTAAGAATAACCTGGGTAAGACCAGATTCAACAGCATTTCGGATCTCGTCTACAAGCAGGTGAATTGTCCGAGGGTCAAGGCCATTCTCAACCTCTTCTATGATGATCAACGGTGGTGGCATAGGATGCCGTAGCAGGGCCAGGAGAGCCACAATGCGCAGCGTTCCGGTGGACAGCAGCCAGCCTGGCACTTTGAAGTTGCCTTCGGCCATTTGCAGGTAGACTGTACGCTCCAGTTCCGAAGTGAGTGCTGGCTGCAAATCGCGAGCGTAAGGAAGGACATATTGAAGAGTTTCGACAATGCCGTCAAAGGCACTTTGGTTGAGCTTGCGAATGTTCAGCAGATACTCGGCAATGTTGGAACCGTCTTTTGCTAGGCGGGTTGGCCCGCCCGTGCGCTTCTGCGGCACTGGTAAGCCCATTGTCTGGGCGATCAACGAAACAAATTGCCACCCTGAAATGAACCCATCCAAATGCCTCTCGAGTATTGATTCTCCATCAGGGATGGAGGGTTGGCGGAGGGATTCATCCCTCTGCCGAGAGTACACTGCTCCTGTCGCGTCTCGGGTGATCTCAGACTGGTTTTTTATACCAAGCCGTTCATATTGAACAAAAATTTCATTCCCTCCAGGCCCCATATTGATCTGCATGGTGGCCCTGAAAAGCTTGTCCTTGGTTCGGCCTTGCAGATCAAAGCTGATCGGGTTGGTGTAACAGGGGCGTTCTACTTTGGCTTCTTGTAATTTGTGTGGGATTCCTTGGTGCCAGACGTGTTCCAATCCCCGCCACCGTTGCATTGCCTCATCTAAGCCCTGATCTACAATTGTCTGGAAGGTTTCGAGTCCTTCGACGATGCTACTCTTGCCTGAGCCATTGTTGCCAATAAAGACAGTGAGAGGCGTGAACCGGATGATGCCGCTATCCCGTACAGCTTTGAAGTTTCTCAGCCTCAAAGACCGAAGAGCGGAAGCTTTCACCTGATGAGTCCCCGTTCAACGTCTCGGTAGGCATTCTGCGCGGCGACCTTCACCGGCTCTGGAACGAGGGGAAAGGTAGTAAGAAGGTGGGCAAACTCCTCCTCAGTCAGCCCATAGAGATGGGCAATGAGACCATCTAGCTCAGCACGCAGCTTCGCTCGTTCCGTAGAATCAGTGACACCGTTCTTGTGACTGGCAAGGCCAACCTCTCGTGCAAGGTCGTCAAATTCAGGTGTGGTGCAGACCAACTTGGCAGCATAGCCTACGATCGGCGCAAAGACAGGATCTTGATCGGTCAGTCGCGGAATAGGGAGTTGGTAGACATAGAACATGTTGCAGTGAGCTGTCACCTTTTGCCGAATTATGAAATCAAGTGGAAAACTGTTCAGGAGAGCTATAGCGAACAAAAGTGCTTGTGCAGAAAGAGAACTAGATAAAGTTACGGTATTTCCTGCAAAGACGTTCAGTGGTAACACTGTTGCGATCATTGTGCGCTCGTTCGTGTTGCTGGCCACATCACGAAAACCGAGACGATAGCGCTGGTAATCCAACTTTTGTCCTGTGTCTTGTTCACGCCCTAACAAGGATGCCCGTCCCTCCTTCTCGTCCACCCAGTAACGCGGCTCGCTGAAGAGATGGTCAAACTGGTGAATCATTTTTCCTTCATATAGAGGCAAACATTTTGGTCCTGGCTGAGTCTTAAATAAAGGAGCATCATCGGTCATGTGAAATTCGCGTTTCAACACGAAGTTCCACTTACCTTCGATTTCGCTGCCTAAAAGAGGAAAGCAGAGCATTTTCTCCGCTATGCGGACATCAATCTCATCCTTAAATTCCATGATCGAGAGCGAATCTGGTGAGAGACGATGAATAAGGTCAACTGGTAAGTGCAATGCTCCTTGGTTAGGGAAACGTGCTAATTCCTTAACATCATGACGCATGAAAGCAGCAGGAAAAGATTTTGTTTTTCTTCCTTTCTCGAACGTTAACACCACAAATTTGAAGCTGCGATGGATTCCTTCGAAAACTTCCCTACGGTTCTCGAAACAAAATAGGCTAGTGACTTCGGTTTGATTGAAGAGTAACTCGCGCAACTGTTTCGCACCCAAGTCGGTATAGATTCCGCTTGGAATGACAATGCCACAGTGACCGCCAGAACATAGTAGATTGAAGCACTGTTCAATAAACAGTTTGTAAAGGTTGAGATCAGTAGTTTGTCTCTTACCATTGACTACAGCGATCTGGTTTTTATACTGTGGTACCGTGCGGAAATAGATATTCCTATGGGGAAAACGGCTTTGATATTCGAACCAGGCTTTGCTTATTTCAGGATTTTTTAGGAGCTGTGCTTGCTCCTTTTCAAACTCGTGGACCGTCATCTTCTTCTTGGTGACAAGGTCAGAATGATCTTCGAAGAACTCTTTTGAATTGGGTTTGAAGATCTCCCACGGTGGGTTGGTAATGATGGCATCAAAGCCGCCATTCTTGTTGAGAATTTCGTCAAACTCGTAGCCCCAATGAAACGGCTGGAGGGCACGGATGTCTGTAAGGTTGAGGTTTCGTTTCTTCGGTTTCCCCAGTTTCTTTTTCTCGTCGTCCCAAGTGGCTTGTGCAAACTTGATCTTCAGATTTTTGCTGAACTCGTCCAGTAGGATCTCATCCAGGGTTTCGAGGGCGTCCTTCTTTTTTTGCTCAATGTTATCACGCAATGCACGGAGATCTTCCGCATATGTTGCTGTATGGCGATAGGTATTTATTAATTGGTTCTTCTCGGCCAACACTTCACGATAGCTTCTGCGGAAGAGATTATCCTGGGCGTGATATTGGTCAAAGTCTTCGTTCTTGATACGCATCAGACCAATAAGCGAATTGCCGACCAGGATGTTGAAGTCGATGTTGGGCAGCGGCTCTAGCTGCTCGACCGTCTGGGCTGATGCAACCAGGGCGAGAAAGAGGCGGAGTTTGGCAATCTCTGCAGCCTCTTCCATAATGTCCACACCAAAGAGGTTATCGGTAATGATCCGCTTCTTGATGAAATAGGCAAGCGAGGAGTGTTCTTTCCGCACTTTGCGGAGCCATTCCGTCAGCGTACGATCATGCAAAAACTCGATCTTCCCTATGATCGCCGAATAGAGACTGATTAGGGTACGCATGGCGGCAACCAGGAAAGCGGCGGAGCCGCAGGCCGGATCGAGCAGTGAGAGGTTGGGTAGGATTTTCATCAACAATTGTTTGCAGAGGGGGGCGTCTAGATTGAGCAACAATTCGGCGATCGAATCGAAACTCTGAGCTGGCAGCAGACCTGCCACCTCGGGTGAGCTGATCTTTTCGAGGACGAGTTTGAAGATGGTTTGCTCGCAAAGATATTCGGTAATTTCCGGTCGCGTATAGTAGGCACCATATGCCTTCTGGTTGATGTACTTTTCGAAAATGTAGCCGAGGACGTCAGGATTGATTTCGTTGTCTTCACCACCCGGTGTATCGTTGAGATTCCAGGAATAACGCCCAAACAGATCGAACAAATTCTCAAAGGCCCGATCCGGTACGTGGATGTTGAGATTGGCTGCCTCGACCTGATGTGGCAAGAACAGGCCACCATTCAGGTAACGGATATTTCCTAAGAGCCGGCGTGCCTCTTGGCTGCGCTGCTCCTCCGGTTTAGCAAACCCTTCAAAGAATAATGCTTTTAGAAACTCGCTAAAAAACTTATCCTTTCCGAGCGTGCTCTGACTCTCGGCCAGCTTGTCTTGCAGATAGTTGCCGTTCCCGTTGTCAAGAAAGTATTTGCGCTGCAGGAAATAGATGAACATCAACCGGTTGAGTAACACTGAAGCGTACCAACGGCGTTGCCGCTCGTCATCTATTCCCTGGATCAGCTCCAGAAAAGCGAGGTGTTGGTCGTAGAACTCTCGGTAAAATTTCTTCGTGACTTTCTCGACATCCAGGGCTTTTTTGAGGCGGCTGGCAACCTCCACTACCGGTACAGTGCCGGTCTCGTCGAAGTCACTGAGGTCAACCACTATAGCGCCGAGCTTGCTCAGAAAAAGATCGCCCGGCTGTCCCTGTACATAGAGGTGCTCACGCGGATAACTCTTCCCTCCTTCACGCTTGACCCAGTACCAGAGACTCTGCCTACGCTCTTTGTCTAAGAACACCAACAAGTTCTCATGATGCAGCTTGACAATTTCTTTATGGATGGCTGCACGAGCCTTGGCGTCTGGGATACTCCCAGCGTGTGCAGTAATCTCGAACACCACCACACCGGAGAGTTCGGCAATCTGGCGGCGCTCATAATCAGTGCCGTTCCATTCCCAAGTCACCGCCCTACGGGTTGCCGGGCGTGACCAGCCGAGCTCCTCGATAAATAAGGTCGAGAAATCGAACGTCTGCAGGAGGTCGCGTGTTCGCGGGATATTGAGTATTGCCATTTCGGTTTCTAGAATGTCTGAGACAAGCCCAGCGAGCAAATGATTCGTGGCTCCTGTGCCTCAGCCTCTTCATGCATGAGACACAGCCGATCTTCAACACGGAGCGCACACACCAGCTCCGCCAGGGTTTGATCGCCGATGCCACTCTTGAGCTGACGGTTGAGTGTGTCGATTGCCGATTGCCGCAGCGGGTAACGGTAAATCTCGTCAATGGTCTTGAGTAGTTCTTGTGATTCAAAGAGCGTTCCCTTGACCAACTCTGTGTAGCGTTTGAGCCGTTCGTAGGTGCGGAAACGCGCGCCAGACGGCCGTCCGAGTTGTCCGCCCAGTGTCTTTTCCTCAGCGGCAATAACATCTACGGCTTTATGCACTAGGTTATGGTGATTTTTGTGTCGGGGCAGAGCTGGAGTGTTGGGTTCGCAAACAGCAGATCTGAGAATGGCGAACTGTGATTCTGTGACAGGGTTGCCGTTCTTATCGAGCCAGGCAAGCGCGTCATTCCCCTCAGCCGTGCGAACATAGGCGAGAACCCCTTCGGGCTGCCCTTCGGCGGACAGATGTGGTTTGGTTGAGTAAACAACATCAGGCAGATCCGGAATGAGCTTCTGCAGAGCCGGATCACGGTCGATAGCGTTCTTCCAGATCTGGTAGGCGTAGGAGCCCAGGTCAACCTCGGTGTCAGCATCGCCGTCAAGGAGGCCAGACTTTTCAGTGAATAGATCGCGGACCGCCTGGTCGTTCTGGTCATCCTCGAAGAATGCCTCGTCTGTCCCTACTACTTCGGCGTTTTCGCGCAACCTTTGGCGGACTCGGGTACGCAGCCGAATGATACGTTCAACTCCATCCGCTGGCAGAAACGAGTAGCAGAGGATTGCCTCAGCCTTTTGCCCGATGCGGTCTACACGCCCGACGCGCTGGATCAAGCGGATGATGGCCCATGGCAGGTCGTAGTTGACAATAATGGCCCCATCTTGCAGGTTCTGGCCCTCGCTCAACACATCAGTCGTAACGAGAACGTCAAGTTCCTGGTCAGGCGGAATTTGGTCACGCTTTTCGTTGCTCTCAGGGCTGAACCGCCAGGCGATCCTCGTTGGGTTTTCTGTGTCTCCAGTGACGGCGGCGGCTCGACTGAGGCGACCCTGGAGCTGTTCGATAAGGTAGAGGACAGTATCAGCGAATTGGGTGAAGACGATAATTTTCTTGTGAGGGTGCTTTTGCATAATCAGATCACAGAGCTTTGCCAACTTTGCGTCACGCTCCGGTCTCCAGTCGCCGCACTTTTCTAGTACCCCCAGCAACGCCCTGATGTCCCCCTTAAGGTCTTTAATGAGTTGTGGCTGGAATCGGTCTGAACGTAACCAGCTGAACCGCCTTTTGAGCGGTTCAGCGTAAGCTTTGTACACCCCAGCAGCCTGCTGATGGAAGTCTTCTTCCGTTCGCGGGTGACCGTTGAGCTGCTGGTTCCCTATTTCGTTTTCATTGTCTTCTGACACGAAAAGATTACTGTCGATGTCGTGAAAACGGGTGTCCAATAGGCTAGCATCTTGAGTTCCGATAGGGATCGGCTCGTTATTTTCAATAGCATGCAAATAGACAGCATTACGCAGAATATGTCGCTCGATGGATAGCAAGAACGCCTGACCACTGCTCTCTAACCGCTTAAAAAGGTTGGTACGGCAGAAACCCATTAATCGTTTCCCTGCCCGGGAAAGATCCGCAATGATTTTCGCTTCCGTGGCAGTTGGAGGCTCGTGTGGACGCTCTTTCACATAGTTGCCCAACCCGTAGCGCGGCAGCGTGAGCCTGTTGATGGTGTTGACAATAGGATCAGAATAGAGAAGTGCATACTGGTCGGTGGGGTCTTTTTCGTCGATCTTGAACCTGACAGTTTTAGGCACTCGCGTAGGAAAGTAGGATCGTGTGCCGTCTGTAAACGTCAGATACTTTCGTCCATTCTGAGAATTGATATCGGCCTGAGAATTGATATCGGCATAGTTCTCCTGGATGAAGCTGCGCGTGCGGCGGACCAAGTAGAGGCGCATCAGCTCACGCCAGTCATCAGCGTATTCGCTCTTCTCAAATGCCGCCAGCGAACGAACGGCACATTGATGGCGACGAATGAATTCGGTTTCACCAAGTTCTCGCAGCAGGTTTTCGGGGCGGACCCCAACATCGGCGTCTTCAGAAACAAACAGCCGCAGTTGATTCGATAAATCGATGTACGTTTTGTTGTACGGGGTGGCTGAGAGCAGAATGACTTTGCTCTCATTTTCGCGAATATACTCCTGGATGGCCCGATATCGCCTCCCCTCGCGATTGCGCAAGTTGTGACTCTCATCGATCAAGACAAGCCGGTAACGCCGGAGCTGAGGCAACTCGGCGATGGCTCGGCTTATTGAGAGAACCTTTGCCCGAAGCCGGTACTGGGTACGATAGTCTTCCCACATCGGCACAAGGTTTTTCGGGCAGATAATGAGCGTTTCTAGATCGTAGTCGTCCTCGAAGATGCGAGCAACCGTAGTGGCCATTAAAGTCTTGCCCAGTCCGACCACATCACCAATGAGTACCCCTCCTCGTTTATTGAGATGGTGCGCTGCGATTTTCACTGCGGCTCCCTGGAACTCAAAGAGTTTTTTGGTAAAGTCGCGAGGCAACCGAAACTCAGAGAGGCCGGTCCGAGCCTCTTGCGAGAGGTGGTACGCTATCTTGAGGTAGACATAATAGGGTGGGAGGCTTTCTTCTCGTGCCCAGCTCTCCTCAATAATTTGGAGTAACTCGTTCGAGATATCGACGCACCAGTGATCGTTCCAACGGTCTTCAAACCACTGTGCAAGCTTCTGACAGGCATCCTGGTCAAGGACATCGATGTTCAGTTCACCTTGTTGGGAAAGACCAGAGAAGGTGAGGTTGCTGCTGCCAAGGTAACCAACTGTAGGACTAATTGGGTCAGGGCGGAAGAGCAGATAAAGCTTAGCGTGCAGAGGATGTCGTAGAAACAGCTTAACCACAACCTTCTTGGAACGGATCTGCACGGCAAGGCGGCGGAGCCCAGCCTCATCCTCGTTCGTTGGAACACCAACCATAAGTTGCGCACGGAAGTCTTCTGCCAGCTTCTTCTTCAGGCGGATTGCCGTCTGGTTGTCAATACCATTTTGAGATCTCAATACGCCGAGAGCAGCGTTAAGATCGTCTTGCGGGAGCCTTTGCATTCCAACCAGCAAACGGCAACACTGTCCTGGTCCTCCTGACCAATGGTCAACCCACTTGTCGATTGTTTTCCAACCGCGCAGGTTAAAGTAGCCTACGCAAAAGTCTGCTCGTTCCGACAGGCCTAGCGTTTCCTGCAAGGCCGGGAGAAGCGATTGGTCAATATTGTCGAAGATGCGCGGCACTTTTTACTCCGCTCAGCTCACCGTAAGATGTGTCAAGTATAGTCACGTAGCCACATTAGTAAATAATCTCGTCAAGTCTAGCATCCATAGATCCTGCCCTATATGAACTGGCAGGTACCACAAATGTTCCGGCCAGCACAAAAAAGCACGAACGATATAGCAACGCCTTGAGGGAAAGCAACTGGGTTGGTTCTTTTGACCTCTTCCTGAGCTATTTCTTCCACGGCCGTACCTCAGCCAAGGAAACAATTCTCTTGCCGAGGAGGGGGTAAATAGAGTAAAGGGGAATTCAAACTGTGCTGTCCTTTCACTTCGTCTCATATGGGCTACTCAGCGGGATCCTTGTCAAAGAGATGAGTGAAGTCAAGGAACTTGACCGTTTGCCTTGGTGCAAATACAATTAGCCGGAATCGGGAGAAGAACCGCTTCAATAGGCGTTTAAATGAGACATCTTGGATCGAGTGGTTGCCCATCCAAACGTGGAGGTAAATTATGGCACTAGTGGAGTTCGGCACCTATGATCTGTTCCAGTGGATCGATATCGAGGCCGCCCCTGAGCCGGTGGACGCCTACGAGCAGCACTTACGGGAAGTTGAATTGGCCGAGAAGGTGGGATTGAAATACCACTTCATCATTGAGCACCAGAACAGCTATGTTGGCCAATGCACCTCACCCTCGGTCTACCTCTCTGCCCTGGCCCAGCGCACCCAAACTATTAAATTCGGTACCATGATATTCTTACTGCCCTTCTACAACCCCATACGTTTGGCCCAGGACACAGCCATGCTGGACCAACTATCAAGGGGGCGTCTCGAGCTCGGTGCTGGTATAGGCGTGCTGGAGCACGAGTTCACTCGGTGGAACCTGCCTTTTTATGAGCGGCGGGATATGGCTGAGGAGGCACTGGCTATTATAAGGAAGGCGTGGACCGAGGAAAGTGTCACCTATGAGGGCAAGTATTGGAAATTCGAGGAGGCCTTTGCCAGGCCCAAGCCCTACCAGAAGCCTCACCCTCCTATATGGTTCGCCTGTCACAGCAAACGTTCCTTCGAGTACGCGGCTGCCCAGAACTTTAACGTTTCCCAGAACCTGGATATGGACACGGTTATCGCGGAAAAATTCGATATGTGGAGGCGTCTGTGGAAGGAGGCAGGCCACAAAAGCCCTATGCCCCGCACCTTCCTTACTCGAGAAGTGCATGTGGCGGAGACCGACGAACAGGCCATAGAGGAGGCGGCCCCCTACATTATTCAAGCCTACGCCTTAGGGATGGAGAGGCTCCAACAGACACGAGTGGGGGCTAAAGGTACAGAAGACACCCCCACCACCCGGGAAATACTCCGGATCTTCGAGGGCATGACTACGGGTATAAAGTTCTGGCTGGACAATGGCCTGGCTCACATAGGTAGCCCTGAGACGGTGGCAAAGCAACTGGAGAAGGCCCACAAGCTCATGGGCTTCGATGTCTACTGCGGGCGGCATCGTTTTGGTGCAATGCCCAGCCACTTGATAGAGAGTTCCATCCGACTCTTTGGCGAGAAGGTACTTCCGGCACTGTCTTAGTAGGGAAGGAAAGACAATGAAGTTAGGGATCTTTAGCTTTAATACCGAGTATACCATGCCCGCCAATGAGCTGGCGCGGGAATGTGAGGCGCGAGAATTTGAGTCACTCTGGTTACCCGAGCATACCCACATCCCGGCGAGCCGAGAGTCTCCCTATCCAGGCGGGGGAGAGCTGCCCGAGGACTATGCCCATATGTCCGACCCATTCATTGGGTTGGCGGCAGCGGCGGCCGTAACGAAAACCCTAAAGTTGGGCACGGGAATCTCGCTGGTAGTGGAACATGATCCGATTGTGCAAGCCAAAGAGGTCGCTTCGCTCGACCGCATCTCGCAGGGCCGTTTCATTTTTGGCGTTGGGGCAGGATGGAACAAAGAGGAGATGGCCAATCATGGAACCCCGCCACAGAAACGTTGGCAGGTGTTTACTGAACGGATCGAAGCCATGAAGAAGATCTGGACGGAGGAGGAGGCTTCCTATCACGGAGAATTTGTTAATTTCGATCGTATTTGGTCGTACCCCAAACCCCTTACCAAACCCTATCCCCCCATTCTGCTAGGGAGTCTCAACTCCGCCCTGGGTCGTCAGCGTGTGGTCGACTTGTGCGATGGATGGATTCCGGTCGAGACCGCAATCCACAACATGACGGCGGCTCTTGCCGATCTGCACAAACGCGCCGCTGTGGCAGGGCGAGACCCTGCAACCATTCCCATTTCCTTCTTCTGTGTGCATGCCGCGGGCCTAGAGCGGCTGGAGCGTTATCGCGCGCTGGGGGCGGTACGGACGGTGGTGCGAGCGCCGACAGCAGGCCGCGAGGCAATTCTCCCGTTTCTGGATCGCTACGCGGAGATTACCCAGAAGCTGGCATGAAGCGGAAGAGCGTCGATCGACTTATCTGATTTTACGAAATCTACAAGAACACATAGACCGCCAGAAGAAAGGAGGCTTGAGCCCCGACGAGATGCTAGTTCCTTTGGCAGTGGCTAAGGTTTCGCTTTCTTGTCTTTAAAGAGGCTTCTCATTTCGGAGCGTAACTCGCGCATCCGCTTCTTGCGTTGGGCAGCCCCGGCAATCTGCTCTGGCGTTAGTATTCCGCGTACTTCCAATGTCGTTTTGAGCCCCTCTTGCATGAGCTGCTCCCGCAGCTGGGAAATCTTCTCGGTTAGGGGGGTTAAATCGTCCGCCTGTACCTCCCCAGGGGCAAAGAGCTTATCGGCCAGCTCCTGATCAGCCTCACGCGACTGCTTGAAGAGAGTGCGAAAAGTCTGGCGATGGTTAGCCATAATCTCTTTTACCTGCTTCTCCTGATCAGCCGTGAGGTCTACCCCTCTAAGCATCAGGGGGAGCATCATTCCTGGACCACCCCCCATCATTCCTCTTGATCCCCTTCCCCCCATGCCAAACCGGTGATGATCCTCTCCATAGAGCGTAGCCGCCCACAGGCTCACGGCAACCAGCCCCACCAGAACCATACTGAATTTTTTCATAGCCTACCTCCTTAACCGACTACCCTTCAAAAAGAAGGGAGAAAAAGTTGTCATTACATTCTGGAGTGAAAAATGAATCTTGCCATTCGCAGGGCCATTCTCCCTCCAGGGCTGCTTGCAGATAGGTAAGGTTAGAAACAGGAGACGGTATGACCGCGCCACTGGCACCAGCTGTTGAGAAGAGGGCGGTAGACACCTCATCCAGAAATAGGAAGATAGCCTGGTTGCCTGTTTCTGCTGACAAAACCGGCGGTGACGGGCTCCGCATCCATAGGCCTCCCCACATCAGCGTGAGCATTATTGCCAGCGCAGCAGCCACGGGCATCCAGCGTATGGGCAGAAAATGACGGTGATGAGGGACAGCCCGAGGGAGAGGGGCCTCCTGAAGTACCCTCCCAATCACTTCTAGGTCGCGTACCAACCGCTGATACCGCCTGGCACAGGCCTTACAGACTTCCAAGTGGGCGCGTTGCGTACGGGTGCCTTCATCTTCATACAATAACAGGAGTGCTTGGTCTTGCAGACATCTGCTCATGAGCGATCTCCTAACGCCCTACGTAACTGGCGAACGGCCCGAAAAAGATGGCGCTTTACACTGCCGGGGGTAAGACCCAAGGCTTCAGCAGCTTCTTCGGTGGACCAGCCTTCCAGGTGGCGCAAGACAAAGACCTCTTGCTGACGAGAGGAAAGTCCCCGAAAGGAGCGCCAGACCCGCTCACGCTCCTCCCGGCTGAGGACTTCCTCCTCTGGGGTGCAATCAGGGCTAGAGAATTTCTCTTCCTGGAATTCTTCGTTGCCCTCTCGCCACCACTTCCACCATCCCGAACGCTGTCGGTCACGACAGGCATTAATAGTGACCCGTGTAAGCCACGGCCCCCAGGCTATGGGCCGGCTTTGAGCCTGGAATTCCCGAAAAAGCTTGAGAAAGACCTCTTGCCCAACCTCCTCGGCTTCGTGGGGGTCCACCAGCAGAAGGCGGCATAGCCACACCACCCGCGCGCGGTGTTCTTGGTAAAGTCCTTCATAGTGTACCTGCTCGTCTGGTATAGCTTTCAAGCTCTCCACTTTCTCCGCGCCTTTCACTGGTATTAACGAATCAGCCCCCTCTTTGGTTGACACCTGAGGGTATAGTCATCAAGCCGGTTCATAGGTACAGCAGAATGAGAGGGCAAAGCACTACTGGTCCGCTAGTCCCGATCAAGAAAAAATATACATTCTAGCCGGGTATGAAACAAAATTCTTACGTCCGAGAAGTAGCGGCTCTCTTGACAGTGAAGTTCCATATTGTTAGTGATCGTTCACTCGCAATGGAAATCTTTGAGCATAAACCCCATACCAAACGGCCAGAGATTGTACGAGCCGCTCTAAGCCTCTTTGCCGAGCAGGGCATCAACGGCACTAGCATGCGTGAAATTGCTGAAGCGGCCGGAGTACGGGAAGCCGCCATCTACCGCCATTTTGCTGGCAAAGAAGAGCTCGCCCGCGAAATTTTTCTTAGCTGGTATGTCTCACACTGCCGGCAGGCAAACCAGATAGTGACTGGCCCAGGAAGTACCAAGGGAAAGCTCCACAGCCTTGTTCTTCAGGAGTTTACGGCGGCCGAGAGCTATCCTGAGGCCTTTCTCTATTTCTGCGAAAACGAGCCTAAGTTCATATCTCTTCTCTCTTCCGAGGTCCCTAGCGTGCGGCAAATTTTCATAGAGTTCATTAGAGAAGGACAGAACCGAGGAGAACTGAGAGCGGGGTTTCCGGGCCTGATAGCGGACATGCTAAGTGGGGCATTGTGTGGGGTAGCTTTATCGTGGGTCCGCCGGCAGCATCGCGAAAGCTTAAGCCGTTACGTTGCCTTGGTGACAGAAGGTTGCTGGCGCATGTTAGCAGTATAACTTTTGGCAGTATAAGCAGCCAAAAATACGCTGGTGGAGATAGTCACCAAACAACACTACCAGGAGGAAAAGCCATGACAAAAGAAGAAGAACTTATCCAGCGTTACTTTGATGCTTTTAACCGCCATGACATTGACGGGGTGATGGCCTGCTTTCACAAGCAAGCCCTAATCGTAGACAATGAGGGGAGGCGTTTTGAAGGCTGGGAGGAAGTACGGCGTCACTATGAAACCGGTTTTGCTCTGTTACCCGATGGTCGCTGCGACCTGCGCACGCTCACCGGTCATGACGGCCAAGCCGTAGCAGAATCCTTCTTTCACGGCACCCGCCCGCGGGATGGCAGGGTCTTCGAGGCCCTCGGGGCAGAGATTGTGGAGATAGTAGACGGCAAGATCAAGGAGATTCGCGATTACCACCGGTCGGTATCTGCTAAGGCGGCGTAACCGCAATCACAGGTTTGCTATGGAGGAAAATCATGGAAGCGCCATTATGGTTGTTGCTCCTCTGGGGCTTTATCGGCTCTTTTGATTCTTTGTATAATCACCTGTATCGTTACCGCCTACACGCTCACCCCTCAAGTTTCACTGAACATATCAGTCACACCCTGTTGACCTTGGGCCTGGTACTGACTGCAACCATGTTGGTCCTTGTGGAAATGGGCAGTGCGGGGTTTGCCTTTTTCCTTGTAGTTCAGGCGTTCATTTTGCTCATCACCCTTTGGGATGTTTCTATGGAGCACACGTCCCGGGCACCGCTTGGAGGTTTTCCTACCCACGAGTATGTTTTGCACACGGTCATTTTTCTTCTGCATGGAGCCTTTGTCTGGGCTGTAATAGTTAACATGGACCAGCTAGTGCATGGCTCTGGTTTCGGCACCTTTCGCTGGCCCCCTCTGCCTACTTTTCTGCTCTTTAATGGGGTCACGTTTGTAATCGTTGGTTTGGGCGCACTCTTTTTGCACGTCTACTTACTAGGGACAGGGTACCAGGCGATCAAAAAAGTCTCCCATGCGTCTGCAGCGGAAGTCAGTCGTCTCTAAGTCTATAGGCTGCTGGAGGAGGTATGACTTTACAAATTATCTTAGTGGCATTTCTGCTGTTTCTCCCCTTTCAACCCAGCCAAGCAAACACTGCGCCCACCTGGAAACTCGCTAGTGAGTTGACCGAGGCGGAACAAGCCGAGATCGACCCACGCACCAACACCCCACGTCATGCCCAGATCCCCTATCTGCCAGCAGAACCCTACCCCTTCTCTCCCCCTTATACGGTCGAGGAAATGGGGTACCGGGCAATGGAGTTTTCTCATATACCCCGCTGGTCCTGCGCCATGGCCGATGCCTATGGCTCTATGACTAGCGGTGGCTACCTTAGACAGGGCAAGACCGCGGGGGTGGTGCTCTATACTCCTCAGGAGGGGTTGGCCGGATACCTCTATTCCACCTCTCCAGGCGAGGAGTATTTCCGCTGGCTCTTTCAGGATACGGCTCCGCCCGAGGATTATGGCAATCAATTCCTCCAGGCTGGCTATCGTACGGACCAGACGTTTTCTACACGGCTAGACTTTTTTATTTATTCGCCTGCGCAACGCCGGGTTCGCCGCATGCCCCAGCCGCGGCGCGGAGACCGGTTCCCCAACAACGTTCAGTCCATGGACGACGTAACCGGCCGCGATGCCTGGGAGTATTCCTGGCGTCTTTTGGGCATGGACGTGCTCTATGAAACCGTACGCTTTCCCAACACCCGCTCGACCATTGCTCTGGCTGAAACCAATAGTGCTTTCACCGAGATGCCGGTAACGGAACTCAAGATGCTGGGAGATGAGTATCCTTATTATACGGCTGAGGGAGGAGTTGCGTGTTATGTGGTGGCTGCAACTGCCCAGGAGGAGTGGCTTCCTAACTATCCAACACCAAAGTTGATCTACTGGCTTGATCGCCACCACTTCTATCCCCTGCGCATTGAGAGCTATGATCCAGAGGGGAAGCTGGTTAAGATAGAAGTCCGAACCGCTATCCCGGTTAACCCTAAGCTTAAAGAACGAGGATATGCCTCGGCGCTGACCATCTACTACGACCTTTCCCTCGACCTCATGAGCTACAGCATTCATGATAACTTTGAGCCCAGAGAATGGTCAGAAAAAGACCGCCAGGTACTGTTTAGCCCGGACTTTATGCGCCGGGGATGGTTCTTGGCTCCTCTCAAGATATTGGAAGAAGCACGCTCCCCACAGGAATTCTATTTACGCCCCCTCCTCCACCGGGAAAAATTTCCCCAGGATCGACGGATAGAAATACCTACCGATCTGGAAGAACGAATCCAGGCCCAGGAAGCAGCCGGGCACCTGGTGTTTGAACCGGTGGTAAAAGTCAAATCCCCGTAAGGGGCTATACAAAGAGTCATAGCGCCAACGTCCTCGTCTGCCTGTTTGCAGGCTAGAAGCCTGCTCTACATTAGTCTTCGTATGGACTCTTAGTAGGAGATGTCCCCCCGAAAGATTAAAACCCGCACCCTGTGGTGTTGACGGAGAAACTTGTTCTTGAGGACCTTTCTGACTATGATGGTCAAAAAGGTCAGATAAGGACATTTATGGTGTACAGCATCGCTGAGGCAAAGGCTCGCTTCTCAGAGTTAGTAAAGCAGGCTGCGTACAAAGGAGAGACTATCTCTATAGGCACCAGAGGCAAAGCTGAAGTTGTCCTCATTGCGGCTGAGGAGCTAGAAAAGCTTCGCCAGATCGAGGACGAGCGAGATGCTCGTCTTCTGGCTGAAGCCGTACAAACTTCCTCTGGCACTGGAACATTTGCAGAGCTAGCGCAGAGCTGGGAGAAAAGCCGTAAGCGGTCTCGTATCTCTAGTAAGGTGGAGGACAAAAAGGCTAAATAGATGCTCTTTGACCTCCGTATTGACCGACGTGTGATCAAAGAGCTAGCCAGCCTGGAGGCCAAAATCTTTCGGCAGGTAGCACTCCGCATCTTCCAACTCTCTCAAGACCCCCGCCCACACGACAGCGAGCAGCTCAGGGGATATCGTGATCCAAAAGTGCCCGGACGCAAAGGCTTTCGGGTGGACCAAGGTGAGTACCGGATCCTCTACACCATCGACTTCAAGGAAAAGGTAGTGACTGTCTTTCGGGTCGGCCACCGCCGGGAGGTCTATCGTTAACCCCTGTTTTCGCTTGCGCTTCTTGTCTTTTCCTCCCCCCATCACTCTTCCTTGAACAGCCTCTGATGGTGCTCGGTATACACCTCCGAGGGTACAAACCACAGCGCCAGAAGGATCAACCCCGGCACAATAACAACATCGTCGAGATGCCCAATGACCGGAATAAAGTCCGGGATAAGGTCAAAAGGGAGCGCTATATAGGCCAGGGCTGCCCAGAGGAGGAGGCGAGCACTACGCGGAGTGCGTGGATCTTGATAGAGGGCGGCATAGAGAGCAATATGTTGACGGAGCGTGTGGGCAATCTGCCTCAGTTGCTCTGCAAGTGCCATGCGCACCTTCTCCCACGTTCACTGCCGCACATTGATACGGCACTTGCCTACTTCCACTGCAACGTTACTGCCCATGTGATCCCAACCAGGTGAATCGTTGAGCCGTCCCGCCTGGTAGACGCGGCTGGCTGACAACATACAGTGACCGTCATATCCGTCAGCGCAACAATCACATTCTCGATTCCCCGATTGCCGGCCGGAGGTCATGGCATTATCACTTCTGATTTTTTTCTTCTTGTTAAGCGCTCTTAAGTTCATGGTGCGCCTAACGGGAAGACAAGGAGACCAATAAGGGCTCCACCAAGAACAAGCCACGCCGCGTTCACACGGAAATAGATTAACATGACGGCGCTGGTGAATGCCAGCGCGCCTGTTGTGAGGTCGACAAGCGCCGCTCGGCCAAGCTGCCAGGTCACAACAGCCATGAGTGCCAGAGAAGCCACATTGAGGCCGTCGAGGAACGCCCCGGCAGTCGGAGACTTACGAAAGAGTGGCACTAGTGGACCACTGATTGCTACGAAGAAGAACGCAGGCAAGAATATTCCGATGGTCGTAAGAAGCGCGCCCAAAGGCCCGGCGAGTACATAGCCAATGAAGGCGGCGGTGGTGAAGACAGGTCCCGGCGTCACCTGGCCAACGGCGATGGCGTCCAGGAGTTGTGCCTCGGTCATCCACCCCCAGCGCTCCACAAGATCTGCACGCAAGAAGGCCAGAAGCACATAGCCACTTCCGAAAAGCACCGAACCCACTTTGCAGAAAAAGAGGAATAACGGCCACAAACCGAACGGCATAGCTGCCGTTGTTCCTGTTGTTGTGGCTTGCACCAGTGGAGCGACCGGGGTAATTGCGAACAGGACAGATAGGAACGATCCCCTCTGTTTCCAGCAAAGGCCGATCCACCGGCCAACACCGACGACGGTCCCGGCCCCAAAGAGGACCACCAATTCATTGATGCCCAGGAAACTCAGAACCATGGCAACCAGACCAATAATTGCCAAGGACTTGGTCTTCACAGCAGTGCGTCCAAGACTCCAGAGCGCCTGCAAAACAACCGCGATAATGACGGGTTTCACTCCATAAAGAAGACCGGTAGCTTGGGGTAGCGTCCCAAATCTCACATACGCCCAAGCCACGCCCATGACCAAGATCGATGCAGGAAGGATGAAGCAGGCACCTGCGACAAGGAGACCGGCCCAGCCCGCCCGGTGGCGTCCGATATGTATCGCCATCTCGGTCGAGTTTGGGCCTGGAATCAGATGGGTGGCACCAAGGAGGTCCAAGAACTCTTCGCGGGAGAGCCAACCGTAGCGGCGGACGACCTCGTCCTCCATCATTGCGATGTGGGCGGCCGGACCTCCAAAGGCTGTGACGCCGAGTCTGAAAAAGAGGAACGCGAGACCCTTTAACGAAGCCGATGCCGGGGCAGGAGTGGTGGATTGACACATTACTTCTCTAATTCCACGTCACTTCCATGGCGAAAAAGTGGTCGAAGACCTTGCGTGTTGGGTTATTGCGTGGGTCCACCTCAGGGCTGCGGATGTAAAAATCCAGCTGCTGGGTTGCCGGATTCACCTCCCCGGCCGGCGATTTCTTGTTCAGCAGGGGGTAGTTCACCTGCAGCGTCTTGCGGTTGCGAATGCCCTGGGTGACCATAAAGTGCATTTCGTAGTTCTTGTAGAGTGGTTTTCCGTTTAGCGTTGCGTACCCGTATCCCCAGCCAGCAATGTGGATGAAAGTTTTTGGCCAGTTCGTATCACCACACCCCGAATCACCGTGCTCGTAGATATAGGCTACTACCCCTCCGTTCTGGCAGGGACTAAATTCGTGAAACCGGTCAAATTCCAGGATCAGGTCACCCTCCGGAACCTTGAGTCGGGCAACAAAATGGCCGGTATTTTTAATCTCGTCCACGTCAATTTCGACTAATCCCTCTATGGGGTATACGTTCGAAGCGTCATTGCCCATGTGATCCCAACCAGGTGGATCATTGAGCCGTCCCACTTGGAAGATCCGGCCGGCTGACAACACAAAGTGACCATCATAGAGGTCATGCTGTCCTGGCGTGTAGAGGGTCATCTCAGCACCAGGCTGTTTGCGGGGCGTAGCCTCCTGGGCGTAGATCCGTTCACAGGCCGGCACCAGCGCCAAAGCTACAGAAAGTAAGATGCTTTTCATAGTTGGAGTGCCTCTGTCTTTAAAAATGAACCCATGACCATATTCAATATTGACCTCTCCCTTTGTTGACACACTAGCATCCTCAGAGGTGAAAGGGCGGTAGGCGTCTGCTGGGGAAACAAAACAGGTGGTGAATGTGAGCGCCGTAACTACGATGTGTTTCCATAGCATAGGTTCTTGTGACTTATCGGCTGTGAAGATGGGGAACCTACCTAAAGGCGGCACCAACACAAATGTGGCAAGAGAGCATGAATAAAGCGGTAGGCCGCCCCAATGATACTGACGGCTCCTACCCTGCGCTCAGCCTCTGCCTCAACTCTGCGATTTTTATGCTGCCCGAGGGCTTTCCTTCACGGGCGACCTGGTTGGCCACCTTTTGTATCAGGCGGTTATAGGGGGTGGGAATTCCGTGGAGAGAACCCAAAAGGACAATCTCTCCGTTAAGGAAATCGGCTTCAACAGAGCGAAGACCCCGTGCCAGGCTCTGCCAAGAAGACCCTCCCTGACGAGAATGCCCCTCGACCTCAGTGACCCGGATCTCTGAGCTTATACGCTGGCGCAGTTCCTCTTCGGGAGCAAAGTCAATCCCGGCGGCACGGTAACAGGCTACAGCTTCTTCCCGCAGAGCCCGGACAAAATCCGGAGCCTGGACTTCATAACCACAGACCGCCTGCAGGGCGTTACGGATATTGCTTAGAAGTTTGGTGTATTTCCAGCGCATAATGTGGGGGTCCGGTCGAGAACTAAGCCCGCTGCGGCTAAGATCAGCCGCCATCTGAGTTGCTAAGTCGTCGGTTCCTTCCGGATAACAACCCAGGTCCAAGATCCCACCAACAGGAACAGCCTCGTTATATACAATTCCGGGTTCAAGATAAGTGGCCGGAAGCCACACTACCATCCCATAGACCCGGGCAAACCGCCTCAGGGCCATACGCTCGTTGTCCACCCCATTTTGGCAGCACACCACGGGAAGGCGGTAGGCCGCCCCGCGGTAGGCCGCCCCGCGGTAGGCTGCCCCATCGTTCCCTCCAGCCTCTTCTAGGTCCCTGAGAGCCATCTCGGTATCCTGCGACTTCATAACCAAAAAGACTATATCCCCTGGGGTAAAACGAATTTCGTTGGGATGGCCGACTACGGGAACCGCAAGCTGCAGGGTCTCTGTTGGAGTCTTAAGCGTTAGTCCCCGCTGCTGGATCGCAGCAAGGTGCTTTCCCCGGCAAATAAACACCACTTTATAACCGTTGTGGAACAGGCGACCGCCGATAGTCGCACCAACGCCTCCGGCTCCGTAGATAATGTAACGCATAATACTAAAACCTTATCCGCGCACTCTCTGAATCCGTGCTGGGGATAACTCCTTGGGAGTCAACCCCAAGGTGGCAAGATCTTGCGGCAGGCAACGATCAACAATCAAGCTTGCGGCTGCTCGCGCCATAGCCGGTGAGGTCATGATCCCATAGCCTCCTTGTCCGGCAAGCCAGAAGAATCCCGGCAAAGAGGCGTCCAGGCCCACAACCGGAGTCTTATCTGCTACAAAGGAACGTAGACCCGCCCATTTGCGGTTGATGTGCTGGATGGAGAGTGTTGTGGCCTTTTCAACACGATCGACGGCCAGCGCCACATCATAGTCTTCCGGAAAAATATCACAAGGAGAAACCGAGGTCTCGTCTGCTGGTGAGGCAAGAATGCGGCCGCTTTCCGGCTTAAAATAGAACTCCTCGTCTACATCAATAACCACAGGCCACAACGAGAGATTACTATCCGCAGGCCCATTGAAGGTGAGAGCCGTACGCCGCTTCGGCGTTAGGCCAATGGGCTGCGCCCCGGCAAGCTTGCCAATCTCATCACACCATGCCCCAGCAGCGTTGACCACAGTGCCTGTACTGAACACCTCCTTGGAGGTGTGTACTGCCCAGCCGTCACCGGATTGCGCCAGACGCGTCACCTCGGCATCAGTCACAATCTCACCGTGGCAACGTCTGAACCCCTGGAGAAAACCTTGATGAATTTCATTAACATCCAGGTCCATCACATCGGGTTCATGGACTGCTCCAGCAACATAATCTTCCCGCAGCACGGGGCAGAGTTTTCTTGCTTCAACAGTATCCACGGCCCGGATGGAGGGTACGAGTTGCTGGGCCTCAACCAGTGCAAGGGAAAGTGTTTCTTGCTGATCCTCCCGCGCAAGCCACAGCCCACCGCGCGGGGACATAAGGGGATAGGAGGCAAATCCGCTGGGAGGACTTTCTAAAAAAGGTCGGCTGGCAATAGTCAGTAGACGGATGATCTGGTTGCCATAGTTCTCGGTAAAAACTGCCGCTGACCGTCCTGTGGAGTGGTAGCCAGGCATGCTCTCGCGCTCCAGCAAGATAACGCGTCCGTGGGCCGCCAACTCATAGGAGGCAGAGGCTCCGGCTATGCCAGCACCAATGACAAGGAAATCGCAGGTTTTCATTGCTGCTTATCTCCCCCTTATTTCATGGTCACCATCTTATCAGGGTCCCCGGGCACCGCACCGGTGCGCACCTTCTCCGGCATTTTAGGATCACCATTTTCCCACACCAGCAGCATAGAACGCTCCGGAGCAAACCCCTGGTGTTGGATGTCTGACGGCATAGCCGCCACATCTCCGGGACGCATATGAACATGGGCTCTCAGCGCTCCCTGCTGGTCACAGACCTCCCAGTCGATCTGACCATTAAGTTGAATAAACCACTCTACCCGGTCATTCCCGTGCTTAACCGGCAGGGCGTGTTCCTCAGTCGTAGGACAGAAAAGGCTGTGCTCGAGAACAGAAACAATAGAGGGATTCCAGGTTACATCTGAGCGGGAAAGATACTCAAAGAGATTAACCAAACTAAATTTGTCCTCATGTCCGGCCTTAATATGCATCTCACCCAGCTGAAACTCTTTATACTGTTCCATAACGCCCTCCCTATTGGCCTCTCTCTCATTGGCCGGAAAACTTAACAACTCTCTTTACTTCCACCCCAGTGGTTGATGGTGCAGATATCGTCCCAGGCATACACGGTATCTGAGCCCGTCTCTTAGCCTGTTGTAGGAACAAGGAGCGTTGACCAGCGCTAAAGCGGTAGGCAATCCCCTTGGGTAAAAGGCATAGGTTGCCTTCGCGGACAACAATGTATCCCAGCTCTTCACCCGGGATGTTTGGGTGTCCACCAGGGGGCACCTCTGTCCGGGGTTCAATAAAATCTACCCGTACCTCACCCTCTATGCACAGGATAAACTCGTTGTGCGGCTGCACTCGCCACTCCGGCATGACCCCCTCCGCTACCAGGCATTCAACAACGTAAGGGCCATTCTTGGCAACCGCAAGCTTCTGGTATGGCTCCTTGGCCTTAGCTCCAATCTCATAGATATTGGAAAACACATAGCGCTTGGGGTTTTCGTTGGGATCGATGATGTCAATGCCTCCTTTAACATAGTCCGCAAGGCTGCCGCTAAGCGGTTTATCCTTACTGGGTGGCTGCATGACGCTTACCTCCGGTTATAATCTTCTATCACCCCAAGTATGAAGAAATCTTTATATGATTGATCTTCATAGAACTCATAGAACAGGGAGAGGCAGGCTGTCAAGGAAAAGCAACAACCGGTCCAGACGATTTTCTTACGCAATCAGACCATCCTGGAGCAGTCAACTAACAAAGCTTACTTTTTTCAGGCTTGCTTTTTTCGCAGACTGCCAGCTATACTCCGTTGCCATACCAAACAACTTATGGAGAGAACAGCTATGAAGCTCTATGATTTTCCTCAATCTCCCAACTGCCGCAAAGTCCGAGTGTACCTGGCCGAGAAAGGCCTAAAAATTCCTTTACAGCCAGTCAACCTGCTGGCCGGGGAACAGAGATCCGCGGAGTATTTACAGCGTAACCCGTTTGGGGCTGTTCCTATTTTGGAACTGGATAACGGTACAATAATCCCGGAGTCGCTGGCCATTATCGAATACCTCGAAGAGCTTCACCCTCAGCCGTCACTTCTGGGCACCGACCTAGTCACCCGAGCGCTGGTACGGGCCTGGGAGCGTCGCTGCGAGCTGGGTGTGATTTTGCAGGGTACCCGGCGCTTTTTTCACTCCAGCCCTTATTTTGCTGACCGGGTGGAACAGAATCCCAAGGTAGTTGAGGAAGCCGAGCAGGTGCTGCAAAACCGGTTGGCTCTGATCAACGATCAGCTCAAGGATCAGGAGTGGCTAACCGGACACTTCTCGCTGGCCGACATCACGTTACTTGTTGGTGTTGACTTCGCTGCGACCTCCCAGTTTAACCTCGACCCATCCTGGACTCACCTAGGTCGTTGGTATGAAACCATGAAGAAACGTCCCAGTGCTGAAGCTTAACCACAATAAATTTAGAGGAGGAACTTCCCATGAGCATCATGCGACTCGGATTTGTTCAGGCGCGCGAGAGCGATCTTGACAAAGCCACGGCCTATTACACCAACGTCCTGGGCCTGCAAGAAGTTGCGCGCATAGATAGCAAACGCTACTTTAAGTGCTGGGACGAATACGACCACCACAGCCTAGTCATTGAAAACGGCGGCCTGGGGCTGGTCAAGATGGGCTACAAGGTCGAGGCCCAAGATGAGCTTGCGCGGTTAGAGAAGGACATCGAGGCTTTTGGCCTCAGGGTAACGCGTGTCTCCGCTGGCGAAAACCTGGCCTTGGGCCAGGCAATTCGTTGTACCCTACCCTCAGAGCATGTGCTCGAGCTGTATGCCGAAGCTGAGCAAAGTGGTACAAGCGTAGGTAGGCTTAATCCTGACCCCTGGCCAGCGGAGCAGACCGGCATTGCCCCGGCGCGCCTGGACCATCTGCTGGTGACTGCCGACGAGGTGCGGACCAACGCTGACTTTTTTATCCGCGTGTTGGGCTTTCACCTTAGCGAGCGCATTATTACTGATCCGCAAAGCGAGGAACTGCTTGGCGCCTTTCTCTTCTGCTCCAACAAAGCGCATGATATTGCTTTTGTAAAAGGGCCCAACGGCAAGCTCCACCACTTCGCCTTCTGGCTCGACAGCTGGAACGATATCCTGCGCGCGGGAGACATCTTGGCTCGGAACAACCTGAAGATTGACATGGGCCCTGCCCGCCATGGCATTACGCGCGGGACTACAATCTATTTCTTTGGCCCCAATGGCAATCGTAACGAGGTGTTCTCCGGCGGGTATGTGACCTACCCAGACTTTCCTTGCATTACCTGGACCGCCGACCAGATCGGCAAGGCGATTTTCTATATTCATCAAGAAGTCAACGAGCGCTTCAATAGTTACCTGACATAAACGTGAGAGGGCTCACGAACGTGAGAGGGCTCACGACTTTTTCCCCCAAAATACACTGGCAATACCTCCGCTAAGAGGGACATGGCGAGGGCGTTCTAGACCAGCCTTTGCCAGCAAAGAGAGAAATTCCTCTGGGGCGGGAAAGGCAAGAATGGAGGTGGCCAGATAACGATAGGCTTTAGTCCGACCAAATAGAGTACCTAGGAGAGGCACCACAGAGTGAAGATACAGGGCATGGAAAAAACTAAGAACCGCAGAAACCGGGCGGGTTAGCTCCAGGATTGCCACTTGGCCACCCGGCTGTGTTACCCGGTACATCTCCCGTATACAGGGCAGGAGGGGAGAGAAATTGCGCACACCAAAGGCGCAGGTCACCCCAGCAAAGGTATGGTCGGCAAAGGGCAAATCCTGGGCCCGGGCCAGGAGAAAACGGCAATGCTGGGCTCCCAGTTTCCGTTGGCCAAGAGCCAGTTTCTGCTGGCCAAGAGCCAGCATTGGCTCCGAGACGTCGATACCTATTACCTGACATCCGGGAAAAAGGCGCAAGGCTAGCGCCGCTATATCTCCGGTTCCAGTGGCAACATCCAGCAGCCTTCCCCCGGCAGGAAGAGAAAGCTGGGCTAGAGTCCGTCTTCGCCAGCCCTGATCCAGACCGAGAGAGAGAAGGCGGTTGAGGAGGTCATAGTAAGGAGAGACCTCCCCAAACATACCGGGCAAGCCTTGGGTTCTTTTCCCCTTAAGCCCCCCCAAATCGTCGATAAATCCCTTCAACCGCTACCCAGCGGTGCTCAAGACCAAGGGTAGCTACCCTGCGGGCCTTGGCCTGTAACTCGGGAGTGGTGGCATACTTGTTAAGGATATAAGCTCCGTCCCCGCTATGCTCGGCGTCAGCCTCAATATGGATGTCCCAGAACTGTAGTCCCTTGGAGCTGATTTGGTAGTGAGTCTTTAAGGCCGAACAGAGCCTGGGATATTTGCGGGCTAGCAGGCCCTCAAAGGCAAAGTTAAGGCCTGCCGCAGCCTCTACAATAGTCCCGTCATAAAAGATGCGAGCATAAAAATTCTGCAAGGCATCGACTTCGAGGATGGGCTCGGCTCGATAGAAATCCTCCGCCCGCATGCCGATCTCCTCGCCAAACTCGATTAGCAGCTGCAGGTGCGGCGGCTCGTTACCCAGCCCTTCTTCGCTGACCAGATTTTTAATCAGCAGTGGACGAACATCCGGCGGGCTCTTGGGAATAAGCACCGGGATGAGTTCCTGAGCATAGCTTTTCCACAAATACGCCTGCTTGGCATACTCGCGCAAAACCGGAATAGGCAGCTTGCCGTTATAGATGGCTTGAAAGAGAGGATGATACATGATCTTTTCTTGCAGCGGATCAATCTCTTTCTGCAGTTGAGCAGCAAAATCGTTGGTTGCCATCAGTCCCTCCTCTTTTTCCTCTGGCATTACTTTTTAAGTATTCTCCTATAGGGCAAGGGGTCAGGGTGCGAAGTATAAATCAGAACACCAGATGTCCCTCTTTTTCCTGGGCTTCAATCCGAGCGGCTACCTCAGAAGGAATATCGAGGTTACGCTCCTGAGGAAATTTTTCCACATACAGGTGAGGACGCAGATAAAACTCTTCGGGGGAACTGATCCCCATAATGTTCTTGGGCAGCTCCAGAAACCACTCACGGCGCATGAACCCCGGGCTAAAAAAGATCTCCTTGTCTTGCTCAGACCACTCCCGGTTTACAACCCCATGGATGCTGGTACTCATAAGATCAATGGGAATGTCCCACCAAAGATCAAACAAAACCGTATACCCCCTCTCTGCCAACTGCTGATTTGCCAGAAAACCAGTGCGGGAGTTAATAAATGCCAGTTTGCCCTCTCTGTTGTATTCCTCGATCCGCAGAGGGAAAAAGGAGCGCTGGTCGAGCCAGTAGATCAGCTTGCCCATATAATACTCAGGGAGCCAGTCCTGCTTGGGCACTGCCTCGACCACATAGCAGGGCACCCCATCATTAGCGGTGTAAGCCGGATAGTCCTTGCCCATGAGTTTGACTTCGCTAGCCTGAACCTCGATATACGCTCCCTTTTCGTCCATCAGTACGGCACTTTGGCGAGTCAGGGGAAATCGGATCGTTTCATAGAGAATATCGGTCCCAAGAATACGCCAGGAGAACTCCCAGGCGTCCCGGCCAATAAGGTCATCGATAGTCTGAGCGCCGTTCGGCATTCGGTCCTCACGCCGGGGCTGGGGCTGGCGACGAATTCGGCGTAGCGAAGGACTATAGACAAACATATCCAGCTTGGTGGTAAAGTCCTGGTCGGTCCGATAGCCAATGAAAAGACTCTGGTTCCCATAGCGCTCAGGCGGGGATACGGACTGCGAGAGCCAGCGGTACAGCTCCTGTCCGGGCGTGGCTTGGTAGAGATGTTCGAGAAAACCATTCTCGGGCAGATAGAGGATAGGAATGATACTCAGCCGCTGGTCAAGGAAGCCTGTATGCGTTATGGTCCCGCCAAAATCGATAAGGGTACAGTTCCAAAAGGGTGAGTGAGGAAACTCCATTGAGCGCAGGCCCATCTCCTCAGCGGTGTAGGGCGGGGAAAAGGGAAATTGTTCCGCCGGCAAATAAGGGACCCGAGGATCACGAGGTGCATCTGTGCGCAAGTCAATACTTGCCTTTTCCGCTTCCAAGAGCTCCGACACATACCGCCAGGTCTGCTGCCGGTCTCCATCCTGAGCCCAGACAGGGCAGACAAAGACAGAGAGAGAAAAGAATAGAAAAACCTTGCCTATTCTATACCACATAAACATCACCACGGTTAAAACTCATAGCTCACCTCTCAGCCTGGGTCATCCCACTTGTTATATTTGGTTGCGATCACCACACCGTCCCCAGATGGCCAAAACCCAGGTCTCCGTCACCAGTGAATAGATCAGCAATCTCAGCCAATTCTCCCTCTTCCTCTACCATTCCCTGGTTGGCAAAACAAAGGGGAGGCATATGGGGACAAAGGGAGGATGACGATGCTGCATGGCGGTGTTAGGCTGTAAGATTCTGTAGCCTAACAGGCGCCCCCCAGAACTTGAAAGTTGGTCGATAACGGTGAGCGCCGGCGTTAGGTGGCTATGTTGAGAGAAACCCTGTGCGTGCCGGGATGGTGCCATCCGGGATGGTGCCATCAATGGGTTCGGTGAGAATGATGCAACCATCACTTCCCTATGTCCAGAATTCCTCTGTATTTTGTGCCATAGTCTCCAAACTTAGACCTCATAAAGTTGCTGCCTCCAATGTTGGTAATCGAGCGGGAAGGCCGAGGGGTATTGGGGCCGAGAAGGGATTGTGTGTTATAGAAGGAGAGGTTAGACTGCCGTACCGGCATAATGTCTCTTCCGCTTAAGGTGACAGCATAGGCCCTCAATAGTTTCAACAGTTTCAACAGTTTCAACATGGCAACACTAGGAAAATTCAACACGCTCAGAGTTGTTAGGGAACAGCCTTTAGGGGTGTATCTTGACGCTGGCAAGCTTGGCAAAGTTTTACTCCCGCGTAGCTATGTGCCTGAACATTGTCAGATCGAAGATCGTGTTGAGGTCTTCATCTACTTGGATTCACAGGACACGCCTACTGCCACCACCCAAAAGCCCTATGCCACAGTCGGCGATTTTGCTTTGCTCACCGTTGTTTCCACGACCCCAGTCGGAGCCTTTCTTGATTGGGGATTACCCAAAGACCTGCTTGTCCCTTTTCGTGAACAGAAGAGAAAAATGGAAAAAGGCAAGTCATATCTTGTCCATATCTATCATGACAAGAAAAGTGACCGGCTGGTTGCTTCCTCCAAAATCGATAAATTCATTGGAACTCAGCTTGCCCACTTTCGGGAAGGGGAACAGGTCGCACTGGTGATCTCTGGTCGAACCGATATTGGCTATAAAGCCATTATCGAGAACGCGCACTGGGGGGTCCTCTACAAAAGCGAAGTATTTCAGGAACTGAAAAAAGGGCAGGCACTAAGCGGATTCATAAAAAAAATGAGAGCCGATGGGAAAATCGACCTGTGTCTCCAGCAAGCGGGTTATGCAAAGGTAGACAGTATCGCAGAAAACATCATTGACACCCTCAAAGAACAAGGTAGTTTTCTTCCTCTTAGCGATAAAAGTTCGCCAGAAATGATTTACAAACTTTTGGGGATTAGCAAGAAAACCTACAAGAAGGCAATCGGTGCGCTATACAAACAAAAACGTATCACTCTGGAGAGCAGGGGGATACACTTGGCCGCGAAAAAACCGCCACAATGAAAAGAGTCCTCGGCTCCCCCTTCAACTCAGTATGGGCTACCTCAGAGTTCGTAGTGATTCTTGCACCTTAGCTTCCCGCTCCTTTTACCGAATAGGAGGAGCAAACTGCGCGGTGGTAGAGGCGGCCCTGGGATCGGTAACCACGTTGATCACCGCAGGTTTGCCCTCTGCTACTGCTTTGGCTGCCCGCTCGAGCGCCGACCGAATATCCTGCGGTCTCTCCACATATTCGCCGTAAGCCCCCAATGCTTCTGCCACCTTCTCATACCGGCCAACCCCCAGCTCCCGCCCAAACATGACTCCCTCGGCGGCCCAGCCACCATTATTGTTGATAACAATAAGCACCGGAAGGTTGTGCCGTATGGCGGTGTCGATCTCAAACCCGTTCATGCCAAATGACCCATCCCCACTTAGCACAATGACCTGAGCGTCAGGCTTGGCCACCTTGGCCCCTAACCCAAAGGGCACCGCCGCCCCCATACACCCGTTGGGTCCTGCGTTCATCCGATGACCCGGGACAAACGTGGGGACCGACTGACGGGCGAAGTTAAGAGTCTCGTGGCCATCGACCGCAACAATTGCCTCCCGATCCATGAAATCGCGTACCTCTTTACACAGCCGCAGCGGATGGATTGGGATCTGCTCGGAGTTGAGCAGAGCTGCAGACTTCTCCTGCCCACTCTTGTCCTGCTGCCTGAGTCTCTCCACCCAGGAAAGCTCGCTGCATCCACGAAAAACAGGACGGGCTTCTTCGATCAGCTGGCGCAATGCCATCTGAGCATCACCAACAATGCCCACGTCCACCGGACGGTTGTGGCCAATTTCCTCATCAGCAATATCCACCTGGATAACTTTGAGGTTTGCGGCCCAGCGGGGCGGCAGACCAAAGCCAACAATGAAGTTAAGACGCGTCCCTATTACCAACACCACATCGGCTTCACGAAAGGCGGTGCTGCGCGCACCCAGAAAGCACAGCGGATGATCTTCGGGAATCACCCCCCGGCCCTGGGGCGTAGTGTAAAAGGGGATGCTGGTGAGCTCCACCAACTCCTTAAGCTCTACACTCGCCCCCGACCACAGCACCCCAGTGCCAGTAAGGATGAGGGGCCGCTGAGCGTCTTTAAGAAGGGCGATGGCCTGCTTGACCCGATCGGGATCGCCCGAGGGGCGCACCACTTTGTGAGGATTTTTGGGAAAGAGCACCTCGTGCTCCTCCATTTCCGTATAGAGGATGTCTATGGGGAGGTCCACATAGACCGGGCCAGGCTGACCGCCCGTGGCCATACGAAACGCCTTATTGATCGTTTCTGGAATCCGTTTGGGGTCGACCACCTGATCGGCCCACTTGGTAATGGGCTTGAAAATCCCCACCTGATCGAGCTCCTGGAATGTGCCCATCCCTTTCTGGAACAGCGTGTTTAAGGCTCCTAAGGCAACCAGCGGTACCGCGTCGGCAAATGCATTGCCCACACCGGTTACTAAGTTTGTTACCCCCGGCCCGGCCTCGGCACAGCACACCCCGGGCTTGCCGCTTACCCGGCTGTAGGCGTGTGCCGCAAATGAGGCCCCTTGTTCATGACGAAACGCAATTAAGCGAATCCCCGCTTCGAAAAAGAGTCTGGCAACATCCGCTGTGGGGGCACTAGCAAGATAGAAGATGGTATCGACCCCCTCGTCTTTCAGGGCTCTGACAATCAATTGGTTGCCGGTGATTTTTGCCATGGTTCCTCTCCTTCAGCAAGATAACTCAGCTCTTTCTCTACTTCATTTTCCTCTGCCTGTGGATAGTCGGAGCCGGTGAAAAATGGGTTGATTAGGCTTCCAGCTCCTCGCCAAGCCGAACCGAGGCATCAAGCAGAGGCTGAAGGAGCACCGCAACCTCCGGGTCGGCCAAGCTAACAATCTTTTCCGGCTCCGAGGCAAGTCCGTCGATTACCACGCGCCGATAAGCAATACGCCACTGCCCGGCCTGCTTGACCAGCCGATCTACATATCCGCCCTGGGCAAAGATCTTATAACCACTAGGTGTGGCCAGCGTGGCCAAGACACTGGCACGTCCGGTTGCTTCGTGGCCGTTGATCTCATAGAGGTAATTCCCCGTCATATGCCTACAACGAACTTCTCGGACATGGACTTCGGCATACCCTCGCAGAGCCGTCTGGCCCCGCATTGCCCGGGTTCCTACCTGAAATACACCATCCGGGGTGAAGCACTGTGCCCAGGCCTCGGGATCCAGCTCGTCAATAGCATGCGCGTACCGAGCCAACAACTCTTGGATAGCCAGCTTCTCAATCCATTCGTCTGCCATAATGCTTCTCCTTTTTTCTTGCGGTTTAGCTTTAGTTGCTTAACAAACCCTGGGCTACGATCTCTTACCATACCGCCGCGCCCCTTATCATTTCCCCCGATTAAATTGACACTTTGGTTAACACCCTTTGCCAGTTCTCATGAAACAGCCGGTGGATAGCCTCCTGGGGCAAACGAGGGAGTCCGTTCCGCTCTAGCCAGACGTTTATATCCCGCACACTCTCCAGCGAGGTCTTGGGTGAACCTGCGGGAAAATCGGTGCCCCATAGAAGTTTATCCGTTAACCCAAAGCTCTGGGTGAAATAGTAGAGTAAGGGATGGATAAGGTGGTAATAGGGGTATTCCAGTGGAGGCAAATAGCGGGAGAGCCCTCGGCGGTCCATCCCTGCAAGCTGGGGAAGCCAGGAGATATCGGCATAGACGTTTTCATGCTTGGCCACCAGGAAGGCCGCCTCTTCATACCGGTAATAGCCCAGGTGACAGATCACCACCTTCAGTTCGGGAAACTGGATGGCCACCTCGTCCACGGCCACAAGATCGCCGTATTTGAGATGGCCATAGCGGGCCTGTACTGGGCCGGCATGGATAAGGAGCGGAACATCCAGATCGCGGGCGACTTCGTATACGGGAAAGCAGAGGGGATCATCCAACCGGTAGCTGGCATAGGCCGGCCCGATCTCCCCCAGGGCAACCGCACCTAGCTCTGTAACGCACCGGTGCACTTCCTCGGCCGCTCCCTCTTCAGTCGGCACCACACAGCAAGCCCAGGCCAGCCTATCCGGGTGGGCTTTAGCCGTCTGGGCTAAATAGTCGTTGGTCACCTCAATACCCAGGCTGCCGCCAGCCCTGAGGCCCAGAAGGAGAGCCTTGCTCACTTCACCTCCTTCCATCTCTTGCAAATAGGCCTCGATGGGTAGATCCCACATGGCGGTAAACTGGGCCTCTGACCAGCTGCGGCGCCGTGCTGGCTGATTGGCCAGCATTACCTCGCGACGAAAATGCTGTGGATATCGCCACGAATGCATGTGACAGTCAAGAATCATGGGGTCCTCCTGAGCATTCTGAGCCAGTCCCTCCTGGGAAAGAATCTTTCTGTTGCAATCTTCCTTTACCATTCCCTGATTATCAAAACAAAGGGGAGGCGCGTGGGTACAAAAGGAGAGTGACGATACTGCTTGCAGCTTGGTCAATAAGGGTGCTAGAGTTAGGGGTGTTTTCGACGACCAGAGGTGTTTCTAGGATTCTGGTCTAGGCTTCGGGGACTGCAGGGTTTGCCAGCTTCATTAGGCAGCCGAATTGTTATTAGGCGGCGCGTGAGGCTACTCAAGAGGCTTGCGTTGGTTCGATAATGCCAGCACTTACCTTCACCGTTGATAGCGCTCTCCTGTCGGAGCTGGGCGAGAAGCTTGTCGAAACGCCCCACATAGCCTTGGTCGAACTAGTGAAAAACGCCTACGACGCCGACGCTACCCTTATCACGGTCAAAATCGTGCCAGATCTGCCACAGGGTCCTCAAGTGCACGTTGTCGACAATGGCTCGGGCATGGCCTTTCACGACGTCGAAAACTACTGGATGCGCATCGCGACGACGCATAAACAGGCTCACCAAGTTTCGCAGCGTTATGGTCGCCCTCGGACTGGCTCGAAGGGAATTGGCCGTTTTAGTTGTCGCCGCCTTGGCACGCGACTTGAGCTTGTTACGACTGCCGCTATAAATGGCGGTTATTTTGAGCAGACGGAAGTTTCATTTGATTGGCTAAAGTTTAAGCCAGGCCAAGAGATCACCAAGATCGAGTGCGTAGGAGACCGTAGACGGCTGGAGGGCGCAACTCCTAGCACGACCTTAATTATCAGTGGGAGCCCCATCGACGAGTGGACTAAGCGAGGGTATGACTTTCTCAAACGCCAACTCGCCGTCCTGGTCGCCAACCGTGGTAGAAAGCGCGCAGGGTTTAAGGAGGATCCTGGCTTCAACGTCAGCCTGGAGGCACCTGGCTTCAACGAGGAGATCAGCAATCTACGGGAGCGGCTTTTGTCTGCTGGTTGGGGGGATTTACGGCTGCGGGTGAATAACAGTGGGGAAGTAACATGTAAGCTGAATGCCTTGAAAGTTGGGGAAAAGACGATCACTTACCCTGAGAAGCTACCAGACTTGGCAAGCGTTTCTGCGACAATCGGCATCATGCCAATAGATCGTGACGAGATGAGAAACCGTGAGGTGATTTCAAAGGGAAGCTTGTCCGAGATCGTCAATGACTGGGGTGGCGTCTACGTGCGGTACAAAGGGTTTAGAGTGTATCCATACGGTGAACCAGGCAATGATTGGCTTAATATCGACCGCGACCGTGGCTTGCGGAGGAGCGCGTTATCAGAAATCCTTCAGCCGTTTGCTGCGAAGTTGAGAGGCGTGAATCCTCAGAGGGCGTTGCTGTCCCTTTTGTCGAGCAAGAGCTATATCGGCGATGTCGAAATTGGTGAGCGCGCTCACGGCTTTGAGCTGAAGGCTAGCCGAGAAGGATTCGTCGGCGAGGCCGGGATCGAATCATTGCGGGAAGTAATCAGATTCGCTATCGACTGGTCAACAATCTACCGCGAGTACGCGCGAGGGCTCGCCGCTAAGGAAGAGGCACATCGCGCGCGGGAGGACTTAGAGACCCAACTCAAACATACAGTCGATCCGAAGGAGGTCGTGGCCACAGCGATCCGTGTGGTGGAGAGCGAAGTCCGAAACCTAGCTCCGCAGCTGGCAACTGCCGAGCGTCAACGGGTTTTGCGCTCCTTTCGAACAGCCACGCAGGCGATCGAGAAGCATGAAGCTTCTAGTCGTGAGGAATTGCGGCACCTCCAGCTAGTCGCATCCACCTCCACTTTGCTGTTAATCTTTTCACACGAGGTAAAGTCACTTCTGAGTTGGCTCGAACAGGTGAGCATCTCTCTTGACCGAGTGCAACGTCACGTCAATGAAGCAGAAGCCAGAAAGCTTGCTGAAATTCGAGATGAATTCGGCGCAACGAAGAAGCGATTCCTCGATCTGCTGTCCATGACTTCGCTGATCTCTGTGAACAGTCGCAGATCCGAAGCAGCCCGCTTAACGCTCCGACCACGTCTGGAAAGAGCGATTCGGTGTTTCGACCTCATTACCAACAGCTATGGGATCGAGATCGATCATGTGTCGGGAACCCTTCAAGTTGGACCCATGCTCGAGGCAGAACTCTTCGCCGTGCTTCTCAATGTCTTGTCAAACGCTATTAAATCGGTAATTGCAGCCGGAGGCCGCAAGAGAGTGATGGTGGCTGCCGAGCGTCGAGGTTCTCAAGTTGTTTTGAACGTCCGCGATTCCGGAATCGGACTTGACGAAGAGCACTACGAGCAAGTCTTCGCTCCATTCGTTTCAGATCCGGACAAGCGACTCTATCGTGGTCTCGATGCGAAGCTCAATCCAGAAGATCAGTACATTGTTGGGACGGGGAGCGGACTGGGGCTTAGTATCGCAAGGGAGATTCTTTCCTACCGAGGCGGCACCATTCGCTTCGTTACACCGCCTAACGGATGGAAGGCCGACATTGAGATTGTGATGCCATGAAGACATCTAAGACGATAGTGTGGGTTGACGACAATCCTGACCGGGCGAGTACGGCGGACGATCTTGGTGCCAGGTTTGTCGACGTCCGGAATGAGGACCTCGCGAAGAAGGTCGAGGATCTTCTAAAAGGTCCACAGCCTCCGCTTGTAATTCTTGATCACATATTGGATCAGACGGCCACTACAAACCCGCTCTTCCAGAGAGGGAGCACCATTGCAGAAGCCATTAAGGCACAATGGCCAGCTTGCCCCGTTGTTGGCGTCACAAACGTGGACAACGTTCAGGGCATAGATATCAGAACGCGGCGAACATACGATGTCCTCTACCCGTTCGTTGACTTTGGTAAATACCTCCCCCGTATTGAATCTATCTCTCAGGACTTCGCCGTTGTCACGAAAGCGAAGGCAAAGAAGGCGCGGGATCTAGTCAAGCTGTTGAAGCCGCCGGAAGACGAGATAGAGCGATTAGTGGCTGCTCTGCCTGGCGATTTGAAAGAGTCCTTCCGCGATGCGAGCCTTGCGTCACACCTATTCAGTTGGGTCGACCATCTTATGGATCGGCCCGGATTTCTGTATGACAGTTTATGGGCGACCACCTTCCTCGGCCTTAACGAGCCGGGATTTCAAAAGATCTCCGGAGGCTTCGAAAAGGGAAAGTACAGTGGTGTCTTTGCCCGGGACGATGATCCGCGCTGGTGGTCGAGCCGGCTGTCCGAGCTGTTGTATAAGCAATGTGAACCGAAGCTTGGAGAAATGCCTTGGCAGACCGGCAGGCGGCTGTCAGGCATCAAAGAGCAAAACTTCAGTCGCTGCCACGTGTGCCACGACGCGTATCCTGAGACCGTCGCGTATCTTGATGAGATGATCGACGACAGACGGGCAATGCACTTGAAGTGCAGTATCCTCCATCCCCGGTACAAACGAGAGCTATACTTCGAGGATATTCGGATGATGCAAGAGAAGTGATGGAGCTTTCAGACTTTTACCCTTCTCCTAGCGAACTCATTAAGAGCGAACTTAGGGTATTGAATCACTTGATGAACAATCCCTACATTACGGAGAAGCACTCCACCTTCGCTCAAGATACGAAAAAGTATTACAATATAAATAAAAACTCCCCTTCTGGCTTCGAGTTCTTTTCGTACTTTAATATCTACCACGCGGCGATGCTCAGCAAAAGCGGTGTAAGTGCCAGGCAGAAGCCTAATCTCCAGTTGGTGGTCGCTGCCCGAATTGAGCTAACAAAGGGCAAATACAGCAACGTGTCCTATTGCCTTGCCGTTTGCCGAATCCGAGCGAAACATCCATCGATATTGCGCAAGTTTCATTTCGATGTCGCGATAGCAAGCACCGATGAACAGGTTCGACGACAAGAACACCCAACGTGTCATCTCCAGTATTGCGGTGAAATGGTCCCTCACATGGCGACGATGGGCTGTCGGCAGACGCAGTTGGATCAAATGCACCCATGGCTTTCGGAGCCGCGGATTTTCTTCTGGCCAATGTCGCTGGCGCTACTCGTCGACATGGCCTTGCATGAGTTCCCCGACCCTCACTCGGTGAAGTTTCGAGCGAGCAACGAATGGCGAGGTATAGTCCGGACTCATGAAGCTCTTATACTGCGACCATTTTACGAAAAATGTGTCCAGGTCATCACTGACACGAAGGGTAGCCGAACGCTGGCCGACGAGTTCTATGTTGGTTAAACGTTAGCGAACTGAGTTGCTCGTGAGACTCGCACTTCCACCAGTCTCCTGTAAAGTGTACACGCCCGCGGATCTGGCCGAGGCGATAGTGCGTGCCCTTGGCGACGATCCGCGGGCGTCGTGGCTTGAGCCATCGCATGGCAAGGGTGTATTCGTTAAAGCAATTGCGCGTTTAGGCGTTCGGAAGGAGAGGATCGTTGCCGTTGATCTCGACCCGGCAACTTCGGCGGCAGACAGTTTGGCGACGACCTTTCGCGGCGTCGATTTCTTGCACTGGGCCGGCGAGACGGAACAGCGCTTTGATCGCATTGTGGGTAATCCTCCCTTCATTTCGATCAAGCGGTTACCGCCGAGTCTACAGAAATCGGCTGCCTCGGTCCTGGATGTCAGTGGTCGGCCCATCGGTCGAGGCGCAAATGTTTGGTACGCTTTTGTGCTCGCCTCCCTTGGCTTGCTTAAGGACGGGGGCTGCCTTGCGTTCATTTTACCTTCGGCGGCTGAATTCGCAGATTATTCAGCCGCTACACGGCGGGCGGTGCGGGAAACCTTTAGCAGCTTAGAGCTGTATCGATGCACGCGACCGCTCTTTGACGATGTTCAAGAAGGCACCCTGGTGGCAGTTGCACGAGGTTATAGGTCGCAGCCGTGCATGGTGCGTCGGCGCTGGTTTGGAACGCGAGAAGGACTCATAAAAGGACTAGCGCAGAGCGGCCGCATGAACGGACATAGATGTCCTATTAAAAGCGCTTCGGGTGCTGCATCGACGGTCACGTTGAATTCCATCGCGAAGATTCGTCTAGGTGGAGTAACGGGTGATGCTTCTTATTTTCTCATGAGCGAACGGAAACGCCAAGCTCTAGAGCTGCCCTCGGCTGCGCTTACACCGGTCGTCTCAAAAGCTAAACATCTACGATTTGCCTCTCTGAATCGAAAGGAGTGGAACGAGCTCAAGCTGTCAGGCGAACGTATTTGGCTCTTTAACCCACCTGAGCAATTAGCCATGCACCCGAAGGTGAGGAATTATTTTGACCTCGGTGCCAACGAAGGGGGCTGCAATCGCGAAGCTTACAAGGTATCAATTCGAGAGCCTTGGTATCGTACCCCAATGCCCGAAACTCCCGATGCCTTCTTGAGTGGAATGAGTCAACATGGTCCGTGGTTGTGCATTAACGAAATGCATGGGTTGAACGCAACCAATACGCTTTACGTCGTTACATTTCGAAGCCGAAACCGAGAGGCCTGGTACATGTGGGCTCTGGCATTACTTTCCTCACTAGCCCAGCGTCAGATTCGACGCATCGGGCGCCGCTATGCCGACGGCCTAGTCAAGTATGAGCCGGGCCCGCTGGGCGAGATCGAATTACCAAAACTAAGGACAGACGCAGACCATAGGTCGCTCTACATACGAGCAGTGGATGCTCTTCTCGCCGCAGATCCGGCGATGGCGAAAGATATTGCTGACTCTGTCCGATTGTGATCTTCGGCGCAAGACGAACTGTGGAGAGAGTTACCTGACAGCAGAGACACTCCATGAACTTGAGCGCATCAAACTGGGGAGAAATGGGGGTCAGAGAACTTTTTCGCAGTCGGCGGAAGGCTGAGCGGTAGCAGAGGCTCCTGGAATTGTAAGAAAGGCCACAAAAGCCGCAACGTCCCCCTTCTCTCTTAGAGGAGATACTTTTTTATCGCCTCCTCATCCCACGCTATGCCAATTCCAGGAGTAGAAGAGGGCAAGACATGGCCGTCTTTGAGCACAAGCGGTTCTTGCAGGATAGGAGACGCCCAGTCCATATATTCCAGCCAGTGACTTGTTGGGGTTACTGCTAGAAGGTGGGTGCTGATTTCAGGGTACAGGTGAGACGAGAGGGGAATCCCACTGATCTCGGCCAGGGCGGACACACGTAGCCAACCCGATACCCCGCCAATTTTGTTTACATCAGGCATGAGAAAATCCCCAGCCCCCGCAGCTAGAGCCTTGACCATATCATGCGGTCCCCAGAAATTCTCTCCGAGCTGGATGGGCGTGTGGCTGTGTTTTCGGATCTGTGCATACCCCTCGTAATCATCAGCTCGCGTTGGCTCTTCGATCCAATAGAGTCCCTCACCATCCAGGTGGCGTGCCCGCTGTATTGCCTCTGGAACTGAAAGTGACTGGTTATAATCGGACATTAGCATGATGTCATCAGAGATGGCTTGTCGGACCGCACGAGCAACCTCTACATCTGTTTTGGCGTCTGGATAACCCAGTCTGACCTTAATGGCCTTAAAGCCTGGAGCAACAAGTTCCTGTGCCTCGTCTTTGGCGCGTTCAGATCCAATGATCCCTAGACCATTGCTATTATAGGCTGGTATGGATCGTGCCTTTCCTCCGAGCAATTCAACAATAGGGCGATTGGCAGCTTTGGCGCAGGCATCCCAGGCTGCCATGTCGATCCCGGCCTGTGCCATTCCGGTAAAGCCTTGCGGGCCAAGGAGCCAGAAGGTCTCCTGCAGCTTTGCCTCTATGGCGAGCGGGGCGACAGTCTCACCCTTAATGAGGTTGCTGAGGTTTCCCAGCAGCTTCACCATGGGCTCAAGCACGAATGGTGCATAGCAGAAAATATAGCTGCTGCCGGTTATGCCTTCCTCGGTCTGGAAGTCTAGGAGGACAAGCGGCGCAGCAGTGACTGAACCTCCGCTTGTATATAGCGGTCTGGCCATGGGGACATTGACTGCGCGGGCATGTAAGGCACGTATGGTAAGGCTTTTTGATCCCATAACTCTCCCTTCCCTCCAGAAGGCTCGTGGGATAAACCCAACAACCGTGTAATCAGGGGCAATAAGGGCGTGAAATGTTTGTGTTTTCAATATTAGTCTGAACGAGCAGATTGCTCTTTCAGAAAATCAGTAAGAAACTGCGAATTCGTTTCGTCTTTGCTTGCACATGCCAAAAGCTTTTCTTGCGCCTCGGGGTTAGTCTCGGCTTGCGCAAAGTCGCGCAGAAGTTGAGCGCCGCCGAGTTCACCCTTAGCCTGCACACGCCATTGCACTTCAAGCGTTAAGGGCCTCATGGTATTGGCATAGATGTCCCGCATATCGGGGAAGCGTGCCCACAGGGCTTGGGCTTTCTGTTCCGCCTGTGAGTCTAAGCTTTCAACAACCTCCGCAATCTGTTCTTCGCGGCCAGCGGCGTCCAAAAACTCCTGCTTCTGGACGGGATCGCTCACCTGCGCTGCCCAGGCACGGTAGTGTTCGGCAGCCAGGCGCTCAAGAACGGCAAGTAAGATACGCTGTTCCTCCTTGTCACACTGGTCAAAAAGCGGGGTTAGGATGGCCAAAAGATCAGGGGCAGCGGTTGCATCCCTCATAGTCAAGTCTCCTATTGTCTCACGATATGAGCCGCTATCTTAGGGACCACTCAAGTGAAGCGCAAGGGCTTTATTCTTACCCCAAGGACATCCCGTAGGGAAATGGGGGTCAGAGAACTATTTTGTTCTGATCTTGACACAGAAGACAATCGTCTATACGCTGGCAACGTGCAATTACAGTGCTTTGTTACGCTGGGTCTGAGTAACTTCGGGAATCTCTTGGTAGTAGTTTACGCCTATCGGGAGCCCAATGTCATCCGCCTAATTTCGGCCTGGAAGGCCAATAAACGACAGAGGTTATCTATGAAAAGAATCGCCGCTGAACCTTACCGCGATATTGACTTTTCGGACGCGAAGCGTGGACCGGTTGTACCCCCTGAGCCGGGGAAAACAAAGATTTCTATTCGCCTTGACAAGGCAGTCCTTGATTATTTTCGTGATCAAGTCGACAAGGCGGGGGGAGGCAATTACCAAACACTGATTAATGATGCGCTGGTCGCCTACATCCATCAACAATCTCTGTTGGATGCGGTGCGTCAGGTTATCAGAGAGGAGTTAGCCCCCTTCGACCAAGAGCGTGGTGTAACTAAGCGCTCCAACCAATCGCATCCAGCGCCGGCTGAGCGCCTGCGTTAGGCTCCTAGAGAATTATCATCGAATATGCACAAACAGATTATCGCCATTGGCGGAGGCGGATTCTCAATGGAACCAGACAATCCGCGCGAGGGGCTGCTGAGTTGTGGGCGCAGGCATGGCAGAATTAGAAGTGCTCTGGTATGCGGTGTGAGAGCCGAATCTAACTAACGTGCTGTACCGAAGTGCGTAAAGAGGAAGCCATTATGGAGACAAATCAACAACACACTGTCCGCACAATGTGTCCGATGAACTGCCATCCAACCTTGTGTGGCATGCTGGTGGAGGTTAACAATGGGCGCTTGGTCAGCGTGCGTGGGGATAAGGAGAATCCCGATAGTCAGGGCTTCCTCTGCGTGCGCGGGCAGGCTTCGCAGGAGATTATCGACAATCCGCGGCGGCTCTTATATCCGCTGATCCGTCACCGTCGTACCAATGAGGCCTGGCGGCAGGCCAGTTGGGACGAAGCGCTTGACCTGATCGCGGCGCGTATACAAGCTGTGGGACGGGAAGCGGTCGGCATCTGGACCGGGCATGGCGTCTTCAGCACCAACTACGGGACGCGGATCAATAGCCACCTACTGCGACGCTTTGCCAACTTTTATGGCTGTCAATGGTGGAATCCCGCAATGATCTGTTGGGGACTTGGCGCCTTTGGGCTTGGCCTGACCGGAGTTCTGGAAACCAACACAAAGGAGGATATGGGGCAGCACGCGCAGCTTATTCTTCTCTGGGGCGCCAATCTGGCCAGCCAGCCAAATACGGCCCGGCATGTGGTGGCAGCAAAGCGACGAGGGGCCTATGTGGTCACCCTCGATGTGCGGCAGACCGAGGCCTCGGTGCAGTCGGACGAGGTACTGTTACTGCGGCCAGGTACGGATACGGCGCTGGCCCTGGCCCTAATGCATGTTGTTATTGAGGAGGAACGTTATCACCGCGATTTTGTGGCGCAACATACAGTTGGGTTCGAGGCCCTTGCTGCTCAGGTACGTCCGTATTCTCCATCCTGGGCGGCTGAAGTCACGGGCATCGCCTCAGAACGTATTGTGACCCTGGCGCGCCGGTATGCGGCGACGCATCCCGCCATGATTGTGCTGGGTGGCAGTTCCATGCACAAGGGAACCAATAGTTGGCACGCTGGCCGAGCTATTGCCTGTTTGCCCGCTCTCACCGGCAACCTTGGGATAGCGGGCGGTGGCTTTGGACCACGGCATGGGAGCGCCAGTCATGGCCAGACACTGGCCAGCATTACTGCTGAGGAACAACCTCCACCGGGCAACTACATTCCGAATCAGATGTCGCGGATCACGGCGGCGTTATGTCAGGGTCGTGTGCGGGTGCTGCTCCTGTTTGGCACGAATATGCTGTCCTCCTTTGCTGAGACTGAGCAGGTGGCTACAGGACTTGGCCGTACTGACTTGGTGGTGAGTTACGATGTGTTTATGAATGATACGGCACGCCGATTTGCCGACATCATCCTGCCCAGCACCGCGTGGTTAGAAGAGCTCGGCTGTAAGGCCACCAATACGCACCTGTACCTCATGGAGCAGGCGTTGCAACCACCAGGTGAAACTTGGCCGCTGAGTCCAATCTTACAGGGCTTGGCGCAGCGCTTGGGACTTCATAACTTCTATCCGTGGGATTCCTCAGAAGGTGTTATTAATGCGATCTTAGACCACCCAAGCACGGGACATGCCACGGTAGCAACTTTACGACAGCGCGGGGGAATAGCGCCCCTACAGGTCTCGCAGATTGCGTATCCTGACCTTCATTTCCCCACCCCCTCTGGTAAAGTCGAGTTCTTTTCTGCCCGTGCTCAGAGACTGGGATTACCACCGCTTCCTGTTTACACAGCCCCCTCGCAGCCAGCGTATCCACTAATCCTCTGTCAGGGGAGGACACTCACGCATTTCCATAGTTTCTACGACCATGGTCGGGCGCTTCCCACCTTGGCGGAACTTGACCCTGAACCTCACCTGTGGATCTCTCCTGACGATGCTGCGATTCGTGGTCTGCAAGATGGGGCTGCCATCCGCATTTATAACGAGCGTGGCACTCTCAAGGCGCGCGCCCGTATCACCGATCACATCCCTAGCGGAACAGTGTGGATGCGCGATGGTTGGGAGGGTTTGAATAGCCTGACTTTAGGGGAGGCAGTCTTGCCTGATGCGGCAGTGGACATGTTTGGGTTCTCTGCTGGGCAAGCGACCTTCGAGGCCAGGGTTGAGGTTGTTCTGCAGTAGCGAATGAGAATTGTGATGAAACACCCGGCGAAGCAACTTTGGGTTGTTGATTTTCCCCTATCATGCGCATGAAGATCCATCGGTATTTCTGCATTGGCAATAGTGTAATACTGTAACGCCATGACTACTATCTCTCTCAAGCTTCCCGAGGCGCTCGTTGCAAGGCTAGAAGCCGAAGCTCGCAACCGTCAAAAAAGCAAGTCTGCTATCATCCGTGAATATCTAGAACAAGGCTTGAATGGAGCACAACGCGGCAAGCGACCGTCGTTCTACGAACTTGGGCAAGATCTGTGCGGCACGGGCCACAGTGGAGCGTCAGACCTGGCTACGAACCCTAAGCCCCTGGAAGGCTTCGGTAAATGACCGAGACTGTCATTGTAGACACCCGGCCCCTTAGTCGCTTTTTTCGACCGTGACGAAAGACATCATCAATGGATGCGCGAGCAAACCAAGCAACTAGAGCCTGGACTCGTGACCTGCGAGGCGGTGATGGCGGAGACGGCGTATCTGCTCCGGCATGCGCACGTGGAGCCAGAGGCGCGGCTCAACCTCATCAAGCGTGGGTTGATTACGTTGCCGTTTCGGCTTGAGGAGGAATTCCAAGCTGTGACAAAACTACGGCACCGCTACCAGAATGTGCCGATGTCGCTTGCTGATGCCTGTCTGGTCCGACTGTCAGAACTGTACAGCGACTGTGTGGTCCTGACCCTCGACTCGGATTTTCGCATCTATCGGCGTCATGGTCGGCAGGTGATTCCGGTTCTTGCTCCCCCGAATGTGTGAAACCCATGAAGATCCAATGGGAATACAATTATGCATGCCCCATCACCACGTCCCAAATCTTTGCCGGTTCAAAGACCACCGCAAAACACCACTGCCCAAAACCGCCCTGCTCGTTCACGGCCTGAATCCAGGTATCCATGGCCGCTCGTTTGGCGCGGTTCTGTTCGCTGTCCTGGCCTTTGATTTCTAACACCAGCGTCTTTCCGGTGCGGAAGCGAATCAGGTAATCCGGCACGAAGTTGCGGGAGGAGCCTCGGTAGAGATAGCGGACCTTGAAGTCCAGATGGTCATTTTTTGCCCAAGCTGAGATACTGGGCTGTCTTTCACATAAATCCGCAGCAGCTTTCTCCCACACACTGTCGTACACGGCATGACTGATGTGCGATTTTGTCGTGGCTTGGCACGGTTTTGTGGTGTACCAGGTTCGCATACCGGCGGTTGAACCAATAGCCTGATCTGGATCGAAGCAGACCTGCAATTGCTCGGTATTCTGCCTCCGCACGAAACGGCTGACATGGCCGACCAGGGTGTCCATGTTCAGCGCAATCAGGATACGGCGACGCACAGGGTCTTGATGCCACAGGCTTGGGATGTCGAGTTTGCTGCTAGCCAGAAACGCCTCCACCAGCCGAATCAATTGCACCGCCAGATACTGCGTATTCCCCGAGAACGTGTCAGCGCTCTGGAGATAGAGCTTGCGAGCAGCTCGAAAGATCAGATTTTGCAGCCGGAATTCTTCGACCGCCTGTTCCAGATCAATTGCGCTCACCTTGGACAGGTCCGTTTGGCCTGCCAGAGCCGGAGCTACTTCAGCCGAGATGGGGGTCTGCATTGGGTCTAGTGTCAAGGGTTCTACCGTGTCCCAGTCCATAACCAATGTCGGACGGAGAACCGTTTCTACCCGTGCCACATTCGGCCAGCGGATTTCGTACTGATTGCGTCCGGGCACCACCTCTACCTGTACGCTGGGCTTAGGTGGCGGCAGGGCTTCCCCCCCTTCGCCGACGTCTTGGAAGATAGACAGCGGCACACCAAAGACATTGACATACTCGGGAAAGAACCGGCCGTCCTCGTCCAGCTCATAGGACACTCGGCGTAGCCCTCGGCCAATGACCTGCTCACACAACAGCTGGCTGGTGAAGGCTCGGAGACCCATAATGTGGGTTACATTTGCCGCGTCCCAGCCTTCTGACAGCATGGCAACAGAGATCACGTTTTGTAGGCGTTGCCCCGGCTGACTCCGTTTCCCTACGGTATCGACAATGGTACGCAGCTGCTCTTCCTGTTTGGTCTTGAGCAACTCCTCGCGCTTGTCGTCAGGAAGACCGGCAGCCTTGAGGATCGCTTCCAGTCGTTGGGCATAGTCTTTATTGGCCGTGACGGATTCGCCGCGTTCGGCTTTCTCCAGCACCCGGGAATCAACCCGTAAGGTTCGGTCTGGATGCTGGGTTTCAGGAATCAGGCAGTCGCCGCCATGAAAAAAGTGTTCAATCCGCGCCGCGCTTTCAATCCGATTACACACGGTGAGCAGCACCGGGGGGATGTCGTGCCCGGCCTCGGCCCACCGCTGGGCGGTCTCTCGCCAGTCGTAGGCCAGCAAGGCATACGCATTCTGGACTAGGTTCGGCAGGGGTTCGTGCGGCTCGGCTCTGCGGTTGAGGTCTTCTTTGACCTCAGGTTCGTTGTAGAGGTGGTAGAGCTTGCTCGTGTAGCTTTGGGCATTGGCCAGAGCATCGTCCCGCACGACCACGCGCGGTGTCTTGACCAGTCCGGCCTCAATGGCATCGTTCAGGCCAAAATCAGACACAATCCAGCCGAACAAGTCTTTTTCGGTAGACTTCTTTCCAGTTGGGGCAAACGGCGTGGCGGACAGATCGAAGCAGCGACGGATACGGCGGGTTGTGTGGATACGATCCAGCCCTTCTATCCAGCGCGTGGCCTCGTCCAGGTCAATACCAAACTCTTGGGCTTCCTTTTTGCTGACTTTGACCTCAGCCCGCTGGCGGTAGGCGTGGTGCGCCTCGTCATTGATAACGCTGATGTCTGTATAGCCGGCCAGCTTGCCCAATACGCGGCGGGTAAAAGCTTCGTCGCTTTCCGCGCCCTTTCTGACAACGGAACGGTCCGGCTCTTTGCGTGGCATCAGGCCGTGCCAGTTCTCTATCAGGAGCGCGCCTTGATTGATCTTGTGACGCAGGACGTCGTTGGGACACAGGCGGAACTCGTCATACACGTTCTTGTCATGGCCGGGGTAGAGCACCTGCAAACGCTCTTTTACGGTGATGCCTGGCGCAAGCACAAAAATTGCGGCTGAAAATTCCTTGCGTTTGGGATAGGTCAGAGCGTTCAAGACTTGCCAGGTGATGATCAGCCCCATCGTTGTGGTCTTACCCGTCCCGGTTGCCATCTTGTTGCAGATGCGTTCCCAGGGGCCGCCATCGCCGGGGAGATAGATACCCTGTTTGAATGCCGGCGGGCCTTCAACCCACCAGATCAGCGTTTCGATAGCGTCGAGTTGGCAGAAGTAAAACGGCAACTGGCGTGTCTCGCGGTCGTGCCAGTGGTCAAGCAAACGGCGGGTGACGCTGGTCACGCCCGGATAGCCAGCCTTCCGCCACTCGTCCACACGGGGACGGATGCGATTGACCAACTCCAGCTTTTCGACACGACGGGTGTTGGTGCGTGTGTCTACAATCTCATACCCAGCCTCACGGCGGCCGGGTACGACTTCTAACACCCGTCCCCGTTCGTCCTGCGTCCAATGCTGCTGTGGCTTGTCGTAGGGTGAGTTAATGATGAGGGAGTTTCGTGTCATGACGCCGTTTCCGATGGCAACATATCGCTAATAGAGAGAAATGGCGTTTCCGCGAAGGTCGTAACATTGATTGACTTGTACGTTTCTTGTTCTCCTTCCTTGGAAATGAGAACCCCTTGCTTGGTGAGCATTTCGCTCAATTGATCCGCTATAAGGACATATCTGAGCGTCAGATTAGATTTCCAGTCGCTAAAATCGCGTTCAGCTTCAATTTCGCACACAGAAAGAAGGTATTTCAAAATTGGCAGTGATCGAAGTAGCTGATCCCTGGGCTTTTCCTCTCCTCGCAATGTCTTTTTCAACTCGACAAAGATGGCGTAAGCTCTGCCATTCGATTGACCAATCAGCAGATAGTCACAAATCTGCTTCCACCCCCCGTCTTTCAAGGCAGACAGGTGGCTAAGCTTGTTCAGGCGTATCGCCAGAAAAGGCTTGGAAATCCCTGTGACCTCAACCTTCATCTTTGCCTGTGCATCACGCTCCTTAAGGATGACAGTATCATCCGTTTTTTCCAGCCGCTCAATACAACGCTGCTTTAGAATAGTTTCCAATAGGGAAATCAGATCCACCTCACTCTTCTCCCTCGTGCTTCAGCCGGAATCCGAGTTCATTGGAGACCTTGTTGATCTCGTGAATCGTTGTGTCAAAGACCGGCATATCAATGCCGTATTTTTCAATCGTACAGCGTGTCAGGCTGTTGTTTTCCGCCACATAGGCCCGGACCGAATCGGGGTTTAGGAAGTCGTGTTCTGAGTATTCGAGCTTTTTGAGCACCTTGGGCTTATCCTTGAAAGACCTGCTCAGCATGATCAGATTATTGATTTCCTTGACAATGTAGTCGCTGTGGGTCGTAATCAGGACTTTCAGCCCGGCGTGTACAGCGTGCGCTAACAGACGTGCGAATTGAATCTGGTTGGCGGTATCGAGATGGCTTTCCGGCTCGTCAATGATCAGAAGCTGATCCTTTTTGGCTACGTGGCGCAGAAAGAAATACAGGTCAGACAATCCACGGGCCGAAGAGGAAGCGATATGGAGAGGAATATCAAAGCCACCTTTCCGGGCCTTTGACTTGAAGCGGATATCGTCATTGGAAGCCGTATAAGAGCCCCCCGTCATATCTCTGATATCGTTGAACAATTTAGAATCGTATATTTCGCTTCGGTGCTTTTGCAAATCGGGAATGCTTCTGGTGTAGTCAATATTGTCCTTGATTGGCAGAGCATACCGACTAGCCATTTTGTCGATTATCGAGAATGGAAGGAACCTATCTCTTTCCCTGTCTTTCCGATTTCTTGAAGTGCATCTCCACCAAGCGATTCTTTGTAAAGTCGAGCTCCTTGTAAAAGAGAGATATGCCAAAACGCTCCGCGGAGAGAATGAACGGTTCGAGAAATTCTGGAAAAAGAAACGGAAAGATAAAAATCGTGATAAAGCTAATAAAGGAGATCAGATGGTAGAGAGAGGTTTCTGCCTCCTTGATTCTCTCTGCGATAAACATATTTCACTACCGTCGCTATATGTTCGCTTAAATTCATCTCCCGTAATAAATTGAGAGTTTTGCTCGGCAATTATTCGGGAAATCCGTCTTCGATCACGACTTCGATGGACGCGTCTTCAAAGTCCTCGTACGAAGAACTAAACACTTCTGCCAAGGCTTCTTTTGAGAAAACCTGAGCCACTTTCGGCATAACTTCTCGACGCATCTCGTTAATCATCTCTTGATTCATGGACCACTTCACCTGACCCTCTTCCACGACCGTCTTGGCAAGCCTTTCCATGTCCGAGACGCAGTCCGGAAGAGGAGGTTTATGGCTCAGCTTATCAAGAAATTCCTAGACCACCACTCTGCCCACATTTTCAGAAACCCATACAACGTATACGCCACATATGTCTTGCCGGTATTGTTGCGACCGGCAATGATCGTCAGATCACCCAATTCCAGTTCGGCTTTGTCTATGGGGCCGAGGTTCTTGAATACGAATTTCATGGCTGTGTCTCCGCAGTGCAGGTTGTGTGGTTCCCTCACCCTAACCCTCTCCCAGAGGGAGAGGGGACAGGAGCATCGTTTCAATCGGGGATGTCCATCACCTTGAGGCTTTCAATGCCGCGGTCGTCAACGATCTTGACGGCGATACGCTGATTCTCTCCCGGCTCGAAGGGGAGGGATTTTGTGCCCTGGAACTGGGTCAGCAGGTCTTCGTTCAGTTCGGCTTTAATGTCTTTTTTAAGCCTGTTCCAACCGTCTTTGGCACCAGACATAGGCAAGAAGACCTGTTTGGGAAAGAGAGAGCGGTCGTCATAGTCGGTATCCAGCGACCACATGGCGATATTGTTTTTACCGCCCGATTTCAGCTCGCCGGTTTTGGTGTCGAAATAGTCAAAGCCGTGGACTTCGACCTGATACCGCCCGCCTTTCAGCCGGTGAATCTCAACATCGGGCTGACCCATGAGCCAGAAAGACTCGTTGCTGGCGCGGGCTTGTTTCAGATCCTTAGTCAGCAGGTCAGTATTCATCTGGGCTTTGAGGGCGGTGATGCCTTTGATGTTGTCAATGTCTTTGGCGGCTTCTGGGTCGAAGGTAAAGGCGCAGAACACCAGCATTTTAGGTAGCGGGAAGAGTTCGCCCGCTTCACGCATGGCGATTTCGACCTGGCGTTGTTCCAGGGCAGCGTGCTGCGGGCCAAAGCTCACGGCAACGCGCTCACCGGTTTCGGCCAGCGTGCCGACGGCGTGGATGTAGCGCGCTTCCGGTAGCGGTTCCAGGTCGGCCAGTTGCAGCTTTTGGCCGCCTTTGCCGCGAATACCGGCTTTCAGCAGTTCATCCCGCCATTGGCCTTGGCGGGAGGTTTCGCCGGAGCGGGCAACGCTCATGTCGGCCGCCATTTCAGAATTGCCGGGTTGCTCGGCCTCGTCCAAACCCAATACGGTGGGGAAGGGCACTGCTTCGACGGTGAAGGGACCGGTGATGCGCAGTCTGTTTTTGGACACCTGGGGCTGGTCATAGAGGATTTCCTGCTCGGCATGGGCCGTAATAGAGGCGTCCATGTGTTGCTGCATGGCCTGGCGAGCGGTGTGAAAAGCGTCAAAGGAAGCACGGGCTGCCTCCGGCCAGTCTTGAGGAAAGTCAAACGGCACCTCCCACTCTTTAAGCCCCGCGTTAAGCCCTTCGCCCTCAAGAACCCCCTCAATCCCCCTTGTCAGGGGGACCTCCATCTTCCCGGCATCATGGAGCGCCGCCAAGACGATAAGCGTCTGATGGACCTCTGAAGTCACTCCTGCGGAAACGAGAGACCAGTCTGGCGTTCGGGGAGTCTGGACCCCTGTTTGCACAGGGGTGACGGAGCGAGCCGAGCCCGTTTCCTCCCTCTCCCTCTGGGAGAGGGTTGGGGTGAGGGTCCTATTCAACTCATCCAACCCCTGCTCAATCGTCGGATGCATACGCTCATAAATCTCATCGATCTCTGGATTGTTGGCAATCGACTTCAAGGTGATATGCGGAACGGTTTTGTAGACAAAGCCGCCCTTCAAGCCTTCGTGAGGATATCTGAGAGCGTAGTAGTCGTAGCTCGCAGTCATGAGCCGCTGCTTGGCGAGTGTGATCGCTACACGCGATGTGTCGGTCGTAATCCAACGTCTACCCCACTTTTCGGCAACAAAAGCGGTCGTACCAGAACCGCAGGTAGGATCGAGCACCAAGTCGCCGGGGTCGGTGGTCATGAGGAGGCAGCGTTCGATTACTTTTGTTATTGTCTGAACTACATAAGATTTTTCGTCAACAAAACCGGCTTGTGTGACATCCGTCCAAACATTTGTAATAGGCTGGACTGGAAAATCATTTAAGTAGCGAATGTACTGAATCGAGTCGGATGATTGTTGTATTCGACTCGCCTTTGTAAGATTTTTCATTCCATTGATTGTCGTTTTCCAATGATTTCTCGAACCCGGAAAAAACACACTTCCCTGAAATTCAAAATCAACGGTTCCCGAGGGCGTTGTTCCTTGAGAGGTCAAATTGTCCAGCCTGTAAAGGTCTACGTCTGGTGGAAGTGAGTTCCGGTTCTTTCTTTCTTCCTTGGTTAGCGGTCGCAAGATGTGTCCCTGAAATCGAGCGTGGTTTAACGCCCATCCTCCGGTTGCCGCTGGGTCTTTATCTACAAGAGGCTGTCTGTACTTAACGCCGCTCTTCTTCCGCGCGTACCAGATTAAGTAATCGGCTACAGAGCCGATACCAGTAGCGCTCTGGGATGTCGTGGTCAGAAATGGAATAATCGAACAAAAATTCTCCGCCCCAAACACCTCATCCATAATCTCCCGCACATGATGAACGTTCTCATCCGAAATCTGTACAAACACACTCCCCGACTCGCTCAGCAGTTCCCTCGCCAGCAACAAACGGTCTCGGAGGTAGCTGAGATATGAATGAATACCCAGTTCCCAGGTGTCCCGAAACGCCTTAATCATCTCCGGCTCTTGGGTCAGATCATCATCATTTCGGTCTTTCACGTCCCGCTTGTTGGTAAACGGTTGGAAGTTTGAGCCGTATTTAATTCCATACGGCGGGTCGATGTAGATCATCTGCACCTGTCCGGCCATGCTCTCCTTGCGTAACAGCGAGTTCATGACCAGCAGCGAATCGCCGGCAATCAGCCGGTTGGCCCAATCGCGCTCGTGCTTGTAGAAGTCGATGGCGTCGCGGAGCGGTAGGTTCTCGAACGGAGCGGCAAACAGGTCGGGCTGGAATCCGACGCTGCTCTTGCCTTTTGCCCCCTTCATGCGCTTCTGCACCGCAGCCAGAATCGTGGCCGGGTCAATCCGCTCGTGGACGTGCAGCGAAACCGTATCCACCTCAAAGCTGGTGCGCTCGGCTTTGCCAGTCCAGTTGAGATACGGCGTTTGCAGGCGTTTGAGTTGTTCCAGCGCTTGGCGCATCACAGCCTCGTCTCCCGAGGCCAGCGCGTCGTCAATCAGATTTTCGATACCAGCTCGAGCGGTGTCGAAGTTGAGGGTTGGGTCAATGTGCGGGTCGTAAGCCCAGGTGGTTTGTCCCTCCACTCCGTCGCTGACGGTATCGACCATGCCAACATGTGGATTGTTCTTGCGCTTATCACTGTAGCGGTAGCTGATGACCTGCTTGGCGGCGTTTTTCTTAGAGTTTGCCATTAGCGCGCCTCAGGGGTACGGCGGCGGGCTTCGAGGGCTACACTCATTTTTTCGACATTTGGCATCAAACAATCCTTTCTTGCGCTAGAGTAGCAAATTCTCCTACTACTGAAAACAAGAAAACGATCTCTCATGTGGAGACTTTGCTGCAATCCATACCGGAGCGAGTCGTTTGGTCCAAATTTCCTACCCTGAGTGGTTGCCCTTGCCATACAAGGGCCAAAAGGAGTAAAGAGAGAGTGTAGAATACACTACCAACATAAAACCCAAAAGGAGGTGTCTTATGGGAGTTGCAGAGAATAAAAATGTGGTCCTGGGCTTTGTTGAGGCTCTTTCCCACGGCAATATTGAGGCGGCCAAAGCTGCCTTTGCCGACGATGCCACTTGGTGGCTTCCTGGCTCTCTACCCGTCTCTGGCACACACACAGGCAAGAAGGCCATCTTTGAGGACTTCTTTGGTCGAGCTGCGCCCCTCATGGAACCCAACAGCCTGTCCATCCAGGTGAAAAACGTGATTGGCGAGGGAGATGATGTTGCAGTGGAGTGGATAGCGCGCGCCAAAACGGTAAAAGGACGCAATTATGAGAACTACTACCATCTGATGTTTGAGGTCAAGAACAATAAGATTCAGACGGTCAGAGAGTACGTGGACACGCTGTACGCCAAAGAGGTGATATTCAGCTGAGGAGCAGACAGTATCTGAGCGGGAGCGGAGTTTATCTCCGCCTCTCTCTGCTTGAGTTGCCCTTTGATTTGCTTAGTGACTCTGAGTTTAAATTCGCCCAGGTCCTTAGCCGTATAATCGGTAGGCCAGGGAGGTCGCCTTCCCCGGCCTACCCCTCAGCTCGCCATTGATAAGAATGTCAAGAATGTCAAGAATGTCGACCTCAATAGAGTCCCAAGTAGTTGTCCATCTCCCACTGGGACACAGTGTCGTGATAGCGCTTCCACTCTCCCCGCTTTGCTCGCAGGTAACACTCGGCATATTCACGACCCAGCGCCTCTAGCACGACCTCATCCTTTTCTAGTTCCTCCAGACTTTAGACTTCGCGGGCGTCGTCTTGTGAGCCAGTCCGAGGGCCTGACAGTGGTGTGGGTTCAGAAGTAAAAGAATAGCAGAGCCAGGAGGGACAAGATGACACTAACCCTGCATTTGCCACCTGAGATAGAACGCCGTCTGAAGGAGGTCGCGGACCAACGCGGTGTGTCTCCAGACAGGTATGCGCTTCAACTGCTGGAGGAAGGTCTTTCGGTGGAGACCGACCGTGCACAGGTGGTTTCCCTGGTGCAGTCGTGGTTGGACGAGGACGATACAGGAGAGCAAGCGGAGACCGGTGACTACCTGATGCACGTCTTAGACAAGGATCGGTTGTCTGATCGGCCGCTTTTCCCTCCGGAGTTGAAGGGTGTGAGCTGGTGAGTCGAGTCGTCCTTTTGGACGCGGGTCTACTGGGCTTGGTGACGAATCCAAAGCGTTCAGAGCGGAGTCGAGCCTGCGCCGAGTGGCTTCAACGTCTGGTGGCAGTAGGAACGCGTGTGATTGTACCCGAGATTGCGGACTATGAAGTGCGGCGAGAGCTTCTGCGGGCGAAGAAGATGAGAGGGCTCAAGACTGGATGCCCTTGTGAGTCACCTAGAGTTCCATTGCTCCGGAGGTTCCTCTGCCAACTGGGGAGAATGAACTTTCCTCCCGGCCTCAAGGCGTAAGTCAGCTCGGCAATTTCACCTGTCCGTTTGTGTGTTCAGCTCCGGGGTTCCTCTGCCAACTGGGGAGAATGAACTTTCCTCCCGGCCTGACCTCAGTAGAGTCCCAAGTAGTTGTCCATCTCCCACTGGGACACAGTGTCGTGATAGCGCTTCCACTCTCCCCGCTTTGCTCGCAGGTAACACTCGGCATATTCACGACCCAGCGCCTCTAGCACGACCTCATCTTTTTCTAGTTCATCCAGCGCCTCGCTTAGGGTGGTAGGCAAAAACCCGATTCCCTCAGCCTTCAACTCCTCCATGGATGCCTCATAGAGATTCTTATCGTTGCGCTTGCCCGCGGGCAACTTTTTCTCAATACCATCCAACCCCGCGGCCAGCATTACCGCCGGAGCCAAGTAGGGATTGGCGGCACCGTCCACCGTGCGGTTCTCCATGCGTCCAGGGGCAGGAATACGAATCATCTGGGTGCGGTTGGAGCCTCCGTAGGTAATATAGACTGGCGCCCAAGTTGCCCCTGAGAGCGGGGCCCCACGAATCAGACGCTTGTAGGAGTTAACAATAGGAGCGGTGACCGCGGCCACAGCCCTGGCATGTTTCTTGAGCCCCCCCATAAAGTGATAGGCCAACTCCGACAGGCCGTTCTCATTGCGCTCATCAAGGAAAAGATTGGTATCTTTCTCAGCATCCCACAAGCTCATATGGAAATGGGTACCATTGCCGGTGAGATGGGAGAAGGGCTTGGGCATAAAGGTGGCAATGAACCCGTGCTGTTCAGCTATAGTGCGCACCATCCAGCGAAAGAAGGTGTGGCGGTCAGCGGTAGTGAGGCAGTCGGAATAAACCCAGTTGATTTCGAACTGACAGTTGGCATCTTCATGGTCGTTGGCGTAGGGGTCCCACCCTAACTCCTGCAGGTACTTCAGCAGGGTAGTCATGAAATCCAGGTTGCGGTTCAAAGCACGCAGGTCATAGCAGGGCTTGTTCAGGGTATCCAGCGAGTCATAGGGTTCATAGGTACCATTACCGTTCCGGCGCACCAAAATAAACTCCGCCTCTACACCCGTCTTGAGCACATATCCCTTCTCCTGCGCCCGGGCTATCTGGCGTTGCAAAACAGTGCGAGGACAGTAGGGCCACGGCTCATCATTGACATGAATGTTGCTTGCCACCCAGGCAACGTTCGGGCGCCAGGGAAGAACCGTGAGACTGTTAAAGTCGGGAATAGCAATCATGTCGGGATCATGAGGACCCTGACCCATCTCCCCAGCGGCAAAGCCGGCAAAACCCGCACTTCCCTGCGCCATGTCTTCCAAGTGGCGCGCGGGAACTACCTTTGCCTTGGGTGCTCCACTCATTTCCACAAAGGAGCAGAGAAAGAACTCGATACCTCTCTCTTGGACAAACTTGGCCACATCCGGCAGCGTTCTCATTGGCCTCTCCTTATCTCTTTATACATTTTCCCCATAGAACAGCCGCTGCTAATGAGAAACCGCGGCTGCGGCTTTCTCCCCCACCAAGCGGTCTTCATAAAATCGTGATAAGGCAAACGGTTTAATGAGGTCAGGAGTCTTGCCCGTGGCAATAAGCTCCGCCATCGTCTTTCCAGACACAGGCCCGGCCTTAAAACCATAGGTGCCCCAGCCAACATCCACAAGGAAACCTTGCACTCCCGGTACCTCACCCATAATGGGGCTATAGTCCGGGGTCATATCACATACGCCCGTCCACTGCCGCAGCACTCGCACCTCTTCCAGCGCTGGGAAAAGCTCTAGCGTGTGGGCGGCCATCATCTCCAGGGTCGGCAGGGTAGAGGCAACACTGTAGGAAGAGTAGGGGTCGATTTCCGCGCCCAGAACCAGCTCGCCCCGGTCGGTCTGGTTCACATACACATGGAGGTTGGACGAAACAATAACCTTGTCCAGAAATGGCTTTAGAGGTTCGGTCACGCAGGCCTGCAGGGGATGAGAGATAATGGGGAGATTCACCCCTACCATCTGAGCAATAGTCGAGCACCAGCCTGAGGTGGCATTGACTATCGTACCGGCCCTCACCTCCCCCTGGTTAGTCTGGACTGCGGTCACCTGCCCGTTCTTCGTCTTTATGCCCTGCACTTCGGTATGGGGATGGATTTCAATTCCTATACGGTCAGCACCCCGGGCATATCCCCAAACAACAGCGTCATGGCGCACAATGCCACCGGGCGGATGATACAGCGCCGCCTGAATCGGGTAACGGGGGTGGTGGCTGATGTCAATAGCCGGCACCAGTCTCTTGATCTCGTCAGGATCAATAAGACGGCTGTCAACCCCAAGCAGAGCGTTGGCCTCCGCACGGACTCGTAGGCCGTTGACGGCTGAGTCCGTATGAGCAAGGGTCAGATGTCCCTGCTGGGAGAAGAGCACATTATAGCCGAGTTCCTGCGAGAGCTCTTCGTAGAGCCGGACACTCTCATGATAGAAGGGAATGCCCTCAGGGGTGCGATAATTTGCGCGGATAATAGCGGTATTGCGCCCGCTGTTACCGCTGCCCAAATAGCCCCTTTCCAGAACGGCTACGTTGGTCACCCCCAGCTTGCCAAGGTAGTAGGCAGTGGCCAAGCCGTGAACACCCGCACCAATGATCACTACATCGTAGTTGTCCCTGAGTGAGCATGAACGCCACATTTTCTCTTGGCGAAATAACTGCAACATTAGGTTATCCCTCTGCGCATAAGAGTCCATAGGCGGCCAGGCCAAAAGGCACCCTGCCAAATTCCTGACCGGCATCCATAAGAGTATCCCACAGGTACTCTCCGTACTCTCGCCCGCAATATACCTCATACGCTAGTTCATTTCCCACATCAGCGCGAACAATAAGCGCAGGCACTTTTGCCAGGCTGCCCTGCACACAGGTAAGGTTAGAAAACTGGAGAGGCGAGAGGTCGAGCGCTGTAAGCTTACGCAGAAGCTCATGACTGCAGGGTCCAACAAGATGCACTGCGGCCAGGGCTGAGGTAAGATTGGTCAGATGAGCACATCCGTTTGCTGCCCCTATATACTCTTTGAACATCTGTTCCACCGCTGCCATTGTACCGGGCGAGGTCATGACTAAGGCCTGGTCGCTGCGCAACCTACAGCAAGACCCTTCGGCCACAAGAACACCGTCAGTTTTCCTCGGGACCGTTCGTCGCACTTGTCCAATCTCAGGCGCAACGCCGGGAGAAAAGAGGCGTTCGAGCACCGGGACAATCTCTTTCCCTTCTATATCCAACTTTCCCACCGGACTGATATCGCACAGCCCCACACCCGCACGTACAGCCCGTACCTCCTCTTCGGGTGACCTATACTGCTGCGGCCTCTGCCACCCATGGTCGTCCCTCATGGTTGCGCCCAGGGCCAGATGCTTATAATGCAAAGCCGTGTATTTGATAGGTGAAGGTATAGCCATAAGCTAAATCGAACTACGTAAGATTGATACCAAAGATCTCGTCATCTGTGTAGGGGCGAATCTTGTATTCGCCCTGTTGCCACGGCATTTCTCCTGGGGTGATCACAAGGATCACCCCTACATGAGTGTGTCAATATTCCGTGGTCTAATTTAGGCCCGCAAACGCTTTCCCTCCGGGTCGTAAAAGGGCTCACCGACAATATCGGCAATGGCCATTGTGCCGTTCACGCGAATCTGTAGGGACGTACCATCAGCCGCCATTTCTATTGGCACCCAGGCTAAGCCAACACACTTGCCCACGGAAGGACTAAAGCGCGAACTAGCAACGCGCCCGACCAGTTTGCCATTGGCGCTAACAGCGCTACCATCCTCCGCTACAATGGCGTCACGCATCATGAAGCCCACCAACTTCTGACGCAGACCCCGCTCCTGCACAGATGTGAGCGCCTTCTTGCCAATAAAGTCTTCCTTGTCAAATTTGACAACCCAGGCCATGTCCGCTTCCAGGGGGTTAGAGAGAGCATCAGTGTCCTGACCAACAATGAGGTGTTTCTTCTCCAGGCGCAAAATCCTTTGGGCCTCAACCCCAAAAGGGGCCAGGCCAAATTCTTTCCCGGCCTCTATCAGGGCATCCCACATAGACTCGCCATATTCGGCCGAGACATGCATCTCCCAGCCGCTTTCACCAACAAAGCCAATGCGCATAAGAAGCGTGGGTATACCCGCTACCTCACCCTGGGCACAGGCCATGTAGGGAAAGGTTGCAGAGGAAAGATCCCGGTCGGTCAGCTTACCCAGCACTGCACGTGCCTGGGGGCCAGCCAGGTTCATGGCCGCCAAGCCAGAAGTGAGGTTGGTAATATGCACGCACATTTCTGCGCCTGCCGCCCACCACTTTAGCCACTGCTCCACAAACTCAAGGTTCCCCGTTGTGGTGGTAATGAAGAAGTGGTCATCGGCTAGCCGGGAAACCGTGCCATCATCAAGGATGACACCACTGTCATCACATATCACCCCATAACGCACCCGTCCTACCCGGAGGGTGGAAAAAATGTGGGTATAAACCCTGTCCAGAAGCTGGGCGGCGTCTCTGCCCTTAACCTCCAATTTTCCCAAGGTGCTCACATCAATCAAACCCACGCGCTCACGCACGGCACGGTGCTCTTCCGCAGGGGAGGTATAGGTATACGGCCTTTTCCACTCACCCATGTCCATCATTTTTGCGCCCAGCGCCATATGCTTGTGGTGCAGGGGGGTCAGTTTTATCGGATGGTACTGGCGGCCCGCCAGCACACCCAGGGATATCGGCTGGAGGGGGGGGCGTGCTGTAGTCGTGCCAGTCTCCTCAATGCTCCGGCCTGTCTCACTGGCACAGAGGGCGGCAGACACCATAGCACACATCTTGCCCTGGCAGGGTCCCATGGAGATGGTGCTATAGCGCTTCAGGGTCTCAATCTCGTCAAAGCCCTCAGCAACACCGTGGTGAAGGTCTTTCTCAGTGACATCTTCACAGAGACATACGAATTTCTTTTTCCCATTCTGTGGGACGCTCACCAGGGGGCGAGTCTGGAGGCGCTGATAGTACTGACGCTTAATCTTTGCCAATTCCTGCTGGTAGCTTGAGCAACGGTCACAATCAGCCTCTGTCTTAGGAAGGTCCAGACTCATCGCCGCCTGGATACCGGCAATTTGACCCTGCAAAAAGATAGCCGGGAGGTGATGCACGCCAGATACATCGCCAGCAGCAAAAACGTTGGCGGCCATCTTGTGGGGAACAGGTTTGCCGAGGATAGCATCATATGCCAATTGACAGCCACTTTGTGAGAGCAGGGCTCCTTGCGGAACAAACCCGGTCGAGAGACAAATTAGGTCACAAGGGAAATACTGGCCTACGCCGTTCTGAGTATTAAGAGGAGCAACGATTGCCCCGGTGACATGTTTTCGTCCCCGCGCTTCTCTTATGATGTGCGAAGCCAAAAGAGGTACTCCTGCCGCTTTTAATTTCTGCGCTAATATCCGTGCATGGTCACTGTGTTCAGAAAATGAGGCTCGGGCATCAACCACAGCGGCTACCTTAACACCGGCGGCTAAAAGGTCACAGGCAACAGTAAACCCAAAATCGTTGTTTGTTACCACTAGCGCGCAATTTCCCGGTTTGACCCGATACAGATAGAGAAGCCGCTGCACACCGCTTCCTAACATAACACCAGGCAGGTCGTTGTTGTGGAAGGCCAGAGGATACTCATGGCAGCCAGTAGCCACCACCAAGCGCTTCATCCGTAGGTGAGTCAGGCGCTTACCCTGCATAACCCCAAGCAACCCTCCTTCATAACAACCAAAGACAGTCGCCGGGCGGATGGTCTCCACACTAGGGAGGGACTCAACCTCTTCCGCCAGCCTACGGGCAATCTCAAATCCAGGCAATCCAGAATACCGGCCCACATTGTTGTATGTCCCTGTCTGTACCCGTAGATGCCCACCCAAAGCCGGCTGATCATCAATCAGAGTTACCCGGGCACCAAGGCGCCCAGCCTCACGGGCAGCACAGAGGCCGGCAGGACCCCCGCCAACCACAGCCACATCCGTGTGTTGGTATTGATGGTCATAGCCTCCCTTTGGTTGAGCCTGGGGGTTAACCTTGCCCAAGCCCGCAATACGGCGCAGCACCCGTTCAACCAGCGGCCATACAAAGCGAGGCCAGATGAACGTTTTGTAATAGAAGCCAATAGGCAGCAAACGGTCAAACTTGTCTATGACTGCAAAAATATCCTTCTTTAGAGAAGGCCAGGCATTTTGTGGGCGTACCTGCATGCCCTCGCGGACAGGCTCAATACAGGTGCGCACATTGGGAGCACCATCCACATTCATCAGACAGTTGGGACATTTAGCGGAAACGCAGAGCAGTCCCCGCGGGCGGTGGTACTTGAAGCTGCGGCTAAAAATGCGCACGCCAGCCGAGTACAGGGCCGCAGCAATAGTGTCGCCCGCCTGGGCAACGATCTCCCTACCAGCAAAAGAAAAAGTCACTGTCTGTGTAGCGTTTATCTCTTGTGTGGGGTGAGATGGAAGTCTGCTGTTGTTCATAAAAAGACTCTTCTGGCTTTAGTCTAGATAATAACCCCTGCAACAAGCTCAGGCGGGGGGCCGCCCCGGCGAACGGAATCTGGTTATTTTAGAGGGATTCCTTTTTACCCACTCATGACCCCCTCTGATCCTCCCCTACCCTAAAGGTCTCCTGCACCGTGTTGGTTGTGGTATCACGAACGGCAAAGAACCAGCTACCACAACCTAGCTGATGATACCACCACTCTTTCTGCACACCAGCCTCGTTCCTACGCACATAGACATAATCTGCCCACTCGTGCAGGGAGGCGGCTTGCGTTGGTCTGTGGTGAAACTCTCCGCCAAAGCGAAATTCGTAGACATTCCTTTCCCCGCAATTGGGGCAGCACAGCAGAAACGACATAAACACAACCCTCCCCCTAAAGCAGCTCCCGGACCTAGTCTAGCACTTCATCAAAAGTCCTGAACGACCCTTTCTCCTGCTTCGGCTTACTCTCTTGCCCTTTTACTGCCTTTTTCCTCTCCGAACAAGAAGCAAAAGATCTCAGCCATAGGCCACTCTCATTCCGCTTCTCAGCTGGCCTGGAGGAGACTGCACGCACCCTCCGCTTCTTGACTGCCCCAGGGGTACAATCTATTACGATCTATATAGATCGAGAGGTGTAACAATGCTGCCTTCTGAGGGTCAGGGAGGAATAGGCCGTGGCAACAAACTTGAACATGGATCAGATTGCTAAAGGATTGGGGGCTCAACGCCAGGGAATGATCTCGGCCAAGGGGGGCTATTTCGGAGCCCTACAGCTTGCTGCCGAGGTCACGGCTCGGTTCCGCGTCCCCAAGAGTGGAGGTCGACCTACAGATCCCTCTTGGACGGAAAAGCGGCTTGTGCGTCTGTCTCCGCGAACGCTTCGGCGCCTGGAAAAGTTGGCTAAACGGACCAATGTGACCCCGATGCAAGCAGCAGCCCTCCTTCTTGAGAAAGCTGTTGATGAAGCGGTGGGAGAGCAGGATACGTCATAATATTTACGAAAGCGTGGATTAACCGCTGGTCCTTTTCCACCCCGGACCACCAGCGAAAACAGCATTGGTGCCCACAAGCGGGATACCGGCAATCATTGATGCCTCCAATGTGAGAGCCCGTAGGTCTTCTGGCTCCAGGTCATGCACATCGGACTTGCCACAGGCACGTGCGAGCATCTGAATCTCCAGAGTCATAGACTGGAGAAAGTTAACCACTCGCTCCGCTCCCTGGTCAATGTCCAACCGCTTCATCAGCTCAGGATCCTGGGTGGTGATACCCACTGGGCAACGCCCCGTGTGGCAGTGGTGACAGGCGTAAGGTTCCGTGCCCAATTGGTGATAGTCCTGGACATAAATGGGCTTGTTGCAGTTCAGGGCAATAAGGGCAGCAGTGCCTATGTAGATGGCGTCGGCCCCCAGAGCCATAGCCTTGGCAGCATCTGTACCGCTGCGGATACCCCCGGCAATGATCAACTGGACCTCTCCGTACAGTCTCATGTCTTCTAATGCTGCCCGCGCCTCACACACGGCCGCCAGTGTGGGAATGCCGGTATGGTCCATTAAAATATCAGGAGATGCTCCTGTTCCTCCTTCCATCCCATCCACCACTACAACGTCCGCGCCAGCCTTGGCCGCTAATTTCACATCATCATACACCCGAGAGGCCCCCATCTTTACAAAGATAGGAACCTGCCAATCCGTGGCTTCACGCAGCTCTTCAATTTTAATGATCATGTCATCCGGCCCTAGCCAGTCCGGATGGCGGCAAGGACTACGCTGGTCCACACCCGGGGGTAGATCACGCATGGTGGCGATTTCGTCGGAAACTTTTGACTCCAGCAACAGTCCACCGGTTCCCGGCTTGGCCCCCTGCCCCACAGTAAGTTCAATAGCATCAGCCATCTTTATATGGTGGACGTTCATGCCGTAGCGGCTGGGAAGGACTTCGTAAATCAGGACCCGGGAGTTTTCTCGCTCCGCCATGAGCATCCCGCCATCGCCCGTGGTGGTGGAGGTTCCTATTCTGGTAGCAGCGCGGCCAAGAGCAACTTTGGCATTATAGGAGAGCGCTCCATAACTCATACCAGTGATCATAACCGGAATATCAAGCTCAATAGGCTTCTTGGCAAAACGTGTTCCCAGGACGGTTCTGGTAGTGCACTTTTCCCGGTATCCTTCCAGAGGAACACGCGTGAGCGTGCAGGGAATGAAGGTCAGGTCATCCAAGGAGGGCAAGGAACGACTGCGCAGAGCGCTAAAGCCACGAATGCGGTAGCGTCCCAGATCTGCCTTTGTCTGGATATCCTCAATAGTCTCTGGACGCCAGATATTGCTGTGTTGCAGAACTGTGTGCTCTTTCACAGTGCCTCTCTCCATATCTCAAGTTCCTTCTTATCGAACCTCCATAGCCGCCGGCCAGCAACAATCTTTTTAAAAGAGGATGCGCTTGTCACATCATACCGAGCGAGTGTGGAGGCCAGGAACTCGTGATCCTCAGGTGTTAGCTCTTGCCTAACCGCATCGTTACCTAGGTCAGCAATGCTCCCACCAACAAAAATATGGCCCTCATACATGGAGTCGCCCAGGGCCTCCCCAGCGTCTCCGCAGACAATAATTGTCCCTTTTTGCATCATAAAACCGGTCATGTAACCACAGTTTCCTTGGATGATAAGGGTGCCGCCCTTCATAGCAATTCCGGCTCGGGCGCCCGTACTGCCCCGGACCACCAATGTACCACCTCGTATAGAGGCAGCCGCACTATTTCCGGCGTTCCGCCCGACAATCACCGTGCCGGACATCATCCCTTCCCCTACTCCCCATCCAGCGCTGCCCTGTATCTCCACCTGGGGTCCGTCGATCATGCCAGCGCAGTAGTAGCCAACACTTCCGGTAAAGACAAGTTTGACCGGCTGCAGAACGGCAACCCCAAGATTGTGGCGCGCCTGCGGATGTAGGACAACAATCTCTTTCTCTCCCTCTCTGATAAACTGACCAATCTCTTGATTGATCTTCCGCGTAGTCTTTCCCGTGCACTCGACCTCTCTCACATTGTATTCCTTATACAGTATCAGCTTACGGCAGTAGGTTGTCTCTCTACCTGCCATGTCCGCACTTGATTCACGGCTGGCTCCCAAACCGAAAAATCACCCCCCAGGGCTGTCTGTAAGGCTATCTCTTCTGTGGCCATAGCCACATAGGAGCCCGTTTCCACAACCACAAGCGGTTTGAAGGCAAAGGGGTCTTTGACAAAGCCAAGGCTGTCAGCAGTGGATGCCAGGTAGCAGAAGGAGCCATCGAAGTCGCGCAGTGAGGTCTGCAGGGCCTCGGTAAAACTCGCCCCATTGGACATCTGGTTTGCCAGATAGAGGCCAATAATCTCCGAGTCGTTCTCGGTGTAGAAACGATGTCCCTGCTGCTCATAGTGGCGTCGCAGTTTATGATAATTGGTAATGTGACCGTTATGCACAACCGCCACGTCAGGCAGGCCATGGGCCCAGAAAGGCTGGGAATGGCTGAGGTCCACCCGGCTCTCGGTGGACATCCGCGTGTGACCAATTCCGTGGGTCCCAACAAAGGAGGAGATGCCGTAAGTCCGCTCCAAGTTCTCCGGGGAGCCTACCTGTTTAACCACCTCCAGCCTCCTCCCCATACTCACAACCTCAATGTTCTCTCCTGCCGCTTCAACGGCTTTCTCAAGGATGATCGGATCGCCCCGGTAGTCCACAACTAAACGGAGGTACCCTCCCGTCACTGAGGCCTCCACTACTGGAGCCATTTTCTTTACTCTCTCGTTAACCTGTGAAACCTCACCCGCGAAAAGCTCCTGCTCCCCCAGTTTCACCTGCAGGATAAGCCTGCCACCGCCACGGTCGCCATAGAGCGCAACTCCAGCGGAATCCGGACCCCGGCGACCCAGAGCGCTAAGCATCTTAAGAAACACCTGGCCCACCGGCGCTTGTTCATTGCCACTTTTATCAAGAAAGCCTACAATTCCACACATACATATCTCTCGGTTATGATGCTGACTATCATTGTCTTTTGTGAGCCACTCTTTTGTGACCCATCGTTCACGACTGCACGCAGTCCCTTATACGCTCCAACCGGTTAACCTTCAAGCGGTGCCGGCGAGCATCGACTACTTGTAAGGTCAAAATAGTTGCCCCCCCTAAGCCACTTCTTCGGCTTCCAGCGCAAACGCAGCCGCCATCAGCGCTTTGGTATAGGGTTCTTGCGGGTGGTTAAAAATCTGCTCTGCTGGACCTTGCTCAACGACCTGGCCCTGGCGCATAACAATGATGTCGTCGCTGAGCGCCCGCACAACTTTGAGATCGTGGCTAATAAACAAATAGGCCAGCTTATGCTTAGCTTGCAAGTCGCGTAGCAAATCAACCATTTGTGCCTGTGTGGACCTGTCCAGCGCCGAGGTCGGCTCATCCAGTACCACAAGACGCGGTTTCAGAACCATGACCCGGGCAATGGCAATGCGCTGACGTTGACCGCCGGAGAACTCATGCGGATAGCGATCGCAGCTGTTGGGGTCAAGGCCGACCTCTTCTAACGCCTGAAGTATCAAGGCCTCGCGCTGTTGCGGCGTGCCGCCAAGATCATGTACTTTTAAGCCTTCCTCGATAATCTGCCGTATTGACATGCGCGGGCTCAGGCTGCCAAAAGGGTCCTGAAACACAATCTGCATTTCGCGTCGCAAAGGACGCAGCGTTTTTGCCCGCAGCTCCTGGAGACCCCGGTCTTGAAAGCGAATCGAGCCACGGCTTTTTTCCAGCCGTAACAGCGCTAATCCCAAGGTAGTTTTGCCGGAGCCACTCTCACCCACAACGCCCACCGTGTGTCCTTCGCGCACCGTCACACTAACGCCATCGCAGGCTTTGATATAGTCCACCGTGCGTTGTAACATCCCGGCTTTGATCGGGAACCAGACCTTAATGTCCTGGCCGCTCATAACAACGGGGGCATCCCTGGCCGCTTTCACTGGCTCACCCTGAGGTTCAGCGGCCAGCAGACGCTGGGTGTAGGGGTGTTGAGGGGCGGCAAAGATCTGCTGTACGGGTCCCGATTCCACCAGGTCTCCGTTAGTCATAACATAAACCCGATCGGCGATTTTGCGCACAATACCCAGATCATGGGTAATCAGCAGCATGGCCATATCAAAGCGCTGCTGCAACTCCTTGAGCAATTTGAGGATCTGCGCCTGAATGGTTACATCTAAGGCCGTGGTGGGCTCGTCAGCAATGAGCAGGTCCGGCTCATTGGCCAGAGCCATGGCAATCATAACGCGCTGGCGCTGACCGCCGGAGAGCTGGTGTGGATACGAGTTGAGCCGTTGCTCGGGAGGATGGATGCGCACCAGGTCCAGTAACTCAAGGGTCCTGGCGCGCGCCTGCGATTCGCTCATGCCCTTGTGCAAAAAGAGGGTCTCATTGATCTGTTTTTCGACCTTGTGCAAGGGATTGAGCGAGGTCATGGGCTCTTGAAAGATCATGCTGATCTGATTGCCACGGATATGGCGCAGCCTCTCTTCGCCGGCGCCTAAGAGTTCCTGCCCACGGAAGCGGATATGGCCTTGCGGATGGTAGGCAGTTGGATAGGGCAAAAGCTGTAGAATGGATAGGGCTGTGACGGATTTTCCCGAACCACTCTCACCCACCAACGCAACCGTTTCACCCTTATGAATGCGCAGGGAAGCATGGCGGACTGCTTCGACTTCCCCGCCCGAGGTGCGAAAATGCACCGACAGATTGTCAATGGTCAACAGGGTTTCTTCTTGATTGGCAATGCCCACCAGATCCTGTACCAGACCCGTCTGAACCTTCACAGCCTGTTCTCTATAGCGGAGGTTAGCCAAGATTCTTACGCGGATCGAACGCGTCGCGCACCGCTTCTCCAACAAATACCAGTAAGCTCAGCAGAACCGCCAGAACCAAAAATGCCGTGAGCCCAAGCCATGGCGCCTGCAAATTGTTCTTGCCCTGATTGAGGAGTTCGCCAAGCGAGGGTGAACCTGGCGGCAAACCAAGTCCGAGAAAATCCAGACCCGTTAAGGTGGTCACCGACCCACTCAAGATAAACGGTAAAAACGTAATGGTTGCAACCATAGCGTTGGGCAGGGTATGGCGGAACATAATAACAGTATTGCTTACGCCTAGGGCACGGGCAGCGCGAATGTATTCAAAGTTGCGGGCGCGCAAAAACTCCGCACGTACCACACCCACCAGCGCGGTCCAGGAAAACGCCATCATCAGAAACAGCAGGGGAAAAAAGCCAGGCTGGATAATGCTGGCCATAATGATTAATAGGTAGAGAACCGGCAAGCCTTGCCAGATTTCAATAAAGCGCTGGCCAAGCAGGTCAAGCCACCCGCCGAAATAGCCCTGGACGGCACCGCTAGCAACGCCAATAACAGAACTGAACAAGGTTAGCAGCAGACCGAACAGGACCGAGATACGGAAGCCATAAATGACCCGGGCCACAACGTCGCGGCCCTGGTCATCGGTACCCAGCCAATGGGGTGAGGAAGGAGGAGAAGGCGGCGATGTTGGCAAGTCAAAGTCAATGGTGCTGTATGAGTAGGGAATCAGCGGCCAGATCATCCAACCCTGGGCGGCAATCAGTCCCTGGATATATGGGTCACGATAGTCGGGTTCAATGTCGAACTCGCCGCCAAATGTTGTCTCTGGATAGGGAACCAGTATAGGGACATAAAACTTGCCATTATAACGAACCAAGAGCGGCCTATCGTTGGCCACAAACTCGGCTGGAAGCGTCAAACAGAACAACACAAGAAACATCCAGCACGAGTAGAAGCCTCGTCTATTTGCCTGGAAATTATGCATCCGCCGCTGGGTCAAGGGCGTGATAGGCAAGCCAAGAAACCGGCGTTCTGACTGCACCTTCTTTAAACCTCCCGGCTGGCAAAATCGATGCGTGGATCGACCACATGGTACATTAAGTCGCCAATAAGCTGCATGACCAGACCGAGCAGGGTAAAGAAGAACAGCGTGGCAAACATAATGGGATAATCGCGGTTGATTGCGGCTTCCCAGCCAAGTAGGCCCAGCCCATCCAGCGAGAAAATCACTTCAATCAGGAGCGATCCAGTAAACAGAACACTGATAAACGCACTCGGGAATCCGGCAATAACAATCAGCATGGCGTTGCGAAAGACATGGCCGTAGAGTACTCGTTGTTCCCCCAGCCCCTTGGCACGTGCCGTTCGCACATAATGCATATTGATTTGATCCAGGAAAGAGTTCTTGGTTAACATGGTGAGGCTGGCAAAGCCGCTGATCACCAGCGCCATAATGGGTAAGGTGAGATGCCAGAAGTAGTCGGCAATGCGCTCTGGCCATGACATTAGCTCCCAGCCGGGTGATACCAGGCCACGCAGAGGGAACCAGTCCAGATAGCGGCCTCCAGCAAACACAATAATCAACAGAATAGCAAACATAAATCCGGGGATAGCATAGCCCATCACCACCGCGCCACTGCTCCAGACATCGAACCTTGAGCCATCGCTCACCGCCTTACGGATGCCCAGCGGAATAGAAATCAAGTAGACCAGGAGCGTGGTCCACAGTCCGAGCGAGATCGACACCGGCATCTTATCGAGGACCAGCTCAATCACTTTCTGATCACGAAAGTAACTCTCGCCGAAATCAAAACGCATATAGTTCCAGAGCATAGTTAAAAAGCGCTCGGGCAGCGGTTTATCAAATCCAAACATGCGCTCAATTTCAAGGATGATATCCGGGTCGAGCCCCTGAGAACCACGATATTTGCTGGTGCGCTGGCCGCCGCCAGTTGCTTCTGCTGTACCCGTGCTGCCCTGGACATCGCCGGACTGGCCGGCAAAACGCGCCGTTGCCTCCACGGCCGTGCCCTCCATCCGCGCAATAATCTGTTCCACGGGCCCGCCGGGTGCAAACTGCACCACAACGAAATTGATAACCATGATGCCCAGTAACGTGGGGATGATCAGGAGAAGGCGTCGGATGATATAGGCGTACATGAAGCGTTGTTCGCAGCTTATCGCGTTAAGGCGTCAAGTCCCTCATTTTGCCGTCAGGAGCTAGTCCGCCAGTTTCTTATCGATCCACCAGGTAGTCGGAAAGCCGGTGCCATAGCGCGGGGGAGTTTGGGGCTGGCCAAACTTATTCCAATATGCCAGTCGGTAGACATCATTATATAACTGCGGAATGACATAATGGTTCCATAACAGCACACGGTCCAGGGCCCGAGTGGTTGTCTTCAGAGTATCCAGATCTTTGGCGCTGATAATTTGTTCGATCAAGGCGTCAACAACCGGGTTCTGAATGCCCGTCATATTCGCCGAACCACGCATAGCAGCAGCAGCTGAGCCGTAATACGAACGAAGTTCCGGTCCCGGCGGCGGGAAGAAATTGAGCCGGGCGGTGATAATATCAAAATCGAAATCATCGACCCGAACCTCATATTGAGCGCTATCAACAATCCGTATATGGGCCTCAATGCCGGCGCGTTTGAGATTCTGCACAAATGGTGCAATGACACGCTCTGAATCGGGTTGGACAATGAGGAACTCGATCTGCATCTGAGTGTCGGTTGCGTTCTGGATCAGTTTACCCTCTTTCAGCTCCCAACCGGCTGCTTTGAACAGCCGCAGCGCTTGGCGCAGGTTGTTGCGAATGCGTCCGCTGCCGTCGGTTTTCGGCGGGGCAAAGGCTTGGGTTAGCACCGCAGGAATAAGCTGATCGCGGTAGGGTTCGAGAATGGCTACTTCTTCCGGGGTCGGCGGACCGGAGGCGCCAAAGTCAGAATTAGGGAAGTAGCTCTGGGTACGCCGGTATTGGCCATAGAGGATAGTGCGCTGGATTGCTTCGAAATCGTACAAATAGCCAATGCCCTCACGTACCCGGATATCCTTGAACTGCGGCCGGCGTAGATTGAAGAAAAACGCCTGGATACCCTGCGGGGTATTGTCAGGCATGGTCCGGACAATCATCTCTTTGTTCTCAACCTGCGGCAGGTTGTAACCGGTTGCCCAACGCTTGGAGCTATTCTCGGCTCGGAAGTCGATTTCGCCGGCTTTAAACGCCTCAAACATGACCTCAAGATCGCGGTAATATTCATAGCGAATGGTGTCAAAGTTGTTGGTACCTCGCCCCACCGGCAAGTCTTGGGCCCAATAGTTCTCTACTCGTTGGTAGGTAATGGAGCGACCCGGCTCCAGATCAAGGATGCGATAAGGACCGCTTGACAACGGTGGTTCGAGAAACGTTTGACTAAGGTCGCGATCCTTCCAATAGTGCACGGGTAGCGGTGACAGACCCGCAACCTGAACTAAAGGTTTCATATTGTTGCGGGTCTTAAAGGTAAACTTTAGCCGCTGGTCGCTGATGACTTCAACACTGTCAACGTCGGCATAGAAAGACTGCAAAAAGGGTCGCCCATATTTTCTGATAGTGTCAAAGGAAAAGGCGAAATCCTGCGCCTTAATCTGTTTACTGTTGTGGTATTTGGCTTCCGCACGGAGGTTAAAAATGATCCAGCTTTTGTCTTCGGGATACTCCGCTGACTCAGCAATGAGTCCATAAACGCTGGCAAGTTCGTCACCTGAACCGGTCATAAGGCTGTCAGAGGTCAGCCCCAGACCGACTGGCCACTGGCCTTTCAGAATATAGGTGTTCAGGCTATCGAAGGTGCCGAACGCGCCCAGTACGATTTTGCCGTCTTTAAGCGACTGGGGATTAACATATGGCCAGTGCTCTAGGCCACCCGCATAGAGGGGTTCGCCAAATTCCGCTAACGCCCAAGTTTTGCTGATCTTTTGTTCATCGGCTAAGGGGGTTGTGAAAAAACCCATCAAGAGTAACACGATGCTGGCCACTGCCATAGCTGAATAACGCATAGTCCACTACCTCTGGTTTGCTCACAGAAAAGAATGTCTCTATGTTGTGTAGTATTGTCTCGAAATTTAGGTCTTACTATATCAACGGATAAGAAATATAAAGCACATTTCTGCCTATGAACAGACCGGGTAACGGTCAGCACAACTACAGTTGACCCGAGGACCCGTCCCAGCTTTCCAATAAGGACTGGTAAGCCGGATCTGCATAACGCTCAAGCAGAAAGGCCGAGGCATATTCAGGTAGGTTGCTACTAGTAATGTGGGCAGCCAGCAATTCACCGGCTGCCTGAGACCCCATAATGCCGTAGCCAGACAAGGCCCCAATGACATAGGCGCCCTCAATAGGAAGGGGACCAATTAATGGTCGATTTTCCTGGGTCTTACAATAGTACCCCCCATCTACATAGGCCTTGTTCCCTTGAGCAAAATACCCGGACAGACCGGGAATCATGTGGGCAAGGCCACGTATAAGAATTTCGGGGTAATAGGGATCAAAGGTAGGAGGCCAAACCGGCTCTTGGGCCCTAATATCGTAGGTCCAAATGATAAGGAGCACATGGTTGTCAGTGTCAGTGCGCGGCCTAAAATGGACACCCGCGGGAAACTCATCGAGCAGCCAGCGTGTCTGGTTATATGCTGCCAGTCTGTTACGCTCGGCTTCGGTCCAGGGCAGATAAACCGGGTCGTGCCAAATCATGAGAGGAGCCTCGGGCGGGACAATCCCCAGATAATCTTGCAGGGCTATCTTGCCATGCAGTTCATTGAAAACGGGCATATCCACTCCCAGCATAGCGCCAACTTGCTGGAGATAGGGGCCCGCAGCAATCACAAAAGTGCCGGTGCTGATCTGAGCGCCGGATTGAAGCTGGATGCCTTGGACACGGTTGCCAATAACTGTAACATGGGTAACTAGATCCTGGAGCAAACGCACGCCATGAGCTGGTAACTGATCCAGTAACCATTGACCTAATCGCTGTGCTTCCAGCCACCCACAGCGACGGAGGTGCATTGCCGCCACCACATCTTTGCTAACAAAGGGAAACTGTTGACGAATTAAATCTTGATCCCATAGCAAGTCAGCACCGGTAGGCAGATGGTGAAAGCCTTGCGGCGGGGAAGGGATGTAGGGAGAGGGGCCGGGGTGCTCCCGGACCGGCCCTGCTCCTAGCTCTGAGATCTCGAAGGCCGTTTGCTTCATAGTGGGAATTTTGCTGGGATCGGTTGTTAAGAATACATAGCCGCGCCGGTTCAAGGCAAAAAAATTGTTGCTTTCTTGCGCCAGTTCTTCCAGCAGATCAATACTGCGGTTCATGAAACTGACCATGGTATCGCCGGGTCCGGGCCACCAGTTACGATAGGCCTCTGTCCCTTTATTGCTGGTCAGTGTCAGCGGCGGCTTTTCATCCACTAGTATGATGTTCTTTACTCCCTGCCTGACTGCCAGATGAAAAGCCGCCGCAATCCCGGCCATGCCCGCACCGCAAATGACTATATCCGAACTTAAACTTGTCAAACCCAAATCCTTTCTCGCCTACAAGCTGGTATACGGTTAGTGGGATGGTGACTCCCTTCAACTCTTGGGGACTAAGGTCCTGGCACTCGAATAATCCTTGCACCAGCCGAACTGATTACCACGGTATCGGGCTCAGCTATGCCCCACACCCGAGAAGCATTGGGTAATAAAGCGGCCTGAAGGCATCTAACAGTGCGTTGGAGCGGCCAAACCGGCGGCGATCATCAGGAGCAGAGTATCGGCCCCGCGGGGTCCCACAAGTGATAGGCCGAGCGGGCAGCCCTCAAGCGTGCCCAGCGGCAAACTGACCTGGGGCAAACGGGCTAAGCCGGCAATGCACAGCAAACTGAGCGCACGGGCGCGGAACGCCTCAAGGTCAGCGGAAGGGGTATCTCTGAGCGGGGCAATGCCAGGTGCAGTTGGTAGGCACAGGATGGCCTCGTCCCCAAGCAGCTCATCAAGACGAGCTGTCACCTGCTCACGCCTTTCCCGGCCAGCAGCAACAGTGGCTGGGGCGATAGATGACGTCCACTCGAACCGTTCGCGGATGCCAGGCCCAAAGGTCGGTTGAACCGCACGGATCCATGTCCCATGATTAGCCCAGATCTCTGCTCCCTGAAGGATGCGAAAGAGCCCCATCCACTCTAACAAGCCCTCGACACTGACACTCACCTGCTCCGCTTGGCCGACAGCCGCGGTGACTGCCGTAATGGCGGGCTGTAAGGCTTGGGCAACGGCATTGCCAGCCAGGTCAAAGGCGTCCAACGCGAACAGCAGACGGTGAGGCCGAGGCGCCGCTTGATTGTCAGTCAACAATACTCGGCCGACCTGTTCCAAGAGCGCCGCGTCACGGGCAAACCAACCAATAGTGTCAAAACTAGAAGCAAGCGGCATAACGCCGTCGAGCGAGATGCTCCCATGGGTTGGACGAAAGCCGAAGATGCCACAATAGCTCGCCGGCAAGCGGACGGAGCCACCGCAGTCAGTCCCAAGAGCAAAATCCACCAGGCCTCCCGCTACTGCAGAGGCAGAGCCGCTCGACGAGCCGCCAGGAATACGCCCTGCTGCGTGCGGGTTAACCGGCGTGCCATAGTGAACATTTTCGCCATTCAGGCTATATGTGAGTTCGTCCGTGTGTGTTTTGCCCACCATGCGCGCTCCTGCATCCAGCAGGCACTGGACTGCCGGGGCTGTGGTCGCCGCTGGCGGATGGGTGCGCAACCAGTCTGGATGACCCGCACCGGTCCGGTGACCGCCAATGTCAAACACATCCTTGACGGCAAAGGTTAGACCTACAAGGGGTCCGGTCCCCGCTCCGGGCAGAGCAACATGCGTGTGGCGGCAGAAAGCATCCAGATTATTGTCCATTGTGTTCACTCCTCGACCACTCGTCATAACTATAGGAATCCTTTTTGCAATGAAAGTAGAATCCTCTAACAAGGGGCGAAACCCTTCGACTTCGCTACGCTCAGGGCGAACGGACCAGAGATAGCGAGTCCGCGGCCCCGTTGGTGCTGAGTGTAGCCCTGGGGGCGGAGTCGAAGCATGAACAGCCCTCTTTATCCACCAATCAACTAGGAAAACTATATAGGCCGCAACAGGCCCCGGGCTACTGTGGTCGATGGAGTTCAGCCGGCTTGCGGGTGAAGGTAAACCGCCCTCGCTTAAAGCCATAGAGCGGTACCGCCAGTTCCGCAACGGCAGTTTCCGGTTCGGCGCAGTCAAGCACAACAAGATCGGCTGATTTGCCCACGGCAATGCCATAATCCTCAAGCCTGAGCAGTTTAGCAGACCGCCGCGTTACCATTTCAAAGCATTCCATGATCTCGTTGCGTTTGCCCACTTGGCAGATGTTAGCATAGAGGTTTGCCATGCGGATCAGCGAGCAGTCACCAAAGGGCGTGAACGGGTTCAGCACATTGTTGGTAGAGAGCGAGCAGTTCACGCCCGCCTGCAAAAGCTTATGCGCGGGCGTGACGCCGCGGATAACATTGTGGTCCTGGTGGCGGCCCATGAGGTATAGGTCGGTGGATGGCAGCACCGTCACTGCCACGCCAGCGTCCGCCAAGCGTCGGGCAATCAAGGCAAAACGGTCCATTGGTACAGTTGACAGCTTGGTCACATGGCCGACCGTGACCCGGCCGCCATAGCCGAACTTCTCAGTCTGATCACAAACGTAATCCACATCCATACCTTCCGGCATGTTGCCAAAGTCGAGGTGCATGTCGATGTCAACGTCGAACTCACGGGCCATGGCGAACACGCGGTCGATCTGACCGCGAGGGTTGGTATCGGTGTAAGGTGCGGCGCCTATAACCCGAGCGCCCTTCCTCAAGGCTTCAATCATGAGTTCGTCGGTGCCCGGATTGTTCAGCAGCCCTTCTTGAGGAAAAACGCAGATTTCAAGGTCGATTGCCCACTTGTATTCCTGGATAAGGGGGAGCACCCCGTCCAGCCCGCGCAGGCCAATGCCAGGGTCAACCTCAAGATGGGTACGCATGTGGATTGTGCCGTGGAGGATGCACTTCTCCAACGTTCGCGCCGCGCGTTCATGGACGTCCTCCGCGGTGAAGGCCTTTTTGGCCACAGCCACCTGCTCGATCGCCTCCTCCAAGATACCTTGCTCGGACTGGCAACGCTCCAAAAGGCACGCCTTGTCCAGGTGGATATGGGTCTCAATGAACCCGGGCGTTACCAGCCGGCCCTGAAGATCGATCTCGCGCCCTTCTACGGCTAGGCGCGGCTCAAGCGCGGCAATACGGCCCTGTTCGATGCCAACGTCGATCGGTGTTTGATTATCCTGTCCGGCGACACGAGCGTTTTTTAGAATGAGGTCCATAGCTTCCCTCCGTTCGTTTCCCGAGCACAGCAATATTTTGCTTATGCAGGACCACCAAAGAGAGGGTGAAGGACTATCGGTATTACATCGAACTCCAGATACTTCGCGAGGGGCAAACCAGAGAACATCTTGTGAATCTCCTCGTTCGACTCAGCATCCACCAGAAAAAATGAGCCGCCCCCACCTGCCTTGCGATATGCGCTAAGAATCTTTTTCTGCTTAACTAACTCCCCCGCATACGCGCGCTCCTTGGCCATTAAGTCGGTGGCCTGATCTTCGGGAATCAAGGCTCGATGGATTCGAGTCGTGACCATGTATAGCATGACTTCCTCTTTTCTTGCCGGACATATTGTGGCATTCATTGTTCCGGCTTCCTATACAAACTCTGGCATAACCTTCTTGGCGAATAGCTCCATCGATTTCATTGCCTTCTCATGCTCTAGCCCACCGAAGTGCATAAACAGCAAGACATAAGTGACCTGACACTCATCTCGAAGCCAGCGGATTCTCTGGCTGACTGATTCAGCGTCCCCGAACCATACCAGGTCTTCCTTAATCAATTTGTCGTAGCTCAGGGAACGGATGTACTGCGCCCAGGGCTCAAAGAATTTATACTGCTCGGGCCAGGACACACCGTCTGGCAGGGTGAACATTGTAGCGAAGTCATCAAGGAACCACTGCATACCTTCCCTGGCCTCTTCACGAGCCTTCTGATTGGTGTCGCTAACATGGACAAAAGGATGGGCTACCCGATAAAAGTCTGTCCGGCCTGTCCGCTTCATTAGCATAGTCAGCTCGTCGAACTTCTTCTTCAGGTCCGGCAACGGAGTGAGAGAGGCACCCAGAATCGGTGTGATTCCACGTTGTAGGGCCTTTTCCACAGTAGCGGGGCTAAGACATGGCTGCCATAGAGGAGGATGAGGTTGCTGAAGAGGCTTGGGCATCACTACGACTTCTGGAATCTGGAAGAATTTTCCCTTATAGGAAAACGGCTCCCCTGACCATGCCTGCAAAATGATTTCCAAACTCTCATTGAACCGCTCCTCAGCCTCTCCCCACGGTACACCGTAGCCGTCGAACTCGCCCTTGAACAAGCCTCGGCCTACACCAAAGTCTAGACGGCCGTCTGATAAAAGGTCCACTGTGGCATAGTCCTGTGCTACCTCTAGGGGATGGTGCCAGGGCAGCACGCTGACAGCGGTGCCCAGGCGGATTCGCTTGGTGCGGGCGGCTATGTTGCCCAGCATGACTTGAGGAGAAGGCTTGCCGTGGTGGTAGAAAGCATGTTCCGCTAGGAAGACGGCGTCGTACCCCAGCTTCTCGCCCCATTCGATCTGCTCCAAACTCTCATCGTAGATACGTTTCAGCGAGAGACCTCCGGGACTCTGGTTAATAATAAAAAACGCAAATTTCATATCTTGCCCTCCTCGATGCTTGACTCTTACTTGGGCAAAGTGCAGACATCAACGGGAAGGATCAAAGCCGCTTATCACTCCCGGCTGTCCATATAACTCTACTGTGTCCGTAACTTCAGCCAACAAGAGAACCAGATAGACTAGCCGCTCCCCACTCTCGGACCCTTGATCTAGAGAGATCTGATTGAGATACTTGGTGACGCTGGGAAAAATCAATAATGGGTTAGTTCAAAGCTCTACTGATTATCCCAGCCAGGCGTTTCTGCTCCTTAAGGATAGCCTGGGGCTCAACGGAAATAGGCAGCCGATCCTAGCTCCACACAGCCAATGCCCGAAGCGCCCTCAGTAGCAATGGTGACCTTATTTTTAAGCCGGTCAGCCCTTCTTGGCCTCCTCTAAAACTCGTAGCTCACCTCCCAACCAATGTTATCCCACTTATTGTATTGACCAAATAGTTCGTCGCGACCGCCACCGTCATAGGTAGAGTAGCGGACACGGCCGGTAATGAACTGGGAGAACTGGTAGGTGAAGGTGAGCTCATTGGATATCCCCTCAAAATCATTATTTGGCCAGCTATAAACCGGGACCACTGTATCACTAATCCGTAGACGATCACGAGTAAAGCGAAAGGGACGGCCAACAAAAAACACCGGGAAAAAGCTTAATTCATTGCTTGCTGTGGCTCCGCCAAACCCACCACCAACCAGGCTAGGCCTCCAGCCAAAAGTGTAAAAGAACGAGGGTTGGAAAATAACAGAGGTGTTTCCCGGTAAGGCAAATTCCGCTGAAATAGCCCCTCGCAGAGTTTCCCGGCTAACCACACCCCCGTCCTGGCCACCGGCAAAAGCCGCTGCCTGGCGCTTGCTGTCGGCAAACTTAACTCCGGTGCTCAGTAGCCCCTCAATCCGCAAGACCATGGGTAGCTCACCCAAAATCGGCACTCCTGACAGAGCGGTGGCATAGTCGGCTGTGACTCCCATATGATGGAGACGGGTGTGACGGGGAGTGAAAATAGGCTGGCCTAATGGATTCACCCCGGTAATAAAAAAGTTCGGATTGTCATTCCAAGCATAGAAATAGATGAGCCCCCAGGTGAGCGGCTCCATAGAAACATCCAGCCTCACTCCATACTCATGGTCGCCAAAATCCCCAGCACTGGGCCGCTTGCGCTTCCTCACAATAGTGCCTGCGGGAGCTACGATGCCGTTGTCTTGGATCTCAAAATCGCCCCCAGGGGGAAACCAAGGGTTGCCCAGCACCGGCCCACGATCCTGCTCAAAGTTGGGAATATAGAGAAACTGCAGAGAGTTGGCCCTCCAAAAGTACGTGGTATTGACCATCCAGGTTGGTAAGCGACGCCACTCAAAGTCACCGGAATCGACCTGGACAACCTCGCGAACATCCATGGGGTTGATCATATCGATAAACCGCCCGTCCATTTTCCCCCAAGAAATCTGCTGCTTGCCCAGAACCAGATCGAAGCTATGCGTGCGATAGCTGGCATAGAGCTCGCGTACAATGCGCTCGAAGCTGTGATAAGACCTGGCGGTCTCGCTGGTCTCAGGAGCAAAAAGGCCACCTGAGTCCTGCCAGTTGTAGACTCCGTCATAGAGAAAGTGATTAACGTTAGTGATCTCCAGGTTAGGGCTGATCTGATAGTGCAACTCCAACTCCATAAGATTTTGCATCTGCATAAAGCGGAAGTCTTTGTTACGAGAGCCTACCTTCTGGTTACGGTGCAAGTTGATGTCGGTCCACTGCCGGAAGAACCCTTTGAAAGTGAGCGCAGGAACGGTTCTCTCAATGGGCTGGCGCACATACCGGCCGGCCGGATCAAACGTGGCCAGGTAACGATCAGTACGTGACCAGGCATCGCTTAAGGGACCCAGCCAAGCGCCGTAGCAAAGCGGAAGCCGGCAAAAGAATAGTGCAGTAAACAGCAGGAAACTGAGGCAGAACTTTGAGCCCAGTCGCAGCCTGTCCCGAGCTGGGTCCACGGAAGCCTGCCCTACCCTTTTGCCTAGAATGTGCCAGATACCTTCTCCTTGTTTATGACAGGAAATGCCCTGTTTCATAATGCCTCCTTTTTTTATTCATGCTTCCTCCTCCCGCCCAACAGCAGAGAAGGAGACAATGGTTATTATACCCCTCTAATAAGAATGCCCTCGGCAGTCAGCCTCTGGACCTCCTCCGGAGCATAGCCAAGGTAGCCAGAGAGCACATCTTCGTTATGTTCGCCCAGGTCCGGGGCCCGAAGTCCCTTCGCCCAAAGCTCCTTGTCTTCTTGGGGAAACGCCGAAAAACGAAAAGGGAAACCGGGAAGAAAAAATTCCCCCAGGGTCTCATCCGACACCTGGCGCACCGCACCCCGCTCCAAAAAATGAGGGTGACTAACAACCTCTGGGACTGATAGGACCGGCCCCGCCGGTACCCGGTGCTGGTCCAGCAGGGAGAGCGCCGTTTCTCGGTCTGGCAGAGATTGCAGCCAAGCCTCAATAAGGGACAGGATTTCGCCCTTGTTGCGTAGCCTTCTGGCATTGTGGTTAAACCGGGGATCATCAGCAAGCTCAGGACGGCCCATAGCCTCGGTCAGACCTCGCCACTGATGCTCCAAGAGGGCAGCAATCATAATATAGCCCTCCTTAGCGCGAAACACCCCACAGGGACAAAGAAAAATGTGGTGTGCACCACCTCGGGTAGGCCGGTACTTACCCTTACTGGCGCTGTAGAGCTGAAGGCTAAAGTCGTGAAAATGCAGGTAAGTATCCAGCAACGAGACATCAATATACTGCCCCTCACCAGTGCGCTCACGGTAAAGCAAGGCACAGGCAACGGCCGCCAGCGCATGCACTCCAGTGCTCACATCTCCCAGGGCGGTCATAGGAATCACCGGGCTACCATCGGGTTCACCAATCATGTCGGTTATGCCGGAATAGGCCTGGGCAATGTAGTCATAGCCTGGGACATGGGCTAAAGGACCCGTCTGCCCCAAGGCCGAGATCGAACACATAATAAGCCGAGGATTAAGGGGTTTAAGATCTTCGTATCCTAGCCCCATCCGGGCTATGGTCCCAGGGCTATAATTTTCTACCACCACATCCATATGGGGAATAAGCGCCCGGACCAGGTCCCGGCCAGCGTCGGTTTTCAGATTAACACAAAGACTCTTTTTGCCCAGGTTATGCTGAAAAAAGTAAGCGCTCCGTCCCTCCCGTAGCATGGCGTTAAGTCGGGCAGGGTCTCCCTTGGGGGTCAGTTCTACCTTGATGACCTCTGCCCCCATCTCCGCCATCAGCCTGGTTGTTGTAGGACCGGCCACAATCTGGGTGAAGTCCAGAACCTTGTATCCTGCAAGAATATTACAACCATTGCCTTCTGCCGTCATGCTTTCCTCCCGCGAACCCACGATTTCCCGCCTCTTATACCAAGTTGTGATCAAATAGGCTAGGTCTCATAACCTAGCAGAAAATAAGGGATTCTTTACTGCTATATTAGCCTCGTTTGAGCGGTGGCAGCATCTCTTGCGAGTCTAGCTCCAGCTCCAGCATCCCCAAGCTAAAGAGACAAAAATCACTGGGGGGAAACTGAATAGGGGCAGAAGCCCCATCGCGAAAGAGCTGCTCAAGTGGAGAGGTTTTAAAAAGCGCATGTGCTCCACCCAGGGTGAGGGCGGTACGGGTGATCCGGGCCACTACCTCCCCCACCATATACTTGGCTCGGAAAAGCGCCGCCGTAGTAGCTGGGGTCGGCCCTTCGGTGTCGCTCAGCCAGGCCGAGTGATACACAAGGAGTCTGGCGGCTTCCAGGTCAACACTCATTTCGGCTACCCGTCTTCGCACATCTGGGTGATAGGCCAGAGATTGGGCATAACCTCGGGGGACTCTTTCCTTAAGCACCTTGATGACCTCTTTATAAGCCGCCACGCCTACCCCCAGGTAGACGGCGGTATACGATGCCCAGAGCCAGTTGGCCCCGCGCTGGATAAAAGGCAGGATGTTGTCAGTTGTAAACAGGGCGGCTTCCTCCGGCACCCAGCAGTCCTCCAGGATAAGGGAGTTGCTACAGGTGGCTCGCATGCCCAGTGTGTCCCATACCCGCTCAACCCTCTGTCCTTGCGTCTGACGGGGGACAAGGAGAATGACGCCAGCAGCAGGGCTTAGAGCGTCCTCGGGATGGGCTAGAATGGCGCAATAGTCAGAGGCTTCCAGCATTGAGGCAAAGGCTTTTCTGCCGTTTATTAGATACCCCCCGTCTACCCGCCGAGCACGTGTGGCCGGAGCATAAGAAGCCAGGAGTGCAGAGGTAGTAGGCTCAGAAAAAGAACCGGAAATAAGTTTTGGGTCTTTAACAACCAAGCCAGCTATCCGCTGCTTGATCATCGGGGAAACCTCCGGATGCTCTATAAGGGGTCCAACAATAGACAAATGCATGTTAAACGAGAGAGCAGTGGCAGGGCAGCCCTGGGCCAGCTCCTCAACGGCCAGGGAGTGACCAAGCAGCCCTACCCCCCCGCCGCCCAATTCTCTGGGGACATTTAACCCATAGAACCCCTCACGGCGTAGGGCCGCATAGTTTTCTAGCGGATTTGTGATTTCGCGGTCGTGCTCAGCCGCCCGGGTGGCAAAGTCTTCTGCCAGCCGTTGACATATGTTCTGGATGTGTTTGTGCTCCTCAGTGATATGAAAGTCCATGAGTTCCCCCTTTCCTAACTCGACTACCCCATCTTGTCAAAATACTTGTCTCGATGGAACATCTCTGTTCAAACCTGTTCACATAGGTTCAAACCGCGTCCCTCACCTTTTGGGCAAAGTCCCGCATCTGCTTAAGGAGAGCTTTCGAGTCGCGGCTAAGCGGAAGCATGTAAAGTACCTTGATCCCTAAGTCACGATAGGTACGGATCACTTCTGGTGAGAGCCGCCTGGGGTCGGTCAGAGCCGTAAGCTCTAGCTGGGAGTAATCGCGCCCGGCTTGCTCCATTAACTCTTTGAGCCTTTCTAGCAATGGACGTATCTGCTCGAAGGTGAGAAGCCCAATATGCCAGCCATTGCCAAACTCCACCACCCGTCTTAGGGCCGACAGAGACTCCCCACCCACCCAAATAGGCGGATGAGGCTTTTGTATAGGTCGAGGTAAAACGTTGACATCTTCTGAAAGCTCCACAAACTGGCCCGAAAAACGTGGCTTCTCCTCGGTCCACAGCGTCCTCATTACCTTTATATACTCCCGCGTGCGCTGGGCTCTCTCTTTAAAAGAAATTTTTAACAGGCGAAACTCTTCCTCTAACCATCCTACTCCTACCCCTAAAACAAACCTTCCTCCAGAGAGGACATCGATAGTGGCTACCCGGCGGGCAACATCAAAAGGATGGCGATAAGGTACAATAAGCACGCTTAGGCCTAGCCGGACTTTCTGAGTGGCAGCCGCCAAAAACGCCACCGTATCAAAAGGGTCGAGAATATCCATGTCGGTGTAGACTTCATAGGGAGGCTTTCCCCCAACATACTCATCATAGGGCCAGGAGGTATCAATATGTTTGGGAACAACAATATGATCACCCATTAAAATAGAGTCGTACTCCAGTTTTTCCGCCAGGGCCGCCACCTCTTGTAGTGCTTCCCGTCCGCACACAGAGGCTCCCATAGCTAGCTGCAACCCCCACTTCATAAGAATGACCCTCCCTTACTTGCTAAAAGTAGATTTCCTCAAACGTCCTAACTGAAAGCCAGGACTCACGCAAGGAGACAGATAGCAATTAACACCCCCGCGCAGGAGCGGCTTCTAGCCCACCGGTCTTAACTTAAGGGCAAAGCCCAGATTGCTAGTCCTCAAGCTACCACTGGGGTTCCTTTCCCTTTGAAGGCGAAGGCTAGGATAGGCGGGAGACAAGGTTTGCTAGACCACAGGGTTTTGGGGTATAAAGCTCTTCTATGAAGCATTACGACTGCATTGTGGTAGGAGTTGGGGGTGTTGGTAGCGCCGCCCTCTATCATCTGGTCCAGAGAGGGGCACGGGTTCTGGGCCTTGACCGTTTTGCGCCGGGCCACGACCGTGGCAGTTCTCACGGCGATACACGACTCATCCGCCTAGCCTACTTCGAGCATCCCAACTATGTACCCATGCTCCGGCGTGCCTACGAGCTGTGGGCTGAGCTTGCCGAGCGTTGCGGCCAGCAACTCTATCACGAAACCGGCCTTCTGGAGATCAGCCATCCTAGTGGGGTGGCGGTGCCCGGCGTCCTGGCAAGCGCTAAAGAGCACGGCCTGGAGGTCGAAGAGCTTACTGCCAGTGAGGCCGAACGCCGCTTCAGGGGTTTCCACGTCCCGCAGTCGATGACCGCAGTCTTCGAGCGCTGTGCAGGTTACCTGCAGGTAGAGGCTTGTGTGTTGGCCTATGTCAATGAAGCCTTAAAGCTGGGGGCTGAGGTGCGAAGCAACGAACCCGTTCAAGCCTGGCGTACCAAGGGTACGGGTATTATTGTTACTACCGAGCAGGAAAACTATGCAGCAGATCACCTGGTTATCACCGCTGGGGCCTGGGTAGCCGACCTGCTTGGCAGCCTTGGCCTTCGCTTTGAGGTGCGTCGTAAGTCTCTGTTCTGGTACCAAACTGCCGATCCCATTTACTCCGCCCAAAACGGATGTCCGGCTTTTTTTTACGAAACACCAACGGGCGCCTTTTATGGTTTTCCCCAGATCGACCACTTCGGCCTTAAGATTGCCGAGCACTCTGGAGGGCAATCGGTTGCTGATCCACTTACAGTTAACCGCGAGCTCGATCCACAGGACCAGGAGCGTGTCGAGAGCTTTTTACACGAGTACCTGCCAAGAGTGACCCACAGTTGCCAGAAGCATGTTGTCTGCATGTACACCATGACTCCTGACGAACACTTTGTTGTTGACCACCACCCAGAACATAGACAGGTTGTCTTTGCTGCCGGGCTCTCGGGGCATGGATTCAAGTTTGCCGGTGTGCTTGGTGAAGCGCTTAGCGAGCTTGCACTCGACGGCTGCACGAATACACCGATCGATTTTTTGGCCTGCAACCGGCCGGGGCTGTATTAGTACTTGTTAACAAAAGTTCCTAGCCCCTTGCTTACTTTTGTCATTCCGGTGAAAGCAGGAATCTATTCCCAGCCATGTGCCGGGATTTCCGCTTACACGGAAATGATAGCAGGGCAACCAGCCTCTTGCGAGCAAACCAGTAATGCCTCAACATCACTCTGACAGATCGCCTAGCATCACCGCGAAATTGGGCGTGTGGTGCTGTTACTCCCCAGCATGATATATTTACCCATGTGTGGTCGGTCTTTACACACAGCAAAGTGCGCCACGCACAGAAAGTGCGCCCGAGCTTTTCCCACAGAAGGAGAGTATCATGGGTAGTGAGACACTCTGGATGGAGGCCGCTCTCATCCTCTTTTTGATCCTTGCCAACGGCTTCTTTTCCAGCTCAGAGATTGCCATTGTCTCGGTTCGGCGAACCCGCATCGAACAACTTATTGCCGAGGGAAGCCGGTCGGCAGAAGTACTGAGACGCCTTAAGGAAGAGTCTGATCGTTTCCTGGCTACGGTACAAGTCGGAGTCACACTGGTGGGCTCCCTGGCCTCAGCCGTGGGAGGAGTCTCAGCGGTCGAGTATTTGGCACCGGCCTTTCGGAAAAGCGAAATCGTCTTCCTGCAACAATGGGGAGAACCGCTGGCTATTGGGATGGTGGTGGTTGTTATTTCCTACCTCTCCCTGGTTCTGGGAGAGCTGGTTCCCAAATCTTTAGCCCTACGCCATACAGAAAGGATTGCCTGCCTAGCCGCCCGCCCCATCGATTTCTTCTCCCGGGTATCTAGAGTGCTGGTAAAAGCCCTAACCACCTCTTCAAATTTGATCCTTTTCCTCCTGCGCAACGGAGGTAAAGCTCAGGAGGTTTTTATCTCTGAAGAAGAGGTGAAATTCATTGTCCGGGAGGGAACGCAACAGGGCATCTTTGATGAAACAGAGCGCGAGCTTATCCACAGCGTATTTGAATTTGCCGACATGTCGGTTCGAGAAGTGATGACCCCACGAAATAAAATTCACGCGGTAGATGTGATAACCCCTTGCAACGTGGTGTTGAAAGACCTCATAGAAACGGGTCTTTCCCGGGTCCCCATTTATGAGGAAGATCTCGACCATATTGTGGGAGTTGTCTATATCAAAGATCTGTTACGAGGCATGCAACGACAGGCAGAGACCACACTTAAGGATTTGATGCATCCTCCGCTTTATGTTCCAGACTCGGTGCAGATTAGCCGCCTACTTAAGGATTTGCAAAGTCAACGGATACATATGGCATTAGTTGTCAACGAGTTCGGCACAGTGATCGGTATTGCTACCATTGAGGATCTGCTCGAAGAAATTGTTGGTGAGATCCGGGATGAGTCTGACGTGGACGAAGAACAGGAGATCCAGGAAATGCCCGATGGTTCCTTGCTTGTTGAAGGCGGGGTATTGCTCAACGACCTTAAGGAAAAGCACGGCCTGCCAGTGGAAGAGACGCAAGACTTTCGTACTATAGCCGGCTTTCTCCTCGCCCGTCTGGCAAGGATCCCACAAGGCGGAGAAGCAGTGTTCCAAGACAGCCACAAAATGACCATTGTAGCTATGGATGGCAGACGCATTGCCAAGGTCAAAATCGAAAAGCCTGACATACTGACCCGACCACGATCAAGAGAAAGCACCAGCAAGGCGCTTGTGCGTTAGCCGCCATGTAAACAGGTCCAGCTAGCAGCCTCTATCCCTGTCCCTATCCGCAGGGGTTTGACGAAGGGGCATATGCTGAGCCAAGATAGGACTGTTATGAAAAAGGAACTTGAAGATCTTCTTAACCTCCTCCTGGAAGCCGAACGGGCAGGGGTCGAGGCGCTCCGGGGCATGAGTGAGGAAACCGCGGATCCCGAGGTCAAATCCCTCTTTCAGTATTTTAGCGAGGTTGAGGTAAAAGACTGCACCTCCCTAGAACAGCTGATCCATGACCACGGCGGTATCCCATCAACCAAGACCGGCGACTTTGCCGAGAAGGTCTTAAACCTTGACAGCCTCCACGATCAGATGAACCTTCTCTCTCGGGGGCAGGCCTGGACCGCGCGTAAAGTCGAGCAAGCGCTTGCTCTCGACCCACCACCGGAGATTGCGGCCTTTCTCAAAGAGATGGCCAACCGGCACCGTCACCACAGGTTATGGTGCTCAATGAGCGCTTTTGCTGTGGGGTCATTGAGCATACATGGCCAACCGGCACGCGTCACCACATGGACCTGGGCACGGGCCGAGGCCATCAAAGCATTTGACAAATGAAAGGATTTTGCGGAAGGCAAAGCTCCACGTCTGGCCTATCGCGTCCTGGCTCTCCTGAGTGTGGCCGAGAGGCCAGCGCTCTCCTGGGGTGGGAGGTCATGGTTGATGCTCAGACGGGCGAGGTATTACAAAAACTGTCAACCATACAGAGAAGACAATAATACAAGGCTATGATCGTCCACGCTGATTAGAGACTCCACCTTACAGCTGCAGCCCATTTCCCCGCCAGCCGGCATATCCGGCATATAATGACTGCCACCCTTACCTTTTCTTGCCATTGGCATCGCCTCGCTGTATTAGAATTTTCTAGTTATTCTTAATAATCAGTATATACTGAAATATAAGAAAGGCATTTTCTGTCAAGGGGTTTCCAAAACCTTGTCAAAGATTTCCATTTCATCTGTCAACCTACACTTTATGACGCCGTTTATTGATCGGTGTTGACGTGGTTGGACCGAGCCGCACAGGAAAGCGGAAGAAAGACAAAGCCCACCAGTCACGCGCCTACTGAACATCCTTTCGCCCGCGCGGTCGCTGCTGTCGATGCCTGACGAAGCGCTTGAGGGCGTTCGAGCGAGTACTGAGGAGTATGCGCTGCAACGGGCCGCTGACCATCTGGGGAAACCCCTCGCGGAGTGCCTCACATGTCGGGCTGAACTCGTGATTTTTGCGGCGGAAGGCAAAGCTCCACGTCTGGCCTATCGCGTCCAGGCTCTCTTCAGTGTGGCCGAGGGGTGGGAGGTCATGGTTGATGCTCAGACGGGCGAGGTATTGCAGAAGCTGTCAGTCATACAGAAAGGCACCAGCCGGAGGGACATTGACAGATAAAGGCGGTCTCGGATAGGGGTCTTTAGGATGCGAACAGTATGCATGACAGGAAGAGCGCAGGCAAGCCATTGTTTTTCCTGGTCAGAATTTTTCAAACTGAGCTACTACCGAGCAGACAATAATACAAGGCTATGACTGCTCGTCGGAAACACCCTCAGAGACAACTGAGAAAAGCATTCGGCTGTACAATCGTTCTCCTGACGATTTTCCTGCTGAGCTGGAATCTGGCCGGTGGCAATACGCCGGCATTGTATCTTCATCCCTTAGCTCAGCCCAACGCGCTTGCTCCGGCGAGCGAGTCCTTAGAGACCGACCCGGACCCGCGTGCGACACAGTTGGCCGAGCGTCTCCGCCAGCGTGTGTCCAGCCTTCAAGCGGCGGCACAACGGACGACAGCTCAGCTCACTCCGAGACAGAGTAAGGTGCTGTCCCAACTGCGGACTCGCAACCAAGGCACTGTCTCAGTTCGGCTCCGTTCTCCGGTTGGAACGCCACGCCAGATCAAGGGCCAGGTGCTGGAGCGCGCCCAGTACGGTTTCGCCACAGGAAGCGCCTCTCATCTCACAACCGCCAGAACATTTCTCGAAGCGAATCGAGGTCTGCTCCGCCTCGACGACCCTCACGCTGAACTCGAACTGACCCGTCAGCATACCGACGACCTGGGCCGGACCCATCTGCGTTTTGACCAGACGTATAACGGTCTGTCCGTGTGGCCGGCTGAGTTGATTGTTCATCTTGATCCGAACGGACATGTAGATTTGCTGAATGGGGCGTTCGTGCCCACTCCAAAGAAAGTCGACACTGTTCCTGTCCTCGACGAAGCGACCGCGGTCGAGTACGCCCGGACTGCGCTGCCCGACGGTGCGGAAGCCGAAGTCACCTCCTCCGAACTCATCGTCTATGCTCCAGGCAACACCCCGCCCCGGCTGGCCTGGAAGCTGGAGTTGGCCATCGATTTGACCTCCCATTGGCTGGTGGTCATTGATGCGGAAAATGGAGACGAGTTGACGGCCTATAATCAAGTCATGCACCAAGCCCACTGGGAGGAGTGCATGGTTGGTTTCAATGGCTCGCCCCGGCGTGTCCATGTCCCGGCCAGTAATGGTTTTGTTGATCTGTTTTACGTTCCTCTGCCGCTCGATGTATGGCAGCAAGACTCCATTCGCTGGATGATTGATACCAGTAAAAATATGTTCGATCCGGCAGCTCAGGGTTGGCACGGTTGGATTCAGCGCGGTGCTATTTGGGTTCGCGATGCGCAGAACCAGGAAATTCTCATCGGCGCTCCTGTCGTTTGTCAGAAGGACCCTGAGAAAGTGGACCCTCCGTACTCTTGGCTGCCCGATGCGGTCAGCGCTTCGTATAATTTGTCTCGGGTCTACGACTATTATTGGCATCGGCACGGCCGGAAGTCATTTGACAATGATGTTGACGATGATGGGGAGGATGATGGCGCGTCGATTCATGCGATTGTCCGTTATGGTCAGAACTATAAGAATGCGTTCTGGAGCCCTGGCACGAATCTTCTCGTATTTGGCGATGGTCGTCCGTTTGCCGGAGCGCTGGACATAGTGGGCCACGAGCTGACCCACGGGGTCATCGAGCATTCGGCGAATCTGCTCTATCAAGACCAGCCCGGCGCGCTGAACGAGGCGTTTGCCGACATCTTCGGCGAAATGATCGAAGCCTGGACCGAGGGCAGGCCGGACTGGATTACCGGCCAAGACCTGGGCCTCCCAGCCTCTGGCGGCGGCGGCCCGGACCTGGGCCGCCCGATCCGCAATCTGAAGGACCCCGGGGCTTTCCTCACTCATTTCGGTCGCCCGTATCCGACGAAAATGAGCGAGTTTTTTCATATTCGGGAAGACAACGGCGGCGTTCACATCAATAGCAGTATTATCAACCGGGCCTTTTATCTGCTTGCGGAGGGTCTCGATGGAGCCATTGGCCTGCGCGCTGCCGAGCGGATTTTCTACCGTGCGCTGACCGTTTATCTGGTCCAGAACTCGCAGTTTATTGACGCCCGCCTGGCTTGTATTCAGGCCGCGGAAGACATCTTTAAGGAGGACCCAGATAAAGACCGGAAAGTAGCCAAAGTAGCCGAAGCGTTTGATACCGTCGAGATTTCCGACGGTCCCACTCCAGACCCGCCGGATATCCCCGGCGTTCGCGGGCCAGATGCCACCCTCTTTGTGTATCGAGATGTCCTGGGCCAGTTCCGGCTGGGCCGGCGGGAGGCCGCCCAAGGCGACGGGGAACAAGGGGTCCAACTGGTTGAGGACATCGTGGCCCGCGCACGTCCCTCTGTCTCCCGTGATGGCGGTTTGGCAGTCTTTGTCAATGCCGAAAACGACCTCTGCCTCATTGCAACCGATGGCAATGAACAACGGTGTCTTGAGTCTCCCGACCCTGTTGCTGCGGCTGCCATGTCCCCCGACGGTCGGTTGTTTGGCTTGATCCTGCTGAATGAGCTGGGCAACCCGGATAACACGATCACCATTGTTAATATAGAAACCGGGGAGCAGCGAACCTTCCTGCTCACCCCTTTTGCATATACTGGTCCCGCACCCGACACCCTCCCCTACGCGAGTACTATCAATTTCACAGCAGACGGACAGTGGCTCATCTACGACGCCCTGAGTGCGGCGACCGTCAGCGGCGATGAGGATTATCTGATCCAGCGCAGCCAGTGGAGCCTGTACGCCTTGCATCTACAAACGGGCAGGGGCTTCCCTCTGATTCCACCCAGACGCGGCTTTCATATTGCCTTTCCAGCCTTGGGTCAGACCAGCGATAACTTTCTGACCTTTGACGTCTTTGACGAGACTCGGAATCAATCGACGGTCTATACTGCCAAGCTGAGTACCGGAGATATGGAGAAGATTGCGACAGTGGAGGGCGGCTTTGGCGTGCCCGGGTATACGGGTGACGATACGGCGCTGGTGTACTCACAACGCGACCCGAGTGTTTCACCCTGGGTTTTCCTGGTCAGGCAACCGTTGGACGCCAACCGTCTTACGCCAATCCAAGGTCGATCATCAATGTGGCTGGAAAATGCCGAGATGGGTGTCATCTACCGCCGCCGCCCATCACGACCGGGCTTAACTGGCAGGTTGGAGAATCCTTCCCCGGGCTCATTTCAGAGCGGTATCGGGCTGTTCTCCGGCTGGGTGTGTATCACCGGACCAGGGGGAGAACCCCCACCCCCCGCCGTGCCCGAAGTTGCCGAGCGGTATTTTTACAATGCGCTCGAGCACAGCGAGTCATCGGTAGATAACCGGGGGAACTGGTGGGCGCGGACCGGCTCAACGAACGGAACGCATATCACGGGCCAGACGCCCGTTCAGGAAGTTATTGACCAAGTCCGACGTTTCACGATTTCTTACGTGGATAACGACGGGTACGATCGAACAGAGTTTTACGAGACACTTCTGGGCGAGCGCGGGATATTCACTATCGACATCGGCAACGTGCGACTGAGCTGGACCATTATCGGTTTGTCAAAAAGCACCCTGTCGCCACCACCGCGCAGCCCGGAAGGCACAGTCATCCCGCCAAGGATCACCATCGATGTCGAGCCAGGCGCGACCGTGAGCAATCAGGACGGTTCCCCCTGGGTTCCTGTTCCGCTCACCCAGACCATGGATGAACTGGACCGAGATATGTACGTGGTGAACATTTTGCAGCCGTATATTCCGGGCCGTCTCGAAGTGTCCAGGGTAGAGATTGAAATTAACGGGACGACCCGACTTCCGGCTACGTATGGGACCGAGCGGCGCGATACGACGAGCGTCTGCGGCGATAGCAATAACGGCTTTGGCCTGCCGTTCAACTGGAATCTGCTGGGCAATGGCACGCATACGGTGCGTGCCATTGCCGATGGGGTGGAGTTCGACAGCGCCACGTTTACCGTGACCACCCTGGGAACAGAGTTCCTGCGCGGTGCGGAGCGGTGAGAGCGGCAAATGCGACCGTGACCACCCTGGGGAAAGAGTATGTTCACCCCTTAAGAGCAGTGTTGGGCGGCTACGAGAAGCCGACGCTCACCCCCGCGAACCAGTAGCGGCCCAGGGCGTCGTACAGGCCGGGGAAGGTGTTGCCGTTGCCGGCGATGAAGGGCCCTGCCGCATTGCCCGCAAGCGGCGGGGCCTTATCGAACAGGTTGTTTACGCCGACACGGATGCTGGTGTAGTCATTGTAATTCCAGATCGCGGCCAGATCGAGGTAGTGCCGTGCGCCGAGATCGACCTGGGTGGAGTTGAGATCTTCGACGCTGCTGATGTAACGCCACATGAGACTGGGCCGTACCCCCCACGGTGTCACCCAGGTGGCGCGCAGATTGTTCCGAATATCCGGGGTCGGAAAACCGCAGGTGGCACCCCAGTTGCCAGCGCAGTCTACCTTCTGCGCTTCTCGCAACTCCTGCTGGTCCCAGGTGGAGGTGATCGACAGGATGTCGCTGAAGCTCAGCCTCCCCCAGCGGCCGATACCGAGGTCATAGCCGGCGGTGATGTCGTAGCCTTGTACTTTCTCTATGGCCAGGTTGTCCAGCAGGGACACAATGTGGCCGCTGTTGTCAACGTTGGAGCCCAGCCACAGGTCGCCGCTCCGCCCGCGTCTGACCTTGGCGCACTGCGATGTGTTGCCGTCCAGACATTCATTGAGGATGAACTCCGGCGTCAAGGTGCTGATGCCTTTGCGGATCTCGATCGAATAGTAGTCCAAGCTGAAGTTGAACCCTAGGATAAAGCCAGGCGTCCACACCAGGCCGAAGGAGTAGGTATCCGATTCCTCCGGCGCCAGGTTCGGGTTGCCGCCTTGCAGAAAGTTGTACTGGGCAGCCGGTGAATTTTCGATATTGCCGAACTGGGTAGCGGTCACGCCGCTGCGGGCGCATTCCTCAAAGCTGCGGCCTTCAACCGTCCTACCGCTCGTGACGGGACCGGCACACGGGTCGGCGTTCATCTCGAACAGGTTGAAGCCCTGCGGCAGGAAGCGTTCCCGCACATTCGGGCCGCGAATCGCCCGCTGGAAACTGGCCCGCAGCCTGAGGTCGGCATTGATGGCCCACCCCGCGCGGACGCCAAAGGTATTGGTCTGCTCGCCGTAATCGTAGTCGGAATAGCGATAGCCTCCATCCAGTCCCAGTTCTTCCGCAAAGGGTGCGCCTTCGATCAGCGGGATACCGGCTTCGATGAAGAATTCCGTCACATCGGACCCTCCGCTGACAGGCAGGCTGGCACCGCCCTGTCCGGCTCCATCGCCGCTGCGGTAGGCCCGGTCGGGTTTGAATTTGAGATTGTCGTCACGGTATTCACCGCCCAAGACTACGTCCAGGCCGGTGGCGGCGAATGGCGAGCGGATGCCATAATCGCCGAGATGACCGGCGATATAGCCGGACACAACAGTCTGGTCGGTGGCCCCGCGGGCGGACAAGGGCAATACCAGGTAGTCGATCATCTCTTGTGTCACCGCGCCCTCCCGAAAGATGTTCCAGGGTACACAGCTCGGGTCGGAACCATCCAGAACGGAACGGCATACGATCCGACCTGTTGCGGGGTCTTGTACCGCGTCCAGCGCCCGCCCGATTCGGGTGATCGACAGGTCGTTTAGGTAGGTGTTCTGCATGCGAACCTCGGAGTATTGGTAGTACAGGTCGTAGCGCCAACTATCAGTGAGGTCGCCGCGCAGCCCGAACACGCCACGATACGAGGTGTGGCGCAGATCGTTTTGCCGGTTGCCGCCCTCGACATTCCGCCGGCCGATAAAGACGTTCTGGGCGTCATCTCTTGTCAACCCATACGCGCCGCACAGGGCTTCAAACTGTTGCTGGGACAGAAATGGATTGCCGCAGCCCAGCGTATCGGTCACAAAGAACGCCCCCGAGGGTGCAATCTGGGCTACGGAGCGATTGTCCATAAACATGAACTCGGTGTAGGACTCGACACGGTCGTGGAGGTCGTAGTGTGCAAACAGGCCGGCGGTCCACCGCTTGTCGGGACGCTGAAAATAGTTTGACGGACCGTAGTTGAACAGGGTGCCCTGCCGGGGTACGAACTGGTTGCCCACCACCTTGTAGTCAAAGCTCTCCAAGCCTTGACCTTGCAGCAAGCCAAAGTCAGAAAAGGTGCCCTGGGGCTGAGTTGCCGAACCAAAGCACTTGGTCAGGTCGTTGCTCAGGGCGCACGAGCTGTAATCGCGGTTTGCCTGGAGCACCGGGTCAATATCACGGTAGGTCCCGTAGACCGTGATGTTGCCGCGGTCCTCGCCCAGGCTCTTCCCCATGATCAGCGAGATATTCGAGATATCACCGTCCCATGCCGAGCCCTTGGCGACCTCATAACCGGCGTCCCGGACAATCCGCTGCCACTTATCGTTGCCGTTGTTGTGCTGGTACTGGCTGAACTGGTAGTCCAGCTTGATGCCCTCAAAGTCGTCAACCATCAGAAAGTTGACCACGCCAGCGACTGCATCGGACCCGTAGGTGGCCGAGGAGCCGCCGGTCAGCACCTCAACGCTCTTGATCAGCGCGCCCGGAATCTGGTTGATATCGGCGCCGACACCCCCTTGCAGCGGCGAGCCGGCCGGCAAGCGCCGGCCGTTGACCAACACCAGGGTGCGGTCCGCGCCCAGGTTGCGCAGATTCAGGGTTGCGGTGCCGGTGGCGCCGTTCGATTGGCTGGCGTTCTGACCGGAATACACCTGCGGCAGGGTGCGCAGCATGTCCTCCACCCGGACGGTGCCCTGGAAAGACAGGTCTTCGGCCTCAATCTGGATGACCGGGCTGGAGCTGAAGAGGTTTGCCTTCTGGATGCGCGAACCGGTAACGACGAACTCTCCCAATTCATACGGCTCAGCATCGGCTTCCGACGACTCGGCGTCAGCGGCGAGGGCCGACTCTGCGGCTCCGGCGGCAGCGAGGAGCAGCGCTGTTGCTATCGTTGCTGCCAGCTTCTGCCGCACCTCGGTATACGTAGTCGCTTTCATTAACGCGCAACTAGGCCATAGATTAAGACTTGTCAATCCCAGGGCAGGCCCAGGACGCCAACCCGGAAGAGGGTAAATGCAAACTGAGACACCACTTCCAAGCTCCCCACACGCCTCCTTGAGATTGACGTATTGCTGTCTGTAAGCGATAATTTTCTGGTGGAAACCAGAAGATGGACGGTTAGGTCGTATATCGATGCACATGATGAGGCTCCGTTCGAAGAGTGGATTCGTAGCATTAAGGATAAACGAACCAGAGCCTGCATCCTGCAACGAATCGACCGCCTTCGGCTTGGTAACTTCGGCGATTGCCACGGCGTCGGACGGGGAGTGCGTGAGTTGCGTATCGACCTTGGGCTAGGCTTCCGTGTCTACTTCGGGACCGTAGGATTAGATAGTATGATATTGCTGTGTGGAGGTGACAAAAGCTCGCAAGAGAAAGATATTGCCCGAGCATGCGACTATTGGAAGGAATTTCAGCATGAGGCCGACTAGAGATTACAATACGTTCCTACTTGAAGAACTCCGCGATCCAGAGATAGCAGCAGCTTACCTCTCTGCTGCTATACTTTCTGTTTCCATTGAGAACGGCGAGTTGGAAGAGTTCCTGATTGCCCTCCGAAATGTTGCAGAAGCGCACGGCAAATTTGAAGCATTATCGGCAAACCAGCAAAGCGTGTACAAAACGCTCTTCCACGACGAAAACCCCAGGCTGACCACTTTTCTTGACGTCCTCAAAGCGGTAGGAATCAGTGTGACCTTCACACCTTCCGAAAAGGACGCGGCCTGACTGAAGGTCCTGCCGGGAGACGAACCCGCTTGCCTCTGAGATCTTCCTCTTCACAGATGAATCCTTCCGAAAATGTCTCCATTTAGTAGTCTCTCTCGTTCAGTCTACTATGTGACTACCACTAAGGAACTTCCAAACTGGCAACAATCCTTTCTGCCATCTCCAGAGCCTGCAGTCCTTCACGTCCACTCACTACCGGCTCCCGACGCACCCGCACTGATTGGATAAAGTCACGAATTTCCTCTTCCAGAGCATCCTCTCCACCAACCTCACGCTCCTCCAGGGTAATATGGGGTAGCTCGTTTTCCTCTCCGCCTTGCTCTCGGCGGCAGATACGAATGTGTTTCTCACCATAATCAACCACAATATAAGTATCAGGTTGAAATAGCCGCATTTTGCGCTCCCGCTTCATAGCCACCCGGCTGGCAGTGATGTCAGCAATACAGCCACTTTTGAAGCGTAACCGGGCATTGGCAATATCCGGTTCGGAGGTGAGCACTGGTACACCCAGAGCTTCAATGGAGGTCACTGGCGAGCGCACAATGCTCAAGATAACATCGAGGTCGTGGATCATGAGATCGCGCACCACGTCCACATCTGTCCCCCGTTCAACAAAAGGAGCAATCCGCTGGCACTCAATAAAACGCGGAGTAGCAAGAATACCGGCAAGCGAGCGCAGGGCTGGATTAAAGCGTTCCAGGTGACCGACCTGGAGGATTCTTTGGTGCTCGGCAGCCAGAGCAACCAGGGCCCGCCCTTCGGCAGCAGTAGCAGCAAGCGGTTTTTCTACTAACACATCCAGGCCGTGCTCTAAGCAGTCCTTTGCTATGGGGTAATGGTGCGGGGTAGGCACAGCAATGCTCACACAGTCAATCTGGCCAAACAACTCCCGGTAGTCAGTCAGTGCCAGAGCCCCTGCCGATGACGCCGCCTCCTGCGCTCGGTCAGGATCAATATCGGCCACGCCAACAAGGATGACGTCCTCTTGCGTAGCATACTTCTCGGCATGAAAGTGGCCTAGGTAACCAACCCCGATGACGCCGGCCCGAATCTTCTTTTGCTCTGCCACAAACTGTCTCCTACGATTCGCTATAACATGGCGAATGGCTAATGTCACCACAAACCGATTTGACTTACTACGGCCAATCATGCCGTCATTATTTTAATCCCTTGATTCGCCTTCTGTTCGCTGGCATAGTAAGAGCGAAGCATAGGCCTGGGGGATCAGCATTTCCTGCCAGTTCGCGTTGATGTATGCTTCGCCCTTACCACAAGAAGAAAGGGGAAGAACCATGACTCTTACTCGCAGACAGAAAGAGATCTGGGATTACATTGACAATCATATCGCTACATATGGCTACGCGCCCACGCTAGAAGAAATCGGTAAGCGTTTCCACCTGTCCTCTCTGGCAACGGTGCATAAACATCTGACGAATCTGGAGCAAAAAGGAATCATTAAGCGGAAGTGGAATCTCAGCCGGGCCATTGAGCTCCCTCCGCAGAAGAAGAAAGAGGCTGTTGAGTTGCCTTTACTAGGTAAAGTCGCTGCCGGAGTGCCGATTGAGGCAGTAGAAACCGATGATACGATCGCGGTACCCGAAGACTTTGTGCGTCGCCACAATACCTTCGCACTACAGGTCACAGGGGACTCGATGGTGGATGAAGGGATTCTCAACGGAGACTATATCATTGTTGAGGAGCGCTCCACCGCAGATAACGGTCAAACCGTAGTAGCCGTGGTCGATGGCCAAGCCACGGTGAAGAAGTTCTATCGGGAGCGAGGTGGCAAGGTTCGCCTACAGCCAGCCAATCCACAAGTGGCTCCTATTATTGTCAAAAACAAAGCTTTGGAGGTTCGTGGCGTGGTGGTAGCGGTAATGCGTAAGTGCTAATGGTTGCCCCAGCTCTAGCTCAGGTTCGTCCAGTCCCAACTTACTAACAGACGTTCTGCTTAGTGCTCTACTTGACTCCAAAGTGGTTGTAGAGAATCTCCATGTATGGCCCGCATGCGCGACGGGCTTTAACGAAATCTCTAGCATCCCCTAACGACATCTGATGACAGACGTGCAGAAAAGCAATGGCCAACGTGGGCGCACGGTTACAGCCAGCATTACAGTGGAGATAAACCTTATGCCCTTCTTCCACCAATGTCTGCAGATCCTCAATTGCCTGGGGAAGAACCTGAGCCAGATTCCGACAGTCAAAGTCGGCAATAGGAGTGCGGCGGAAGGGCATCTCCTGCCGACGATACTCTTGGACTAGATTGGGAAGGCTGAGTCCCTTGCCTGCTAGGTCATCGGCGTCCTGTAGGCTCAAAACCGCAGAGATGCCAAACTCCATTTTGAGCCAGCCAATGTCCTCTTCACGGGGATACTCTCCCACGAAAAGATTGGGTAGAATCTCTGCCATTCCAGGGCGACCACCTCTGGTGTCACCTTGTCCTTCGCCGGAAAAAACATTGTAGAAGTCATTCATGGAGGCACCGTAATAGAGTGTGAAGGCGGCGTCAAGGGAAGCGCTACTTGTTTTTTCTGGATTTATTCACATTCATCCCGGGAAGCAAAATCCACGTTGTGTCAAAGAAAATCCCCCCACGCTACGTGCTTTCCCCACGCGGGCCGCCCCTTTTTCAAAGGGAATTATATCCCTTACTTGATAGCAGGGGGTTTGCCTATTGCTAGAAATTAAATTCATTGATAATTTGAATTTAATTGATAAGGGGGAATTTATGGTAGTCAGCAATGAAGATATTCTGAAGGCCGTTAAGGAAATTTCCGGGAAAAATGGGAGCATTGGGAGGATAGAAGAAAAGGTTGATTCTTTACACAAGGATGTTGGCAATCTACAGAGGGAAGTTTCTGAAATAAAAGGCAGGCTTCCTTCTTTTGCAACCAAGGAAGATGTTGAAAAGGCAAAGCACTCGGCTACTAAAAGTATAGTTGGAATGTCCGTTTCTATTATAGCGGGTGCTTCTGCTTGGGTTGCCAAGCTTTGGCCGCAAGGATCATGAAGGCGGCTACCGTTTTAGGGTTCAAGCCTCTTACCCCTTCTCCACTCCCAAGGGGGAATAAACTCACCTTGCCATATTCCCACCCTAATCGCCTTAGCCATATCCTCCTGTTCCACATACTTCCCCGAATACTTCCTATAAGCCAAGGCATGGCCTTGGCGCACAACCCAACCGTTCAAGTCTTCCCCATCCGCAAAGGAACAAAACCCAATGAGCCGGCCATAGCGCCCGCGTTCGTCCCCCTCACACGTCACGGGATCTGAGCCGATCCTAGCCTTTAGAGCTTCTGTTGCTACCTGCCCGCACCGGATATACCTCGCCCTTAGCATCAAGGCATTTCTGATGCCTCTCAGGTGCGTCTATCCCCTCAATCCTAACTCTCTCCTTCCCAAAGGCCAACGTATCAGCGTCAACTACTCTAGGATGACCGCTTAGCACCTCGGCAGACGCCGGCGAGGCACAAAGAAGTAGAACAAAGACGGTTGACACTATCCTCATGCTGATTTCTCCCCTTTATTTCCCAACCTCTCCAACACTCGACGGTCAGCAACCCGAAACATGGCAAGGGCAAGCTCTCTTGGATCTTTGGGCATTGGCCTATGAGCTGGCTTGGTCTTCTCACGTGGCTGTCCCTTCTTCTTGTTCATGATAGTGGCCTCCTCCTAATCGGCAACCGCTGCTTGCGGCTCTCCAAGAAGCTCGCTATGTCGGTTCAATATCTCGCTGTGTTGGTTCAGCACCTTTGTATGGTAGGTCACTTGCTTCTGAATGTCTGTCAGCATGGTTTCGTGTTTGCCCAATCGGGTATCAATCTTGTCCAACCGTTCAAGAATTGGACCGAGCGCATTCAGTAAAGACAGCTCGCAGAGCCTGCGCTAATAAATCAACACTCCCATTTAAGCTTTCTTCTGCCATATCGCCCTCCTTATTGATAATACCAAGCCTCGCCTGACTGCTTTCCATAGATATGGCTGCTCTTGAGTGGGCTATTCCATCATAGAAATTATTTTAGTAAAGACAGAAAAAGATATGGTAGTGGCTCAGTTTGAGCTGTAAGGTGTTGATTCTCTTGGTCAAAAATCCTCAAGATGAGCCACTACCAAAGATATTGACAATTCCCTGATCTATATGCCATAGGTTAAATCTGAATACATCGTACCAAGGCCCATGTCGGGTCGCCTGTAATAAAATAGCCGCGTGAATGGCACGGAGTAGCTTCCCGTACCCGCAGTGAATATCAGGACCCTCACACATACATACTTACCTTTGTGCGGTGTGTTCACGGCCCGGCAACCCCGCTTGCCAGGTTGTTGGATATTATCACACTTTTGTTTGCTTGCCTATCAGGCAAGGAGGGGGGGGGGATTTATGATTACTCTAGTAGTAACGCTGTTTGTAGCAACAGGAATGTTGATGTTTTTTGGTAGCATTGTGGAACTTGTCCGTATTGTTGCTAAGGTCGAAGTGACCAAAAAACAAGCTGCTTGGTCGCTACCAATCTCCATCGTACCGTTTTTGGTTGGTGTCCTTATACATGATGCATATGAGGGGAAAGATGATCCAATAACCTCCCCAACACAAGCCGAGGCTAAAGCTACCTCGACACAGACCCCAACACAGGATAAGCCTGAAACCAAGGTTGCCAGGCAGATACCCAAAGCTAGGAACGACGGGTTGACCTATGACCCTTATGATCCAACACTGATGTTAACTGAACAAGATTACAGAAATGAGATTGTCAAGTTTAGTATTGACCCTTGCGTTCTTGTTTCGGTTAGAAATAACGGGTTGGACAAAACGATGGGTAAAGAAGAAGCAATTGCTTTAGTTAAAGCAATGACCCCAAAACCTTTAGAAAACATGGTCAAAGATCTGATGCCCTTGGTAACCGGCCAAGACTTCAATGCTCGAAAAGTCTTATACGATTGGAGTCGAGAAAACTGCATAAGTGGGGCCAACAGCGTTGGATAAGGTCCTTTAACACGTGGGCATCTAGTCATGGCTACCGATAACGAGCAATTATCTCTTGTGGTGTTTCTTCAAGGATTGGCCGCGGCCATTTCAGGTCTTGACTCATTGCCTCCACAAGACCGTGGAAAAGAGGGGTTTCTGAAGGTTTTTGATGGATATGTTGCAACGTTGATTGATCAAGGAGGATATAGTCAAGACGTTCTAGAGTCCATTGCAAACATTCGCGTATCCTTAGATAAAGCCTTACTCCAATTGGCACTTCTGAAACATCAAGGGCCAGGCCATTAACAACCATAGTTGCTCCTTTCCTAGTTTGGTTGATTCCGAAACCAACCAAACCTCTTTGCTCTATTGGGTCAAGTCAGCATAACGGAGCCTCTTGCCCGACATACCAACCACCAACAAGCTCATTTGTTCAAGCGTATCCAATCCGCGCACATTGTGACGGCCAGCGAACTCGCCCACGTACCGACTGAGATGCTTGACGCTCATCTTGTGGTAGGTGCCCATATGCCCACGCTTGAGCATTGCCCAAAAGCTCTCAATACCGTTAGTGTGAACCATGCCGTTCACGTATTCTTTCACGCTATGCTTGACCGAGGTATGGTTCTTGAGGTCTATGTAGCCGCCATGATCGTCTGTGTAGACAGCGGTATCCTCTGCTATTCGCTCCTCAACAAAGCCCTGTAAGGTAGCCTTGTCAGTGCTGTCAACCACAGATACCAAGACCTTGTTGGTCTTGCGGTCTTTCATACCCAACACTGCGGTTTTGCCGGATGTGCCCCGACCTACCTTTAGCTTCTTGTGAGCATGCTTGTTCTTTTCCTTTCCGCCCATGTAGGTCTCATCTACTTCTACGGGGCCGGAGAATACTCCGCTGTCATCTTCCCACGCTGTGCGGAGTCTGTGTATCATGTACCAAGCCGCCTTTTGCGTTATGCCAAGGTCACGGTGTATCTTCATGCTCGATACGCCCTTGAGGCTGGTGGTCATGAGGTAGAATGCCATTACCCATTTCTGCAAGGGGATATTACTGCCTTGCATTGCTGTCCCTACCTTAACACTAAAATACTTCCGGCAAGTCTTGCACCAATAGGGCATTGGTTTTTCGTTCGGTACAGGCTGCGTCTGTGTCGATAAACAATGCCCGCAATAGCGGCCCTCTGCCCACCTTATCCCCTCGAACCATTCCCTTTTCAAAGGGGGGATTAAGGGGAGATTTTTGTCTAGCAACGGTTTCCGCAGGAGTCTATTCTGTTAGACACTCTTCTAAAGAGATTAGAGATTTCCCGTCTCCCGCGCCTGCGGATTCACACAATTCAGCGGTATCTCTCCCCTCCGTAGACGGTTTAGGTTTTCCGCCACTCTCTTGGCAATCCCCTTGAGACTTAAATCAGTTGCCCCACCCAAATGGGGGGTAGCCATAACATTGTAGGCAAAGACCGGGTCACTGGGATCAGCCGGTTCCTCCCAAAACACATCCAGTCCGGCTCCGGTAATCTTCCCCTCTTTGAGAGCCTCGACCAGGGCGTCGTGGTCGATCACTGGTCCCCGAGCAACATTAATAACAAAAGCACCTGCCTTCATTTGGGAAAATTCTTTTTGGCCAATAAAACCATGAGTTTCTTCATTAAGCGGGAGCGCCACAACCACAAAGTCAGACTCCCGCAATACCTCAGGCAAAGACTCAGCAGGACCGTGAAAGTCGATTTTCTCCTCACCCTCCCGTTCGACTGAGCTCACGGCAGGCTTTGGCCCTCGCTTAGAAACGGCCAGGATTTTCATGTCAAAGCCTTTAAGCCTTTGGGCTACCTCCTGACCAATGCCGCCAAAGCCAACAATACCCACAGTTCTGCCTTTTAGCGCCATACCCATTGGGGTACCAAGCCGGCGGGCATGTAGGCTTTCTTGGGTGCGAGGGTACTGGCGAGCAAGAGCCAACATGTGGAGGATGGCTATCTCTGCCACAGACTCGGCATTGCCTGACCCAGCGCTGGGCACGTTGGCCACATAAACCCCATGACGGGTAGCAGCAGGAATGTCCACGGTGTCGAGTCCAGCACCAAACTGATGCACCAGTTTGACCGAGGGAGAGCGGAGGGCCTCCTCGGTAATCTTTGAGACTGTAGGGATGAGCACATCTGCCTCCTGGGCAGCCTGGGGGACATCTTCCTCCGAGCAGGCAAGCACCTGATCCTCAGGTATTTCCTCTTGAAGCCAGTCCATAATGCGGGTAAGTCCCTCACGGCAAAAGTAAATCTTCATTGTTGTCCTCCATATAGCTCTCAAAAACATCTATCCTCGCCAGATTTTCAAAGCCGCAACTCGGGCAGTACATCCTTCGGTAACCTCTTTAAACCTTCACTCCTGTCCTCTCTCTTTCAGGGCAAGCGAGCACTCTCTGTCCTTTTTGTCCTCCCGTGCCAACCGTGATCATGCCCGCTAAAAACCAGGGAAGCAAGCGCTACCCCGCCGGAAGGAACGTCTCTCTCGCTTGACCGTTTCCCCCGCCTGACAGATAATGAGCCATAAGTCTCACAGAAAAAGGAGGAACCCCATGAATTATAGCCGTTACCAGTGCCTCAAGGCCGAGCGAAAAGACAAAATCTTGACCGTTGCTTTTAACCGACCAGACTCTCTCAATGCTATTAATGCCGATCTCCACACGGAGCTATCAGAGATCTTTGCCGATATTGCCAAGGATAGTGAAACCGAGGTGGTGGTGCTCACCGGTAACGGTCGGGCGTTTTCCGCCGGTGGGGACATCAAATGGTTCCAGAATATGACCCCAGCACAACTAGATGCCCTCTTTGCCGAAGCCAGAAAAATTATCCTTGATCTACTGGAAGTGGAGCAGCCTATTATTGCTGCGGTCAATGGCGCAGCCGCCGGCCTGGGAGCAACAATTGCGCTCTTTTCTGACGTGATTTTTGCCTCAGAAAACGCCAGAATTGGTGACCCACATGTGCGGGTGGGCGTGGTTGCCGGAGACGGTGGAGCCATTATCTGGCCATGGCTTGTTGGCGCGGCCAGAGCCAAAGAGTTTCTGATGACCGGCGACTTACTCACTGCTCAGGAGGCGGAGCGCATTGGTCTTATCAACCGTGTGGTTTCACCAGATGAACTTATGCCTAAGGCTATGGAATTTGCCACCCGTCTTGCTAAAGGTCCCACCAAGGCCATCCGCTGGACCAAGGTGTCGGTTAACAAGATTCTCAGGGATACGACCAATCTGGTCCTTGACACCTGCCTGGCTCTGGAGAAGCAATGCTTCTACACCAAGGACCATAAAGAGGCAATCAGCGCGTTTGTCGAAAAGCGGGAGCCCAAATTCACAGGACAGTAGGACCTACACCCCATAAGCCCACGGCCGAACGCTTGTAAGAGGAGATAAGAATGCCCGGTCAAGATGCAGATATAAAAAGCCTCCTAGATTTTTCCGGCAAGACCGCCCTGATAACCGGGGTACTCGATGAGCAGAGTAACGCCTGGCCCATTGCTAAGTATCTCAATGACGGTGGAGCTCGGGTGGCGCTCTCGATCCAACGCAGAGCCGTCCGCCGGCTCATGGGAAATATTCCCGAGCAGCTTCGCGACCCCCTCATTGTTGAGTGTGATGTCGGCAACGACGAGGAGATTAAGAAGATGTTTGCCGAGGTGGGTCAAGCGTTTGGACACATTGACTTTCTTATCCACTCCATCGGCGGTGCACCGGCTCAGTCGTTCGAGAAACGGTTTGTCGATGCGCTACGCGAAGATTTCGCTAAGACCCTGGACATAAACGCCTACTCTCTCATTGTCCTGGCTCGGGGAGCTCTGCCGCTTATGCAAGAGCAAGGCGGTTGTATTCTCACCCTTACCTTCATGGCCAGCGAGCGGGTGTTTCCCGGCTATCAACTCATGAGTGTGGCCAAGGCAGCGCTAGAAAACATTATTAAAAACCTTGCCTATGACCTGGCGCCACACGGTATCCGGGTCAACGGACTCTCCCCCGGTCCAGTAGCAACCAAGGCGGGCACCAGTATTCCTGGTTTTGCCGTCATGCAAAACCACTTTAAAGAGTTTGCCCCTCTGCAACAGGAAATTACGAACACTGATGTTGGCAAAACGGCCGTCTTCCTGTGTAGCCCACTGGCAGCGAAGATCACTGGAGAAATTATTCATATTGACAGCGGGTACAACATCATGGGTATGACCCTTAAGCCTGACACGAGAAAAGAGTAAAATCACAAGCAAACAAGTTAGATATTAAGGAGGACCACAACATGCAATCAGTAAATCCTAAAGAGGTTGGCATTGACCCTGAGCGACTGGAGAACTTTTTTGCTGTAGCGGAAAACAAGGTTAAAGAGGGATTCCTCTTTGGCGGGACTTTTCTTATTGCCAGACATGGCAAGGTTGCTGCAGCGCGGGCCGTAGGAGAATCCCAGCCGGACAAGGGACGTGCTGCCAAGCCGGATGATATCTTTTGCCTTTTTTCCGCTACCAAACCTATTGCGGCAACAACCGTACTGATGAAGGTAGACAAAGGGGATCTACGCCTTTTTGACAAGATAGCCGACTATGTTCCTGAGTTTGGCGTTGCCGGGAAGAGAAATATCACTATTGCTCAAACGCTCACCCATACAGCAGGGTTCCCCACCCTAGCCCCAGACTGGGCCATGCCCAAATGGGGTGACTGGGACGCAACTATTGCCCGCATTAGCGCTCAAGCCCTGGAGTATGAACCTGGATCGGCTGTGCAATACCATGCGCTCTCTGGCTTGTGGATTTTAGGGGAAGTTGTGCGGCGGGTAGACGGGGGTAAGCGCAGTTATGCGCAAATCTGTGCAGAGGATCTGTTTCAACCCCTAAAAATGCAGGACACCCACATGGGAGTGCGACCGGATATGGGCAATCGACGGGTGCCAGTGCAGGCTCTGGACAAGGGTGGCGCACCTTTTCCCACAGAATTTCTCGAAATGTTCAATTTGCCTGAGGTCCAGACTGCCGCCATTCCTGGTGGTGGGGGATATTCCTCCGCGTCGGACATGGCCCGCTTCTACCAGATGTGGCTTAACGGTGGTGAACTGGACGGAGTGCGAATCTTGAGCCCAGCAATGGTAGATCTGGCCACAACTATTCACACTGGCGATATGCCTGACCGCCTGTTTGAAATGATTCGTGTTGCCCGTGGCTGGCCACAGGTACCGGCAAACCGAGGGTTAGGCTTCTGGGTACGAGGCAGCGGGATCTTCCCGACTTACTTTGGCTCTCTAGCTTCTTCCCGTACCTTCGGTCATGCTGGTGCAGGCAGTACTATGGCGTGGGCGGACCCGGCCAAAGATCTGGTCTTTGTTGGCCTTACCAGTGGCCTTGTGGAGGAGGATCGTAGTCTTATCCGCTGGCACTCGCTTTCTGACATGGCCCATGCGTGTGTAGTTGACTAAATACCGGGGCATATATTTTCGTATGCCTTGTATATCCCCTTCCTCTCTGGCGGGGGAAGGTTGGGATGGGGGAGAGGGAACCATTGGTAGCCCTCAGGAGACAATCATGACTGCAAACCCAGCCCTACGGCCGATAGCCCTAGTTCTTATTGTGCTTGGTACCGCCCTCCTGGCGGCCGGGAACGTCTGGATCTTGCAATACGCCCCAGCCGGGGTGCGCATCTATCAGTTACACTACTTTATTGCTGCTCCTCTGGTCTTGGGGCTATTGTTGCTCCTAATACTTCCGCGGCTTGTCCAAGAGCCAGCAGCCAAAGAGCCCGCTCCAGAAAAAAAAGTAGCTCCGGAACCTCCTCCTACTCCCGAGCCTTCTCCGGCAGCCGCTGTCCAATTACTGGCCCTACTCCAGCGGGAAGGCCGGCTGATTGATTTTTTACAGGAAGAGATTGAGCCTTATAGTGACAGCCAGATCGGGGCTGCGGTACGCGCCATTCACCAGGGTTGCCGCAGGGCTTTGGCCGAACATTTCACCCTGGAGCCAGTGATATCTGGACAAGAGGGAAGCGATGTCACTGTGCCAGAGGGATTTGACCCGTCAGCCGTACGGCTTACCGGCAATGTGTTGGGCCAACCACCCTTTAAAGGCGTCCTGCAACATCCCGGGTGGCGTACAGCTAAGATTGATTTGCCAGCCAAGTCCCCCGATCAGGATCTAGCCATTGTCACCCCGGCTGAGGTGGAAATTCCTTAGGGTCCATACGAGAAACCCCATCTAGGAAGCCTTTGATGATTCTTGATGGAGAGAAAAAGAGCTTTCGTATAGACTCTTAGTCCCTTCTCTCTTAGGTTTGCTTCACTCAGGTTCGCTCTGGACAGCTTTATCCGTCATGGTTGGTTTTGCCTTGGTGAAAAGATGAAACTTATCTCATTGGCCGTTGTGGCAGTTTTGACTTGCATAAGCTGCGATGTCATTAAGAAAATGCGAACTGACTCAAGAGCAATAACCAACCGGGAGCAGAAGGTGGAAGAGTATAACCTATCTGCCTGCCTTCCATATAAATGCGGAGGTATGGGTTTCTCTTGCGACGAAAAGGGAAGAATCGATCTTAGCTGGTTAGACTACTGTACAACAGCCCAGTGTGATCCCTTGAGCGGCATAATAAAAGGCGAGTGCCGTCGCGCTCGGCAAAAGGAATATAAGATTTCTCATAAGAAAAGGTAAACACACGAAACATATGGAAAATTCACGATATATTGTCGGCATTGATCTAGGAACAACTAACTGCGTGATTGCCTATGCAGACACCGAGAATCAAGAAACTGATGAGACGGAGATTCACCTACTACGTATCCCGCAGCTCGTTGCCCCGGGTGTCGTAGAAGAGCGGGACTTGCTTCCGTCCTTCCTCTACCTTCCCCCCGAGCATGAGCTGTCGGCAGGCGGCTGGCGTTTACCCTGGGCAGAAGAGGCGTCTTTCGTAGTGGGTGAGTTTGCCCGTGACCGGGGAGGAGAAGTGCCTGATCGCTTGATTTCTTCGGCCAAGTCCTGGCTGTGTCACATTGGGGTTGATCGCACCGCGCCCATCCTGCCCTGGGGTGGAGTTGAGGAACTCCACAAGATGTCCCCCCTTGAGGTCTCAGCTCAATACCTAATGCATGTCAGGAATAGTTGGGATTATCTTATGGCTAGGGATAATCCTGAATATCGCCTGGAAAAACAAGACGTTCTCCTCACTGTACCGGCCTCGTTTGACGCAGCAGCGCGAGATCTGACCGTACAGTCGGCCGAACGGGCGGGCTTAAGCGGGTTTAAGCTTCTGGAAGAACCCCAGGCCGCCTTTTATGCCTGGATTGAAAGCACAAAGGATAGGTGGCGCAAACAGGTAAAGGTAGGAGATATCATCCTCGTTTGTGACGTAGGCGGAGGTACAACAGATCTTAGCCTGATTGCGGTTTCGGAAGAGAATGGCGAGTTGGTGCTTAAACGCATTGCCGTGGGCGAGCACATCCTGCTGGGTGGAGATAATATGGATCTCACTCTAGCTTATACTGTGCAGCAACGCTTGGCCAAGGAAAATACTCGGCTCGACAACTGGCAGATGCGAGGACTGTGGCATAGCTGCCGTGCAGCAAAAGAGAACCTGTTGCAGGAGCGGAGCAAAAAAAGTCAGCCAGTTGTCATTCTGGGCCGGGGAAAGGGTGTGGTTGGCGGCACCATCCGCACAGAACTGACGGCAGAAGAGGTCAAAAAAGTGTTAGTAGACGGATTCTTTCCTGCCTGCGCAAGTACGGATCGACCACAAACCCAGCGCCGGGTGGGTATGCAGGAGATGGGTTTGCCTTACGCCGCCGATCCAGGAATTATCCGACACCTTGCTAAGTTTCTTGGGCAACAGGAAACGCAAAACCAACTGTCTCAGTCCGAGGGAAACGGTTGTACATTCCTGCACCCAACAGCAGTGCTCTTTAACGGTGGGGTTATGAAGGCTGACCTCCTGTGCCAGCGAGTGGCTGAGGTCCTGAACAGCTGGACTACTGCCGAGGGCGGAGAAAAGGTGCGGGTGTTTACCGGCACCCATCCGGAGCAGGCGGTGGCATACGGTGCAGTCTACTACGGCCTAGCCCGCCGTGGCCAAGGTATCCGTATCCGCGGCGGCTCACCACGCACGTACTATATTGGCGTGTCAACCTCTATGCCCGCGGTTCCCGGGATCCCAGCTCCGCTTAAGGCTCTGTGCGTGGTGCCGTTTGGCATGGAAGAAGGGACAGAGACCGACATTCCTGGACAGGAGTTCGGCTTGGTTGTAGGCGAGCCAGTGGAATTTCGCTTTCTTGGCTCTACTACCCGTCGTGGCGATCAGACTGGAACTCTTATTGAGGAGTGGGGAGAAGAGATCGGGGAGCTCACGCCCCTGGAAACCGTTCTCTCCTGGGAGGGACAGGGGGGAATGAGTATCCCCGTTCGCCTACACGCTCGGGTTACCGAGGTGGGTACCCTGGAGCTGTGGTGTGTCTCCAGAGACGAGAGTCACCGCTGGAAGCTGGAGTTTAATGTACGTACTCCGGTTGAAGAGGAGTGATGGTTGAATCCCGCTATATTGTTGGCATTGATCTTGGCACCACCAACTCGGCGGTGGCCTATATTGACACCTATGCGTCTGACCCTAATATGCCCCAGATTCAGACCTTTCCTGTTCCCCAGCTCGTTGCTGAAGGAACAGTGAATACCCGACCTACCTTTCCCTCTTTTCTCTACCTGCCGGGAGAACACGATCTGCCCAAAGGCAGTTTGGCCCTTCCCTGGGATGCGGAACGTTTGTACGTTGTTGGCGAGTTCGCCCGCATTCAGGGAGCCCGGGTGCCCGGAAGATTAATCTCCTCAGCAAAGTCCTGGTTGTGTCACGATAGGGTAGACCGGACCGCCCGTATTCTCCCGTGGGGCGCAACCGATGAGGTTGCCAAGCTTTCCCCGGTAGAAACCTCTGCTCGTTATCTTGTACATCTTCGTGAGGCCTGGAATCAGACCATGGGTAAGGACCATGCTCTGGATTTACAAGAGGTGGTCCTGACTGTACCGGCTTCGTTCGATGAGGTTGCCCGAGAATTGACGGTTGAGGCAGCCCAGAAAGCTGGCCTGACAAGAGTCACGCTATTAGAGGAACCCCAGGCCGCGTTCTATGCCTGGTTGACCCGCCACGCCCAAACCTGGCAGGAGGAGTTGCAAGATAAGCAGCTTATCCTGGTGTGCGACATAGGTGGAGGAACAACCGACCTGAGCCTCATTGCGGCAAAGGAGGACCGGGGGAAACTACAGCTAGAGCGACTCGCTGTAGGTGACCACCTTCTCCTGGGTGGCGACAACATGGATATGGCGCTGGCCCGCCAAGTGGAAGCCCGCCTCACGGGTATTGGTAAAATGACTACCCAGAGCTGGCACCTGCTCTGTAATCTCTGTCGAACGGCTAAAGAGGAGCTGTTTGCCAACCCCACCCGCGCACAGGTTGCCGTTCATTTACCTGGGCGTGGCAGCGCTATTGTGGGAGGAACCCTAAGTGACGCGCTAACCCAAGAAGAGGTCGAGTGTATTGTGCTAGACGGGTTTTTCCCCTCGGTTAGTTCCAGCGACCTGCCCCGCCGCAGAACCCGGGCAGGGATTCAGGAATGGGGACTGCCGTACGCTTCCGAACCTGAGATTACTCGGCATGTGGCTGCCTTTCTTAAGAGCCACTGCCAAGCATCGACGGGAACCGACGGCACAGACGGAGCGGCCCTGATGGCTCAGCCCCAGGCCATTTTATTTAATGGCGGAGCCTTAAAACCCGCCGCTACCCGCCAGCGGCTTGCTCAAGTTGTAGGCTCCTGGTTCCAGACGCCTCCCTGGCAGCCTGCGGTGCTGGAAAATGAAGACCTCGATCTAGCAGTGGCCCATGGGGCAGCTTATTATGGGTTGGTGCGCCAAGGGTTTGGAGTGCGCATTGGTGGCGGCAGCGCACGAGCCTATTATATTGGCATAGCTGGGCTCCAGCAGCCTCCAGCCGAGATCAAAGAACCGGTAGCTGCCCTCTGTTTGGTCCGGCATGGCATGGAGGAAGGTGAAGAGATCGCCGTCAGAGAGCCCGAATTTGAGGTGATAGCCAATCAGCCGGTGAGCTTTCCCCTGTATGCTTCAAGCTCCCGTATGGGGGATCAGCCCGGCGAGGTGATTGTAGGGGAACAAGAAGATCTCGCTCCCCTCCCCCCCATCCGGACTGTGCTCCGCTTTGGCAAAAAACTCAGCACAGTGACCCTGCCAGTCCACATATCCGCCCGTTTCACCGAAGTCGGGACGCTGGAGCTATGGTGTGTTTCACAGAAGACTCCTCATCGCTGGCGCCTACAGTTTCAACTCCGTGGCGAAGGACACGGTAGTAGGCAGCCCCACACAAAAGCCCATATCGACAGCGGCCACACAGGTAGAAGAACGGATTATCGACGAATCGCTTCTGGAGGAAGCTTCCCGTATCCTCCGCAGTGTCTACCAACCCTCTACATCGCTCCCGACTCAATCCGGAGCAGATCCGATCACTCTTGTCCGTACCCTGGAACAGACCCTTGGCTACCGCAAGGATAGCTGGCCGCTTACTGCTATCCGCCGGCTCTGGGACATGTTGTGGGAACTCGAAGAACAACGCTCGCGCGGGGCTGAATACGAGGCTCGCTGGTTAAACTTAATTGGCTTTTGCCTCCGGCCCGGCTTCGGACATCCTACCGATGCCTGGCGCATCCAACAGCTGTGGAAAATATTCCCTGTTGGAGTACGCTTTACCAATACAGTACAATGCCGGGCAGAGTGGTGGAGTTTGTGGAGACGGGCGGCCGGAGGCCTGAACCGAGCCCAGCAGACCCATCTGTATAACGAGATTGCTCCCTGGCTCCTGCCGCATTTAAAGGCCAAGATTACTACCGGTCGTTCTAAAGTGGGGGAACAAGAAATCCGAGAGATGTGGCAGGTGATGGGAAGCTGCGAGCATTTGTCTGCCGAAGCCAAAGCTGAGCTGGGCAAGGTTCTGGTACGCTCCCTAGAAAAAAGAAAAGCCACAGATCAGGAGATCTGGGCGCTCACACGGTTGGGAGCACGTACTCCATTATATGGACCCCTCAACTGTGTGGTGCGAAAGAACACAGTCGAGGATTGGATCGAACGGCTGCTGCGTGTGGAATGGCGTAAACCTGATGCCACTGCCTTTATGCTTGTGCAACTAGCGCGCTGTGTGGGAGATAGGGAGCGAGATCTGGACGAAGGGGTGCGCCAACGCCTGGCAGAGCGAGTCTCGACTTTTCCTGCTAAGGCCCGCTGGACCAAGCTGCTCCTGGAGGCGGTTCCTCTTAAGGTTGAAGAACAGGCTCGGATTATGGATGAGCCTTTACCTGCGGGACTACGCATCCGAGAGAATTAGGCATCCTTTCCCAGCGCCTGGCCAAGGTGATCTAAGCTATCTCTTTCAAGAAGCCGCAAGAGTCCACGGACAAGGCGCCTGGGCAAAAATGGGCCTTCGTAGATAAGGCCAGTGTATACCTGAACCAAAGAAGCGCCAGCACGGATTTTCTCATAGGCATCCTCAGCCGAAAAAACCCCACCCACACCAATAATGGGCAGCCCTCCCTCGGTTGCTCGAAAGAGGAGACGAATGACCTCTGTGGCCCGCTTTGTCAGTGGTCGCCCACTGAGGCCTCCTTCTTCATGGACGGCAGTACGCCGAAGCGATGAACGTAACGAAGGTCGAGAGAGGGTAGTGTTAGTGGCAATCAAGCCGGCTACCCCGACCGCCTTAACGTTACGAGCAACCTCATAAATAGCCTCCTGGTCAAGATCAGGAGCAATCTTTACCAGAATGGGGCGCGGTCTCACTCCCTTCTCTGAAGCCAAGAGCTGGTTCTGGGCAAGCAACGCCTCTAGAAGCTGACCTAAACGCTCGGTTTCCTGCAGCCGTCTTAGCTCAGGTGTATTGGGAGAGCTCACGTTGACCACAAAGTAGTCAGCAAAAGGAAAAAGGTGGGTAAAACTGAGCTTGTAGTCTGCCACTGCCTCATCTAGAGATACCGCACGGGATTTTCCAATGTTAAAGCCTAAAGGGATGGCATGGGGAATTGAAGGAGAAAGAAGACGGGTTAGGCGGTTAGCAACGGCCTCTGCTCCCTCGTTGTTAAATCCCAGACGGTTTATTAAGGCTTTATCCTTTTCCAGACGAAAGATTCGCGGGCGTGGATTTCCTTCTTGTGGCTGGGCAGTGATTGTCCCCAGCTCGGCAAAGCCAAATCCCAGAGCTGACCAGACTAGGGGCACACGGGCGTTCTTATCGTATCCTGCCGCTAAACCCACAGGGTTAGGGAAGTATAAACCCCAGAGGTCTTGAGCAAGCCGCTCATCTGTTAGTGGTCGGATCGCAGTGCGCCGAAGCGAAGGAACCGTCTGCAGCAGGGCCAGGGCATTAAGAGCAAGATAATGAGCTTGCTCCGGATCAAGGGTAAAAAAGAAGGGGCATAGTAGGGGGTAGAGCATCAAAGATCAAGCCCACAGTGATTCTACCGCAACGGGCAAGCCCCCTCCGGGTTCTCATGCCGGCAGCTAGGGCAGACCATTACATCCTCACGGGCCACTAAGCGTTCAGCATTACTTCCGCAGTGGCCCAAAGAATTCCCTAGCCTGTTGTACTACAAACTCTGGCTGCTCCTCGGCAATAAAGTGTCCGCAGCGCTCTACTACCCCGCCTTGTACATTATCAGCTACCGTCTTCCAGACAGTATCCACAGCTCCCAGCACTGCCTCTCCTCCCCAGGCAAGCACAGGCATACTCAGTTTCTTGGTACAGGTACTCATTTCCTCGACGTCTTCATCTAGACCGGCCCGGTAATACTGAAACCCGGCGCGAAGCGCTCCTGGCTGGGAGTAGGCCCGGACAAACTCCGCCACCTCCTCAGAGGTAAACAGAGCCGGATTATAGGAAAGCTGACTGTAAAAGTGCCTGAGATAGGTCTCAACGTTTCCACTCACTAGACGCTCGGCCAGGTCGGGCATGCCAGCATGAAAAAAAACATGCCAGGCAAACCGGGCAAAGTTAAGGTCAATCTTCTCCCCCTTACGGGCTAACCCGGGAATCATGTCCAAAATCATTAACCGCTCGACCACCTCAGGATGGTCATAAGCCAAGAAATAGGCTACTAGCCCGCCCCAATCATGACCGGTCAGACCCATTTGCTTAAAGCCCAACAAGCGAGTCAACTCGTAGACATCTGAGGCCAGGGTACGTTTGTCATAGCCTATGAGCGGCCGCTGCGAATCCCCTAAGCCCCGCAGGTCCGGAGCCAGCACGGTAAAATGCTCGGCCAGGGGAGGAATAATTTTACGCCATTCAAACCAGGTCTGTGGCCAGCCGTGCAGAAAAACCAGTGGGTAGCCTGATCCCGCAATGACATAGTGCATACGAAAGCCGTTTACAACGGCGGTTTCATGGGTCCAGGGTGTAGTCATCATTATTTCTCCTTTCTTTATAACACTGGCTTTTCAGCCGCAAATGTCCAATAAGTGGGGACTAAGTCGGTGTCTTCCAAGGCAACGGTGAATCCTTCGTCTTGCAGCATTTGCAAGATCTCGGTACGAGTGTTGACAATGTTACCCCAGGTTACCTCAAACCACTGCTCCAGAATGCTCATAGTGAAATGCCGGTCGCGAAGCTCGTCGCCATTTTCCGGGGAGCAGCGATCAACGACTAGGAGTACTCCTCCAGGTTTTAAACTTCGCTGGCAGCGATGCAGAATATCGGTCTTGGCACGGTCAGGCAACTCGTGGAAAACTTGCACCATAGTGATTAAATCAAACTCCTGATCAAAGGCAATTTTTTCGCCCCCAATAGGTTCAACTCGCACCCGATCATTAAGCCCGCGCTCGTGAATGAGACGGCGCGAGCAGTCAATGAAGTACGGTAAGGGTTCTATCCCGACTACCTGGCAGGCGGGAAACTCCTCAGCAAACCGCACCAACACTGTACCACTACCCGAGCCCACATCCATCACTCTGCCACCCCTACTCAGACGTGCTTCCATCCCTGGCAGTTTACGCGCGGCGGCAACAATTCCTGGTGCCCGCAGTGCCGAGATGTGGCTCTGATGAAAGAAAAAATCTTCGTCATGGTCATGAAAGGTCTTTATTGCCCCACTGCGAAACGCTTCTGGGTAAGCAACAAAATCCCGAGAAAGACTGGCCAGGACATGCGTTGTCAACAACTCCGGGGACTCCTCGCCAAGTAATTCGTCCATAAAGGGAGCAAAGGTAAAACCCCTACCCTCTTTATAGGCTAACACACCTACAGCACACGCTGCCCGACACCATACCTCGGTGCGCCAGGAATCCAGTCCTAAATCAGTGGCTAGCCCCTGGGCAGTGGCTACTCCCCCTCGATGGTTGAGTCCAGCAAAGTAGCCAAGCCTCCCGCCAATGTCGATAATGTGGGTCGCATGCAGTCCCAACATCCAGCCTCGTAGCGTTCGCGCTTGCTGGTCCTTGGTGAGCTGTTTTTCTGCCATAATCCCTCCCTTGACCTTATTGTCCTTGGATGCTTACAATATCTAGAGAGTAAAGGTAAAATCCTCCACTAGTGCCCCTGGCATCCGGCCACTGCCTGTCGATCGCGCATAATAGGTGTTCGAGTCCAGGATCAAATCGCGCTCGGCGGTCAGACCCAGAAGGTTCTCTCCCAACATGCGATAAATAGTTTCATCAAAGCGCATGACGTTGAGCGGCGCCTGGATAGCACCATTCTTGACCCAGAAAGTGGCAAAACGGGTCATACCTGTCAGGCGGCAGGCAACCCGATCAGAATAGTTGAGGTACCAAAGGTTGTTGATATAAATGCCAGTATCCAGCCGATGCAACATTTCATCAACCGGAATATCACCCGCGCTTATCTCCACAGACTTGGGCGCTTCCCTGCTGGAGGCGCCGTTAGTCGGCACATTGTACTCCTTGGTAGAACGCGGTGACACCAAGCAGTTACAAAAACCACCATTCTCAATAAGCATCACCTGATCTGGCTTGATGAACCCCATTTCTTGGAAGTTAGGCGTAACCCCGTCGCGGGTGTTCTCTAGGATGCTTACAGCCGGGTGAAGACGAACTCCCGCCTCGATCATCTTTAGCAGAGTAGTTTGTTTGGTACGGTGATCCTTGAGGCCAAACCCACCCCAGCTCAGCAATTCTACAATTTCATAGAGAGCAGCAGGAGCCAGGTAAACCCGGTAGCGCCCGGGCTCGACAGTATAAGGCGAATGGGAGAGTACCTTGAGCTGCTCTACGGCCGAGGCTACTTTATACGTAAACTCTACGGGGTCCCACACAAAACCGGCATAACTGGCTTTCACTGCTTTATCGCCCTGGAGATAGAAGCTCCAGTCAAAGTTGTAACTGTAGCTTGAGAACCAATTGCGCTGGCCGAAGGAGTTAGCAAATCCAGAATGAATGCCGCCAGCAGCGTAAATGCCGACTAGATCTCGACCGCGTCCCGCTTCTAAAATGGCGGCAACCGCCGCGGTACTGTCTGGTAGACAATTCTCACCGTGCTGTTCACTGGAGTGCACTTCGGTGGCATAAAGTAGGTGAGGATCGTCGGGAAGGTGAGTCAGTTTATCGCGCAATCCTGCTAAAAGCTCAGCAACCCGGGTACCGTCAACCTGCAAGTCGCCTGACAGCGATATATCCCCCGAAGCATGATGCATTCCGCTGATCAAATCAACATCGAGGTAGCGCTGAGTTACCGCCCCGGCTTGACGTATAGCGCTATGATTGAAGCGCACAAAGTCTGAATCCTCAGCAGTAAAGGTACAGGTGTAAACCTCATCTCCCTGCAGAAGAGAGGTAAGCTGGTCAGCAAGCTGATAAAAATAATCCTGCATAGTGTCACTCTCCCCCGAAGACTTCAACATCCGCGAACAAGCAAACCGGAGAAGCATGCCCCACACGGATAACTTGATTGGGCTCTCCCTTGCCGCAGTATGGGGACCCTAGAACTGCAAAAGTGTCGAGGTTACCAACCATCTTGAGGTTACGCCAAAAGGTGGCGGAAATACCGCGGTAGTTTGGCTTCTTAATCACGGTGGTAAGCCTACCGTTTTCTATTAGCTGACCCCACTCGCAGCCAAACTGAAACTTGTTACGCGAGTCGTCAATAGACCAAGAACAGTTAGTTCGCATATAGACCCCCTGCTCTACCGCTGCCACCATCTCCTCCAGGCTAGAGTTACCCGGCTCCAGGTTAAGATTGGCCATACGGTCAATGGGAGGTCGGTTCCAGCTGGTGGCACGGGCGTTGGCAACCCCGGCAATACCCGCGCGGGCTTGAGAGGTGATACTGCCAAGGGCACGCAGCAGAATACCGTTCCGAATAATATATTCTCGGCGAGCAGGCTGACCGTCATCATCAAAGCGATAGCTGGCAAACTGCTCGGGCCTGGTAGGGTCAAAGGTAATATTGAGGAGGTCCGAACCGTAGCGGTAGCTGCCGAACATATCGGGAGTGACAAAACTAGTGCCCGCATAGTTGCGTTCGTCGCCAAGGATACGGTCCAGTTCCAGAGGGTGTCCAATGGATTCGTGGATTTGTAGTATCATCTGATCGGGGGCAAGCATCACATCCATTTTGCCTGCAGGACAGTTTGGCGCTAACAACAACTGTAACGCTTCCGACGCAACTTGAGGAGCAGCATCATAGAAGCCAGCGTGACTGAGAACTTCCATTCCCCCTTGACGGCAGTAGCCATCCCTACCAAAGGTACGCGTCTGGGTCTCGGCGCCGGCGTTGGCAGTGGCGCTTAACATCGGCACCATATAGCGGAAGAGCTGGTGGGCACGCCCGCCATCGGCCGTCACATAGAGGTTGTCAGTCTCAGTGTACCAGAGCGAAGCCTCCCAATCGACAATGCGGTCATCGGTCTTGAGTCGTTCACCCTCCGCCTGTAGGAGGTCAATCTTCTCTTTTAATGGTACAGCGTTCCAGGGAATCTGGACCGGGGTCATGTACTCTCCATCAGATCGGGGGAAGGAGACCTTTGAGAAGTCCATCACACTGCGGCCAGCGCTCTGTTGTGCCCAGGCTAGGGCCTGCTCGGCAGCGCGGCGCAGACCACTAACCGTCAAATCGCTGGTACCGGCGTAACCCATCCCGCCTTTGTCAAGGACAGTGATCATGACGCCGATATCTTCTGAAGTCGAAACCGGCTGAAGAATATTATGCCGCACCGAGAGAAGCTCGGAACTTTCATGGACAAACCGTAGTAAGCATAAATCCACCTTGGGAGCGATCTCATGGAAGCGCTCCTCGACCTGTTTTTGCATGGACAGCCTCCTAGAACACACACTAGTAACCAGATTTTGGCCAGAATTTTGTGGTGACTTGATTTCCTATTTTGACCTGTAGAGACAGCCCTGTATGACTGCTTCTACTCTTAAGAGCGACCATATCGGGTCGCTCCTACTCCTTTTTTTCCGTGCTCAGGATGACCTTATGGATCTCTAACACATTGGGACCAGCGAACATCTCCGCTGGTGGGCGGTTGCTGTGGGCAATACGAAATGACTCACTCTTGGTCCAGTCCCAGAAAGCTTGCTCACTCTCCCAGTATGTTTGCACCAAGTAGTAGCCCTGTTCGGTTGTTTCTTCCCATCTACCTGTTTGGTGGCTAAAACGACGCTGAACGGGGCACAATATTAGGTTCTTAATGAATCCCGGCGCCCGATCAATGAGATGGGCACGGTTGCGGAAGCGGTCTTCGAATTCGGCCTCATGGCCCTTGGCAACAGGGATACGGTTAGTAACAACAAACACAACTAGTCCTCCCCTTTATGAGTTCTCTCTAAGAAACCCTAGAATCGCCTCGAGCGATTTCTCTGGCTGTTCCATCCAAAAGACATGCCCCGCGGGCTCTAGGAGCACAAGCTTGGCACCAGAAATGCGCTCAGCCAAAATGCGGGAGTTTTCCCAGGAGATGAGCACGTCATCCTTGCCGGTAATCACCAGGGTGGGACAGGCAATCTGTGTAAGGCGGTCATAGGCGTCATGGGCATAGGCGGCTTTCATGCGGTGAGAGAGTGCAACTGGATCCAACGGCCTGAGGCGGCGGGCCTCAATCATGGCCGGAATAATCTCCGGGTGCTGCTCTATATAGCCTCTGGTAAAAGCTGCCTCAGTAAGGGCCTTCCCCCGCTCCTCTGCCGAGAGGGGCTCCGTTGAATAAGCCCGAGCCAAAGCGTCACCGCCAAAGCGGACCGCCTTGGGCCCGCCTGGCGTTGTACACCCAAGAACTAAAGAATGTGCTTTGTGCGGGTGACGCAGGACAAATTCTTGAGCAATCATACCGCCCATGGATACACCAACAATATGGGCGGAGGAAAATCCCACATGGTTCATGAGTGTTGCGGTATCGTCGGCCAAAAGAGCAATACTGTATTCCATATCCGGCTTCTCGCTCTCTCCTGAACCTCTCTGGTCAAAGGTAAGAACCTGAAACTGGTTAACAAACGTTGGCACCGTTCCAGAAAACATACTTCGGTCCCCCTGAGCCCCATGAATTAGCACCAACGGCTCACCTGCTCCCTGCAGATCGTACTGCAGCTCTACCCCGTTTATTCGTGCTCGCGGCATAAGTCTTCCTCCCATACGCGCTAAAATTTTTCGGTTCGGTTATGTTACCAGAAATAGGGCATGAGCGCACTCCTGTTTTGCTACCAAGACCAGGCTCAAGCAGAGAAAACAAAGTGTGGCGATGTTCATACCATTAGGAAGATGACTGTTTGCTGAAGAGATTTCATCTTGTTATGCTGGGAGAATAGAGAATAAGATTATTACATTAAGGAAAAGCATATGGCAGCGGCAGATACTTATGAGAGGGCAATGAAACTGGTAGAAGAGGGTCTAGGTGCGCAGCACAACGGCGACCTAGAAGAAGCCATACGACTCTATAAACTCTCCCTTTCGCTTTACCCAACAGCGGATGCTCACACCTACCTGGGGTGGGCTTATAGCAAGCAGGGAGACCTTGACGGGGCTATAGTAGAGTGTGAGGCTGCCATTCAGATTGACCCGGAATTTGGCAACCCCTACAACGACATAGGTGTCTACCTCATGCACAAGCGGAAGCTGGATGAGGCTATCCCCTGGCTAGAGAAGGCCAAGGGAGCCAAGCGCTATGAACCCCGCCATTTCCCTTACCTTAACCTGGGGCGGATTTATGCCATGAAAGGCATGTTAATAAAGGCAATGGAGGAATTTCAGGGAGCGTTACGCTTTCACCCCGGCGATGAGATGGCCCTGCGGGCCATAAAAGAGATCCAGGCTCGGCTCAACTGAGGAGTGACATATTCTCCAAGAGGGCTATTATCCCGCTATCTTAGGTCTTTCGTGAAACTGGAGGTTCTCTTGCTCTTTTTTGAGCATCTCCAAGGTTTGTAGGGCTGCGACCTGTTCAGCACTTTTCTTGCTTTTGCCCTCTCCGTGGCCGTATAGCTTTCCGGCAATGGAAATTTGGCTCACAAACCTCTTGGCGTGATCAGGCCCAGACTCTTGCACCACGGTGTAGACCGGAGTCTCTTTAAAGACCCTTTGGGTGATTTCCTGCAGGGGGGTCTTGTAATCTTTTAAAAGAGCCCAGGATTCTTCCTCTAACTCGGGGGTAAAGTGGCGGGAAACGATCTCACTTACCGGAGTAATGCCTCCGTCCTGATACACCGCCCCTAACACCGCCTCATAAGCAGCAGCCAGGATAGACATCTTTTGACGTCCCCCACTTTTATCTTCTCCTCTCCCAAGCAGGAGCCACTGGCCAAGGGACCATTCTCCGGCCTTGCGAGCCAACATCTGAGCATTGACTAGTGAAGCGCGCAATTTTGACAGATCCCCCTCGTTGCGTCCGGGAAAATGTTGCATCAAAAGACTGCCGATGACCAAGTTAAGCACCGCATCACCAAGAAACTCAAGTCTTTCGTTATGCTCTCCCTGCCTGTGCAAGATAAAAGAGCGATGGGTAAGAGCAATCGCCAATAGATTTTTCTGCTTGAAATGGTACTGCAGTTTCTTTTCCAGAAGAGCAAAGGATTCGTGCTTAGGTAAGCTTTCAGCCATCAGCCATCAGCCTCTAGTAGAGTGCCCCACGCCACCCCACCCCGAGTGCGCTCAATGCGGACCTCTGCCTCTTTGTTCATCCATTCGTCTCCAGCAGCAACCAGGGTGCGCAGGTAGTTACGGCTATACCCCTTAAGCAGCGAAGAAGACTTATCCCGGCTATGCTCAAAGAGTACCGGCAAGGGGTAACCCAGGAAACGACGACAGAAAGCAGCCTTTTTCTGCTCGCCCAATTTGCGCACCTGGCGCGCCCGTTCCTCAATCGTTGCGGGAAGGACTTGGTAAGAGAATTTGGCTGCAGTAGTACCTGAGCGAGGGGAATAGGGAAAAACATGAAAATAGGTTAGCGGCATCTCCTCGAGAAACGCATAGCCCTGGGCAAACTCCTCCTCACCTTCACCCGGAAATCCAACAATGAGGTCCGTGCCAATGGCGGCATGGGGAAGGAGTTCCCGAACCATAGCCAAAACCTCACCAGTAAGGGCCGTATCATAACGACGACGCATTCGTTGCAGAATACTATTGTCACCAGACTGCAGGGGGATATGGAAATGGGGACAGAGGGTTTCAGCTTGGGCAACAAGACGGACCATTTTCTCGTTGATCTCGTGCGGGTCAAGAGAGCTAAGCCGCACTCGGGGAACCGGCCTCCGTTCTTCAATTGTTTCCAGGAGCCAGGTAAGGTCCACAGCGGGATCCAGGTCAGACCCATAGCCACCCAGATGGATGCCTGAGAGCACCACCTCCTGAAACCCTCGCTCACCTAAAAGATCAAGCTGCTCAAGCACAATACGTGGGGGTACACTACGGCTTTTTCCGCGGGAAAAAGGAACAATACAAAAGGTGCAGAAGAGGTTACATCCCTCCTGGATTTTAAGAAACGCACGGGTCTGGCTACTAAAGGTGAGGGTTCCGAATGTGTCCACCTGCTCGGCTCTGCGCAAATTGCTGACAAAAACCCGCTTCTCCTCTACTTCACCCTTCACTACCTGTAACAGGTCGGCTAGGCGGCCAAGACCAACCACGTAGTCCACTTCTGGAATATGACTGATTTGCTGTGAGCTTACCTGCGCATAGCAGCCGGTCATGATAACCCGGGCATGAGGGTTTAAGCGTCGGGCCCGGCGGGCAAGCTGACGGCTCTCAGCGTCAGCCCGGTTTGTCACCGTACAACTGTTAACAATATAGGCGTCCGCCTGTGCAGGAAAGGGGACAACGGCGTACCCTTCGCTTCGCAGGCGATCTTCAATGACTGCAGAGTCATAGTGGTTGACCTTACAGCCAAGCGTGGCCACCGCAACTTTCATAGTCTGAATATTATCAGCCTGAATTCTCTGTCTCAACTGTCTGTCTCATCTATCTCAGTGTTCTGTCTCCAACAGAGCCTTTTCAATCCATCCGCCACCCAGTACCTGTTCACCATGGTAGAACACGGCTGCCTGGCCAGGCGTCACCGCAGGACAGCCCTCCTCAAAAAAGACCTGTACCGTATCTCCACCGCTCAGCCTGGCCCGAGCTGTGATTGTAGGATGGCGGTAGCGGATCCTTACCCCAAATCGCACCTCTCCTGCCGGCACTCCTTCGATCCAGTTGACCTTATGAGCTATTAGTCCCCGAGCCACCAGCTCCTCCTTTGGTCCTACTGTGACCTGCGCGCCTGCGGCATCAATAGAGGTTACGTAAAGTGGCCGAGCAAAACCGGATAGGCCCAGGCCCCGCCGCTGGCCAACGGTAAAACGCTGAACCCCTGGATGAGTACCAAGTACCCTACCTTGCGCATCAACAATCTCGCCCGGCCGGAAGCGGTCTGCGGGCAGACGACCCTCAATAAAACGGGCATAATTCTTATCAGGAACAAAGCAGATCTCCTGACTTTCCGGCTTCGCCGCCACTTGTAAACCAAGTGTCCTCGCCTTGTCCCGCACCTGAGCCTTGGTCAGATTCCCTACAGGGAAAAGGGTGCGCGAGAGTTGCTCCTGGGTGAGAGTAAAGAGGAAATAGGACTGATCCTTATGCTCGTCCCGGCCACGTAGAAGTTGGTAGCAACCCGATGCCTGATCAGCAACAATACGAGCATAATGGCCGGTGGCAACATAGTCTGCACCTAACTCCTGTGCTCGGCGCCAGAGGATATCAAACTTTAAGTCACGGTTGCACAGCAGGCAGGGATTAGGGGTGCGCCCGCGCAGGTATTCCTCGGTAAAGACATCGATGACCTGTTGGCGAAACTCCTCTTTCAGATTGAGCACGTAATAGGGGATGTCGAGTTGTTCAGCCACCCGTCTGGCATCCTGAAAATCATCAAGTGAGCAACAGCTGCCATCTTTTCCCTCAGTCGAGCCCGCCAGTAACATGGAGATGCCAATGACATCATATCCAGCCTCATAAAGCAGAGCCGCAGCCACCGAGCTGTCTACTCCCCCGCTCATAGCCATGAGCACTCTTGTCCTGCTCATACCGCTATTCCTTCTTCCTTTGGTAATTGTACGCCACGTATGCGCTCAACCAGCCCAGGTAGAATTTCCAGAACAGCATCGATCTCTGCCTCAGCGGTATTTTTACCCAGGCTAAAGCGGATAGCACTCTTTGCCTCCTCTTCAGTTCTACCCATGGCAAGGATAACGTGTGAAGGCTCAACCGCCCCGGCGGCGCAGGCTGAGCCTGTGGAGACCGCAATCCCCGCTAGGTCAAGACCCATCATCAGGCTCTCACCCACAACCCCTGAAAAGCCAACATTAAGGGTGTTGGCTAATCTACCGGTGAGAGGACCGTTCAGTTTTATTCCGGCAACTTCCTTGTGGAGCCCTTGCCATAGTTTTTCCGTCAGGTTGGAACACCGGGCTGTGGTCTCTTCCAACTCCTGACAGGCAAGCCAAGCTGCCTTACCAAACCCTACAAGGCCGGCTACATTCTCCGTTCCTGCCCGCCGTTCACGCTCCTGCGGACCACCATAATGGAGGGGTGCTAGCAACACCCCCTGGCGCACGAAAAGGGCGCCCACGCCTTTTGGCCCGTAGATCTTATGGGCGGAAAGCGAAAGAAGATCAACCCCCAGGGCTGACATGTTAATGGGCAACTTGCCCGCAGCTTGCACCGCGTCCGTATGAAGAAGAATCCCCTTACTCCCGGTCAGGTAGCTGATTTGCTGGATGGGCTGAATAGCTCCCACCTCATTGTTTGCCAGAGCTATGGAAACAAGGATTGTGTCCGAGCGTAACGTCTCAGCTACAGTGGCAGCGCTTACCGTGCCCTCGTTATCAACCGGGAGAAAAGTAACTGTAAAGCCCTCCCTTTCCAGAGCCCGAAGAGTCTCCAAAATGGACGAGTGTTCTACTGTTGTGGTAATAATATGTTGTCCCTGTGCTTTCAGTGCCCGTGCCACACCAACAAGTGCCAGATTGTTGCTTTCCGTCCCCCCACTGGTAAAGAGCACCTCCTCAGACCGGGCGCCAATGAGAGTAGCTACCTGCTCCCGCGCTTCCTCCAGCCCTCTTCTAGCCTGGCGTCCAGCCCAATGGGCACTTGCCGGGTTGCCAAAGTATTCATGGAAATAGGGCTGCATTGCCTCCCACACTTCCGACCGTAGCGGCGTGGTGGCATTATGATCGAGATAAATTCTTAATCTTCCCACCCGTGCATTCCCATGAGCTTTACAAACCGACACTCTCCCAGGTATTCCTCTCTAAGTCCTGCCTCTTCTTTCCAGACGCGCACTAGGCTCTGCAACTCTTCTTCACCTACTGGCAGAACTAGACAGCCACCGAGCCTCAGTTGCTCAAGAAGCGGGCGAGGAATACCCGGAGACGCGGCGGAAACTACGACCCCGTCATACGGAGCATACTCTTCCCAACCCAGGGTTCCATCATCCACAAGAATAGTAACGTTCCGGTATCCTAGACTTGCCAGCACCATACGCGCTTTAACAGCCAGCTCTTCCACCCGCTCAACGGAAAAGACCTGCGCGCATAACTCAGCCAGGACCGCTGCCTCATAACCCGAGCCAGTACCTATTTCAAGCACCTGTTCTTCCCCCTTGAACCCCAAGGCCTCGATCATGAGCGCTACCATGTAGGGTTGCGAGATCGTTTGGTCCTTGCCAATGGGCAGAGGATGATCGTCGTAGGCTCGGTCTCGCAACTCCTCATCAATAAACAGGTGACGCGGGACTTTGGCCATGGCAGCAAGCACCCGGGAGTCTTTAATACCCCGGCTCACTAGCTGCTCGTGCACCATTTTTTCACATGCTTGGGCGTAGTCTATGGCCATGGAAACATGAGGGCTTGGATTTCCGCTAATGACTTGTGGTTCGTCAGATCGATATGCAGAGGGGTCACAGAGATAAACCCCTCGTGTACAGCCACACAGTCAGTTCCTTCCTCGTGCACAAACCCCAAATCATCTCCACCAATCCAATAATATTTTTCTCCCCGCGGATCGGTCCGCTCCACAATAGCGTTGCCATAGCGTCGTTTGCCCTGGCGGGTAACACGGAATCCTTTAATCTCTCGCGCAGGCAAATGAGGGACGTTTACGTTGAGTAGTGTATCGGGAGGTATACCTTTCTCTAATACCCGGGAGGCAAGACCAGCAGCAAACTCTGCTGCCACCTCAAAGGAGTAGTCTCGGAAGGCCGCAATGGAAACCGCAATCGAGGGGATTCCCAGAAGAACTCCTTCAATGGCAGCCGAGACCGTGCCAGAGTACATAACGTCATCGCCGAGATTGGGTCCTTTATTGATGCCAGAAACCACAAGTTGGGGCCGTACCGGCAAAAACCCTTTCACCGCCAGATTCACACAGTCAGTCGGTGTGCCGTCTACGGCGAATCGCCGGTCCGCCAGCTCCTGCACGCGTAGTGGACGGTGGAGGGTCAGTGCATGGCTAACCGCGTTCCGCTCACGATCAGGCGCAACAGTATAGACCTCTCCCACCGTCTTAAGCGCTTCTTCCAGAGCGCTAATCCCCTCGGACTGAATTCCATCATCGTTAGAGACCAAGATAACCATAGAAGTATTTGAGCAAATTGCCCTCCAAAGGACAAGGGCGATCTTATTGTAAAAAAGAAGAGGCGACCCTGGAGAGTTCCCTGCTATTGGGTCGCCTCACGATGAATGGTCGGGGCGAGCCGATTTGAACGGCCGACCACTCGCACCCCAAGCGAGTGCGCTACCAGGCTGCGCTACGCCCCGATCTGAGTGTTGTTACTTTAGTGCCAGTTAGCATAAAAGGCAAGCCCTTAAGGCTCGTTGTCCCGACCCTTTGTTTTTAAGGCAACGATTCTCTATTTTTGGCGACCCCCTTCTCTCCCAATTCTGCGCTTGACGCAGGAAGGTATGTAATGATACGGCTTTGGGGGTAGATTTGCATACATAGTATGCATAAAAATGAGCAAAATAAGATGCCAACGCGAACTACAATTGAACTCGATGAAAAGCTGCTGCAGGAGGCCATGGCAGCGACGGGCACAAAAAAGAAACGGCAGCTCATTGAGCTGGCTTTACAGGAGGTCATCCGTCAGCAGCGGATTGAACGGTTGAGGCAGCGCTTGGGGAAAACTCCTCTGATGCTCACAGTTGAGGACCTGAGACGCATGCGTGCAGATGACTGAGGACTTCCTGCTCATCGACACCTCAGCATGGATCTGGGCTTTGCGCCCTGATGGTATGCCCACGATTCAGAGTCGGGGGAACCAAGTCCTGGCGGAAAGGAAAGGAGCCATGACACCCCTGATCCTGCTTGAGATCCTCGGCGGGGCACAGGACGAAAAAGACTATACGGAACTCTCCGAAGAACTCTCTGCTCTCCATCAGTTTTCCGTCAGCAGAGCCATATGGACAAGAAGCTATCGGACCGCCTTTGACCTGAGGAAGCAGGGGATCACGATTCTAGCTACCGATGTCCTAATTGCTACAGTGGCACAAGAGAATCGGGTAACCCCTCCCCACGCTGACCGCCATTTTGATCTGATCGCGGAGAAAATGGATCTCAGGGTTGAGAGTTGGGTCAAGGCTGCGGTTGCGCGAAAAGGAAGAAGGCCGGAGAAAAGAAGGGGATAAAATTTCTCTGTGCCTGCCCTGATCTCGCGGCTGGTTAACCTGCAGATCACAGTGGGAGCAACCTGAGTTGAGTAGAAAGTGTCAGGCTTCACGGAGAGGGTAGGGAGGGGGTTGGTTTGCTCTGATAGGGTCTAGAGAGGGGCGATATAACCGACTGGGATTAAACAGGTTTTGTGCAACTGGCCCAGTTTCCCGTGAATGGTTGCCAACATCCATCCAACCTCATAAGCTGCAGACCCTATACTTTATCGGGCTAGCAGGGCGACTTCATGTTCTGGCACGTCATCATCCAGCTTGACAAAGAGAGGCTGGGGTTGGCGAAGGGTCTGCCCCGGGAACAATCTACCAGCCTCCCAGCGGCCGGTGGCATTGCCGTGGTCATAACGCAGCACCAGATGCGATCCTCGCTCGTCGTGAACGGTTTCAGTATACTGACGGCCAAAGAGTAAGCCATCATAGCCTAGCATCTCGTGTAATTGCTGGCTGCTGTGAGGCAAAATAGGCGACCACAGGATCTTGAGCCAATCAATGGACTGCAAAGCCACATAAACGGCGGTAGCCGCAGCTTGAGGATCACTTTTGATGGTGCTCCAGGGAGCCTTGTTGTTGAGGTACTGATTGACCCGCTGGCTGATACGGCGGACTTCAGTCAACGCAGCCTTGAGCTTTACCGCCTGATAAAGGCCACCAACGCTCTCAAAACCTGCCTTAACTTCGGTCAACAGAGCTTGATCATTTTCATCCAGCAAGCTAGGTGTCGGCACAACTCCATGGAAACGCCGGTAAGCAAAACCCAGCACTCGATTAACTAGATTACCCCAGTTTGCTACCAGCTCGTTGTTGACTCTCTCCACAAAGTCATCCCAAGCAAAGTCTACATCATTGGCCTCCGGCGCCATTGCTGTCAACACATAGCGCCAGGCATCGGCCTGATAACGTTCCAGAACGCTGCTAATGCTGATACTATGGCCGCGACTCTTGCTAAACTTGCGCCCGTACATGTTAAGGTACTCGTTGGCTGGCACGTCATAAGGCAGATTCAGATTGTTGTGGGCTATCAGCATTCCCGGCCACATAATCGCATGAAACGGAATATTATCTTTGCCAATAAAATTATAGATGCAGGCACTGCGGTTCATAGAAGCATCCCACCACTCTCGCCACTTCCCCGGAGTCTGGTTTAAATGAGCCCATTCGACAGCGGCGCTGAAATAACCAATGACGGCTTCGTACCAAACATAAATACACTTACCCGCATAGCCTTCTAAAGGAATCGCAACCCCCCACTCCATGTCCCGAGTGATAGGACGGCCCCGCAGTTCCCTTTGCTCTAGTTGGGTGCGGGCAAAGTTGAGCACATTGGGCCGCCAATGCTCCTTGCCCTGCTGGGTCCACCTCAGTAGCGGTTCATTCAGTTTGGCCAGGTCAAAGAAGAAATGTTCTGTCTCCCGCACTTCTAGGTTAGTACTGCTAGTGATTTTGGAACGGGGATTCTGCAGTTCGATGGCTTCGTAGGTGCGGCCACAGTTATCACACTGGTCTCCCCGGGCTTCCTCGCTGCTACAGTAGGGACAGGTGCCCTCCACATAGCGGTCAGCCAAAAAACGCCCGGCCACAGGATCATAGAGCTGTTTCTGAATATCCTTGTAGATGTACCCATCCTGCAAATGGCACAGGAACATCTGATGGGTCGCACTCCAATGGTTTTGCGTGTCCGTATGGGTGAAGAGATCGAAAGTCAGACCCAGATTCAGATAGCATTCGATAAAACCCCTATGGAACCGTTCCACAATCTCGCCTGGGCTTACACCCTCTTGTTCTGCTCGCACAGTGATCGGCGTACCGTGGGTGTCAGAACCACTAACCATCAATACATGGTTACCAACCATACGCTGGTAACGGGCAAAAATATCGGGTGGAAGATAAGCACCAGCAATATGGCCAATATGTTGCTGACCGTTAGCGTAAGGCCAGGCAACTCCAATAAGGATTTTTAGCGACGGGTCGGTCATACCTTTAACTCACTCCTCGTCGGACGCTTGTCTGTATGGCAACGAAAAAAGCCCTGTTCTTACTTTGTGCCACTCAGTCTGTCAAATCCACTCTCTGTTAAAGTTGGGCTAAAGCTGGGCTGCGGCCGGCAGGATGCCGCTGAGCAGCGTACCAAGTTCTGCGGCCGGGAAACGTAGACCCACATAGAACGGGCCGAACAAGGCGTACACCGCGCTGGCCTCATCAAAGCGCATCTCGTAGACCAACTTTTTGAATACCAGGGGGTCATTAGCAAAAAGATCAACTCCCCACTCCCAGTTGTCAAAGCCAATGGAGCCAGAGATAATCTGGGTCACTTGGCCAGTATACCGCCGCCCAATAAGGCCATGTTCACGCATCATTCGCTGGCGTCCAGTGATGGGGGCCTGGTACCAGTTCTTCGCCTCTCCACGTTTTCTGTCCATAGGGTAAAAACAAAGGTAGCGCTGGGAGGGGACTTTGGGCCAGAGCCGCAGCTCCAGTGCCTGGCGCTGCTCCGTTAGCTCGGCTGCCACGGCCTGGTTCCACTCGGTAGTACCAGGCTGAACCCGTTTTTCCTGCAGTGCGGTATAGAGGCGAACTGTGGCCTGGTATAATCCCAACTCAATAACGGAAAGGTATGAAGTCGTCTCCTCCAGGAACTCGGCCAGTTGGAGGTTGGCTAGGCCAAGCTCTGCACTGTTTAGCTCGTCAAACGCGCGTCGGAAGTGGAGGACCATCAGATCTCCCTTATGTCCCAGAAGAGAAAAAAGAGCACTCTGCCCTTCGTGGTCTTGCTCCATCTCTGCCAGCAGGGCAACCGCCTCCTCAATAGCATGCTTCTGCTCCTCTGGATGGAGCACTTTCCAGGCGGGCCAACGCACACGGAACATCTGGTGGAGAATACTCCAGCCCTCTAAGGTGAGCGGAACTTGGGAGCTACGTATTATGGGGTCTTTGGCGGAGTCTTCGCTTGGCGTATCCATGACTTTCTCACCTTTCATAACCATTCATAACCATAATCCCGGGATTCCTTGTTGCCAACTACAGGCTGCATATTTTTCCTATTATCTACTTAACCGACTAGAGTCTAGGCCTCCTATTCAGATCGCTCTCCTCCTAAGACCGCTTTGGCCATCCTCACACTTTTTCCGGCAAAAGCAGCTACTACTTTGTCCTCTCTACCACTGTCCGTCTCCACAGCTGTGAACAGAATCTGAGTAGAAGCAAGGTTTTCTTCTTCCTGGCCTCTGACACTGTACAGAAGATTTGCCTTTGTCTATACTGACCCCTATTGGGCCGGTCCTAACAGTAGGGGGGAAGAAAGGGGAAGGAAGAAATATGTTCTCTGTAGCGTGGGAAAAGAACAAACCGAGCATGATGCTAAGCTATTACAATGACCAAGTCGAGTAATCTACCCACCTCTATAGCCCCCTGAAACATATAATCCGTTGTTAGACAATACTTTGCGCGGCAAGGCCAAGAGGCAGGCATGCTACATCAGGAATACCATCTGAGCGAGCAACAGTTACTGGTCTTTCTACTCCAGGTTCTATTGCTGCTTGGCCTTGCGCGTGGGCTGGGGGAGATCTTGCGCCGTTGGGGTCATCCTCCTCTTGTTGGTGAAATCTTCGTCGGTGTCTTCCTGGGGCCAACTATCCTGGGTCGGCTTTTCCCCACCTTCCAACAGGTCATTTTTCCCCCAGACCTCCTCCAATATACTATGCTGGAGACAATGTCCTGGTTTGGGGTGTTGTTCCTGCTGCTGGAGACCGGCCTTGAGGTAGATGTGTCCGCTGCTTGGCGCCAGCGAGGCCCGGCACTGAAAATCGGGATTATTGGCGTCATTGTTCCTCTTGCCCTGGGATTTGTTCTCTCCCTTTGGCTCCCGGATCATTACCTTGCTGACCCAACCCAACGGGTGACCTTTGCCTTGTTCTTAGGTACCACCATGGCCATCAGCGCTATGGTGATCATTGCCCGGGTATTGCATGACCTTGATCTGGTCAAGAGCGACTTGGGGCTTCTGACCCTCTGCGGTTATGCGGTCAACGATATTCTGGCATGGGTAATCTTCAGCCTGGTTCTGGCTCTGGCTACCCAGTCTGTCTTGAATGTTAGCTCTGTTGCCTTTCTTTTACTGGCTACTCTCGCCTTTACAACCCTATGCCTTACTCTCGGTCTACGTGCGGTAGATGAGGCGATTGCCTACCTCAGCATCAAGCTACCCCAACAACCGGGAGCTGTGCTCACCTTTGTTTGCTGCCTGGGGTTGCTGTGTGGCTGGGTTACCCAGTGGACAGGACTAACTGCGCTCTTTGGTTTTTTCCTAGCAGGTATTATGGCAGGACAAGCCCGAGCCCTTTCCGAGAGAACCCGCCAAATCCTCACCCAAATGGTCCACGCTATTTTTGTCCCACTTTACTTCGCTGGGATTGGTTTACAACTGGACTTCCTGGCCAATTTTGATGCTCTGCTGGTGGTATTTGTTACCGTGGTGTCCATTGTGGGCAAGTTCTTTGGGGCCTGGGTCGGTACCCTAGGAACGGAACTGTCCCGTGTGGATCGCCTGTCGGTTGCCATTGCGTTTACCCCGAGTGGGGTCACAGGGATTATTGTTGCCATGGTAGCGCTGGAGTATCAGATCATTACTCTACCAGTGTTCGTGGCCGTTGTCTTCTCAGCCGTCGTCTCTTCGCTGGTAGTGGGTCCATGGCTGGCGTGGTCAATCAGACGCAGACAGGAAGTGCATATCTTAGAGTTTTTCCTGCGGCGCACAGTCGCCCCCAGCCTGCACGGCACCACGCGGTGGGAGGTTATCCGAGAGCTCTGTGAGGCAGTAGCCGAACAAGAAGGAATGCCAGATCAGGAAACTTTGTATACCGCTGTTCGTGATCGAGAGGAACTCATGGGAACCGGGACCGGTGGTAACATTGCTATCCCGCACGCACGGCTGGAGACGCTAGCCAAGCCAGTGCTCACATTTGGCCGGTCTATCTCCGGCATTGAGTGGGACTCCCCTGACGGTCTTGCCGTCCATCTGATCTTCCTATTATTAACACCTGTACAGGAGGATGGATTACAGCTCCAGATTCTTGCCGCGCTCGCCCGCGGAATGAGCAGCGAGGAGGCACGAACTCGACTGGCTCAAGCCGAGAGCGGGCAACAAGTGTGGCTGGCACTGCAGGGCGCTCTTGGATCCCAGAACCTGGTGCGGATAAAAGCCGCCTAAGGCCTACCCTATCTCCCCTATTTTCACTCATCCTTGACTATATAGAGACTATCCAGGCTGCTATAGACTCCGCCCTTATCCATCCCATAACCAACAACAAAACCTTTGGGGAGTACAAAGCCAACGTGGTCCACGGCTACCTCGATTCGGCGACGCTCGTGTTTATCAATGAGCACACAGATAGTAAGAGAGCGGGGTTGCCGCTGTTGAAGCACATCAATAACAAAGCGGAGAGTAAGACCGGTATCCAGAATGTCGTCAACTAAGATCACGTCCTGACCGTAGATGTTGCAGCTCAGGTCTTTGACCAGCTGGACACCACCAGAAGACTGGGTAGCAAGGCCATAACTCACAGTCTGAACAAAGTCTACCTTTACTGGTATGTCCATCTCCCGCACTAGATCTGCCACAAAGATAAACGCACCCTTAAGAACACCTATAACGATGGGCTCTCGCCCAACAAAAGAACGGGAAAGTTCCTGCGCCAGCTCTCTAACGCGCTTAGCAATAGTCTGGCATGGATATAGTGGTACAAACGAGGATGGTACTCGAGATGCTTTCATGGCAAAGTAGAGAGGAAGGCTAAAGCTAGCTGGCTATTTAACCCGCCCATAGCGGTCTTCAAGGCGAATCACATCATCAAGCTCTGGGGTAGAAGCCTCCAAAAGGTCACACTCCTCCACCGCGATCATGCTATGGCGCAGGCCAGGAGGAATATGGTAACCGTCTCCCGGACGGAGGTGAATAGTTCTGCGCTCACCCGTTTCTCTGCAGATTTCTAGGTCCACGATTCCTTTAAGGAGATAGATGGTCTCGTCTTTGACACGGTGGTACTGAAAACTGAGAGCTTCGCCTTGATAGATGTGAAGAATTTTACCAACGTACCGGTCCGTATGCGCCCAGATTAACTCATATCCCCAAGGTTTCTCTACTCGTTCAAGAGCCATGACTTCCCCCGCTCTGTTGTAGCCGCTTCCTATACATGCGCTCGTAGTAGGCCCGATATTCTCCCTTTTTTATGACTTCCCACCACCATCGATTCTCCGCATACCAGGCAATAGTTTTACGCAAATCGTGCGCAAAGTCGTGTGCCGGCTTCCAGCCCAATTTCCCTTTGAGCTTCGCCACCTCAAGGGCATAGCGGCGGTCATGGCCTGGACGGTCAGTCACATGGCGGATTAAAGTCTCCGGCTTTCCCAGCTCTTTGAGAATAAGGGCGGTGATCTCCTGGTTGGTCCTTTCGTTTCCTGCACCAATGTTGTAGATTTCTCCCTCCTGTCCCTGCTGCAAAATCAGAGCCAGGGCCGCGCAGTGATCTTCCACATAAATCCAGTCCCTCACATAAAGGCCATCTCCATAAAGGGGTAAAGGCTCATCCTGAAAGGCATTAAGGATAAAGAGGGGAATCAGTTTTTCAGGAAATTGGTAGGGCCCAAAGTTATTGGTGCAGCGGGTAATGATCACGGGCAGGCCATAGGTCTTATGATAGGCCCGGCAGAGGAGATCGGCCGAAGCCTTACTAGCCGCATAGGAGCTGTTAGGCCGCAAAGGAGACTCCTCAGTAAAGAGACCCTTATCAATGGAGCCATACACCTCGTCGGTCGAACAAGCAACCAAGCGGGAGACTCCGCAGTGTCGTAAGCTCTCTAAAAGAACATGAGTGCCCAAAATATTGGTCCGCAGAAAGGTCGTAGCGTCCTCGATACTCCTGTCTACATGGCTTTCAGCAGCCAAGTGAACAATGGCGTCCACCTTCTCTTCTCTCAGCAGAGAGAAAATGGTCTCTCGATCCTCAATATCAGCCCGCACAAAACGGTACCTGGATTCTTCAGGGATGTCCCGCAGGTTGTCCAGGTTTCCTGCATAGGTAAGCAGGTCAACATTGAGGATCGACCAATCCGGCTTCGACCGCAAGAGGTAACGGATTAAGTTGGAACCAATAAAACCACAACCGCCGGTGACAAGCACTTTCATATTCTTGAGCCTACCCTTACGATCCATAAAATCGGTGCGCGGATCGCTTGTGGAGTCGGTTCCTTGTCCGAGTAGGTGACCGGCTCCCTCATGTATACGTCTTTGACTTTGCCACTTTCTCAGCTCATTTTGTTAGCCCCAGTCCTGGCCACCAGGTTTCCTGCCCGGTGAAGGGAGGAAAACGTACCCGCATCCGTCCACCATCCCTTAAGAATTTCATAGGTGAGTTGGCCCGGTTCAAGGTAACGGTTGTTCACGTCAGTGATTTCCATCTCTCCCCTCCCTGAAGGCTTAAGTGTACGGATTATATTAAATACCTGCGCGTCGTACAGGTAAATGCCCGTCACTGCGTAGGGGCTCCGTGGCCGTTCGGGTTTCTCCTCGATGCGCACTACCTTTCCCCCTTGAACCTCCGCTACACCAAAGCGCTGAGGATCAGGCACCTGCTTGAGCAGAATCTTGGCTCCTTTCTCCTGCTTGCGAAACCGCTCAACCGGCCGGATGATGTTGCGTTCAATAACATTGTCCCCAAGGATCACACAAATCTTGTTCCTCTCGGCAAAGTGCTCAGCCAGGGCGAGTGCCGAGGCAATTCCTCCCTCACCTTCCTGATAGGTATAGTTGAGGTGTTTGAGCCCAAATTCCTTGCCATTGCCCAGAAGCCTAAGGAAATCTCCAGCATTATTGCCGCCAGTAACAATTAAGATATCTCGCACACCAGCGTTAACCAGGGCCTGGATCGGATAGAAAATCATAGGCCGGTCATAGACTGGCAACAAATGCTTATTAGTCACACGGGTCAAGGGATGAAGCCGTGTTCCTAACCCACCAGCAAGAACCACACCTTTAACCATAGCCTAAAACACTTTCCTCCCTAAAGAACTCAAGCCTAGCAAATTGAAAGAGAAGCGAAACTCCGTTTCCTTGGGGTTGACCTTATCAATCAGCGCCAAATCCAAGGACCAGCACCTCTGAGGAGAGATATAGCGGAAGAAATAGTGATTGCCAATAAAGTCAGAGGCATTAACGTCGTAGCGACTAGAGTAGCCCAAGTAGAAAAAATCAGTAAGACGGAACAGTGCATGGATATTAAGTTCCTTTAAAAGGCGGTCAGTAATGAGACGGTAGGATAATCCCAGAGTTGATCGCTGATGTAACAATTGCAGGGCCGCGGGGACTGGGGGTAGTAGTCGCGGGTCTTGCAGCCGTACTCCTACCCGCATTGCGGTGATGTCGCCTAGATCAACGTTGTAGGTGGAGTTAAGCAAGAGCGAAAAAAAGCGGAAGGGAACTAGTCGGGCGCTAAAGTCAAGGTCAGAGAAGTGTTCGTCTCCCCGAGCGATTTTTTGGCTGGGATCGTAAGCTTGGCTAATAGAAAATCGAGCCAACTCTCGCACTTCAGTCTGTCCTTCTGTATCGGTAGCAAATTTCCCCCACAGCCGATTGGTGAAACCGTAGACAAAAAGGTTGCGCTTGTTGATCCGATCGAGTTCGTCAAAAACGGGCAGGTCATTCTGCTCTACTAACGGGACATACAAATACGAGATCTCCGGCTCGATAATATGCCGGAGTTTGATGAGCCTGCCCCAATGGATGTCAAACACGCGCGCAAGCCGGGTGCCAATCCCCCACCTGAGCTGGACAATCTCCCGCGTCTGGTCTCTGCTCAGCTTCTGTCCGGTGACAACCGGGCGTCCCCGACCAAGGAAATCCACGTCCTGACGTGAGGAAAGATGATAGAGTGTCTCCCGCCCAGTAACCGAGAACGAGCCAAAGGCAACACCGCCAAGGCGGAATGGGAGAGTCAGGGTAGGAGCAATATCCAGGCGCTGCCCGTTAAATCCTTTGTTGCGATAGAAATCGACTCCCTCAACATTAATGCCAGCCACAACCCGATTGTGCCAGAGGCTCTGCTGCCCGCGGAACTGCATACGAGGGAGCACCTGAAAAGCGAAGTCATCGTCCTGTACCAGATCCTGATAGTACACCGCTTCTGTGCGCAAAAGGGCACGATCCCAGGTTTTAATCACTCCAACCGGAGAGTCGGTAAACCGGCGAGTGCGCAATTCCCAGTCTGAGTAGCGGGGGTACACGGGCAGATTGATCTCGCGCAAGAACTGGTTATCACTGGTCAAGAAGAGGTCTGCATAGAGGTCCCACTTTCTGGGCAGTTTCTGGCGATGGGTGCCGGTGAGGCTCCAGCGATCCAGCGGCACCTTGGAGTTAGCCGATTCTCGAATCCGTTCGTTGAAATACGAGAAATCCAGCTGCCCCTGCGCCTGCTGGCTCAGAGCATAACGATACTCGCCATGCGCGCCAACCCGAGCTGCAGTTTCGAAGTCCGCGGTAAAGGTTGCATCCTGACTCTTGCTGATTGCCCAAAAGAAAGGCTGCTCCCACTGAAACCCTCGCTTGCTGGAAAAACCGTACCGGGGAGAGAGAAACCCACTCTGCCGCTCGGTGCGCGCCGAAAAAACCCCGTATGGCACATAGAACACCGGCCTATCCCGCAACTTGACAATCCCCCCACGCACAACCCCCTGCCCACCTAGAGTCACCTCTACTTCCCTTGCGCTCACACTCCAGTCTGGCTTAGCGGTCTCCTCACACTGACAGGTAGTAAAGCTACCATTCTCGATGCGGTAGCTCTGGCCATAGGACTTTTCCAACCTTTTGCCGGTAAGAATATACTGGTGGCGGGGCAATACCACCCTCCCTTCCTCCAGCCAGCCCGTCTCATCTTCAATGTTAAGACGAGCCGCCTCTGCCTGTACCTCCCCCCGGGAGTCTTTCATTACCACATGGCCCCGGGCGCTCACCTCATTGGTCCTACGATCCACCTCGACCTCATCCGCTGTGACTACTCCTTCCTCGTAGTTTATAACCACTTTTCCCTTAGCGGTAAGGGTATCTCTTTCCTCTTCATACGTAAGGGTGTCCGCCTCTGCAGAGATCCTCTCCGCTCCCTCTTGGCCGTAGAGTGTTGGCACAATACTAATGGATAAGGTCAAAAAAAGAAGCAGCCCACAACCGATTTTCCTCACCAGACCTGAGTTGAGCCTGCTCCCAAAGGGGAAAAAACATCCTTTGTCTGGCAGAAGAAGGGATAGACTGCACCGATAAGAAAAAGTGAGCCACACACTAACACCACCCCTTGTGGATCTGTCTCCTGGATGAGCTGCCAACACGCCTCCTGAGCATCCTCTACCACCCGCGTAGGAAGAAAAGGGACGAATGCCCTAGCCAAAACATGAGGGTCCTCACCACGGGGTCGTGCTGCCCATGTTACCACAACTTCACTCGCTACACGGGCGAGCTGCACAACCATATCAGTCCATTTTTTGTCCTGCATAACCCCAAACAAGAGTTTCACTCTTCTGCTCCCCAGAAGTTTTGGGAGCTCTTCAAGCAGTGTCTCCACTCCCTGAGGATTGTGCGCACCATCAAGTACCACTAGGGGTTTTTCTTGCACTATCTCCAAACGTCCAGGCCACCGCACAGCCTCCAAGCCCTCACGAAGATGTCTCTCATAGACAGGAAATCGGTTTCGTATAAGCTCTAAGGCAGCCAGGGCTACAGCAGCATTACGCTGCTGATAGGTTCCTTTTAGTGATAACGGCAGGCGCTCAGCTTGGCACTCAAGCCCCTGATAGTCAAAGGTACCATCCGGCCTTGACCTCACGCCAAAATCCTTACCCAAAAAATAAACAGGACTTCCCTGTCCATGCGTTATCTCACGCAAAATAACCTCTACCTCTTCATCCACCTTCCCCACCACCGCCGGCACTCCATACTTAAGGATTCCACCCTTCTCCCTAGTAATGCTGGCAAGGTCGGTACCCAGGTACTCCTCATGATCAAGACCGACACTAGTGATGATTGTAACCCCTGGGGCAACCACGTTGGTGGCATCAAAACGGCCGCCCAGTCCCACCTCCACTACTGCCACTTCCACTCCTGAACGGGCAAAATAGTAAAAGGCGAGTACGGTGACAAATTCAAAGTAAGTCAACGTCAAGCCATTGTTGATAAAGCAGTGATATAGCTCGTCGACTAACTTCACTACTTCCTCTGGAACAATGCTATGCCTTCCTATACGGATGCGCTCGCAGAAATCGACCAGATGGGGAGAGGTGTAGAGGGCGGTATGATACCCAGCTGCACTAAGGATGGCATGGAGGATGGCTGCGGTTGAACCCTTTCCATTGGTACCAGCAATATGGAGAGAAACAAAGTCACGCTCAGGCGAGCCCAGGGCTGCCAATGCCAGATGCACCCGCTCAAGCTTGAGATCGATTCCTTTGCTCGTCTCAAGATGAAAGAGAAAGTCTAGGGTTTCCTCATAGGTTCTCATAGTCATACCCAGGGCAGGATTGACTTATAAGAACTTAGAGATGAGTAGGATAGAGAAATGTGGCAAATCTATGGTCCTTGTTTTGCTCAATCCTTAGTTCTCAGCAGTGGATTCAGTCGTATAGCAGGGTGAGGATTCGGTCTAAGGTTCGCCGCAAGTCCCGGCGTTCCACTACCATATCGAGCATGCCGTGTTCAAGCAAAAATTCCGCTCGCTGAAATCCCTCAGGCAGCTTTCCCTTAATTGTCTGCTCAATAACTCGTGGACCGGCAAACCCAATAAGGGCCTGAGGTTCAGCTAGATTGATATCGCCAAGCATACCCAAAGAGGCAGCTACCCCACCGGTAGAGGGATCGGTCAACACCGATAGGTAAGGAAGGCCGGTTTGACGCAACCTGCCCAGGGCCATACTCACCTTCGCCATCTGCATAAGTGAAAGGATGCCCTCCTGCATACGGGCTCCACCAGAAGCGGAAAAAAACAATACCGGTAGCCGCTCGGCGAGGGCATGCTCGATAAGTCGGGTGAGTTTTTCTCCCACCACCGATCCCATGCTACCTCCGAGAAAAGAGAAATCAAAAACCCCCAGGGCAATCTGGCGTCCGCAGAGAGCTGCCACACCTGTCACCACCGCTTCTTTTCGGCCGGTTCTTGCCTCTGCCTCTCGCAACCGCTCGCGGTATGGTTTCCGATCAACAAACCCCAGGGGATCCGCAGAGCCTAGACCATCATCCATCTCAACAAGGGAGCCTCGGTCAACAATCAGCATCAGGCGCTGCTCTACGCTGAGACGATGATGGTAGGTACACTTAGGACAGACAAAGAGCCGTCGCTCCAATTCCTTACGGAAGAGAATCTCCTGGCAGGAAGGACATTTCACCCATATGGCTTCCACCTCTACTTGGACCCGCTTTACTCCCTTTACCGCCATATCCTCACCTTATGCTGGCCTCTTCCCTGCCATGATCGCCTGTTTGAGACTAGAGACAAACTCCCCTACCTGGGCGGCCAGATCTGTCCTGGACACAGTCGAAGGGCTTGCCGAAGGACTCGCCAAAGAGCCTGTCCTGAGCTTAGTCGAGGGGTCAAACTGTCCCAGGTTACGTTCAATGATTTGGCTAATGGCGCTTCCCACAATCACTCCATCAGCGAATCCAGCCACCCACGAGGCCTGCTCAGGAGTAGAGATACCAAATCCTACCGCTACAGGAAGAGAGGTGGCTACTTTGACACCCTTAACCATACCTTTAAGACTCTGCGGAAGAGAAAGACGTGCGCCGGTTATACCTGTTACCGATACACAATATACCAACCCTCTGGATTTTCTAAGCACCAACTGTATACGAGCAGGAGAACTTGTTGGGGCGAGCATAAAAATCAGATCGACCTCTGCCTTTTCAGTCTCTACCTGGAACTCGTCGGCTTCTTCAGGAGAAAGATCTACACAGAGAATACCGTCGATCCCTGCCGCTCGGACATCTGTGGCTACTCTCTGGAGCCCGTAGCGGAAGAAAGGATTGTAGTATCCCAGCAGAAAGATTGGCAGGTCGATTTGCCGGCGGATCTCCGCTACCGTCTCTAACACTTGGGGCAAGGCACTACCAGAGCGTAGAGCCCGCTCTGCCGCTCTTTGTAAGGTGGGACCGTCGGCCATTGGATCAGAGAAAGGCACACCCAGCTCCAATAGATCCGCCCCCGCACGTGCCACCTCTACAGCCAGCTGCTTAGTGGTCTCCAGGTCAGGGTCACCAACCATAAGAAAAGGGATAAGCGCTACCTCACCCCTCTCCCGCAATCGGGCAAACTTATCCTCGACCCGTCCCATCCCCTCCTCCCGTCATTTCTAAAGAGTGGGTCACTACCTGCAGATCTTTATCCCCGCGGCCTGAGAGGTTCACCACAACAATCTTGTCTGGTTTTAGGCGGGGAGCCAGTTGGACCGTATAAGCTATAGCGTGCGCACTTTCTAAGGCTGGGATAATACCCTCAGTTTCGCTAAGAAGCTTAAGAGCCCCAAGGGCTTCCTGATCAGTGACGGTGACATAGGACACCCTACCCTGATCTCGCAAAAAGCTATGCTCGGGTCCTACTCCGGGATAGTCAAGGCCAGGAGCAAGGGAGTGGGTAGGACGAATCTGCCCAACCTCATCCTGCAAGACGTAGCTCTTACTTCCATGCAACACGCCAACATGACCGGAGCAAAGTGTGGCTGCGTGCTGCCCACTTTCTACCCCAAGCCCACCTGCCTCCACTCCAATCATCTGCACTGACGTATCTGCTAGAAATGGGTGAAATAATCCCATAGCATTGCTGCCACCGCCTACGCAAGCAATGAGATAATCAGGGAGTCGCTTTTCTTTCCGCAGGATCTGTTTTCTGGTTTCCTTACCAATTACGGCCTGAAAGTCCCGCACCATCATGGGATAGGGGTGAGGCCCGGCCACCGAACCAATGAGATAGAAAGTAGTATCAACGTTTGTAATCCAGTCACGCATTGCCTCGTTCATGGCATCCTTAAGCGTCTTTGTCCCGCTCTCTACAACCTGGACTTCTGCTCCCAGAAGCCGCATGCGAAAAACATTAGCTGCCTGCCGCTCCACATCCTCTTCTCCCATGAAGATCTGACAGTTAAAGCCAAAAAGCGCAGCTACGGTAGCAGTGGCCACGCCATGCTGGCCAGCGCCAGTCTCAGCAATAAGGCGACATTTTTCCATACGCCTGGCAAGCAGTGCTTGACCAATGGTATTGTTGATCTTGTGAGCCCCAGTGTGGCAGAGATCCTCTCGTTTAAGATAAATCTTTGCCCCACCCAGCCGCTTACTCAGGCGAGCAGCAAAGAAGAGAGGGGTTTCACGTCCGGCGTACTCGTGCAGATAGTAACGCAGATCTTGCTGAAATGAACGGTCTCGCCGTAGGCAGAAATATGCCTGCTCTAACTCTATGAGCGCAGGCATGAGCGTCTCGGCCACATACCGCCCACCGTAAGCACCAAAGTGTCCACGCGCATCAGGCAGCCCGGGCATGGGAAATAAAAGCCTCCAATTTATGTGGGTCCTTTTTTCCTGGTGATGCCTCCACTCCGCTGGCCACATCCACAGCAAAAGGACGGACAACTTTCACTGCCTGCGCCACATTTTCCGCCGTCAATCCTCCGGCCAGAATGAGACGGTTGCGCGGTAGGCCACCTATAGTATCCCAAGCAAGCACTCGACCAGTACCGCCATATATTCCTTCTTGGTAAGCGTCGATGAGAAGGTAGTCTGCCTTACAGGCCAAGATCTGTGGCGATACCTCTGTCCCGCGCAGACGAAAGGCCCGGATCACCTTTCTGCCCCATCCTTGCAGCTCTTCTTCCTTCTCATCTCCATGAAATTGAATAGCATCAAGGCGTAAGCGAGAGACAGTCTCCTGCACAACCGAGCGAGTGAGGCTAACAAACACCCCTACACAACACACCCCTAGCGGTACTATCTCCCGAATCTTCTCCGCTTCAGTCAGGTCAACATAACGAGGGCTAGGAGGATGGAAATTGAGTCCAATGGCATCCGCCCCACATTGCACTGCCAGCTGGGCATCATCAACAGTGGTAATGCCACAGATCTTGACTCTGACCATAATTACCCGACCCTCTTCTTGCAGCTTTGTACCTCTTACGCAAGCACCCATAGAAGCCACTATTTGCACTATTCTCTCCCCCATAGGCGCCGGAATGAGATCAAACTCCAGCTCCACAAGCACAAGGCGGCCTGATAGATCATACGACTATGCGAATGAGAATTTTTCGTCCCCATAGGGCTTGCGGCTACACGGTTTCGTTCAACGGATCCTCTTCGAAGTGTTTGCTACCCCTCTAAGCCGCAACTTGACCTTGACTCCTCTCTAAACTTTGGAAAGAATCTGAGTTAGATTTGGTAGTGGCTTAGAGGAAGTGAAGAAATAGACAAGATTTACACCGAAACCATGAAGCAAGGCTTTAGGCTTCACCCTTGGAAGCAATCTCGGTCGATAGCAGTTCAGCCAGTTTCTCCCCTGGATTAGGCGCAGCCATAAGCGTCTCACCAATAAGAAAAGCTCGCACCCCAAAATGTTCCAGCCTTTCTAGCTGCGCCTTTTGAGAAAAACCACTCTCCGATACTACCGTTACTCCCTGGGGAACAAGACGGATAAGCTTCTCAGTGGTCTCTAAGGTAGTGTGGAAGGTGTGAAGGTTCCGGTTGTTAATACCGATCAACATTGCACCACAGGCCAAGGCGCGCTCTAGCTCTTTCTGTTCATGTACCTCTACTAGGGCATCTAAACCTAAAGAAGTAGCCAGGGTAAGCAGTGGTCCAAGTTCTTTATCTGAAAGGATGGCAGCGATCAGCAGCACAGCATCTGCTCCATAAGCACGGGCTTGGTAGAGTTGGTAGGAGTCGAAGAGAAAATCTTTGCGTAGCAGTGGTAGAGAGACCTGGGTGCGAATCTCCCTGAGGTAAGCAAGGCTCCCCTGAAAATATTTTGCTTCGGTGAGCACTGAGATAGCAGCAGCCCCATGCTTGGCATAAGCACAGGCAATGTCTACATGATCGCAGTTCTGCCGAATGACTCCCTTGGAAGGCGAAGCCTTTTTGATCTCAGCAATAATGGCTCTACTTGGCCAGTCTTCTAATCCAAGGCGAAACGGACGAGGAGAGGAAGAAAAAAGCGGGGCATCCTTAAGCTCATCCAGAGATATCCGCCTCTTTTGTTCGTCCAGCTCCAGTCGTTTGTAGGCCACAATCTCATCAAGAATCACGGTTCACCTCTAGCCCGCTGACCAGCGTGGACAGAGTGTTGGTCAGCTCAACAAAGCGATTCAGCCTTTCGTAGGCTGCTCCACTGTCAATAGACGCGGCTGCTTTAGCAATACCTGTTGAGAGGGAGGGAACACTATCTCCGGCATAGAGGGCCGCGGCAGCATTGAGCAGAACAATATCACGGCAGGGACCACGTTCGCCTTTAAGTATACGGGTTAAGACCTCAGCCGCCTCTTTTACTCCCCCAATCTGCAAGTCAGCAAGGGTGCAACGGTGAAGCCCAATGTCTTCCGGCCGCACCGTGTAAGCACAAATCTTTCCCTCTCGTAGTTCGGCCAGATGGGTTTCTGCCGTCAGTGTGATTTCGTCTAAGCCATCCTCCCCATGAACCACCAGGGCATGAACACTGCCTAGCCTGCCTAAAGCCTCGGCCAGAGGGGCAACCCATACCCGGTCAAACACGCCAATAAGCTGATGACGGGCACCTGCGGGGTTGGTGAGTGGGCCTAGGAGATTAAAGATTGTGCGAATGCCAATCTCCCGTCGGGGTCCTACCGCATGCCTCATCGCCCGGTGGAACGCAGGGGCAAGAAGAAATCCAAATCCGGCTTGAGTTATGCAGATCTTTACCTGTTCCGGGGAAAGCTCAATCTTAGCACTGAGCGCTTCAAGCACATCCGCTCCACCTACTGCCCCAGACATTGCTCGGTTACCATGCTTGGCCACCCGTACCCCGGCACCGGCTACAACAAACGCTGCGGTAGTAGAAATGTTAAATGTACTCTTCCCGTCCCCACCAGTGCCGCAGGTATCAACTACCTCTTCTTCCACCTGCACCCGCACCGCTTTTTCCCGTATCACCCGCGCTGCTCCCGAGATTTCGGCTACTGTCTCACCCTTAAGGCGCAGGGCGGTAAGAAAAGCGCCAATCTGCGCAGGCGTAGCCTGACCGTCCATAATCTCAGCCATCACTCCGGCCATCTCTGTCTCGGCCAGGCTGATGCCAGAGATAAGACTAGAGATCGCCTCCCTAACCGTCATAGGTTCCCTGGGTCACCCGGGCCAAGAAGTTCTTAAGGAGCTGCTTGCCCTCGACCGTGAGGATCGACTCCGGATGAAACTGCACCCCTTCAACGAAAAAGTGTTTATGCCGTACTCCCATGATCTCCCCTTCCCCCGTCCAGGCGCTCACTTCCAGTTCTGTTGGTAATGTCTCTCGCGTAACCAAGAGAGAATGGTAACGAGTGGCAATAAAAGGGTTTGAAAGTCCGGCAAAGATGGTATGACCATCATGGTGGATGAGCGAGGTTTTACCATGCATGATTCGCTGGGCTCTAGCAATATCGCCACCAAAAGCAGCGGTAACAGCTTGATGACCTAGGCATACGCCCAAAATAGGCAGACGACCGGCAAAGTGCTGAACAAGGGATACCGAAATACCGGCCTCTCTGGGAGTGCAAGGACCAGGGGAGATCACCACGCCTTGAGGAGCTAGCGCCTCGACCTCAGCAAGTGAGATAGTATCATTACGGAAGACTGTAACTTCGGCTCCCAGTTCCCCCAGATACTGGACTAGGTTGTAGGTAAAGGAGTCATAGTTATCAATCATTAAGAGCATAGGCGCTCACAGTCCCTCTGCCATTTTGAGAGCCTGCAGCATACCTCGGGCTTTGTTAACGCATTCCAGGTGTTCCCGCTCCGGGTCAGAATCGGCTACAATGCCGGCTCCAGCCTGAATATAGGCATTGCCACCATGCATGAGGATAGTACGAATGGCAATACCGGTGTCCATATTCCCGGAAAAACCGAAATATCCTACAGCCCCTCCATACACCCCTCGCCGCACAGGCTCTAACTCTTCAATGATCTCCATAGCGCGAACTTTGGGTGCTCCGGTCAGCGTACCCGCAGGAAACGTAGCTCGAAACGCGTCGAAGCAGCTCTTTCCCTCTGCCAGCTTCCCTCGCACATTAGAGACCAGGTGCATCACATGCGAGTATCTCTCTACTGCCATCCTCTCTGTTACTGCCACAGATCCAATACGAGCTACCCTGCCCACATCATTCCTCCCTAGGTCAAGAAGCATCACATGTTCGGCAATTTCTTTGGGATCCGTTAGTAACTCCTCCTCCTGGCGGTGGTCTTCCACCTCTACTGTTCCCCGCGGCCGGGTACCGGCAATTGGCCGCACAGTTACCTCTCCTCCTTCCACCCGCACCATCACCTCAGGTGAGGTCCCTGCCAAGACAAGGTCACCTAGGTGGAGGTAAAACATATAAGGGGAAGGGTTAATGGTGCGTAGGCAACGGTAAACGTTGAAGGGAGCGGTTCGTAAGAGTGTCTCAAACCGCTGGGCCAGTACCACCTGGATAATGTCACCAGCGCGAATATACTCTTTGGCCTGACGCACCGCTGCCTCATAGCCAGCCTGCAAGAAGTTGGAACGTACCTCCCCTAACTGTGTAGCCGTAGGAATCTCTTCACCCCTATACACGTTCACCCGTTCCTGCGACAGCCGCGCTACCATAGCGTCGATCCGAGCCACTGCCTTATCGTAAGCAGTATGCAAGTTCATATCATCATGAACAAAAGCAAGGGCAAGAACTTTGATTTTTTGCGCAACATTATCAAAGATGAGCAAAGTGTCAGGGAGGATAAAATAGGCATCAGGTAGGGAAAGATCATCTGGCAGCTGTTGAGGTACCCGCTCAAAGAAGCGGACCATATCATAAGCGAGGTACCCCACTAGGCCGCCAGCAAATCGCGGCAGTCCCTCAACTGTTGCCACCTGATACTGCTCTACCAGTTCCTGCAGAGCAGCAAAAGGGTTAGCAGTGGAAAAACACCGAACTTCTCCTCCCTGGCTTCGTACTTCCACCTCCGAACCCTTGCTGGTAAAGATTAAAGCGGGATCGGTGCCAAGAAAGCTGTAACGACCCCATTTTTCCCCTCCCTCCATACTCTCGAGCAGGAATCCATGTTTACCCTGATGGATCTTTAAGAAAGCAGAGACCGGTGTTTCGAGATCGGCCAGAATGTCTCGATAGACTGGGACTACACCTCCTCGACGGGACATGGCTTGGAACACCTCAAAAGGTGGGAAGTATGTCATAGCTCACTCAGAGACAATAAACGCCTGCGTCGTTATTCCCTCTCGATGTAGACGGGCCGCCGTGCCGCTGGCCTGTGTCAGAGAGGCAAACCTTCCCACCCGCACCCGGTACCAGGTCTCCCCGTGTCTTTCCACCCGGATAATATACGTCTCATATTCCTTTGCTCGAAGCCGCCGGGCTACAGAGCTAGCGGCGGCTTCGTCTCGGGTCATCTCTACCTCTACACCCCAGAGCCCCTCTGCTGGCATTGACTGTGTCATTGCCGATTTCCCTGAGGGAGAGACAGTCTGTGAGGGTTTGGCCTGCATTAGCAGAGGAGAAGGCTGCTTGTGCTCGGTAAGTTCTACTCGCTTTTGCGCGTTCACTAACGCTTCGTTTAGTTCCGGCCTGCGGCTGGACTCGTCTAGATCCGTCTTGCTGACTAGCGCTTCTCTTAGTTGCTTACTTGGCAAGCTTTTCTTGTCCACACTTGCAGTCCGCTGACGACTAGCTGTTGCCTTATCCTCTGACAATAGTCGACCATCGGTTGTCAGCTGTTGCGAAGACGCTGAGGCTTCCCTTCGTTTGGTCTCCAGCGAGGGAAGGCCAGTGAGAGGTGAGAGATCCGGCTCTTTTGGTTCATCCACCTCAGCATCAGGTGTGGCAATAACAGGCAAACGCACCGCTTGCCCTTCTTGCATATTCCCGCGCTCCTGCACCCTTCTTCCTACATATAAGCCACAAAGGAAAACGAAGAAGGAAGTGGCAAGCACAACTACCAGCAAGGTAAAAAGCTCAAAGAGATTAAAGCTGAAAGTGTAAGGCCGTGATACCATCCCTTCCCAATTCATCGGGCGTCTCCAGCCCACATAAAGCAGGGGGGAGGCCAAACAGAAAAGCCTCCCCCCTTTGACCTTTATTATCCTGCCGTGAACAGGGCTTTACAACGCCCTGGTTCCTGTCTCTATCTTTCTCCCTTCCCTTTCGGCCTCACCTTGTGCAGTAAATTCGACCAGTGAGATAGGAGCATTATCACCCCTGCGCGGTCCTACTTTTAACACGCGGATATAGCCTCCTGCCCTCTCTTGAAAACCGGGAGCAATCTCGTCAAAGAGAACTTTGACCAGCTGACGGTTTCCTAAAAACGCAAACGCCTGCCGACGTGCATGTAGACCCCCAATCTTTCCCAATGTGACCATCCGCTCGGCCCACCGGCGCATCTCTTTGGCCTTAGCTTCAGTGGTACGGATCCTCCTCCTCTGGATCAGCGCCTTAACTAGGTTACGCATTAATGCCTTGCGGTGTGCACTTGTACGGTTTAGTTTTCGACCTGCCTTTAAATGCCGCATAGTTGCTCTCTTAGACGGATTCTGTTCTCTCCTGTAGGGAACACTGATGCTCAATTTCCTCTCGCGACGGAAAGCTTTCCAGGTGCATCCCCAGATCCAGCCCCATAGTGTGCAATTTCTCTTTGATCTCATCGAGTGACTTACGGCCAAAGTTCTTGGTTTTGAGCATCTCCGGCTCGGTTTTCTGTACCAACTCTCCTACATACCTAATGTCAGCACTCTGTAAACAATTGGCTGAGCGCACAGAGAGATCGAGTTTATCTACGGGAAGGAAGAGATCAGCATCAAGGGGCACAGGTTTTTCTTCCTCTTGTTCTGCCTGCCATTCTGTCTCCCCTCCCACTTGGATAAAGAGACGAAGCTGGTCCTGCAACACCCGAGCCGAATAGGCAACCGCTTCCTCCGGACGGATGCTCCCATCAGTCCACACTTCTAGCGATAGGCGGTCATAGTCAGTCCGCTGTCCTACTCGGGCATTGGTCACTGTGAAGTTGACCTTACGGATTGGTGAGAAAATTGCGTCCAGGGGAATAGTATCAACCGGGTCTTCTTCCGATTTGTTCCACTCCGCTGGCACATATCCCCGACCTCGTTTGATCACCAGCTCCATCTCCAGGTGCGCACCTTTGCCTAGGTTGGCAAGGTGTAGGCCAGGATTAAGGATTTCTACCTGAGGCCCAGAAACGATGTTTGCTGCAGTCACCTCCCGCTCTCCGCTCACATCAATGCGGGCAGTTTCTACCGCTCCACCGTGGAGCTTTATCCGCACCTCTTTAAGACTTAAAAGAATCTCAGCAACATCTTCGGTAACCCCGGCAAGGGAGGAGAACTCGTGCAGTACTCCCTTAATACGCACCGCCGTAATGGCTGCCCCAGGTAAGGCAGCGAGCGAAACCCGGCGTAACACGTTACCCAGGGTAGTACCGAAACCCCGCTCCAATGGCTCACCCACAAACCGGCCATAGGTAGAAGTGAGGGTTTGCTCCTCAGCCATCAATTCTTTAGGCTTGATGAGTTCACGCCAACTATCTTGCATGCACCTTCCTCTTTTCGGCAAATATCGTCAGCGGGTACGAAAAAAAGCAACGAGCCTATACTTTGGAGTACAGCTCAACGACCAATTTCTCATTGACCGGCATGGTAAGATCAGCCCGGCTGGGAAGAGCACGCACCCGCCCAATAAGTTCCTCTTTATTCACCTCTAACCACTCCGGCACTCCGCGCCGCTGCGCCAACTCTGCCGCCTCCTGCACCCGGGCTATCTGCTTACTCTTCTCCCTGACCGCTACCTCATCTCCTGGGGTAACCAGATATGATGGAACATTAACCTTGTGACGATTAACAAGGAAGTGACCATGGCGCACAAGCTGCCTAGCTTCCGCCCGTGAGGTGGCGAACCCCATACGATAAACCATATTGTCCAAGCGACGCTCTAAGAGCAGGAGCAGGCTTTCTCCAGTAATACCCCGTTGACGCTCGGCCCGAGCAAAGGAGCGTTGGAACTGCCGTTCCAACATGCCATATATACGTTTAAGCTTCTGCTTCTCACGCAGCTGTCCACTGTACTCGGTCACCTTCCTACGGGCCTGGGCATGCTGACCTGGAGAGTAGCTACGCCGCTCGATTGCGCATTTGTCCGTATAGCACCGCTCCCCCTTAAGAAATAGCTTTAGGCCTTCACGCCGACATAGGCGACAAACTGGTCCGGTATACCGTGCCACAGGAATCCTCCTTGGAAACACTCAGCTGAAAGTTTATAGCCCACTTATACCCTTCGCCGTTTAGGCGGGCGGCAGCCGTTATGAGGAATCGGAGTAACATCGCGAATGAGACTAATAGCAAATCCTACTACTTGTAGAGAGCGCAAGGCAGCCTCGCGACCGGCTCCAGGGCCCTTTACCCGTACCTGCACAGTGCGCATGCCTGCCTCCATTGCTTTTCTTGCTGCACTCTCGGCCGCCACCTGAGCAGCAAAAGGGGTACTCTTACGAGAGCCTTTGAATCCAACCGCTCCAGCACTCGCCCACGCCACTACGTTACCCTGCAAATCAGTTATGCTTACAAGAGTGTTATTGAAAGTAGAGTGAATATGAACAATCCCTTCCGGGACGGTCCGGCGCACCCTTCTCCGACGTGGCGCAGATCGGTCTCCTGGTCTAGCCATGCTTTTCTCCCTACGGTGTCCCTAGCCAACTTCGTCTAAGTAAAACGTTAGACAACAAGCTTGTACGCTACCTCCGCGCTGGCGCCGCTTTCTTCCCAGCTACGGTCCGTCGCGGCCCCTTACGAGTACGGGCATTAGTTCGGGTGCGTTGCCCCCGCAGTGGTAAATTGCGACGATGACGCAGCCCACGGTAGCAGCTAATGTCCATATAGCGCTTGATGTGAGCCGCTATCTCTCGCTTTAGATCTCCCTCCACCCGGTACCCTTGATCAATGAGGCTCCGAATCGCCACTACCTCTTCATCGGTGAGCGTATCGCTCTTTTTGCCCATATCCACCCCAACCTCAGTCAGAATCTTACACGCTGTGCTTCTACCGATGCCATAAATGTAGGTGAGGGCGATCTCGATTCGCTTGTTCCCAGGTAGCTCGATACCTGCAATCCGTGCCATACTACACCCCCCAGTTTATCCCTGGCGTTGTTTGTGCCGAGGGTTAGAGCAGACAATCCACACCACCCTTCGCCGACGTATGATCTTGCAGTTACGACAAATTGGCTTCACCGAAGCCCGCACTTTCATTAGGCTGTTCCTCCCCTAGAGGCAACTTAGTACTTCCGGACCATGCTCAGTAATGGCCACAGAATGCTCAAAATGGGCGGAAAGACCGCCATCCCGGGTCATTGCCGTCCAACCATCTGCTTTGAGCGTCACCTCTGGCCGACCCATATTCACCATGGGCTCAATTGCCAGTATCATGCCCTCGCGCAGACGGATACCTCGGTCCCGCAACCCATAATTGGGTACCTGCGGATCCTCGTGAAGATGCCGTCCAATGCCATGACCAACAAACTCCCGTACTATCGAAAATCCCGCACTCTCTGCCCGCTCCTGAATTACTGCGGATACATCCCCCAACCGTCCGCCTACCCGAATTGCCACAATACCAGCATGAAGGGCTTCTTCTGTCACTCGCATGAGTGCCTGCGCCGCGCCATCCACTTCTCCGACTCCTATAGTAATTGCTGCATCTCCATAGAAACCCTGATAAATGACCCCAAAATCCATGCTCACCAAATCTCCCTCCTGCAGAACACGCTCCGGGGAAGGAATACCGTGGACCACCTCATCATTTATTGAGATGCAGATGGTCGCGGGGAAAGGGGTACTATTGCGCAAGCGATAACCCTTAAAGGCTGACTGTGCACCCTTTTTGCCAATAAGCTCTTCAGCCAAACGATCAAGGTCTGCTGTGGTAATCCCAGAGGTAACCTGCATACGTAGTTCCGCCAGGATCTCAGCAACGATCAGGTTAGCGGCCCGCATAATTTCGATCTCCTGGGGAGATTTAAGAAAAATCATGAATCCTCGTTCACCACCCGCTCCTGCAGGTAGGAAATTATCCTGGCAAATACCTCTTCCTGGCTACCCGTCCCTTCTACCTCACGCAGAAGCTCGCTTTGCCGATAATAGGCGAGTAGTGGAGCAGTGGCACGTGCATACACCTCTAGACGAGCGGCAACGGTCTCTTCCTTGTCATCATTACGCTGATAGATCTGTCCTTGGCACTTATCACACATCCCTTCGCGCATCGGCAGACTAAAAATTTGATGATACATGGTTCCACACTCACGGCATACCCAGCGTCCACTTAAGCGTCGGATAAGGTCTTCCCTCGGCACTCCTACATTTATCACCATGTCGAGAGGCTTCCGCTGCCGGGCTAATCCCTGTGTAAGCGCCTCTGCCTGAGCAATGGTACGGGGAAATCCATCGAGGATAAATCCTTGCTGGCAATCTTCTACTGCCAGCCGCTCTTCCACTATGTCCGTGGCCAGTTGATCGGGAACCAGGTCGCCTTTGTCCATATAGATCTTGGCCTGCCGTCCAAGTGCTGTCTCTTGCTTCACTGCTGTACGCAAGATGTCACCGGTAGAGATTTGCGGGATTTGATAAGCCTGCTCAAGGCGTTTAGCCTGTGTGCCCTTGCCCGCACCTGGTGGTCCCATCAAAACAATACGCATGGCCTCCTCCGTCTTACCCTCTACGCCCGCGCAGCCGTCCCCGCCTCATAAATCCTTCGTAGTTGCGCATAAGGATATGTGTCTCAATCTGTGACACGGTGTCGAGCGCTACCCCGACCACAATGAGGAGTGCTGTACCACCAAAGAAAAAAGGAACGTTAAACCAACCAACCAGGAGGTTTGGCAGAACACAAATCAGTGACAAATAAATAGCCCCCCCCAGGGTAACACGGGACAGAACTCGATCAATATACTCGGCGGTGCGTTGGCCCGGACGGATACCCGGAATAAATCCACCGTACTTCTTCATGTTGTCGGCCACATCCACTGGGTTAAACACTATTGCTGTGTAAAAATAACAAAAGAAAATAATCAGGGTGACATAGGAAAAATTATACACCCAGCCCCCGGGGAACAGGTAGTTGGCTGCTGCTTGTGCCCAAGGGTGTTCGGCGAAGCTAGCAATAGTGCCAGGAAAGATGAGCACTGAAGAAGCAAAAATAGGCGGGATCACCCCAGAGGTGTTGATTTTCAATGGCAGATGGGAACTCCGTCCACCATAGACCTTTCGGCCTACAACCCGCTTGGCGTATTGCACTGGGATGCGCCGCTGTCCTCGCTCCATTACAATAATCATTCCCACCACCACCACCATCATCATGATGAGCAAAAGGAGAACAAAAACACTCAGTTCCCCTTCGCGCACAAACTCCATGGTGGCTGTCCCAGCCGAAGGAATACTGGACACAATCCCGGCAAAGATAATGAGCGAGATACCGTTACCAATGCCACGCTCAGTGATCTGTTCTCCCAGCCACATGATAAATGCAGTTCCTGAGGTGAGCGTAATAACAGACATGAGGCGGAAGCTCCAACCCGGGTCAAATACCACTGACCCGCCCCCTGGAGCCTGGATCCGCTCTAACCCTATGCTGATAAACAACCCCTGTAGTAGGGAAAGTCCTACTGTGCCATAGCGCGTGTATTGGGTAATCTTGCGCCGGCCTAGTTCCCCCTCTTTTGACAAGCGCTCTAAATATGGCACAACTACAGTGAGGAGTTGTAGGATGATAGAAGCGCTAATATATGGCATGATGCCTAGAGCGAAAATAGAAAATTGCTCTAGGGCTCCACCAGAGAACAGATTGACAAGACCAAAGACAGTGTTACTTGCCTGGGCAAAGAAAGCCGATAGGGCCTCACCATTGATTCCCGGGGTGGGGATGGCTACTCCTAACCGGTAGACGGCCAAGAGCGCTAAGGTAAACAGCAGACGACGGCGAAGTTCGGGAATCTTGGGAACGTTTTGAAACCCTGAAAACATAGGTCGGATCTCAGTTGTTGGTGCGTAGCTGCAGGGTAAGCCTAGAGATTGCCGCTTGGCTTGGATCCTAGACTATATCACCTCAGCGCTACCGCCAAGAGCCATAATCTTCTCCCTGGCCTGCTGACTAAAGGCGTGCGCCCTAACAACAAGCGGCTTAGTCAGCCCTCCTTCGGCCAACACCTTGACTCGTCCTACTCTACCCTTCACCATTCCAGCAGCACGGAGCGCACCGAGGTCAACCGTGGCCCCAGCAGGAAAGGACTCCAAACGTGCCAGGTTCACTACCGTATATTCGATGCGAAAGGGGTTACGAAATCCCCGCTTGGGGAGCCTCCTAGTCAGAGGCATCTGTCCACCCTCGTATCCTGGCGGTACGTTTCCGCCAGAACGGGAAAGCTTCCCCTTGTGCCCTTTACCTGCAGTCTTCCCATGACCAGAACCAGGTCCACGTCCTACGCGTTTTTGCTTTTTCACCGCCCCCGGGGCAGGGCTAAGCCGGCCTAGATCCATGTTCCTGTACCTCGATGAGATGAAGAATCTTGGCAATCATCCCGCGCACTGCAGGCGAGTCCTGGCGGATCACAGTACTACCCCGCCGCGTAAGCCCCAGTCCTCGCAGCGTCTCACGCTGACGGCGGGTGCAACCAATACGGCTGCGCTTAAGCACAATGCGAAGAGACCCTCCTACCATTTTTCATCCTAGCCTTTCTCTTATGTCCTTTCTTGCAGTGCCACAGCACGATCGGGTAGATGGAGCTGTTTAAGCGCCTCAAGTGAGGCCCGCACCGCGTTATGGGGATTAGTAGAGCCGAGACACTTGGTGAGCACGTTGCGAATACCAGCTAGTTCTACCACGGCCCGCACTCCGCCACCGGCGATCATTCCTGTACCTTGGGAAGCAGGTTTGAGTAGGACCCTACCAGCCCCGTATCTACCCACTACTTCATATGGAATAGTCTCCTCGATTAGTGGAACCGTCATAAGCGACTTCTTGGCATGTTGAATTCCCTTGCGAATGGCCTCAGGCACTTCGTGTGCCTTTCCCAGCCCAAAGCCAACATGTCCATTCTCGTCTCCCACCACTACAACTGCACTAAAACTAAACCGTCTTCCTCCCTTAACCACCTTGCTAACGCGGCTGATGTGGACCACCTTTTCCTTAAGCTCCAAACCCTCAGGATTGATTCGTTCAAGCGATATACTGGCCACCAATCACCCCCCTAGAATTTTAGCCCTCCCTCTCGGGCTGCCTCGGCCAGTGCTCTCACGCGACCGAGATAGGGAAAGCCATTACGGTCAAAGACCACCTGTGCGATCCCCCTTTCCTGAGACTTGCTAGCAACCAGGACCCCCACCTGTTTTGCTGCCTCCAACGTTGCCGTTTTGGACAGCATGTCCCGTAGCTCTGAAGAAAGTGTGGAGGCAGCAGTCAGAGTTTGACCGCTATCATCGGAGATAATCTGGGCGTATATATGCTTCTCACTTCTGAATACACAGAGGCGTGGGCGAGCATCTGTACCACGAAGCTGTCTGCGTATGCGAGCCCGCCGTACCCTGCGACCTTGTGCACGTCGATTATCTAAAGCCATATTTTGCTCACCGTGACCCGGCAGTCTTCCCTGCCTTTCTGCGAACGACTTCCCGACTATAGCGAATCCCTTTCCCTTTGTACGGCTCAGGTGGCCGTAATCGACGGATAGCAGCCGCGGTTTCGCCAAGGAGCTGTTTGTCTATTCCTTCTAGGGTAATCACAGTCTGTCGGTCCACCCGTGCCTCAATTCCTGGCGGGAGCTGGAATACAATGGGGCGAGGAAAGCCTAAGCTTAGATGGAGGGCATTATCCTTCGCCTCTGCCCGGTAGCCTACCCCGGCAATTTCTAATGTCCGAGACAAACCTTGACTCACCCCTTCCACCAGGTTGGCGATAAGCTTACGGGTAAGCCCATGCATTGCTCTAGCACGAAGGGAGTCATCACAACGCTGTACAATCACATTGCCGTCAGTAACTTGCACCCCAACGACAGGGTCAATCTTAAGGTCGAGCATTCCCTTAGGTCCCCGTACCCTCAAAGCTCCCCCTGTCTGAGTGAGGACCACTTTCTCTGGAAGAGATATCGGCAGCTTGCCAATCCGTGACATAACTTTATCGTCCGCCTTAAGAGTGAAGAGTGAAGAATGAAGAGTTGAAAATGAATAATCTCCAATTCTTAACTTTATAACCCTGAATTCTTAACTGCCTTTTTACCACACCGCACACATCACTTCTCCTCCCACCCGCTGCTGGCGCGCATCCCGATCTACTAACACCCCACGGGAGGTCGATAGAATACTAATGCCCAAACCTCGCTGTACCTGTGGAATTCTCTGCACATCGGTATATATTCGCAGGCCAGGCTTACTCACTCGCCTTAGTCCTCTAATGACAGGCTGGCCCACTTCATCGTATTTCAACCAAATGCGTAGGATCTTATGCCCAGCCACTTCCGCCACTGTATATTCCCTTAGCAACCCCTCGGCCCTCATTATTTCCACCACCCGCTCTTTGAGATGTGAGTGAGGGGCCTCTACGCGCTCTTTGCGGGCATGGAGGGTATTGCGTATTCGGGTGAGAAGATCGGCAATAGGATCGGTCATCATAGCTCTGATTTCCTCACCAGCTGGCCTTAACCAAGCCAGGAATCTGTCCCTTGAGAGCAAATTCTCGCAGACAGATTCGACACATCTGAAACCGCCGAAAAAAAGCGCGCGCGCGACCACACAACGGACAGCGGTTATATCGGCGCACCACAAACTTAGGCGAGCGCTGGGCTTTGATTCTCAAACAGGTTCGTGCCATTGCTAACTCCGAAAAGGCAGCCCCAAGGCGCGCAGCAATGCCTTGCCCTCGGGATCTGTACGGGCAGTGGTAATGATGGAAATAGTCAGACCTTTAACCCTCTCTACTCTATCCAAATTAATCTCCGGAAATATCACGTGTTCTCTAATTCCCAGCGAATAGTTACCCCGGCCGTCAAAAGAACGATCAGATATGCCACTAAAATCCCGCACGCGAGGCAGCGCTGCACTTATCAAGCGATCAAGAAACTCATACATCCGCTCCCCACGCAACGTTACCATACAACCAATGGATACCCCTTCGCGCAGTTTAAAGTTAGCAATGGACTTACGTGCCCGGGTTATCACCGGGCGCTGCCCAGCAATAGTAGCAAGCTCCTCTACCCCCGAATCAAGGATCTTGGGATTTTGTAGCGCCTCTCCCAAACCCATATTAAGCACAATTTTCTCTAGCCTAGGAATCCGGAGGGGATTTTCATATCCCAACTCTTTCGCCAGATTGGGCATCACCTGCTGACGGTAAAACTCTTTTAAACGAGCCATATCTAAGCAATGTTAGAACTTAGTGATCAAAAACCTCACCACAACGTCGGCACATCCTCACTTTACGACCATCCTCAAGCAAGCGTCTGCTCACCCGTACGGGGGCATTGCACCGCTCGCATAGAGGCATGAGAATAGAAAGGGCAATCGGTGCTTCTTTTTCCATAATACCCCCCGGACTCTGCGGGCCGCGGGGTTTAAGATGCCGCTTAACCATCTTAAGGCGCTCTACTATCGCCCGCTGCTCCTGGGGTAGTACACGCAGCACCTTACCAGTCTTTCCCCGCTCTCGGCCTCCAGTCACGACTACAGTATCATTCTTCTTAATACGAGCCAACATTCATAAAACCTCTGGAGCAAGTGAAATAATTTTCGTGAAACCCCTAGCCCGTAACTCCCTGGCCACCGGACCAAAAATGCGGGTACCCACGGGTTCTCGCTGATTGTCTAGGAGCACGGCAGAGTTGGTATCAAAGCGAATATACGAGCCGTCTAGACGCCCAACCTCCTTGGCAGTGCGCACGACCACTGCCCGCATGACGGTTCCCCTCTTCACCTTGGCGTTGGGGATCGCCTCCCTGACCGATACTACAATCTCATCCCCTACGGAAGCATACCTTCTTCCAGAGCCGCCAAGCACCCGAATGCATCTTACCTTACGGGCGCCAGAATTGTCGGCTACATCCAGGACTGACTCTACCTGCACCACATTCCCCTCCTCTTACTCCGGTGTTGCCCTTCTGATAATGCCCTGTACCCGCCACTTTTTCTCCCGGCTTAGTGGACGGGTTTCTACAATGGTAACACTGTCTCCAACTCGGCAGCGGTTTTCTGAATCGTGCGCTTTATACTTTTTATGCTTGCGAACATACTTCTTATAAACTGGATGTGGTACCAGGCGTTCGACCCTTACCACTACTGTTTTGTCCATCTTGTCACTGATCACCATACCCTGCCATATTTTCCCTTTCCCCCGCATCATTACTCCCCTTCCTCATGCAGGGTTCGTTCACGCCGAACTGTTTTGATGCGCGCCAAATCATGCCGTACTGCTCGAATACGCATGGGATTATCCAGCTGGCCGGTGGCTTTGCGCAGCTTCAAGCGAAAAAGCTCCTCGACCAACTCGCCTTCTTTCTGTGCCAGTTCCTCCAGACCAAACTCCCGGATTTCCCTAGGTCGCATAGAGACTCCCCCGACGTTCCCGAAACTGAGCAGGCACCGAGAGCTTATGTGCAGCCAGACGTAAAGCCTCCTCCGCCACCCCCCGAGAGATCCCTTCCATCTCGAACAGCACCCGCCCAGGTTTAATTACTGCCACCCAAAACTCTGGCCCACCCTTACCTTTGCCCATACGGGTCTCAGCCGGTTTCTTAGAAACAGGCTTATCGGGAAATATCCGTATCCATATCCGTCCCCCACGTCTAACATGACGAGTAAGCGCCACACGAGCCGCCTCGATCTCCCTGGCAGTCACCCACCCACGGCCGATAGCCTGTAAACCATAATCACCAAAGGCTAGGGTGCTACCTCGCTGCGCATTCCCCCGCATCCGTCCCCGCTGTTGTTTACGGTGTTTTACCTTCTTAGGTGCAAGCATAACCTTCCCTTAGATGAGCACTCACACTCTCTCTCAACACTTTGCTTAGATACCCAACGCCGCCTTTTGCTCTTCCTCTTCTTTGGTGAGTACTTCGCCGCGAAAGATCCACGCTTTCACGCCGATTACCCCATAGGTGGTCTTAGCCTTGGCCAAACCGTAGCTGATATCGGCTCGCAACGTATGCAAGGGAACCCGCCCCTCACGATACCACTCAGAACGGGCGATCTCGGCTCCTCCCAGACGGCCAGCAACGTGCACTTTGACTCCTTGGGCACCCATGCGAATAGCTCTAGCCACACTCTCCTTCATTGCCCTACGAAACGCCACCCGCCGCTGAAGCTGCAAAGCTACGTTCTCTGCCACCAACTGACCATCAAGATCAGGACGACGGACTTCGTGGATGTTAAGGTAGATTTCTTTGTCACTGAGCTGCATAACCTCGGTTTTAAGTTTCTCAATCTCGGCTCCCTTTTTGCCGATCACAATCCCTGGGCGGGCAGTATAAATATTAATCTTAGCTTTGTTACCCGCTCGCTCGATCTCCATTTTGGATATTCCGGCATGGTAGAGTCTCTGCTTGATGAACTCACGTACACGGATGTCTTCATAAAGCAGAGAAGCATACTCCTTCTCCGCATACCACCTTGATTCCCAGTTCTCGATCACACCAAGGCGAAATCCCCGGGGATGTACCTTCTGGCCCATCCTACCCCCTTTCCTTCCCCATGGAAGATGAAGCATAGGGAATCTTGAGCATATTACCTTCGCTCATCGACAACAATAGTGAAGTGGCTCGTCCGCTTGCGTACGCGGGTAGCACGGCCATGGGCCCGAGGGATAAACCGCTTCGCCATCATCCCGCCATCAATATACACGCGCTTAACATATAGGGTATCCACATCCACATGCTGTGTGTCCGCAGCATTGGCAACAGCTGACTCTAAGGTCTTAATGAGGAGGCGAGCTGCCTTTTTAGGGGTGTACGCCAAAATATTTAAGGCATCCTCTGCTTCCCTACCCCGAATCAGGTCGGCAACCAACCTTGCTTTGCGAGGGGAAATCTGCACCTGACGGGTAACAGCCCGCGTTTCCATCTAACTCCCTCCTAGGTCCTGGGAGAGGCCTTTTTTACTTCTCCCTTACGGTCACCAGAGTGACTATAAAAGGTCCGAGTGGGAGAGAACTCCCCAAGCTTGTGCCCGACCATGTTTTCGGTTACATAAACCGGGACGAACTTACGACCGTTATGGACGGCAAATGTATAACCAATCATCTCAGGAAGAATGGTAGAGCGACGTGACCACGTGCGGATCACCTTTTTCTCTCCGCTCTGAACAAGTATCTGCACCTTCCTCAGTAAATGATCGTCGATAAAGGGACCTTTTTTGACAGACCGGGGCATTATCTCCTCTCACTTCTTCCGCTTCTGTATAATGTACTTATCCGTAGTCACGTTACGCCTAGTTTTATATCCCTTGGCCGGAGATCCCCAGGGACTCTGGGGGTGGTTACCCTTGCCCCGTCCCTCTCCACCACCCATGGGATGATCTACAGGGTTCATTGCTACCCCACGGACATGCGGCCTTCTCCCCAGCCAATGCGAGCGCCCTGCTTTGCCCAGAGAGACATTCTCATGATCGAGGTTCCCTACCTGCCCAATTGTGGCTCGACAGCGCTGGTGGACAAGACGGACCTCTCCTGAAGGCAGCTTGACGAACACATAGTCCCCCTCTTTGGCCATTAATTGAGCCGCCGCACCAGCGCTACGGACAAGCTGGCCACCTTTGCCGATCTTAAGTTCCACGTTGTGGATGAGCGTCCCTACGGGAATATTCCGCAGGGGTAGACAGTTCCCAGGCTTAATGTCCGCCTCTTCTCCAGACAGCACCATATCCCCCACATTTAAACCCATGGGCGCCAGGACATATCTTTTCTCTCCATCACGATAGTGAAGCAGAGCGATGTATGCAGAGCGGTTGGGATCGTACTCAATCGCCGCAACCTTTGCCTCAATACCATCCTTATCTCGGCGAAAATCCATGACTCGATAGCGGCGCTTATGCCCACCCCCACGCTGATAACTAGTGATGCGACCATAGCTGTTACGCCCACCAGTCTTACGCAAAGGTAGAAGCAAAGAGCGCTCCGGTGTCTTTTTAGTAATCTCCTGGAAGCCAGCCACACTTTGAAACCGTCGCCCAGCTGAAGTAGGTCGGTACTGCTTAATCGCCATTGAATTCAGGCTCCCTCAAAGAAGTCGATACGGTTACCCTCGGCTAAGGTTACATACGCCTTTTTCCAGTATGGACGTCGTCCCTGAAAGCGGCCCACGCGTCGGATCTTGCCAAGATAGTTGATAGTGTGCACCTTGGTAACCTGAACTTTGAAGAGTGTTTCCACTGCACTCTTGATCTCATGCTTGTTAGCCTCTGGTCGTACCCGAAATATCACCTGATTACCCTGCTCTGTCACCAGGGTTGCCTTCTCTGTAATCAGCGGCCCGGTAATAACGTCATACATGTTCTTTTTCATGCTGCCAGCCTCTCTGCTAAGCATGCCACCGTCTCCTGGGTAAGGAGGAGATAGCGATAACACAGGAGATCATAAACGTTAAGCCCTTCTGCTCGCAGCACCTTGACTTGGGGAAGATTGCGGGCCGCTCGCTCGATATGCTCGTCCTTATTGGGAATAACAATGAGCACGCTCTCTTCCACCGCCAACTGCCTAAGTAGTTCTACTACCTTCTTGGTTTTGATCTCAGGCAATTCCAGCTTGTCAACTACCAAAAGATGGTCCTCTTGTCGCTTAAGCGAAAGAGCAGAGCGTAACGCAGTCTGCCGCGCCTGTCTAGGCAGACGGTAGGCATAGGAACGTGGCTGAGGACCAAAAACCGTTCCTCCACCTACCCACAGTGGAGAGCGGATGCTACCAGCCCGAGCACGACCCGTTCCTTTTTGTCGCCAGGGCTTTCGCCCACCACCCCTGACCTTCCCTTTGGTCTTCGTAGCAGCAGTGCCCGCACGACGGTTAGCCAGCTGCATCTTGACCACCTCATAGAGGAGGTGTTTCCGCAGAGGTTCAGCAAAAATAGAGACAGGAAGCTCTATTTCACCCATAGGGTCTCGAGTTTGGGAGAACATCGGTATCTGCACGGTAACAGTCTGCAAAGTGGATATGGATAACGCCTTCTCTGCCATTCTTTGTTATCCTTTTACTGTCTTACGCACGAGAACGATCCCACCCCGCGCCCCGGGGATTGCCCCTTTAACCAGGAGTAGATGCTCTTCTGACCTCACATCTATTACCTGCAGGCACTGCACCGTTGTCCGCTTATCTCCATAGTGCCCGGCCATATGTTTTCCCTTGAAGACACGACCGGGGAAGGAGCGGTTGCCAATCGCACCACCATGACGGAAATACTCATGAGTGCCATGGGTTGCAGGGAACCCCCTCATGCCATGCCGCTTGACCACTCCAGTATATCCCCGTCCCTTAGTCCTTCCCGTCACATCGACAAGGTCACCTAGCTGAAAAAGGGCAGCCGTAGAAATTTCCTGCCCTACCTCATAGTTCAAGAACTCCTGGCCAGCAAATTCCCTTAAAATCGCAAAAGGTCCCTTACCCGACCGAGCACAATGCCCTCGCTCTGCTTTTGTAGCTTTCTGGGGTTTTTTCTCTTCAAACCCAATTTGCACCGCCGCATAGCCATCTCTCTCAGGCGTCTTCTTTTGCACCACCATACAGGGACCTGTCTGAATGACGGTCACTGGAACACATATACCATCGGCGGTAAAGATTTGTGTCATTCCTAGCTTTTTCCCGATCAGCCCGACCATGGCCTCTCCTACTGCAACTTGATCTCCACATCCACCCCTGCTGCCAACTCTAGCTTTCCTAGCGCATCGATGGTTTGCTGGGTAGGATCAACGATGTCGAGCAGACGTTTATGCGTGCGGATTTCAAACTGCTCACGAGACTTCTTGTCTACATGCGGGGAACGATTTACTGTAAACCGTTCAATCCGTGTGGGTAGCGGGATGGGTCCAGCGACCCGCCCGCCAGTGCGCTTGACCGTTTCAACAATCTCTTTCACTGACTGGTCGAGAATACGGTGGTCATACGCCTTTAGGCGAATACGGACCTTTTCGTTCATAAACTTTCAGTTAGCTTCTGGAAAATTAGGCGGTTAAGCTGAAGAGGAAACCGTAGAGAATACTACTAGCAAACTATCGCCGCCAACACAAGCGTACCTCTCAATATTATTAAAGTCATGCCAAGATTTTGGTCACAATCCCAGCTCCCACTGTACGTCCACCTTCCCGTATGGCAAAGCGTCCCCCCTCCTCCATCGCTATCGGCGTCAGTAACCCTACCTCCATCCTCACATTGTCCCCTGGCATCACCATCTCTGTCCCCTCCGCCAACGACACTGCCCCTGTCACATCTGTGGTGCGAAAATAACACTGAGGTCGGTATCCCTGGAAAAACGGCGTGTGTCTCCCCCCCTCCTCCTTGGTCAATACATAGACCTCCGCCTCATACCGCGTATGCGGCGTTATGCTACCCGGCCGCGCTAACACCTGCCCTCGCTCTACCTCATCTCGCTTCACTCCCCTAAGCAAACACCCCACATTGTCTCCTGCTATCCCTGAATCCAGCACCTTGCGAAACATCTCCACTCCCGTCACCACCGTCTTGTGCGTGGACCTCACCCCCACCACTTCTACCTCATCCCCTACCTTTACTTGCCCCCGATCTACTCTCCCCGTCACCACTGTCCCCCGACCCGAGATCGTGAACACATCCTCCACTGGCATCAAAAAGGGCTTGTCTACCTCCCGCTGCGGCTGCGGTATGTAGTCATCTACCGCCGCCAAAAGCTTCGTAATCGCTTCTTCCCCTTCCTCTCCTCCTTCTCCTGCCAACGCCTTCAACGCACTGCCCCGTATAATCGGGATTTCTTCCCCAGGAAACTCATACTTCGAGAGTAACTCCCTCACCTCTAACTCTACCAAATCCAGTAACTCCGCATCCTCCATCATATCTACCTTGTTCAAAAATACTACCATCGACGGTACATTGACCTGCCGTGCTAATAATATATGCTCTCTAGTCTGTGGCATGGGCCCGTCGTTGGCCGCCACCACCAAGATCGCCCCATCCATCTGCGCCGCCCCCGTGATCATGTTCTTGACATAGTCCGCATGCCCCGGACAATCTACGTGGGCGTAGTGGCGATTCGCTGTCTCATACTCCACATGCGCAATATTGATCGTTAGTCCCCGCTCCCGCTCCTCCGGCGCCTTATCTATCTGATCATACGCCACGAACTGCGCCCGCTTTTGCGCCGCCAATACCTTGGTAATGGCCGCTGTCAGCGTCGTCTTGCCATGGTCTACGTGCCCTATTGTCCCTATGTTTACATGCGGCTTTGTCCGCTCAAACTTCGCCTTCGCCATCTCTAACACTCCTTCCCCATTATTGCTTCTATAGGCCTGTCACCCGGGTGGCCATCTCCTCTGATACAGCTGTCGGCACGTGCTCGTAGTGGGAAAACTGCATGGTGTGCACTGCCCGTCCTTGGGTAAGGGAGCGGAGATCGGTAGCGTAGCCAAACATCTCTGCCAGGGGTACCTGCGCAGAGATCACCCGTGTCGCGCCACGACTCTCAATGCCTAGAATCTTTCCCCGGCGTCCACTTAGATCACCGATTACCTCGCCCATAAACTCCTCCTGGAGTACCACTTCCACCGCCATGACTGGTTCGAGCATCACCGGCTTAGCCTTGACCGCTGCCTTTTTAAAGGCCTGTGAGGCGGCAATCTTAAAAGCGATCTCCGAGGAATCTACCTCATGGTAGGATCCGTCAAGCAGGGTAACCTGGATATCGACCATAGGATAGCCGGCGAGCACACCTACTTCCGACGCCTCCTGTGCTCCCTTCTCTACATTGGGAATGAACTCGCGTGGAATCACCCCCCCCTTGGTAGCATCAACAAATTCAAACCCTTTTCCCATAGGCAGCGGTTCCACCCTCAGCCATACATGCCCATACTGTCCCCGGCCACCAGTCTGACGAACAAACTTTCCCTCAGCCTCAACACTTCCGCAGATTGTCTCTCGATACGCAACCCGGGGTTTGCCTACGTTAGCACCAACGTTAAACTCGCGCAGCAGCCGATCGACAATAATCTCCAGGTGCAACTCACCCATACCGGAGACAATAGTCTGCCCAGTCTCACGGTCCGTGTGCACACGGAAAGAAGGATCCTCAGCTGCCAACTTTTGCAGAGAAATCCCCAACTTTTCCTGGTCAGCCCTGGTCTTGGGCTCGACCGCCACCGAGATGACCGGCTCAGGGAACTCAATCGCCTCCAGGACAATCGGATGACGCCCGTCACAGAGTGTGTCCCCAGTGGTAGTATTTTTGAGCCCCACTACGGCAACAATATCTCCAGCATAAACGGCCTTGACCTCTTCTCGCTTATTGGCGTGCATCTTAAGCAGACGACCGAGGCGCTCTTTGCGTTCCTTAGTGGCATTGTACACTGTTGCCCCTGAGGTCGCCACCCCAGAATAGACACGAATATAGGTAAGCGTACCAACAAAAGGGTCATTCATAATCTTGAATGCAAGCGCGGCAAACGGCGCTTGGTCATCAGCTAACCGCTTCTCCTCCTGACGTCCATGGGGGTTGATCCCTTGTACCGCGGGTATATCCAGAGGAGAGGGTAAGTAGTCCACTACACCGTCAAGTAGAGGCTGAATTCCTTTGCTACGGAAGGCTGCACCACAAAACACCGGCACAATCCTGAACCGTAGCATGGCCACACGGATGGCTCGGCGCAGCTCCACGGCATTAAGCTCCTGCCCGTCGAGGTATCGTTCCAGCAGGGTGTCATCAACTTCGGCCACGGCTTCGACTAGCTTCTCGCGGTACTCACGCGCCAACACCTGAAGATCCTCGGGAACCTCCTCTTCATGATAGCGGGCTCCCAAAGTTTCTTCGTCCCACACCAAGGCCCGCAGGCTCACTAGATCCACCACGCCAACAAATCGTTCCTCGGCTCCAATGGGAAGCTGCACCGGCACAGCCCGGGCGTGTAGGCGCTCTTCAATCATTTTTATTACACGATAGAAATCAGCCCCCGTGCGATCCATCTTGTTAACAAACGCTAGCCGTGGCACCCGATACTTGTCTGCCTGTCGCCACACGGTCTCTGACTGAGGCTCTACTCCTCCCACAGCGCAGAACAGAGTGATTACACCGTCTAAGATCCGTAGGCTACGCTCTACTTCAATAGTGAAATCCACATGCCCGGGGGTATCAATAATATTAACACGGTGGTCACGCCAAAAGCAGGTCGTTGCTGCCGAAGTAATAGTGATCCCCCGTTCCTGCTCCTGGACCATCCAGTCCATGGTAGCAGTGCCCTCATCCACCTCGCCAATCTTGTAGGTGATCCCGGTGTAATAAAGAATCCGCTCTGTAGCGGTGGTTTTGCCAGCATCGATGTGGGCCATGATGCCGAGGTTACGGGTCTGAGCCAAGGAGACAAGGCGGGTCATAGGCAGGTACTTTCTTCTTACCAGCGATAGTGGGCGAAAGCTTTATTCGCCTCAGCCATACGGTGGGTATCCTCACGCTTTTTTACGGCACCCCCCCGATTCTGCGTGGCTTCAAACAGCTCAGCAGCAAGCTTCTCCTCCATGCTTTTTTCTGGCCGTCGGCGGGCAGATTGGACGATCCAACGCATCGCCAAAGAAGAGCGGCGAGCTGGGCGTACCTCTATCGGTACCTGGTACGTTGCTCCTCCTACCCGACGGGAACGTACCTCAAGCATCGGCCTGGTGTTATCTAAAGCTCGGCGGAAGAGAGTCAGAGGATCCTCACCGATACGCTGCTCCATAGAAGCCATGGCCCGGTAAAAAATTCGCTCTGCTACACTTTTTTTTCCGTCCCACATTATCACACTGATAAATTTAGCAACAGTGAGATCATGATATTTGGGATCAGGAGTAACCTCTCGTCGCATGGCTGGACCTTTACGCGGCATAACTGTCTCCCTACAAAACACTGCGGTTATTGAGGTCGTTTAGTACCATATTTGGATCGTCCCCGCTTACGTTCCTGTACACCCATAGAATCGAGCGTGCCACGCACAATATGATAGCGTACCCCGGGCAAGTCCTTCACCCGACCGCCGCGGATGAGCACAACCGAGTGCTCCTGCAAGTTATGACCGACACCAGGAATATACGCGGTCACTTCCATACCATTGGTAAGCCGCACCCGGGCTACCTTACGCAACGCGGAGTTAGGCTTTTTGGGGGTAGTGGTATACACCCGAGTACATACCCCACGTTTTTGTGGACACGCCTGCAGCGCCGGCGCAACCAGCTTTGCTTTCTGCCTTGTTCTGCCATGTCGGATCAACTGTTGAATGGTTGGCATACTCCTCCTTCAGACAGAGAATGAAAAGCGGTAAGAATCTTCTCTCTGACCCTGTCTCACCCTACATCTCCCACCGCTTGGGCCATCTCTTCTTCCTGCTCTTCACCCTTGATTTCCTCAGTACGCATTTCCATACGCCCATAACGAGCCACGCCGGTGCCTGCAGGAATAAGCCGACCCATAATCACGTTCTCTTTAAGACCCAACAGATTATCGACCCGGCCGTGGATCGCCGCCTCAGTAAGCACCTTAGTCGTCTCCTGAAAAGATGCGGCTGAAATAAAGCTATCCGTTGACAGACTCGCTTTGGTAATGCCCATGAGTAGAGGCTCGGCCTTTGCCGGCATCCCCCCCTGGTCAAGGATTTTCGCGTTCTCCTCCTGAAACCGCCACTTCTCCACTTGTTCGCCAGCAAGGAAGTCTGTACCTCCCACATCGGTTACCCGCACTCGCCGTAGCATCTGCCGCACAATGACTTCAATATGCTTGTCGTGGATACGCACCCCCTGAAGACGATAGATCTCCTGGATAGCATCCACTAGGTATTTAGCAAGCTCTTTCTCCCCGAGCACGTTCAAGATGTCATGAGGGTTGGAAGAGCCATCCATAAGCGGCTCTCCAGCCCGTACCCGGTCTCCTTCACGCACACTGATATATTTGCCCCGAGAGATAAGGTACTCCTTGGCCAGATCTGGCCGCAGCTTAGCCTCGATCTCTGGTGTCACCACCACCTTACGTTTGCCTTTAGTGTCTTTGCCCAGTGACACTTCCCCATCGATCTCGCTGACCACAGCAAACTCCTTGGGCTTACGTGCCTCAAAGAGTTCGGCCACACGGGGCAGCCCACCGGTAATATCCTTGGTCTTGGTCGTCTCTCGTGGAATCTTAGCCACCACATCTCCAGCTGCCATCCTCTGCCCCTCCACCACGTTAATGTGCGCACCGACCGGAAGTAGATAGCGAGCCTCGGCCCTGTTCGGAAGCCTAGCCGTTTTCCCCTCATCGTCTTTCACCGATATGCGGGGCCTCACGCTAGAATCACTGTACTCGCTGATGATTCTAGTAGAAAGCCCAGTACGTTCATCCACCTTTTCCTGCATTGTTCTCGCATCAACATCACCAAATTTAATGACTCCCGCTACTTCGGTGAGGATCGGATTAGTGTAGGGATCCCATTCGGCGAGAAGATCTCCAGCCCTAACCTTGGCGCTGTCTTTCTTCTTTAATTTTGCTCCATAGACGATAGGATAGCGCTCGCGCTCGCGCTCCGCGGTCTGGGAACTCTTGTCACTTTTGACCATCTCGACAACCGCTATCTCTCCATTACGGTTCATCACCGTCAAATCCCCTTCACGGTCTACCACAGTTTGGAGATTGATAAACTTTAGGATGCCATCGTTACGCGCCTCCAGAGTGGTCTGTTCTGCCCGCCGGCTAGCCGTACCACCAATGTGGAAGGTGCGCATGGTAAGCTGGGTGCCGGGCTCACCGATCGATTGGGCGGCAATAATACCAATCGCCTCCCCGATATTGACTATGTGACCACGGGCAAGATCACGACCATAGCACTGTGCACATACTCCTCGGCGCGCCTGGCAGGTAAGAACCGAACGAACCCTAACCCGCTCTAACCCCGCATCCTCAATGAGTTTGACCTTCTCCTCATCGATCTCCTCGTTTGCCGACGTGATCACCTCGTGAGTAAAGGGATCCTGTATTTCCTCCAACGCCACTCGCCCGAGCACCCGATCCCCCAATCCTTCGATGATCTCTCCTCCTTCCACGAGTGGAGTTATCTCGATACCGTCAAGGGTGCCACAGTCCACCTCGCTAATGATCGAATCCTGGGCAACATCGACGAGGCGACGGGTAAGATAGCCAGAGTTAGCGGTTTTGAGTGCTGTGTCTGCCAACCCCTTGCGCGCACCGTGAGTGGAAATAAAATACTGGAGCACGGTGAGCCCCTCACGAAAGTTGGCAGTAACAGGCGTTTCAATAATCTCGCCCGAAGGCTTGGCCATGAGCCCTCGCATACCGGCGAGCTGACGGATCTGCTGGGCACTGCCTCGGGCGCCGGAGTCTGCCATCATATAGATAGGATTGAAACCATCCTTGCTCGCACGCAGGCCGTTAAACATTTCGTTAGCAATTTCATCGGTCATTTCCGCCCACTTGTCCACTACCTTGTTGTAGCGCTCGCCATCGGTGATAAGCCCTCTGGAATACTGCTCCTCAATCTCTCGCACCGCCCCCTGAACCTCTTTTAGCAAGGCACCCTTGGCCTGGGGAACAACCATGTCTTGAATGCTAATGGACACACCCGCCTTGGTGGCATATTCAAACCCAAGATCCTTCAATTTGTCGGCGAAGATCACTGTGGCTTTATTGCCCGAATGGCGGTAAGCAAGGTCGATCAGCGTCCCCAGCTCTTTTTTCTTCATCGCTTTGTTAACATCGGTGAAGGGAATCTCGTGAGGTACAATTTCGTAGAAGAGGACCCGTCCCACGGTAGTGTCCACCAGTTTGCCATCCACCCGTACCCGGATCTGAGCTTGCAGATGGACCTCACTCTGGTCATAGGCAATGCGCACCTCCTGGGGACCACTGAAAAGCTTTCCCTCGCCTTGAGCACCGGCCCGTTCCTTAGTCAAGTAGTAGAGACCAAGTACAATGTCTTGGGTAGGGCCAATAATCGACCTACCGTTGGCCGGAGATAGGATATTGTTCGTCGACATCATCAACACCCGGGCCTCGACCTGTGCCTCGACCGAAAGCGGGATGTGCACCGCCATCTGGTCTCCGTCAAAGTCGGCGTTAAAAGCTGCGCATACCAGGGGGTGAAGTTGGATCGCCTTGCCCTCGATGAGGATAGGCTCGAACGCCTGGATACCTAGACGGTGAAGAGTAGGGGCACGATTGAGAAGTATCGGGTGCTCTTTGATTACTTCATCCAGAATGTCCCATACCTCGGGCCTCTCCTTTTCCACCATTTTTTTGGCGCTCTTGATTGTAGTCACATAGCCACGCTCCTCGAGCTTGTTATAAATGAAGGGCTTAAACAGCTCCAGCGCCATTTGTTTGGGCAGTCCACACTGGTGTAGACGCAGTTCCGGACCGATCACAATGACCGAACGGCCCGAATAGTCTACTCGCTTGCCCAGGAGGTTCTGCCGAAAACGTCCGCCTTTGCCTTTGAGCATATCCGAGAGAGATTTCAGTGGTCTTTTGTTGGGTCCAGTAATAGGGCGGCCCCGCCGGCCGTTATCGAATAATGCATCCACTGCTTCCTGCAACATACGTTTTTCATTGCGAATGATCAGATCTGGGGCGGAGAGCTCAATAAGGCGCTTTAAGCGGTTGTTACGGTTGATGACTCGACGGTAAAGGTCGTTTAGGTCAGAGGTAACAAAGCGCCCGCCATCAAGCGGTACCAGAGGACGTAGGTCCGGAGGGATGACCGGAATAGCTTCCAAAATCATCCACTCAGGACGGTTACCCGAGGTGCGAAACGCGTTAATCACATTGAGCCTTTTAGCAATCTTTTTGCGCCGCGCCTCGCTCGCAGTCCCCATCATCTCTGTACGCAACTCTTCAGCAAGCTTTTCCAGATCAAGATCCTGGAGCAGTCGACGGATTGCTTCAGCCCCCATCTCCGCCTTAAAGTTGCTCGATCCGTATTCTTCTAATGCCTTACGATAACGAGACTCACTCAGGAGTTCTTTTTGCTGCAACGGTGTCTGTCCTGAGTCGATGACCACATAAGACTCAAAGTAAAGAACCCGTTCCAGTTCCTTAAGCGTCATGTCTAAGAGCGTGCCAATACGTGAGGGAAGACTTTTGAGAAACCAGATGTGAGCCACCGGACTAGCCAGATCAATGTGCCCCATACGTTCGCGGCGCACCTTGGAAGGGATTACTTCCACTCCACACTTTTCACACACCACCCCCCGGTGACGCATCCGCTTGTACTTGCCACAGTTACACTCATAGTCTTTGGTTGGGCCAAAGATCTTGGCACAAAAGAGTCCGTCCCGCTCCGGTTTAAAGGTGCGGTAATTGATCGTCTCCGGCTTTTTTACCTCACCGTGCGACCACGCCCGGGTCATCTCCGGGGAGGCAAGCGAGACACGAATGGCACGGAAGTGCACAGGGTCTTTGGGGCGCTCGAAAAGGCTGAGAAAATCGTCCATAACGTTCTCCTCCGTCTGGCTTATGGCTTCTCTTCGAGAAGCTCAACATTCAGGGCTAAACTCTGGAGCTCTTTAACCATCACGTTAAACGACTCCGGCAGACCTGGCTCCAAGACATTCTCTCCCTTGACAATGGCTTCGTACATACGGGTACGACCGGCCACATCGTCCGACTTGACCGTCAACGTCTCCTGCAGGTTGTAAGCCGAACCGTACGCTTCCAGTGCCCACACCTCCATTTCTCCTAGCCGCTGACCGCCAAACTGGGCCTTACCGCCCAATGGCTGCTGGGTAACAAGCGAGTAGGGACCAGTGGAGCGAGCATGAATTTTGTCCTCTACCAAGTGGTGGAGCTTCATCATGTACATCACCCCCACGGTTACTGGCTGACCAAACGGCTCACCGCTGCGTCCATCGTAGAGCGTGGTCTGACCCGTGACCGATAGGTCGGCTTTTTTCAGCAGAGAATAAATCTCTTCTTCAGGGGCCCCATCGAACACGGGCGAAGCCACGTGTAACCCTCGTCGAGCACGCTGAGCTATTCGTTTGAGGTCATCCCCTTTAAGGTCATCAATGATTCCTCCTATCTCTCGGGTACCGTATAGATCCTTGATCCGGCGACATAGGCTCTCTATAGTTGCACTGCCATCGGTCTCAGCCTCAGCAGCAAGCTGTTCTCCCAACATCCGCACCGCCCAGCCTAAGTGGGTCTCTAGAACTTGCCCCACATTCATCCGTGAGGGCACTCCTAAAGGATTGAGCACAATGTCCACAGGCGTACCGTCAGCCAAGTACGGCATATCCTCCTCAGGAAGGATACGAGAGAGCACCCCTTTGTTACCATGTCGACCCGCCATTTTATCTCCGACCTGTAGCTTGCGCCGGATAGCAACAAATACTTTAACCATCCGAATAATGCCGGGAGGGAGTTCATCTCCACCTTTGAGCTTCTCAATCTTTTCTTGGAAGAGAGCTAAGAGCGCCTCAACCTGGTCTTGCATAGCCGCAACAATCCGGGATAGTTCCTCTTCTACCGCCTCATTTCCAACCTGGATCTCCTCCCAATACTTCGGAGGAATCTTATCAAGCACCTCAGCGGTAATCTCTTCCTCCTTAGGCAGGAGTATCCGCCGTTCCTCATCAGCCAAGCGTATCGTCGCGGTCTTGCCCACAAGTAACTTTTTTATTTTGCCCAGGGTGCTCTCCTGAATGATACGGATTTCTTCTTCCTGGTCCTTGCGCAACCGTCCGGTCTCCTCGTCCTCAATCGTCTGGCTACGCTCGTCTTTAGAGATTCCTTTGCGAGAAAAGACTCGCACATTGATAACTGTTCCTTCCACTCCTGGAGGTACCCGTAAAGAAGTATCACGCACCTCCCCGGCTTTCTCACCAAAAATTGCCCGCAGGAGTTTCTCCTCATGAGAGAGCTGCCGCTCTCCTTTAGGCGTAATCTTCCCAACCAGAATGTCTCCTGGCCGCACCTCAGCACCAATGCGAATGATCCCACTCTCGTCGAGGTCCTTTAAAGCTTCTTCGCCCACATTGGGAATGTCCTGGGTGATTTCCTCAGGCCCAAGCTTGGTGTCGCGCGACACGCATTCAAACTCCTCGATGTGTACTGAAGTGAAAATGTCCTCTTTAACTAGACGCTCACTGACCAGGATCGAGTCTTCAAAGTTGTATCCGCCCCAGGGCATGAACGCCACAAGTACGTTACAGCCAAGAGCTAGCTCCCCCATTTCTGTAGCCGGACCGTCAGCAATCACATCGCCGGCCTTGATCCAATCCTCTACTCTTACAATAGGACGCTGGTTAACGCAGGTATTCTGGTTTGAGCGCTGGTACTTTACTAGGTTGTAGATATCCACCCCGGTGTCTCCAGCTTTAGTGCTCTCATTTGCCTTAAGCACGATACGGGTGGCATCCACACTTTCTACCACCCCCCCACGCTTAGCAACTACGGTCACCCCGGAGTCTCGCGCCACGATCCGCTCCATACCCGTGCCCACCAAAGCAGCCTCGGTACGTAAAAGCGGGACCGCCTGCCTCTGCATGTTTGAGCCCATGAGAGCACGATTAGCATCATCATGCTCAAGGAAGGGAATGAGCGCAGCCGCCACACTCACTAGCTGAGCAGGGGAAACGTCCATTAGTTGCACCTGCTCTGGAGCAACCATAACAAAATCTCCACCAATACGCGCAGAGATGAGATCGCTCGCCAAATAGCTGCGGGCATCCATTGGTGCGTTGGCTTGGGCAATAGTAAGAGACTCTTCTTCCAGAGCAGAAAGAAACCGTACCTGATCGGTTATCCGGCCATTTTCTACCTCCCGATAAGGAGTTTCGACAAAACCAAACTCGTTGACTCGGGCATAGGTAGAGAGACTAGAAATCAGGCCGATATTAGGCCCTTCCGGAGTCTCGATTGGACACACTCTCCCGTAGTGAGTAGGGTGGACATCGCGTACCTCAAACCCAGCCCGTTCACGGGTGAGACCTCCCGGTCCTAGTGCTGACAGCCGCCGTTTGTGTGTTACCTCGGAGAGAGGGTTGATTTGATCCATAAACTGAGAAAGCTGGCTTGAACCAAAGAACTCTTTAAGGGCGGCTGAGACCGGCTTGTAGTTGATCAACTCCTGGGGCATAAGCGTTTCAACATCCTGCAGGCTCATACGCTCCTTTACCGCCCGCTCCATACGCACAAGCCCAATACGGAACTGGTTTTCCACCAGCTCCCCCACCGCTCGCACCCGGCGGTTGCCCAGATGATCAATGTCGTCAGTCCTACCGTTGCCGTTTTTAAGCTCACTAAGATAGCGGACCACCTCCAGAATATCCTCACGCCTGAGCGTGCCCTGATCAATTGGAGCACTTAGGCGGACCTTGTGGTTAAGCTTCAGCCGCCCCACCCGAGAGAGGTCGTAACGATCGGGATTAAAGAAAAGGTTATGGAAGAAGGTAGTGGCAGCTTCACTCGTAGGCGGGTCTCCCGGGCGTAGCCGACGATAGATCTCCAGAACTGCCTCCGCTGGCGAGGCAACCTTATCCTGTAAGAGGGTATTACGCAGGGAAGAATCAATATGAGCATCGTCGATAAAGAGCACCTCAACCTCACGGATTTCCCTCTCCCGCAGGAGCTCGAGCTTCTGCTGCGAGATCTCCTGATTGCACTCTATCAGTACCTCTTTGGTCTGGGGGTCGACAATGTCATGTACTACCACACGCCCAACCACTTCCCCTTTTTCCTCCACCGGAATGTATTTGATCTCGGCCGTCTCTATCTGCTTAATAACTGCCCGGGTAAACTTGCGTCCTTCTTTGACAATCAGGTCATGTGTTTGTGGGTGGTACACATCACGGGTAACACGCACGCCAACAAGCTGGTCGGGCTTAAACACCTTCACAGCCCGCCTGTCCTCAAACACTATGGTGTCCTTTTTATAAAAGTAGCTGAGGATATCTTCAGTTCTCATCCCTAAAGCACGCAAGAGCACTGTGGCATGGAATTTACGCCGCCGATCAATGCGCACAAAGAGTATGTCTTTGGTGTCAAACTCGAAGTCGATCCATGATCCTCGATAAGGAATAATACGGGCCGAGTATAGAAGCTTGCCGCTAGCATGAGTCTTACCTTTGTCGTGGTCAAAAAAGACTCCAGGCGAGCGATGAAGCTGGCTGACGACTACCCGCTCGGTACCGTTGATCATGAAGGTACCGTTGGAAGTCATAAGCGGCACCTCACCAAAGTAGACTTCTTGTTCCTTGACATTCCTAATGGAGCGAACGCTGGTGCGCGGGTCAACGTCCCACAGCACAAGCTGAATCGTCACCTTGAGAGGAGCGGCATAGGTCATCCCCCGCTGGTGACATTCTTCCACGCTATACTTAGGTTCACTCTGGCTGTAGCTGACAAATTCAAGCGAGGCGGTCTCATCAAAGCTCTTGACAGGAAAGACCGACCTAAAGACCCCTTGCAAACCATGATCCCGGCGCTCCTCTGGCAACACCGAACTCTGTAAAAACTCTGCATATGAACGCCTCTGGATATCGAGCAAATGAGGAATATCGATAATATTTTTGATATGTCCAAAGGAGCTACGAAAGCGAAAATTGTCGGCAAGCTGCATGGTCATATCTACTCCCTACTGCTTTTTTCCCGTGTTCATGACCCAAAGATCTCTATCCGTTTATCTTAACTCCACCGTCGCTCCTACTTCCTCGAATTTTTTCTTGACCTCTTCTGCTTCACCCTTGCTCACTCCTTCCTTGACTGGTTGAGGAACGCTATCAACAAGATCCTTGGATTCTTTGAGCCCCAGACCCGTCAGCTCGCGCACTACCTTGATCACCTGAATCTTCTTCTCTCCGGAACCGCTGAGGACAACATCGAATTCTTCCTTTTCCACTACAGCCGCCGGAGCAGCCTCCGCCGCTGACCCTCCTGAGACTACCATGGGAGCCGCGGCACTCACCCCCAGCTCCTGCTCGAGGTCCTTCACCAATGCTGCAGCATCTATAAGGCTCATCTGCTTGATATAGTCTTTCACCTGATCTCGCGTTACTTCAGACATATTTCTCCCTCCTCACCATGAGAACTTGCGTCCTCATAGTACCTCTTCATTTTTGCGTATAGCCGCAAGCAGCCGGACAAGCCCTGCTCCCGGTTCCTGGATGGTGCGGAGCAGCTGTGTGGCCGGTGCTTGAATCAACCCAAGCAGTTGGGCGATAAGGGCCTCTCTACTCGGTATACGAGCAACCTCCTCCAGCTCCTCCGGTGGGATAAAGCTGCCCTCGGCCACCCCGCCTTTAATTACAAGCTTTTCCTTTTCACGGGCGTAACGAGTAACCACTTTGACTAAGGCCACTGGATCACCATAACCCAGCACCAAACCATTCTGCCCCTGAAGTAGCTCAACAAGCGGAACGAATTGGGTATCTACAATAGCAAGGCGGAGCAACCGGTTTTTGGCTACCCGGTACTCACCGTTTACCTCGCGCAGCTCGCGACGCAAGCGATTCAGGTCTGCCACAGTAAATCCCTGATACTCGGTCAGCAGTGCGGCGCCAGCCGTAGTCAGGCAGTCGTGTAAGTCAGCCACGTTCGCCACTTTTTCTTGGCGGTTCACCAGCTCCTCCCCTATCCCCCCAAGCGCTGCACTGAGGCTGGGTCTATTTTTACCCCTGGTCCCATTGTAGTTGTCATAGTCACACCGAGAAGATAGGCTCCCTTGGCCGCTGGAGGTTTAGCTCGCATGAGGCTGACAAGCAATGTATTGGCGTTGTCAAGAAGCTTTTGCGGACCAAAGGAAGCTTTACCAATGGGGGCATGTACGTTCCCAGCTTTGTCTACTCGGTACTCTATTTTGCCCGCTTTAAGTTCTTGCACCGCTTTTCCTACTTCAAGCGTCACGGTTCCCACCTTGGGGTTGGGCATAAGGCCACGCGGCCCAAGGATCTTCCCTAGTCGACCAACCATGCTCATCATGTCTGGGGTAGCTACTGCGCTATCAAATTCGAGCCACCGCTCTTCGCTGATCTTTTTAACCAGTTCCTCTCCTCCCACATAGTCTGCTCCTGCAGCTTGGGCCTCGCGGACTTTTTCCCCCTTCGCAAAAACCACCACCCGTACCGCTTTTCCTGTACCGTGCGGCAATACCACCGCCCCGCGAACATTCTGGTCCGCCTTACGTGGATCAACCCCAAGTCGCACTGCCATCTCCACTGTTTCGTCAAACTTGGCCCTAGTTGTGGTCGTCGTTAGATCCAAGGCTTCAGCCAAGGGATAACGGTGTTCTCGATTCACTTTCTGTCGCGCCTGACGATATCCTTTGCTCTTATGTGCCATATTACCCCACTACTTCGATGCCTACGCTCCAGGCAGTTCCCTCAACGGTGCGAACTGCTGCGTCAAGATCCTTAACGTTTAAGTCGGGAAGCTTTAACGTAGCAATCTCCAACACCTGAGCTTTGGTCACAGTACCAACCTTTTTCTTGGCCGGCTCACCTGAGCCCTTCTCCACCCCCGCCGCTCGTTTGAGCAAAACGGCTGCCGGCGGGGTTTTAGTCACAAAAGAAAATGACCGGTCGGCATAGACTGTTACCACCACCGGAATAATAAGGCCTGGCTGCCCCTGAGTGCGAGCATTAAAGGCTTTACAGAATTCAACGATATTGACTCCCCGCTGGCCTAGCGCCGGCCCTACCGGTGGACTCGGACTCGCTTGCCCTCCTGGAATCTGCAGCTTGATTTCGGCAATCACCTTTTTCGCCATAGCGATCCGGTCCTTTCTCTATGCCTTCTCCACCTGGACAAAATCCAATTCCACTGGAGTGGCTCGGCCAAAAATACTGATGAATACTCGCAACTTGCCTTTGTCCGGCTTTACCTCCTCAACCACTCCACTGAAGTCTTGGAATGGGCCATCAGTCACTTTCACCGTCTCCCCAACCTCAAAGAGCACCTTGGGCTTAGGGTGGAGCGTCCCCTCTTGCACCTGCTGGTTAATTTCCTGAATTTCCCGTTCAGAGATCGGAGGGATCGTGCTAGGATCATTAGACCCACCGACAAATCCCGTTACCCTAGGGGTAGACTTTACCACGTGCCAGGTCTCCTCATTAAGCTCCATCTCTACCAGAATGTATCCAGGGAAAAACTTGCGGGAGGAAGTCCTTTTGTGGCCTTTAACCAACTCCAATACCCTCTCTGAGGGAATCAGAATGTCGCCAAAAAGGTCCTGTCTACCCAGCGTTTGAACTCGCTCCTCTAGAGCAGCCTTCACCTTATGTTCATAACCCGAGTAGGTATGAACCACATACCACCGCTTTGCCATAGACGACTCTATATCAATCAGCTGCTCAGGAAGGTTCGAAGTAAGCGTGAAAGGGTAGCATCGATGAAAAACAGAAATATGGCTACCATACCCACCACCACAATGACAACGAACGTTGCAGTACGGGTTTCTCTCCGCGAAGGCCAGTGAACTCGACGCAACTCCCCCCACGCCTCTCGTACAAACGTCACAGCCTGAGAAAGGGATTCTCTAAACCCCTGCCAACGACTCGCCACAATTCCTCTTTCTGCATTTTGACACTCCCTTCTTCCAGGCAGAAACGGGTCAGGCAGGACTCGAACCTGCACCCCCCGGATTTGGAGTCCGGTGCTCTAACCAATTCGAGCTACTGACCCTTGCTAAATCTTCACCTCGCGATGAGGGGTATGAACCCGGCAAGCAGGGCAGAATTTCTTTAAAGTAAGTTTATCCGGGGTACGCTTCTTGTTCTTTGTTGCCGTATAGTTCTTATGCTTGCACTGATCACAAGCCAAAGCTATCAGGTCCCGCATATCCTCTCTCCTTAAAGTATAGCAGTCATTAAAGTCATGCCAAGATTTTGGTCACAATCCCAGCTCCCACTGTACGTCCACCTTCCCGTATGGCAAAGCGTCCCCCCTCCTCCATCGCTATCGGCGTCAGTAACCCTACCTCCATCCTCACATTGTCCCCTGGCATCACCATCTCTGTCCCCTCCGCCAACGACACTGCCCCTGTCACATCTGTGGTGCGAAAATAACACTGAGGTCGGTATCCCTGGAAAAACGGCGTGTGTCTCCCCCCCTCCTCCTTGGTCAATACATAGACCTCCGCCTCATACCGCGTATGCGGCGTTATGCTACCCGGCCGCGCTAACACCTGCCCTCGCTCTACCTCATCTCGCTTCACTCCCCTAAGCAAACACCCCACATTGTCTCCTGCTATCCCTGAATCCAGCACCTTGCGAAACATCTCCACTCCCGTCACCACCGTCTTGTGCGTGGACCTCACCCCCACCACTTCTACCTCATCCCCTACCTTTACTTGCCCCCGATCTACTCTCCCCGTCACCACTGTCCCCCGACCCGAGATCGTGAACACATCCTCCACTGGCATCAAAAAGGGCTTGTCTACCTCCCGCTGCGGCTGCGGTATGTAGTCATCTACCGCCGCCAAAAGCTTCGTAATCGCTTCTTCCCCTTCCTCTCCTCCTTCTCCTGCCAACGCCTTCAACGCACTGCCCCGTATAATCGGGATTTCTTCCCCAGGAAACTCATACTTCGAGAGTAACTCCCTCACCTCTAACTCTACCAAATCCAGTAACTCCGCATCCTCCATCATATCTACCTTGTTCAAAAATACTACCATCGACGGTACATTGACCTGCCGTGCTAATAATATATGCTCTCTAGTCTGTGGCATGGGCCCGTCGTTGGCCGCCACCACCAAGATCGCCCCATCCATCTGCGCCGCCCCCGTGATCATGTTCTTGACATAGTCCGCATGCCCCGGACAATCTACGTGGGCGTAGTGGCGATTCGCTGTCTCATACTCCACATGCGCAATATTGATCGTTAGTCCCCGCTCCCGCTCCTCCGGCGCCTTATCTATCTGATCATACGCCACGAACTGCGCCCGCTTTTGCGCCGCCAATACCTTGGTAATGGCCGCTGTCAGCGTCGTCTTGCCATGGTCTACGTGCCCTATTGTCCCTATGTTTACATGCGGCTTTGTCCGCTCAAACTTCGCCTTCGCCATCTCTAACCTCCAGTCATCAACCTATACTCTGAATATCTGAATAAACGTCTACTTCTTCCCCTCTTCACTCCTACTGTGCCTTGACAAGCCCAGGAGCGGGATCGAACCGCCGACCTCGTCCTTACCAAGGACGTGCTCTACCGACTGAGCTACCTGGGCATCTAAGCAACAACATCATATAAAGCGGGAAACGGGATTCGAACCCGCGACCCCGAGCTTGGAAGGCTCGCGCTCTAGCCAACTGAGCTATTCCCGCCCTTGTATCCCCCATGTAGGTAGATAATAAAAATTCTGGAATGGAGAGGGGAGGATTCGAACCTCCGAAGGCATCAGCCGGCAGATTTACAGTCTGCTCCCTTTGGCCACTCGGGAACCTCTCCAGTCATTCCTTATCTCACATTCAGAAGAGCTGGCGATAGGGGTTGAACCTACAACCTGCTGATTACAAATCAGCCGCTCTGCCATTGAGCTACGCCAGCGGCAGACAATATCCTCCTCCCTTTCCTCCGCCAACAGCATTTACAGCGCGGCACGAAATGGGCAGTATATTCTAGCTAGTAGGCTTACTTTCCTATATCTTTAGTGAAAAGAAGTCAATGCCTGTTGTCTCCACTGCGTAAGGCACGGCGGAAAAACTCATAAAGGGCCACCGCACCAGCCACAGAGGCATTAAGAGATTCGACTTGACCCCGCATAGGAATGGCCACAAGAAAATCACAATGGCGACCTACCAGTGGCCGCAATCCCCTTTCCTCTCCTCCTACTACTAGAGCAATTTTACCAGTAATCTCAAGAGTGTATAAGCTCCGAGAGGCCTGGGGCCATAAACCTATTATCCAATATCCGCAAAGGCGCAGGGCGTCAAGACATCGAACCAGGTTTGGTACTTGGCAGACTCGCAAGTAAGCCGTTGCCCCAGCCGAGGCTCTAACTACCACTGGAGTAATCGGGGCAGCACGGTCACGGGGGAGAATGACTCCACCCACACCAACCGCCTCAGCCGTTCGTAAAAGAGCTCCCAGGTTGCGGGGGTCAATAACCCCATCAAGGATTAACAAAAGGTCGGCTCCCCTAGAGGATATTTCTGCAAACGGAGTAAAGCGAAAAGAGGCAAGACGGGCAACCACTCCTTGGTGGCGTCCTCCCCCTGCCAACTGATCAAGAACAGCTGTGCTCTCGTAACGTAGTGGAATGCCAGCCTGTTGAACCTCTTTTACAAGAACGGTATCCCGTAGATGAGGAAGGCAGTAGAGACAGCTCACTTCTTGCGGGGTAGCCCGCAGCTGTTCTCGCACCGGATGGAAACCGTAGATGTATAGTGATTTACATAGCTTCTCTTTTTTTCTAGGATCTTGACGCATGGGAAGAACCCTTAACCGGTACGTTTTTCAGGAAATGCTCATCCCGTTTTTCCTCGGCTTGGCGGTTTTCACCTCTATCTTGCTTATCATTCGTATCCTTAAACTGGTGGAATTGGTAGTCAACCGCGGTATTCCCTTCTTAGATATGTTGAAAATCTTCGCTTACATCCTTCCCGCGTTTCTTGAGGTTACCGTGCCTATGGCCCTACTTCTTGCTCTCCTGCTCGCTTTTAGCCGTCTCTCGGCAGACCGGGAAACCATTGCCATCAAAACCTCTGGCATCAGCCTTTACCAGACAACCGTACCGGTCGCCGTTTTTGTCCTATTCACTTGTTTGCTCACCCTTTTCCTCACCCTCTATGCTCGCCCTTGGGGAAACACCGCCCTCAGGGCAGCTCTTTACCAAATGACCAAAACACGGGCCACTGCAGGACTGCAGGAAAAGGTCTTTAACACCGACTTCGGCGGTTTGGTTCTTTACGTCGAGGAAATCCACCCTCCCGGCACCCTACTGCAAGGAGTTATGATTGCTGATCGCCGCGACCCGCAACAACACAACACCATATTTGCCGGCAATGGACTGCTGATTTTTAACGAACAGACACACTCCCTCACGCTACGCCTCCTTGACGGTGCCATTCACAGTGTTTTGCCGCAGGAGAAAAGCTATCATCGCACCAACTTCACCATTTACGATGTGACCCTGAGCCTCGCTACCACCCTGGCAGAAATCAAATCCAGAGACAAAAATCCGCAAGAGATGACCCTTTTAGAGCTTAACCAGGCTACTGTCCGCAAGCAGGTCGCAGGGCTTAGTGCCAATGCCGAGCTAGTCGAGTTTCATCGCAGGTTCTCCATCCCTTTTGCCTGCATAGCCTTTGCCCTGATAGGAGTTCCTCTGGGCATGCAACCTGCGCGTACCATTCATGAACGGGGATTTACTTTAAGCTTAGCCTTCATTTTCCTATACTACATTTTCCTAACCATAGGAGAGGACCTAGGCAGGAAGGGAACTCTGCCTACCGCCCTAGCACTGTGGCTACCAAACCTGGTGCTGAGCGGGATCGGGGGCTACCTGTTCCTACAAACAGCATGGGAGGCACCACCATTGGGCCAGGTAGGCTTAGGTCAACGGATAGATAAACTGCAGAGAAAAATGGCAGCAAGATGGCACGCTGGGGCGTAACCTCTGTTCCATTTCTGGTCATGCCTGCCATTGTTTCTCTAGCCCCCTCCCTCCTCTCTCGCTACCTGCGGGGAGAGTTTCTACGCCTCTTTTGTCTGTGCTTGCTTGCCTTTCTCTGTCTTTATCTGATTGTGGATTTCTTCGACCGTCTTGACAATTTCCTTAAACACGCTGCCCCTGCGTTAACTATTGTCCGCTATTTTCTTTTCAAGTTGCCTATCATCGTCACTCAAATGGTCCCCGCAGCAGTTCTGACTGCCTCTTTGTTGAGTCTTGGCCTACTCGCCCGGCGTAACGAACTAATGGCGCTCTTCGCCTGCGGGGTGAGCCTTTGGCAGATCACGTGCCCCTTATTAGCAACGGCTGCCCTCTTGAGCCTGGGCACCTTAGTGTGGAATGAGACCATCGTTCCCTTCTGTTTTCACCAAGCCCGCTATATCAACACTGTTGAAATCAAAAAGAAAGCGTTCAAAGGGCTCTTTCATGATAGGGGCTTTTGGTATCATGGAAATAAAGCGTTCTACCACATTGATCATTTTGACTCCCGCCAACAGACCCTTTTTGGTCTTACGATTTACACATTAGACAACAATTTTCACGTCCGCTCCCTTATTGAGGTTCCGACCGCTCGCTGGGAGGGGAAAAAGTGGCATCTCGATGAACCCAAGGAGACACGCTTTACCCCTGATGGTCAAGTTACTGTCCATTCACTCGCAGCCCATAGGGTATCTCTGCCAGAGACACCCGAGGATTTTACTATGGTGGAACGAGCGGCAGAGGAATTTAGCTATAGGCAGCTGCGGACCTACATCCGAAGCTTACAACGCAAGGGGTTAAGTACGACTGAATATCAGGTGGATCTACAGCTCAAGTTGGCTCTACCCTGTGCAGCTATAGTCATGGCCTTAATTGGGACCGCTCTTGCTGTCTCTTCCCACAACCGGCTCAGCCTTGCCACCGCCCTGAGCCTGGCCCTTGCTGTGGGGTTTAGTTACTGGGTGATATTGGCCCTCGCGGTTTCTCTCGGCCACAGTGGCTCGTTTCACCCTGTAGTTGCAGCCTGGGTCAGCAACATTGTTGCTCTGTTGCTAGGGATGTTTTTCTTCCTGGGGACAGATTAACGTTTGGAATATTGGGGACGCTTACGTGCCTTATGGAGCCCGTATTTTTTACGCTCTACCTCGCGCGGGTCGCGGGTGATAAACCCGGCTTTTTTCAGGACGGTCCGCATGTTTGGGTTGACAGCCAGAAGCGCACGGGTGATACCATGCCGGACAGCGGATGCCTGTGCTGCAATGCCGCCCCCTCGAACATTCACAATGGTGTCATATTGTCCTTGGGTCTGGGTGAGGGCAAAGGGCTGGTGCACCATCATCTGTGAGGTTTCCCGGCCGAAGTATTCGTGAAGTGGTCTACGGTTCACCACAGTCTTACCCTCACCAGGCAAAAGACGCACCCGAGCTACTGCCGTCTTTCTTCTTCCCGTTCCCCAGTATTTCCCCTTACGTTCTGCCATACTTCTCCTCTATGCAACCAAGGTGATGGGTGAGGGCTGTTGCGCTGCGTGTGGGTGATCAGGACCAGGATAAATTTTAAGCTTGGTGGCAAGCTGGCGCCCCAGGCGATTTTTGGGCAGCATCCCTACAACCGCTTTCCGCAGCACCCTCTCCGGATGAGAGGCCAGGAGATCAGCAGCAGTTATCTGCTTGATCCCACCCGGATATCCAGTGTGATGATAATATATCTTGTCCTGGAGCTTATTGCCCGTCGGTTTGACTCTGACTGCATTAATCACCACAACAAAGTCGCCACAATCAACATGAGGAGAAAAAGCCGGGTTACCTTTACCACGCAAGAGCTTGGCCACCTCACTGGCAAGGCGACCGAGCACCTTATCCTGGGCATCCACTAGATACCAACGGCGGGCAGCCAGTGCCTTTTCCCGCGGCAACGACATCGTCCTCTTTGCCATTACAGTCTTCTCTTATCTAAATAGGTTATAGGGCTGGCGGGGCCGACGAGACTTGAACTCGCGACCTCCGGCTTGACAGGCCGGCGTTCTAACCAACTGAACTACGACCCCACCATGGGCGGTATCCGATTTGAACGGATGACCCCCGGCTTGTAAGGCCGATGCTCTCCCTCTGAGCTAACCGCCCCAAGCGGCTTTATCCTCAGTAGGGGGCAAGGCCTACCACTCATCCCTTCCCTTGTCAACGTCTTCCTTTCAGAGCGCCTTCCACTCAATGAGCTACCACCTCTGGCGGCACAATTTCTTCTTCAGAGTAGCTGGTCTCTTCTTTCTCTGACCCAGACTTCTGCTTCTTAAGAAAACCCTCTGGGTCTTCCAGCTTCAGTACCTTCTTGAGCACCTGATCCATGTGATCCACCATCTCAATGTATACAGCTTTGAGGATGGGAGCCGGTATATCCTGAAGGTCCTTTTCGTTCTCTGTAGGAACAAAAACAGACTTAATCCCCGCCCGGTGAGCCGCAAGAATTTTTTCTTTGAGTCCGCCAATAGGCAGAATACGCCCACGCAACGTGACCTCTCCGGTCATTGCGATTTCTTGGCGCATTGGAATCTTGGTTAGGGCGGAGACGAGAGCGGTGGCCATAGTAATGCCAGCCGAGGGGCCGTCCTTGGGAGTGGCTCCCTCAGGGATGTGGATATGCACATCTATGTTTTGATAAAAATCTCTCTCTAGCCCTAACTCCCCAGCCCGTGAGCGTACATAGCTCATAGCTGCTTGAGCCGACTCTTGCATGACTTCACCAAGCCTGCCCGTAACCGTGAGCTTTCCCTTGCCCGGCACAACCGTCACCTCGATAGTAAGGATCTCGCCACCCATATCTGTCCATGCCAGCCCAGTAGCCACGCCAATACGATGTTCCTCCTCAGCTTTGCTCATCCGGTAGCGCGGCGGGCCTAGATATTTACTCAGGCTCTTAGGCGTCACCCGTACACGGGCATCACGATCCTTTTTTACTACTTCAACCGCTACTCTACGGCAAATAGTAGCGACTTCTCGCTCCAGATTACGCACTCCAGCCTCACGGGTATAGAAACGGATAACTTCCAATAGGGTGCGGTCTGAGAACTCGACATTCCGCTCTGTTAGACCATTTGCTTCTCGTTGCTTTTTGACCAAAAACTTCTTGGCAATATGCAGCTTCTCCCATTCAGTGTAACCAGGAAGGCGGATAATCTCCATGCGGTCCTGCAACGGGCGGGGGATACGCTCAAGCATATTGGCTGTGCAGATAAACATAATCTTGGAGAGATCGTAGTCAACGTCGAGGTAATGGTCGTTAAAAGCATTATTCTGCTCGGGATCGAGCACCTCCATGAGGGCAGCCGACGGATCTCCACGAAAGTCCGTGGACATTTTGTCTACCTCATCTAGCAGGAAGACCGGATTACCGGAACCGGCCTTTTTCATAGACTGAATGATCTTGCCAGGCAGTGCACCGATATAGGTGCGTCGATGACCTCGAATCTCGGCCTCGTCACGCACCCCACCTAGCGAGACCCTCACGAATTTGCGTCCGGTAGCCCGGGCTACCGACTTGCCCAGTGAGGTTTTACCTACCCCCGGCGGGCCAACAAAGCACAAGATCGGTCCTTTAAGTTCCCCCACCAAGCTCTGCACCGCCAGGTATTCCAGGATACGTTGCTTAACCTTCTCTAGTCCACAGTGGTCCTCCTCCAACACCCTCTCTGCTTCCTGAATGTCGAGTTTGTCTTCGGTGTAATCATGCCAGGGCAGCGAGAGTAGCCAATCAATGTAATTGCGTACCACCGTAGCCTCGGCGGACATCGGTGACATCATTTTGAGCTTCTTCAGTTCCTTTTCTACCTTGTCACGCCCTTCAGGAGAAATTTTCTTTTGTCGAAGCTTCTCCTCTAACTCTTGAATCTCGTTTTTAAACTCGTCCTTTTCCCCGAGCTCTTTCTGGATAGCACGCATCTGCTCGTTTAGGTAATACTCCTTCTGGGTCTTTTCCATCTGCTTCTTAACCCGGCTGCGGATACGTCGCTCCACCTCTAAAATTTCGATCTCCGAGCGCATGTGCCCCAGTACCTTTTCCAGCCTCTCAGCAGGGTCAAAGGTTTCAAGCAGAGTCTGCTTGTCTTCGAGCCGGATTCCCAAGTGGGCAACAATCGTGTCTGCCAGCCGAGCCGGATCATCGATCGCCGTCACTGACATAATCATCTCTGGCGGTACCTTTTTGTTCAGGCGCACGTAGTTCTCAAATGCAGAGTTCACACTGCGGATGAGGGCTTCTACTTCAGTGGTACGTTCATAGTTTTCCTCAATCTCTTCCACTTCTACAAAGAAGAAGTCTGCTAGTTCTACATGACGCAGAACGCGCCCCCGCCGTTTCCCTTCTACCAGCACCTTCACCGTACCGTCAGGCAGCCGTAAGAGCTGTACCACACTACCTAGTGTACCCACGGGATAAATATCCCCCATAGTAGGGTCGTTGACCTTGGCATCTCTTTGGGTAGCCAGGAAAATGAGTTTCTGCTTGGCCACCGCTTCTTCCAGCGCCTTAATCGACCTCTGCCGGCCGACAAACAAAGGCACGACCATGTGAGGAAACACAATGATGTCCCGCAAGGGGAGGAGAGGCAGCTGCAGGTTTCCCCCTTCTTCACGGCTATCCTTTTTGTCGTTGCGAAACAGCATGATTCTTCTCCTGTCTTCTGCCGACCTAGATACCTAAGCGCTTTCCACCGCCTTTTGGTATAGGATGATAGGCTCGGCGCCTTTGGTTACCACCTCTTCGGAAATAAGGACCTCTCTAATGTTCGGTTGAGAGGGAATCTCGTACATGACATCGAGCATGATGTTCTCCATAATCGCCCGCAGACCTCGGGCACCAGAGCGGCGCTTTAGCGCCTCACGAGCAATGCCCAGGAGGGCCCCATCGGTGATACGCAGATGTACATTCTCCATATCGAACAGCTTCTGGTATTGACGCACCAGCGCATTTTTTGGCTCTCGTAGGATACGTACGAGCGCATTCTCGTCAAGCTCCTCAAGGGTCGCCATTACTGGCAAGCGGCCAACAAACTCAGGGATCATACCAAACTTGAGTAAGTCTTCCGGCTGTACCTCAGCCAGGATCTCGCTCCGATCGGTCCGCCGACGCACATCCGCACCAAAGCCCAAACTCTTGCCACCGCTACGCCGACGAATAATATCCTCCAAGCCCACAAATGCACCACCGCAGATGAAAAGAATGTTGTTAGTGTCTACCTGAACAAACTCTTGCTGGGGGTGTTTTCTGCCCCCTTTTGGTGGAACACTAGCAACGGTCCCCTCAATGATTTTTAAAAGTGCCTGCTGTACCCCCTCACCAGAAACATCGCGAGTGATGGAGGGATTGTCCCCTTTGCGGGCGATTTTGTCGATCTCGTCAATATAAACGATGCCTTTTTGACATTTCTCTACATCATAATCGGCATTTTGCAGTAGGCTTAAAATTATATTCTCTACATCCTCCCCTACATAGCCAGCCTCAGTGAGGCTAGTGGCATCAGCAATGGTAAAAGGCACCTGCAGAAAACGGGCCAAAGTTTGCGCCAGCAGAGTTTTGCCTGAACCGGTAGGTCCAATCAAGATAATGTTAGACTTTTGTAATTCGACATCATTCGTCACCAATTGCGAGTCGATCCGCTTGTAGTGGCTATGCATCGCCACTGCCAGAATTTTTTTAGCTCGCTCTTGGCCGATAACATACTGGTCAAGGACCTTCTTAATCTCTGCCGGTTTAGGCACCGCCGAGATCGAGGAAAAGGCTTCCTCCTGATCACATTCCTCAGCGATAATATCATTACACAGGTCGATACACTCATCACAGATGTACACCGTGGGGCCAGCAATAAGTTTGCGCACCTCGTCCTGGCTCTTGCCACAGAAAGAGCAGACAAGATTTCCCGGACGATCGTCCCCATGTCTGGCCATGACCCTCCCTCACCCCTTTTTGTACTGCCGACTGACAATCACCTCATCGACAATACTATACTCCACTGCCTGCTTGCCGCTGAGGAAACGATCGCGGTCGGTGTCACTCTCAATACGCTTGATGCTCTGACCGGTATGCTTGACAAGGATATTGTTGACTTGATCACGCAGACGCAGAATTTCCCGCGCCTGAATATCGATGTCCGTGGCTTGCCCCTGCGCCCCCCCCCACGGTTGGTGAATTAGGATGCGCGAGTGGGGCAGAGCATATCGCTTGCCCTTAGCCCCCGCTGCCAAGAGACAAGCTGCCATGCTGGCAGCTTGCCCTAGGCAGAGAGTGGACACATCCGAACGGATATACTGCATAGTGTCGTAGATGGCCAGACCGGAGGTGACTGACCCACCAGGAGAGTTGATATAAAAGTGAATATCTTTGTCCGGATCTTCAGACTCTAAAAAGAGGAGTTGAGCGGTGAGCAGGTTTGCTACCTCATCGGTAACCATCGAACCGAGGAAAATGATCCGGTCTCTGAGCAGACGGGAATAGATGTCATAGGCGCGCTCCCCCCGGCCTGTCTGCTCAATCACAATAGGAACAAGGCTCATATCAGCGTGCTCTTCCTAGTCCTTCTCTTGGCTTGAAGCAACGTTTTTATCTATCGTCTTTATCTTCGCTCTGTCAACCACTACACCGAGCGCCTTCTCCTGTAACAGACGAACACGCAACGCTTGCCGATTCTCTTCTTGCTCGTAATAGGCATGTACCTGACGCTGGTGCTCACCTGAGCTGGCGATGATTTCAGCAAGGCGACCATCCACCTCTGTATCACTAACCACTATGCTTTCCTGTCGCGCTAGAGCATCCAATAGTAGAGAACTCTGCACCTGACGCCGAGCCCGTGACAGAAGCTCCTCCTGTATCTCCCTAGGTAGCGCCATCTCTCCTTGGGTGCGGGAGCCAAGACCTTGGGACACGCGCAGCTCCGTTACCAAGCGCTGAAATTGTCGCTCTACTAGGCTCTCGGGGATAGAAATGGGATTGCGTACTATCAATTGTTCCAGAAGATCTTCCCGCAGCCGAGCCTCAGCCCGTCGCTCCGCTGCTGCCCGGAGATCGGCTTGTATCTTCTCTTGGAGCTCAGCCAGAGTTTCACACTCTCCGTGATCTTTAGCGAACTCATCGTCAAGAGAGGGCAGTTCCTTGGTGCCGATTTCCTTGACCGTAACCCGAAAGGTAATAGTTTTACTCGCCAATTCTGCAGCCCCTCCCTCAACAGGATACTTCAGGGCAAACTCGCTTGGCATGCCTTTCCGAACACCCACCAGCCGCTCCTCAAACTCGGGGAAAAAAGTGCGGCTGCCAACGTCAACAGCTTGGTTCTCTCTCCTCAGCCCAGCAACTGACTGTCCATCAAGAAAACCAGAATAGTCGAGTGTAACGGTATCTCCCTTTTCCACCCAATCACGATCTATCACTGGATGCACCTGAGCCAGTGCCTCTCGCAGGCGATCTAGCACCCCTACTACTTCCTCTTCCTCCACCTGTACCTGCTCTCGTTCTACCTCCAACCCCTCGTAATCATGCATGGTCACTTCTGGCTTAACCTCTACCACCGCTGAGTAGTGGAATGCCTGGCCCGGTACCACTTTCTCAGCCACGATCTGCGGCTGTGCCACCGTTGAAAGGGCATGCTGGTCAAGGATCTTGCTATAGGACTCCTCGACGAGCCGATTACCTACTTCTTCTGCTACCTGCTCGCAGAAATGATGTTCAAGCACTACCCGTGGCACCTTACCAGCACGAAACCCTTTGATCCGCACCCGCTGCTGCAGCCCGCGGTAGCTCTTTTCCAGCTCCTCCTGCACTCGTTCAGGTGGAAACTCGACCTCGATCCGTCGCTGAACACTGCTTATCTCTACAACACTTATCTTCATAGCTATTAACACACAGCAGACAAAGTATGATCCAGTTTACCTTACTCCAGCACCAGAAAAAGAGGGAGAGTGAAGAATGGCTGCCCCGAGACTCGAACTCGGACGCCCATTACAGGCATTGGCTCCTAAGGCCAACGTGTCTACCCATTCCACCAGGCAGCCTTCCTTTCCCACTCCCCACGTATCGGGGGATGGGCCGCCGGAGAGTCGAACTCCGAACCCGCTGATTAAGAGTCAGCTGCTCTGCCAACTGAGCTAGCGGCCCATATTAAGGGTGAGTGAAGGGACTCGAACCCTCGACCACTGGGGCCACAACCCAGTGCTCTACCAACTGAGCTACACCCACCACACGCGCCAGAAGGGACTCGAACCCCCGACCCGCGGCTTAGAAGGCCGCTGCTCTATCCTGCTGAGCTACTGGCGCCAGCAAGGAGATTGTAGGAAACAAATTATCCTTTATCAACCACATCCTTCGTAAACACCCCAACATTAGCGTCCAGCCAACTTGCAAGATCCCGCTTGGTCTAAAGTCAACCATTGGGGCTAGATGCTGAGCACGCACCACAGGATTGCTCGGTTGGGAGTCGGGGCGGGCGGATTCGAACCGCCGACCTTTAGATCCCAAATCTAACGCGCTACCAGGCTGCGCTACGCCCCGATTAGATCTAAACAGAGAAATTAGCCCCCTTTGTACTCCTTGGTTAAACTTTGCTAGATAGTACTGGACTATAAGAACTTTTTTCTATTGCCAGATCTCTCAGGGCTTTCTTCTGAACCTCCATAAGCTCCTTAATCCCCTCCCAAGCCATCGCCATCATCTGATCAAGCTGGAGCTTAGTGAAAGGCGTGCTCTCTGCTGTCCCTTGTACCTCAACAAAATGCCCGCTTCCCGTCATGACAAAATTCATATCGACCTCAGCTCGACTGTCCTCGGCATAGCAGAGGTCAAGCAGAATGTGACTCTCAAGCACGCCCACGCTCACTGCTGCCACGCTGTTCTGCAGTGGATTGGTAGTTATCTCACCCGCGCTTATAAGTCGGTTCAGCGCTAGCGCTAATGCCACAAAAGCTCCGGTAATCGACGCAGTTCGGGTACCGCCGTCCGCTTGAATGACGTCGCAGTCGATCCACATGGTCCGCTCTCCTAATGCTGTCAAGTCAGCAACTGCCCGGAGGCTTCGGCCAATGAGCCTTTGGATTTCGTGGGTACGCCCCCCAATGCGACCACGAGTGGCCTCACGAGGAATACGACTAGTTGCCGACCGAGGCAGCATCCCGTATTCCGCTGTTATCCACCCTTGCCCAGTATTACGCAGAAAAGGGGGAACTTTCTCTTCTATACTAGCGGTGCACACCACCCGGGTATCCCCCATCTCAATCAACACCGACCCTTCAGCATACTTGACGAAATCACGCAAGATACGTACTGGCCGGAGTTCTTCAGCAGTACGTCCATCGACACGGGCAAAGGGGAAAGTCTGCTCCATTTATCCACCTCGATCAACTCTTTTTACTATAGCATGGCGACACCCGTGGGACAATTTTAGGACATAGACCATCCTATCCGGCAACCTTAGAGAAAGTTTTTAGCCAACAAAGAAATGAACCGAGCGATCAGCCAAATCAATGAGTGGTGCCCAGTACACGCCAATCACCACCGTCAACACGCTAAGGGGGACAAGGAAAGAGCCGTTGTGCCAGTCAAGGGTGACTTCCCCCTCGTCTCCCACCGGGAAGTCTAAGAACATAGTCCTGACAATGCGGGCGTAATAGTAAAGGGAAACCACACTGTTAAGAATTCCGACCAAGGCTAAAAAGTAAAATTGTTCTTTCACCACCGCAGCAAACAGGTAAAACTTGCCAATAAAACCCGCTAAAGGTGGCAGGCCGGTCAAAGAGAAAAGAAAGATCGCCATGGCCACCGCCGGCACTGCCCCTCCCCGCCAAGCCAGCCCCCGGTATCCTTCCATATCCTCTCTGCCGGTGTTATTGGCCACAATCATCACCACCAAGAAAGCCCCCAGAGTCATGAGATAATAGGCAACCAGATAAAAGAGCATGGCCCTCAGCCCCTCATCGTTCAGAACGACAAAACCCATCAAGGCATAGCCTGCATGCGCAATGCTTGAGTAAGCGAGCAGGCGTTTTAAGTTGTGCTGATTGAGAGCGGCAAGGTTCCCCAAAGTCATGGTCACCATAGAGGTAATCAGTAGAAGTTGTGGCCACTCTACCCCAGGAAGGAAGTGCCATGAACCTCCCTCACCTGCTGTGGAAATTGCCGGATAGAAAAACCGCATAAGCAGGGCAAACCCGGCCGCTTTGGAGCCCACGGCAAGAAAAGCAGTAACAGGAATAGGCGCACCATGGTACACGTCTGGCGCCCACATATGAAAAGGCACCGCCGCAATCTTATAGCCAAACCCGGCCAGAATCAGAACCAGGGCAATAAACAGCGCCACCGAGTTGGGCTCTGCCTGGGTGAACGCGGCATTGATTTCGGCATAATCCATGCTGCCGGCTAGACCAAAGATCCAGCTCATGCCGTAGATCATTGCCCCTGATGCCACCCCACCATAAATGAGGTACTTGAGCGCTGCCTCGCCCGAGCGGCGGTTGTGACGTAGATAGCCGGTAAGCACATAGGAGGTAAGGCTGACAAACTCGAGGGCAAGGTAGGCCATGAGCAGGTTTGCGGCCGAGGCCATAAGGAACATACCTAGGGCAGCGGAGAGGAGCAACCCATAGTATTCTCCCTGATTTGGCCCTTTGATCTCGTTTGAACCCAGAGACATCCACACCGCTCCCATGGTCGCCAGGGAAAGGAGGAGTTTGAAAAAAACGGCAAAATTGTCCAGAACAATCAGGCGGTGAAAAAGCCAGCCCTCCCCCCAGCCGGAGAGTTGGGCGGAAGTGAAAAATGCCAGCGCGGCACCTAACAGTGCGATATCCCCTAACCGCTCCTTGTCGTGCACAAACAGGTCGGCAACAAAGACAACAATAATTGTCAGAATGAGGATACCCTCGGGATAAAAGTAACCGAGGCTCTCAATACTACCAAGATCCATACGTCCTCACTGCAAGGCTACCGTAGTAGGACCTGAGGCAGCTGCCAACACAAGATTGTTCAGGTTTTGTAAGGAGACATCGAGGAGGTCAAGGACCGCATGGGGGTAGACTCCCAGAATGACCACAATAACCCCAAGGGGCACCAGCATAGCTAGCTCGCGTCCATTGATCTCTGAGAGGTGTATCTGCGCATAATCCTCCCGCGGCTGACCCAAAAACATCTGTTGGATTGTCCACAGGAGATAACCGGCAGTAAGAACGATGGTGCCGGCGCCAAAGATGGTGAGGATCGGGTATCTTTGCCAAGCTCCTAGAAGAACCAGCACCTCAGAGATAAAGGCCGAGAGGCCCGGCAGACCCATGGCGGCAAAGAAGCCAACCGCCATCACCCCGGTGTACACCGGCATAACCGATGCCAGCCCGCCAAACCCATCAATACGGCGATGATGAGCGCGATCGTAAATCACCCCCACAAGGAGAAAGAGCATAGCAGTGATGGTACCATGATTAAACATCTGCAGGACCGCACCGTTGATACCCTGGGGGGTGAATGAAGCCATCCCTAACATGACATAGCCCATATGGCTGATGCTGGAATAAGCCACCAGCCTTTTCAAGTCCTTGGGCTCGGTAAAACACTGAGCCATGGCACAGAGTGCCCCGTAGACAATGTTCCATGCACCTAGGGCCGCCAGAAAATAAAAGGCCAGTTCAGCCGTCGCCCCGGGCAAAAGCGCATAGTTGATCCGTAAGATCCCATAGGTCCCCATCTTCAGAAGCACACCCGCCAGGATAACAGAGACTGCTGTGGGTGCCTCCACATGGGCATCAGGCAGCCAGGTGTGCAGGGGAAAAGCGGGGATCTTAACGGCAAAGTTGATAAACAGCGCAATCCAGACAATGCGCGGAAAAGCCATAGAATCGCCCTGGCTCTGGGCGGCCAGTTTGGTCATGTCAAACGTGGGCAGTTCAGCAGAGAAGTAGAAGGCCAGCATGGCAATAAGCATCAGCACACTGCCAAGTAGAGTATAAAGGAAGAATTTGATTGCCGCATACTCACGCCGGGGTCCGCCCCAAATACCGATCAGGAAATACATGGGCAGGAGCATCAGCTCCCAAAAGATGTAGAAGAGAAAAAAGTCCATGGCGCAAAAAACACCCACCATGGCGGTATCCAGAAGGAGAAAGAGGGCAAAGTAGCCTTTCACCGCTCGCTCAATACCCCAGGAGGCAACAATGCAGATAGGACAGAGGAGAACGGTGAGCAGCACCATAGAGATGCTGATACCGTCTATGCCAACAAAATACTCAATGTTATAGGAGGGTATCCAGGGAACCTGCACAACAAACTGGAGGTCAGCAAGGCTGCGGTCAAAGCTTCCATAGAGCCATATCCCCAGGATAAGAGGCGGCAGGGTGAACCCCAACGCCACCCACTTGACCAAGCTCTCGGCTTGGCGAGGCAGGCAGAAAATCGCCACCATGCCGGCAAGCGGAAAGAAGATAATATAGGTGAGAATATGCTCCATCGAACTCTTCCTCTCGCAAGCGATCAGCCTATAGATAAGGACCTTATAATTGCCGACCGCTTTAAGTGCTAGGTCTGCCGGCGACCGAACGCAAGCAACCAAATGCCGCCTAAGACCACAGCGACAAATGAGGCAACCACAAGGGTAAGAATGGTCTGCAGTGAGAGTCTGGGTAAGAACGTACCCCCGGCCACCGCCGCAACAATAACATAAAGATAAACGTTGACATTGCCGGTTTGAATCTGGCGCAGACGGTTACCTATAGCAAAAGTGATATTGGCAAGGGCGTTGACAAGGCCATCGATCACCCAGTCGTCAAAGAGACCATTAAGCCATGAGACAAGCGCCGTTACCTTTGCCATGCCATCGACAATGAAATCAATAACGTAGCGGTCAAAGTTCGACCCTAGCCAGGAGAAGAACAAGGTCAGACGGACAAACGTTGCCTGGTAAATCTCGTCCACATAGTATTTGTTGTACACCAGGTCATACGGCACTCCACCGCCAGCGGAAGAGAAGACCTCGGGAGAAACGACCTTACGGTAATAGACTTGGTAAGCAACGAAAACCCCCAAGGCGGCAATGCCCACAGAAGCAAGCATGAGGAGGTACTCCAAGCTTAAGGAATGTGCCTCGGCATGGACCGCAGAACCATGTCCTCCAGCAAAGACCGGCTCCAACCAATGTTCAAAGCGGTTGCTCCCGCCTAGGGCCGCAGGCACACCAAGAAAGCCAGCTAGAACCGATCCGGCAGCAAGGACTACTAGGGGGTAGGTCATCACCGGAGGCGACTCATGCAAATGTTCCTGGGTATGATGGTCAGCCCGACACTCGCCAAAGAAGACCATAAACACCTGGCGGAACATGTAGAAAGCCGTGAGGCCTGCTCCGGCAAAGCCAATAAGCCAAAGAACCTGGTGACCACCAGAAAAAGCCTTCCACAAAATCTCATCCTTAGAGAAAAAACCGGCCAACGGCGGCACCCCCGCAAGGGCCAGGGTGGCAATAATAAACGTCCAGAAGGTGTAGGGCATTTTTTCTCTGAGCCCACCCATTTTACGCATGTCCTGCTCTCCACCCATGGCATGAATAACACTGCCGGAGCCCAGAAACAGGCAGGCCTTAAAGAACGCATGGGTCATTAGATGGAAGATAGCCGCGCCGTAAGCACCAACACCGGCTCCTAAAACCATATAACCAAGCTGACTAACCGTAGAGTAGGCAAGCACCCGCTTAATATCGTTCTGCGCCAGGCCAATGGTGGCAGCAAAGAAGGCGGTGAGGGCTCCAACTGTTGCTACTACGTTTAGTCCCGCCGGAGAAAGATCATAAAGAAAATGCATCCTGGCAATCATATACACGCCGGCAGTGACCATAGTGGCCGCGTGGATCAGTGCGCTTACCGGCGTAGGGCCAGCCATGGCATCGGGTAGCCATACATAAAGAGGAATTTGGGCGGATTTGCCGGCTGCGCCAATGAAAAGAAATAGCGCTACCAGTGTGGCAACCGACACTCCCCAGAGGGTCTGGCCCTGCAACTCTTCAGCATGCTGAGTTAGTTCACGAAACACCCCGCTGCCATGGCCAAGTTCATCTAGGGTCCAGAAGAGCAAAAAGATCCCCAGAATAAAGCCCGCATCGCCGATACGATTGACAATAAAAGCTTTGTTGCCAGCTGTGGTATTGGCGTGTTCTTTATACCAAAAGCCAATCAGCGCATAGGAGCAGAGTCCCACCCCTTCCCAACCAACAAACATCAAAAGAAGATTATCCCCCAAAACCAGGACCAGCATAGAAGCGGTAAAGAGGTTCAGGAAAGTAAAGTAGCGCCAGTAGGACTCGTCGTCGTGCATATAGCCAACGGAATAGATGTGGATAAGCCCGCCGATCCCCGTGATCACAAGGATCATCACCGCTGATAACGGATCTACCCAAAAGGCAATGTCGACGTTGAGGTTGCCAATATGAATCCAATACAAAAGGTTGTCGAGAAGAAACCGGTGTTCAGGTTCAAGGCCTAGAAGTTGGCCGAAAGCTATGAGCGCAAAGACAAAGGCAATCCCCACTGAGACGCAGGAAATCAGGCTAATCGCCCCCTTACCGAAGCGCTTCTGGATCTGAGCGCCCAGAATGCCATTGATTCCTGCCCCCAGAAGGGGGAAGAGGACAATCCAACGTAGATAGGAAACAAGAAGCGGATGCTCCATACTTCTCCGAAAAGTTAAGAGTTAAGAGTTAAGAGTTGGCAATTTTTCATTCTCTACTCCTTACTCCCTATACCCTTATCCTTGCAGGGTGTCTGTGGCCTCCACGTCGATGGTGGCGAAGTTCTGATAGATTCCCAGCACAATGGCTAGACCGATGACTGCCTCAGCTGCGGCCAGCATGATAACAAATATGGCAAAAACCTGGCCGTCATAGCGGCCGGAGCTAAAATGAGAAAAAGCAATGTAGTTAATGTTGGCAGAATTAAGGACCAGTTCTACCCCTATCAGGATGCCAATGGCGTTTTTACGGGTGAGAACACAGTAGAGTCCTAGAGCGAAGACCAAGAGGCTAACGAAAAGATAGTGTTCCAGTCCGATCATAGCTAATGCCACGCGTGGCTCCTATTTGATCTCTTTGCGCGAGAGTACAATTGCACCGATCAGGGCAGCAAGCAGGACCACAGATGCTAGCTCGAATGGAAGGATATACTCTCCCAAAAAAGCATTGCCAATACCATAGGTCGTGGGGGCAACCTGAACCTCTTCCACCTGCCGCCAGTTAGCCTGGAAAACCGCCCTACCCATGAGGGCCACCACCACAATAATAATGACCAAAGCTGGCACCCGTCCTACCGAGCGGTTGGATATTTGCACGTCAGCAACCCGGTGGGTAAGCATCACCGCAAAGAGGGTGAGAACCAATATTCCTCCCACATAGACAAGCACCTGCACAATGGCAACAAAGTCGGCCGCTAAAAGGATGTAGAGCCCGGCCACCCCCATAAAGGTACCAAGCAGGGCAAAGGCGGAATAGACAATACTGCGGGAAAAAGCAGCAATCAGGGCAGACCCAACAGTCAGAGCAGCAACAGCATAAAAAACAATGACTCCCAGCGACACGTCCCTCCTCTCCCTTCCCCCTAGGCCTCTGCCCTTTTATCTGCTTCCTTGGCCAGCTTTTTCATGTCCACTGGCTCAGCAAACTCCTCAAGGTAGCGCAGGCCACGCTCCAGGATAGGAGCAACCTCCGGGTCGGTCTCTTCGCCCTTTTTGGGTTTATATGCGACCACCACATCCTTAATGAAGTGCCGGATCATACTCTCCTGTGAGAAGTCCGCCCCCTCAAACTCTCGGGTATGATGAATGGACCCCGTAGGACATACCTCGCTGCACAAACCGCAATACATACACTTAATGATGTCAATATCAAAGCGGCTCATGATCATTTCGCGGGTCTGCTTGTCTTTCTCCATATCAATGACAATGCAGTCGATGGGACAGGCCCGCTCGCAGGCAAGGCAACCCGTACAGATCTCCATGTCCACCTCAAGAATGCCCCGGTAGCGAAGCGGAAGGGTATCCTGCACCCGCACCGGAATGCGGTCCGGGTACTGGATGGTTATGGGTTTGCGCATGAGATGCGAGAAGGTAATACTCATGCCCTCAAAGATGGTCACAACCGCGTCCCCAATGTTGCGCAAATACTGCTGGACTGCCCCGTCTATAATCATAAAGAATGCTCCTTAAATAAAAGGACTGTAGTACAGCTCCGGCCGGGCCCGACGGATATGAAACCTAACCCGGCGGAAGAAAAGCCCCACAATCCCAACACCAACAAAGAACATGAGATACCGGGCAAAAGCGTTCCCCTGCGGCCAGAGGGTCATCCATAACGCCGTGCCAATAAGGTTAACAAAGCCAACCGGCACCAGATACTTCCAGCACAGCACCATGAGCTGGTCAACGCGCACCCGCGGCAGGGTCCACCTGATCCAGACCGCAACAAAGACCCATAAGTAGGATTTGAGAAAAAAAGTGAGAAACTGTAGGGGCTGCTGGATAAAGACGTTATCCGTGATAGCAGGGATCTGCCACCCCCCCAAAAACAGAGTAGTCACCACGGCGCCAATAACGTAGAGGTTGCCAAACTCGGCCATGCCAAAGAGATTAAAGCGCATACCACTATATTCGGTGAAAATTCCCTGCACCAACTCAGACTCTGCCTCAGGGAGGTCAAAGGGAGTGCGGTTACCCTCGGCTAAGGCCGAGACAAAAAAAATGAAAAAGGCAATGAAGGTAAAGGGATTATGAAAAACGAACCAGCTCCAGGGTGCCCAACCCTGCTCCTGGATGATCCCCTGCATGCTCAACGTACCACTGAGTAGTATCACGGGAAAAATCGCTAGTCCCGCGGGAATCTCGTAGCTGATGACCTGGGCAGCCGAGCGGATGCCACCAAGCAGGGACCACTTATTGTTTGAAGACCAGCCCGCCATCAGAATCCCTACCACAACAAGAGCGGTGACGGCCGTGAGATAAAGGATACCAACGTTTAAGTCGGCAATGATGAGCTTGCTGCCGAAGGGGATCACCACAAAACTAGCAATAAACCCCACCAGCACTATATAGGGAGCCAGGCGAAAGAGCTTCTGGTCCGCTGCCGCCGGGATGATGTCTTCCTTGAGAAGGTTCTTGGCTCCATCGGCCAACCACTGCAGGAAACCCTGCGGTCCCACCCGGTTGGGGCCGACCCGTGACTGCATTCGTCCAGCCACCCGGCGCTCTACCCAGGTGGTAGTGCCCGCCATAGGCAGGACAAACCCAAAGACAACGACAGCCCCGAAGAAGAGCATCACCAGAGCATAAGCAACCTCTAGCGGTATCCCAGGAAACCATCCACCCGCAACTAGCTGATCAACGAACTCTTGCATGATGTCGCCTGTGGTGAGTGCTTAGCGGTCAGTCATGGCTTTTTGCCTTTCCCTTGCTCTTCCCGCTTCCCCACCCCTGGAGGGTTGCACTTTTTAGGATATCTGGAGGAGCAGTCCTCTGTTCTTCCTGACTGCGAAACTACTGAGAGTTTATCTGTTTCGCTGGCAGGCTTATAGCGGAATTGGCACCGTCCCTCAACCCCACCTCGCCTAGTTAGGCCTTAAGCATCAACACCACCCTATCGATCGACTTCTGGTGCCACCACATCAAAGCTGGCAATAAGGGCAATAAGGTCAGCGACCATGATCCCCTGGCTCACCTTGTCAACGATGCTCATAGCGGCAAAAGAACCGGTGCGTATCTTGACCCGGTAGGGAAACTCACTACCATCGCTTACCAGGTACCAGCCCATGTCCCCCCTAGCGCTTTCCAGCCGGATATAGACATCGCCAACGGGGGGTTTAAACTTTGCCGGTACCTTGGCCAGAACCGGTCCCGATGGTATCATCTTCAGGCATTGGCGGAGAATCTTGCAGCTTTCTTTCATCTCCCGCACCCGCACCATATACCGGTCGAAGCAGTCTCCGAGTGTCCCTACCTCGCCTGTACCTACCGGGACGTCAAAGTCTAACTCCGGATAGATAGAATAGGGCTCATCCCGTCGTACGTCATACTTAAATCCCGCACCTCGCAGGTTCGGGCCAACCAGGTTGTAATTGATCGCGTCTTCCTTGTTCACCACTCCAACGCCAGCCAGACGCTCGGTATAGATCTTGTTATAGGAGAGAAGCGCGTTGTACTCGTCGATGATAGGCTCAAAATGGTCAAAGAACTCCACGGCCTTCTGAGAAAAGTCCGGGGGTAGGTCCCAGGCTACCCCACCAATACGCATATAGTTATAAGTTAGCCGTGCCCCGCATAACGATTCTAGCAGGTCATTGATTGTTTCCCGCTCTCTCAGTGCATGAATAAAAGGGGTGAAAGCCCCGACGTCCATACCCATAGTCCCTACCGCAATAAGATGACTGGAGATGCGGTTGAACTCAGTGGCAATCACCCGGCAGAATTCTCCTCGCCGCGGCACCTCGACTCCTGCCAGCCGCTCGCATATCATCCCCCAGCCCTGGTTGCAGGGCATTGCGGCCACATAGTCCACCCTGTCAGTATAGGGCATAAACCCGTGATACCCTACCTTCTCGGCAATCTTCTCTATCGAGCGGTGGAGATAGCCGATGTCAGGGATGGCTGTCCGCATCACTTCGCCGTCTGCCTTGACAACAAAGCGCAAGACCCCGTGGGTACTAGGGTGCTGTGGGCCTACATTGAGAGTCATCTCCTCAGTGGTTAGACCACCGTCTCGCTGCACCTCTATCTCAAAACCCGGCAGATCCATAGCGTCCTCCGTTATTACCGACTTCTCGGTTTTAAATCCCAGCCTTACTTTAGCAGGCTCTCCCTCCGCGTGCTGATCCCATGATACTCTTCGGGCTCGACAAAGTCTTTGCGCAGCGGGTGACCCGGCCAGTCTTCGGGCATAAGGATGCGGCGGAGGTCAGGGTGACCGGTGAAAGTCACTCCCAGAAGGTCATAGATCTCCCGCTCCTGCCAGTTGGCTGTTTTCCAGATGTCTTCTACCGTGGGCACCACCGAGTTATCTCGAGGGAGATCTACCTTCAGGACAATCTTGTGGCGGTGGGTATAAGAATAGAGATGGTAAACCACCTGGAGCTTATCCTCTTTAAGGTAGTCTACCCCTGACATATTAGAGAGGCAGTCGAAGGCAAGAGTAGGTTCTTCTTTAAGGTAGCGACAAACCTCCTTGATGACCTCAGATTTGACAAGAAAGCAGGAATCAAGCGCCTTGTCATTGAAGTCATCCGCTTGCTCTGCAAAGCGCTCTTTGACCTTCTGGTGGATTTCGCTAGCCGTCATACAGTGCTTTATATGCTAGGGGTAAATATAGCAGGGAAGAAAATGAACCTCAGTGCGCGGATGTTATTGGCCAGTAGACAAGTCTACACTATACTCTTGTTTCCTCCTGCGACCCTTTACGCACCAACCATTTTTCCTGCATAATCTTTTCCTGCAGCTTGAGCAGTCCCTCAGTCAGAGCCTCAGGCCGTGGCGGGCACCCCGGCACATAGACATCTACGGGGATGATCTTGTCCACCCCGTCACATACCGAGTAGGCCAACTGAAACAAACCTCCACTGCTCGCACAGCTACCCATGGCAATGACATACTTAGGGTCAGGCATCTGGTCGTAGAGAACCTTAGTTCTGAGGGCCATCTTAAGCGTTAGGGTTCCGGCAATAATGATCAGATCCGACTGTCGAGGCGTGGCCCGTGGTACCGCGCCAAAACGGTCCAGATCCGCCCGTGGCCCACCAGTCTGCATCATCTCGATCGCGCAACAGGCCAAGCCATAAAGCATATACCAGACCGAGGACTTCCGCGTCCAATTTAACACCTCGTCCACCTTGGCAAACACTACCGTCCCTGGCAGTTTATTGATCAGCGACATGGTTCTTCCTTTCTTGCTTTACTCGATCACGCAGCTCTGGGTAGAGATTTTTCCGGCTCTTCTTGAGGTACCTGCTTGAGCCATTCCAGGTCTCCCTTTACCCACACATACACCAGGCCAACAAAAAGGATCCCTAAAAAGAGCAGAATTTCCGCCAAGGCAAACCATCCCTGACCTCTCATCAGCCAGTCGCGAAAAACTACTACTACGGGATAGATAAAAGCCACCTCAATATCGAAAATGACAAAAACCAGGGCAATGAGATAGAAACGGAGGTTAAAGTTAATCCAGGCACTTCCCGTGGGCGGCTCGCCACATTCGTAGGTAGTCAGCTTCCGAGGATGGGGGTTGTGCGGCCTGAGAAGCTTCCCCAATCCCAGCATGAGAGCACCTAGGCCAAGACCCAGCAGAGTAAAAACCAGAACATTGGCAAATTGAAAGTACATGATACTAATAACCTCTTCCTAGTAATGCACCCTTCCGCTGGCAACAACAGCTTGCTCTCCCTGATGGTCGGGCTCTCTATACTCCTGGGGTTGCTCTTGGGCAAGCCGTCTGGCAAGCCGTTCTCGCAGACCCATTGTGTCTGAGAACTCCTCCAACGAAATTCGGTCTAGATAGGCTGCCAACACCTTTTGTGCCTCGCGCCACACCGAAATCTGGCTACATACGGTGCAATAACGGCACGCTCTCTCGCCCCTCTCCAAACACTCCATCAGGAGCAGAGGTCCTTCCAAACACTCATACACTTCCTTGACCGAAACCTCAGCAGCCGGGCGTCCGAGAGTAAAGCCGCCTTTTGCCCCAACATGGGAGCAAACCACTCCTGCACTTACCAGTCGCTTCATAATCTTGGAGAGGAAGTGTGCGGGAATATCCTGCTGGTTTTGGATTTCGCGACGCGAGACTATCTGGCCAGCAGGCTGAGCAGCAAGATAAGCCAGGGCCCGGAGTGCATAATCTACCCGTCGACCTATGTTCATCAGAGAGCTGCGCTCCCCTAGACCGCTGCTCCTTACCTTATCCATACACTCACTCGGCACATATCACCCATGCGCGAGCCACAGGGAAGCTCTTAGTCCTCAGGAAGCCCTAGGATTTTTCTCCCCTATACAGAAGAGCCTCGCACCTTTTGCTTTTCTCCCTGGATCTTGCGCTGCAGAGCCATAAGAGCATCAAGTACGTTCTCGGGCCGTGGTGGGCACCCCGGCACATAGACATCCACCGGAATGATGAGGTCGATACCGGGTAAAGTGGCATAATTATCGTAAAACCCCCCTGTGGAGGCACAAGCGCCAAACGCCATCACCCACTTGGGCTCAGCCATTTGCTCGTACACCCGTTTGAGAATCGGCGCCTGCCGACACGACACCGTGCCAATGACCATGAGAAGATCGGCCTGCCTGGGGGTAAATCTGGGGAGAAGGGCACCAAAGCGATCGATATCATAGGGGGCCATCGATAGTGCCATATACTCCATAGCACAGCATGCCGTAGCAAAGGGATAGGGAAAGAGGGAGTACTTCCGTGCCCATCCCAGTGCCTTGTCAATCCGGGTAAGTGCTACACTGTCCCCCAGCAATACGTCTTCCCCTTTACTCAGGGCAGGATCAACGACTCTCTTCTCATCCATATAGGTTTTCCCTCATCACTGGATAATCGGGAAGGTAAGTCTTAGTGAACCCTTAACCTGTCCAGCCCCACTTCTGTTTGTTAGCCTCAACCTCATCTGCTGTAGGATGTTCTATCTTTTTGAATTCCGATACTTTAAAGTCGTCCAGATGCTCCATCATGGCATAGTTCAGCGGTGTGTCCTCAGCAAACACATCTGGCACCGCCACCTCCTCAAATATGGCCTGCCAGGGACACTCTGGCTCGCATGCCCCACAGTCAATGCATTCCTCAGGCTGGATGTAAAGCTGATTAGGAAAGGCCTCGCGATCGCTCCCGGTATACTCATAGATACAGTCCACCGGGCATACTGCCACACAGCCTGTGTCCACACAATCTCGGCATAGTCGTGTAATAATATAGGTCATATTCTTTACCCCATTCTATAAGAATCCCAGTAACTATAGGGATCTTCAAAGTAGACAAATAAAGTCTACCTTGTCAAGGTCACCCAAACAACCAACCTGATAAGTCTTGTCATGGGAAATTACAGGAAACCGGGGTTGGCCATCCTGAGTAGCCTGCTTGTCCTTCTCTAACCCCAGAGTCCTTCTCTAAACCCAGACAAGAAAGGTGGCTGTTTACTTTCAGCCTCAAAGGCTCGCCGCCACGCGGAGAAACCACCCCCCTCTTGCCAGGCTCGGAGTGCAGCCAAGCCGGCCTGGATGCCCCCTTGTGCCAGCTGGTACTCTGCCCATGCCCACTTGGCTGAAGTGGGCCGCATCTCAGCACAGCCCTGCAATCCCCTGCGGATCTTCTGAAGCCGACGCTGTACTTCCTTAACGCCCGCAAAGGGAACCCCATCAAGAGGAGTCCGTTTCTTGGCTACAAACGGCGCAATGCCAAGTGATACAGGCACAATTCTACTCAGCTCAAGTGTCAAGCGAACGAGTTCGTCGAGATCGTCGTCCGTTTCCCCAGGAAGACCGATCATCTCGTACAGCTTTAACCGCTCCAGTCTATGCCGTCGACAAAGCTCCGCGGCACGGATGAGGTGCTCCTCCTGGGTTTTGCGCTGGATCTGATTGCGAAGCCTTTGACTGGCACCATCAGCGGCCGTAGTAAGCGTTCGGGCTCCCCCACGCTTTAGGATCGCAACCAGAGCGTCGCTAAGACGGTCAGGACGAAGGCTGGACACTCCCACCCCTCTACCTTCATTCACCAAAGCCTCCAGAATTGCCACCAGACGGGGATGATCGCTGACTGCCGCACCAACTAGACCAACGCGGGGAGTTTCTTGAGGAACCAGCTTCAGGATCCGCTCAGGATCAATCAGACGCATACCTCCGTTGGTAGTGCGGCGCATGACGCAATAGGTGCAGCCTCGCGAGCAGCCTCGCTCGGCCTCAACCAAAAACATGTTGGCTAGCTCGGATTCCGGCGTGACAATCTGGCTAAAAGCTGGAAGCCTATCAGGGGAACATTTCAGCAGCTCGGAGAACTCTTCCCCATCTATGGACGGCACCCAAAATCCTGGCTGCTTAGCCAGTGCCTGGAGCAACTCAACTTTCGACAGACCTTCTTCCAGAGCATCACAAAGTGTATGAATAGCCTCCTCTGCCTCTCCCCAGATAACAACATCACAAAATGGGCCGAGTGGCAGCGGGTTGGAAAAGGTTAACGGGCCGCCAGCCACAATCAAGGGATCTCGTGCTCGGCGATCCTGGGCCAAAATAGGAATTCCAGCTAAGTCCAAGAGCGTGAACACTCCGGGAAGCTCCAGTTCATAGGCCACAGAAAAAGCCAGAGCCGCAAATCGATCCAGGGGAGTAAACGACTCGTAGGTAAAGGGCTGCTGTTGGCATCTCCGATATTTATTGGGGTTATCGGGCAAGAACACTCGCTCACAGCTCCAACCCCGCCGACCATTAATCTCCCGATAGATGGTCTGAAATCCCAACGAGGCCATGCCCACACGATAGGGGCTGGGGTAGGTCAAAGCAATTCGGTGATGGCCATTCGGGGCAAGGGTGCCCTGCTCGAGACGAAGACGCTCGCGTACTTCAGCCCTTAGACGATCGTTCATCCCAGCGTGTCCACGCCACTTCTTCTAGTATAGAGTCAGGTTTGCTCACAAAACTCTAACCCGGAGGCAAAGTTCCAGAAATGTTGCTTGCATCCTAGCCAGTAGTCAACCTCTGTCAACCCCAGTGCTGGGGCCAGCACTCATATGACTACTTACCCACAACCCCAGCCAAGGCCCGGATGGTGTCCATATTTAGAGGCCCTTCCAGGGCATCGGCCAGACGGTCCAACTGAGAATCCCGTTCCTCCTGCCACTGTTGCCACGCCACCTGGACACCAATTCCTTGCTCTGCCCCAACCTGAGAGAGCCACGCTTGCAAAAAGGAGCCGCTCTCAAAAAGACCATGAAGATAGGTTCCCCAAATTTTGCCCTCTTGATTGACTGCTCCATCGGGCTGCCACTCCCCATTTCCCATAGACCGCAGGAGGAACCGAATGTTCTGGGCCTTAAACGGCACCACCCGTACTCCTGCTCGATATGCTCGATAGAAGAGGCGGCAGAGCCCGGTAACAATAAGGCTTTTGCCCACCTCTGAAGCAGTGCCGAGGATCATCAGGGTCTTGGCCATAACTTACGAATTCTTATTTGCCGTTCATACACCCTTCAGCCCGCAGGGGTATAATATAAAGAGCCCCGGTCACAGGGTTAGTACTGAGGAAAACTTCTACATCGAACACCGCGCGCAAGGTCTCCGGGGTCAGTACCGTCCTAGGAGTACCAGCAGCATAGATCTCGCCTTCCCTGAGTAAAACAATCGTCGAACAGTAAGCTGCCGCTAAGTTCAGATCGTGAAGCGCGGTCAGAACCGTTATGTTGTTGCCTGCCAGCCTCGCCAGCACGTCCAGGACCTCAAGCTGGTGGCGTAGGTCCAGACTGGTCGTAGGTTCATCCAGGAGCAGAAAAGCCGGCTTTTGCGCTAAAGCTCGGGCCAGAGCCACCCGCTGCATCTCGCCACCGGAGAGGGTGGTAACGTCACGCCCGCTAAGATGGGTTGTATCAGTTAGGGTCATAGCCTCACCCACAATTCGCAAATCCTCTGTGCTCTCCCTCTGCCAGCGCCCTAGGTGCGGGGTACGGCCCATAAGCACAACCTCACCAGCGCGAAACGGAAACGGAACTGCGGTGCGCTGGGGAATATAGGCGAGGCGCTGGGCCCGCGCGCGCGAGGACCAGGTCCCAAGCGCTTGTCCGTCCAAGAACACCACGCCGGCAGAAGCCGGCAACACTGCGGCTACAATCCGCAGCAGAGTGGATTTGCCAGCACCATTGGGGCCCAGGATGCCCACAAACTCTCCTGCCGATATGTCTAAGGAGATGCCCTTAAGAATAAGCTTTCCTTCGGGCGCATAGCTGACCTCTTTGAGGTTCAGGCTCGACCCTGGCTTCACAGTTCTCCCCGCCAGCGTTTCTCCTCACGCAGAAGAAGGTGCAAAAAGAAGGGTCCGCCAATAAAAGCAGTAATGATCCCTAGCCGCAGCTCTTCAGCCGCAACCAGAGTACGTGCCAACAGGTCGCACCATACCAGAAAAATCGCTCCGCCTAAGGCTGCGCTTGGTAACAGCAGCCGGTGACCTGGGCCAACTATAAGGCGCATTAGGTGGGGAATAACCAAACCAACAAAACCAATGGTTCCGCTTACTGCTACGGCCGCCCCAGCCAGGAGCGCTGCCAGCGCCAGCAGAAGCCGCCTCACCTGCTCAACACTTAGCCCCAAGCTCAAGGCAGTTTCCTCACCTAGGAGTAACACATCCAGGTCCCGGCGGAAAAATAGAGCCGGCAAAAACCCGCCTAGAACAAAAGGCCAAACCATCTGCACATGGGTCCAGCTACGGCCATCCAACCCACCCATAAGCCAAAAGAGCATCTGGCGGGAGATCTCATAGTCTTGGGCCAGGCTGAGAAAAAGGGAGGAAAGAGAAGCCAGGACAGCATTAATCGCAATCCCAACAAGAAGGAGCGTTGTCATAGGGGTACGCCCACCCCGGGTGGCAAGAAAATAGACAGTAAAGGCAGTAATGAGGGCACCCGCAAAAGTAGCACAGGGCAGAGCCAGAGAAGACATGGCCGCAAGACCCAGGCTAATCACCATCACTCCTGCCAGGGCTCCACCACTAGAAACGCCAATAATACCCGCCTCGGCCAAAGGGTTGCGAAAGAGCCCCTGCATCAAAACACCGGATACAGCTAGCGCTCCGCCCACAAGGGCTGCGGCCAGAACCCGGGGAAAGCGGATCAGGTAGACAATGGCTGCCTGAGCCCGCTCCTCGCTTGCCATTGGCATCTGCAAAATCCCTTTGCCAACGAGGCGAACACTAGTTTCCAGAGGAATACTTACTGCGCCCAGGGCTGTAGCCATAGCCACCGAAAAGACCAAAAGCAGAACCCCGGCCAGAAGAAAGCTCCGGCCCCGGCTCCTAACTTCTGATCCTACCGCCAGAGGAAGCGTGTCTGCCGAAACACTCACCTCTATCCTCCGACCAGGGCAAAGGCCTCAGGGTGTAAAACCCGGGCAATCGCCTCTACACCTTTAATAATATGGTGGGAGAGAGTGCTTACATAGGGCAGTGAAATCACATGCACACGTCTGGCTCGAATAGCTTCAACATCCTGTAGAGCAGGGTCTGCCATAAGAAGCTCACCTAACCCCTCCTCTCCACTCTCTCCACTCACCAGAATGACCTCAGGGTTAAGAGCCACCAGCATTTCCTTAGAAATCTTTTTAAACCGGCGAATTCCTAATTGGGCCACCAGGTTTTGTCCGCCAGCATAGGTAATCATACTACCCAGGCTAGTCTCACTTCCGGCAACAAACCCACCTAGGGCATAGTACAAAACTCGGGGCCGGGAAAACCCGGCTATCCGGGCCTTTAGCCTCTCAAGGTCCCTCGCCATTTTTTCCACCAGCTGCCGGGCCCGCCTTTCTTCCCCCACCGCCTGACCAATGGCCATAATGTTCTGCTGGATCCGGTCTAAGGAATCATGTAGATGAATCTCTAACAGCAAAACACCTGCTTCGCGCAGGAGTTCTCTGACAGCAGCGTCCGTATAAGCGGCTAGCAAAACCAAGTCCGGCTTTAACGCAATGACCCCTTCAGCGTTGTCCCGCACTCGCTGGCGAACGGTTTTGGCCTCGATCACCACATTGGAGAAGCTGGGGTCATCGACCAGGTAGGTAAGGGCCGCTATTCGTTCCGATGAGACCAAGGCCAGCAAGGTTTCATCAGTTGCTAGGCTAAGAGAGACAATGCGTTGTGGGGGGAAACCAGAAGAACCCGTTTCTCCTTGTAAGGTGTGCGGACGGTAGACTGCTGCTGTCATAAGCCCAATAGTCAGCACTCCTATAGCCCAGCGTAAAAACATGGAGGGTCTTCCCTAGATCTTCTGTCTACCCATAGTCTGGCTTTGTTACACCTGTCGGGCTGCTGCAACCAAAGCCCCAGCAAAATCCCGATTGCTGCCAAAGTGAAGATGAACATAGCTGGCCAAGCAGCGTTTGTAGAGATAGCCTTCAGAGCGAGGAGGGTCATCGGGAGCCTTACGCAACTGGTAGATCTGCTCCAGTCCGGGTCGAGAAAACATCTTCGATTCTAGCTCTGAGTAGTGAAACTCATGCCCTCGCACCTTGCCGGTAAAAGGGAGTAAGGAAGGAGAGTTGATCTCAGTTTCGATGTATCCCAGAGCGCTAAGGCGCGGGAGCATACGTATGACCACAGGGTAAATACCCACCAGGGGAAAAAACCTCTCTTGTACATCGCGAATGCCCTGGCTCAGGTACATAAACCCGCCACACTCAGCATAAACCACCCTACCCTGCTCAACAAAATCTTTCACCTCCTGACGCATTGAATCATTGGCGGCAAGAGAACCCGCCTGTACCTCTGGATACCCACCTCCTAAGTATAATCCCTGTAGATTTTCCGGAAGGTGCCTGTTGTGCAGCAGACTAAAAAAAACTAACTCGGCTCCTGCGGCCTCCAGCAATTCCAGGTTGTCCGGGTAGTAGAAACAAAACGCCTCATCTCTTGCCACGCCAAAGCGTACCTTCTTACCACTTTCTCTAGAGCCCGCACAGGCTGCCCCTTTATGGCCGCCATGATTCTGGACTGTAGACATGCGCAGAAGGAGGTCCAGGTCAAGATTGTCCCCCACAAAGGAGGCAAGTTGATTAATCCGCTCCGGTGTCAGGCCGTACTCTTCCTGGGTAACCAGACCCAGGTGGCGCTCGGGAATGGCAATATTGTCGTTATGTGGCAGACCACCAAGAATCTTAATCCCGGGAACTCCCTCCAGCGCCTCTTGTAGATAACGCAGATGACCCGGTCCGCCAATACGGTTAAAGATCACCCCGGCAAGGTTAAGATCCGGGTCAAAGCTATGAAAACCGTGGATCAGGGCAGCCACACTCCTAGCCATGGCCGAGGCGTCCACAACCAGGATCACGGAAAGCCCAAGCCACTTGGTCATCTCCGCAGTGCTGCCGGCTTCGCTTTTGCCATCATAGCCGTCAAAGAGGCCCATAACCCCTTCAATGACCCCAACCTCTTTTCCCTCCAGGTGGCGCGTAAAGCTCTGCTGGTTATAGTCTCGATCCAGCATCCAACCATCAAGATTGTAGGATGGAAAACCGGTAATTGCAGCATGATGACCCGGATCAATAAAATCCGGTCCTACCTTAAACCCCTGAACTCCCAATCCTTGCTTTTTCAGCGCGGCCAAAAGGCCCAGGGTAACGGTGGTCTTGCCTACCCCACTATGGGTTCCGGCAATAACCATGGCTCTCATCCAAAAGTCCCTCTAATCCCCGCCAGAAAGTTGAGGGGCATGGAGTTTAAGCCTAACACCTCCTCATAGTTGCGATCAAAGAGATTCGCAACCTTGCTGTAGACCGTCAGGCGAGAGAGGGGAAATAGCTTGGTTGAGAACGTATACGAAGCAGCCAGGTCAGTCCTGGCATACATGGGGTTGATACGCGGGCCGAGCACAGGGTCTATATCGTCCCTGCCGCCCACTACATTAATGACCAGATTGATATTCATGGCATCTGTTTCCTGATAGACCCCCTCCCTATAGTAATTGAGGATAACGTCTCCCTTTTCTTCTGGGCGGCGCAGCAAGCGATCATCAGAGGTGTCAAAATCAAGGAAAGTAAAACTTGCGGACATGGTCAAGCCAGGCGCCAAGCGAAAAACCGGTATCACCTCCACTCCTTCGACATCTACCCGGCCAAGGTTCTGGGCCTGAAAGGTAAAAGTCTCCGGATCCACCAGAGTCGCTTCAATCAATCCCTTAACCCGGCGGTTAAAGTAAACGACCTCCAGCGAAAAGCGCTCTCCCCAAAGGGTCTGCTCAAACCCGGCGTTCCACTCGCTACTGGTTTCGGCATCTAGGTCAGGGTTACCAAAGTTGGGGAAAAACAGCTCGTTAAAGGCTGGAGCCTTAAACCCCTCGGCAAACCCCGCTTTTAGTTTTGTTCCTGTCTTTTTGACCAGATAAGCGAGCGACCAAGTCGGGTTGATCTTGGTACCAAAATCCTCGTTGTCGTCCACTCGAAAACCACCAACAATAAAGAGCTTCTCGTTCAGCAGGCGGAGCTGCTCCTGAAGATAATAGGCAAAATTGTTACGACTTTCATCAAAGCGGGTGATAAAGCCGCCAAAGTCTGAGCGCACATCCGCTGACCTTTCCTCAAACTCAAAACCAAAGGTAGTGACACTTAGGTCGTGCCAGTAATAATTGCCCTGAAACTCGCCGGTAGTAAGCTCCGTGGGAAACCGAGAGGAGCTAGAAGAGATATCAAACTGATCGGGCTCATCAAAAAACCACAATCGGTCTCGCACATACGAGCCGGAAAGGCGGTAGATAAAATTTTCTATGGGTTCGTGCTCCCATTCTCCCTTGAGGAGAAGAAAATCTGACTTTTGGTAGGCATCTGGGTCTCGCACATTGGCAAAGTTATTATTGTTAAAAAGGCCGATTTCAGTGTCGGCATAACGAAAGAATCCACGCAGGGTCCCTGTTTCTATGAGATTGACGTCGGTTCGCAGAGAAGCAGTAAAGTTACGGTAGTCATCGTTCACAGGACGAAAGCCCTCTGTTTCAATATAGGCCGCTGAGCCCGAAACGCCGACCTTGCCCAGCAAACCAGAAAAAGTGGCAACTTCCCGGTGTGTGGAGCCGTTACCCCCTTCGGCTGACACACTGGCTGTAGGTGCCCCGGTTCCCCTCTTAGTAATAATGTTAATGACACCACCTACGGCCTCTGAGCCGTAGAGCGTACCTCCGCTTCCGCGTAGGACCTCAACACGCTCGACGTTGTCGGTAGTAAGGTCGGCAAAGTTAAAACTTCCTCCAGTAGCATTATTCACCTCAACCCCATCAATCAGAACAAGGGTCTGGTCCGATTCCGCTCCACGGATAAAGACTGAGGTTACGGTCCCCCGTGAGCCGTTTTGAGACACATCCAATCCGGGCACATTACGTAATACCTCGGCAACGGTCTCCGCCTGTTGCTGGCGAATTTCTTCCTCAGTGATCACAGTTACCGAAGTAGACACCTCCTCGATTGGAGTTTCGGTTCGCGTGGCCGTAACAACCACAGTTCCCAACTCTACCTCCTCTTGTCCCCAACTGGATAGAGGAAAAAGCATGAGGCTCACCACCACCAACACCTGCCAAACTTTTGTCATGATTTCTCCTTACACCGAGTCACTCAACCACAAGCTTAAATTGATAGCGAATTTGCCCCCGTACCACTGTAGGACTCCCCTGTTGTAGCGCGGGCGTAAAACGGCTCTGCCGCGCTACTCTCAAGGCCGCCCGATCAAGAGCCCGATAGCCAGAGGAACGGCGTAGGTCGACCTCAGCCGCCGTACCGTCCTCTCTAACAACAAGCACAACCTCGACCTGGCCTTCCCATCCTTCTTGCCGAGCCCTTAGGGGATATTCCGGCTGCGGACAGAAAAGACAGTGAGCACGGAGATCGCTCCCGGTGTTATTCCCCGTAACTTCGGCAGATATCTGAGAACCTTTGCTTAGAGCAGGCGGCAACCCCGCCGCCTCTCCTTCTGCCTCGACTGAGTTTATCTTGAGTTCTCCGCCAGGACGGGAAGCAACTTTCTCTTCTGTTTGCAAGGAAGAGCTGTTGGTCTTTTGTTGAGGCTGCGCAGAAGGCCGCGTCGAAGGCGGTATTGGAGACAACTCCGCAAAAACAGTAGAAGAGGCTATTTTCTTTTGGACTGGTAAAGGAGTCGGACTCTTTCTGCCAATATGTGAAACCGGAGTTCTTTTGTGCTGGTCAGGAGCTAAGGCTGACTTCCTATTCTGGTCTTGCCCCTGAGCTACCTTCTCCTGGCCCGCGACTGGGTGTAGCCCAACCTCAATCACTACTACTCCTGGCGGAGCAGGCTTCTCTCTTAGGGCCAGCAAAGCCAACCCAACCAGAAAAAGGATACCCAGGTGGAAAAGGAACGAAGCAATAAGCGATAGAGTTACACGCATAAAAAAGCCCCGGTCTTCGCACGGAAAACCGGGGCTATGACGAAAAACCCTTTCTCTTGCCCTAGCCACCTTCCCCGCGGAAGGCCTCATGGCCAACTCCGGCTAGGCAGGTCTCCTGGCTTGGGGATCGTTCTACTTACCGCGCCTTCCCGGTATTACCAGTGGCAGATGCGGCTTTCGTCCCCCCTCACAGTTGCGGGGCAGCGGGGGCTTCTCACCCCCTTCCCTCTTTGCCCATACTGAGCGGGACCTAACCGGCTATGTAGAAAGAGCTGTTACACAGGGAAAAGCTGTCTGTCAAGAGGAGAGCAGCTTCTTCCCAGGACAAACGCCCCTTATAGGGTAACACCCGCCGGTACTCAACACACCCTCGGTCACCTAGGTGACTCAGGTCGGCGTTTTGTCCTGCTCAGCTGTATTTCGTCTCTCCTTGGTGACAAATAGATAAAGCCTGAGTTAGACGTTTCTTATGGTCAGATAAAGGGCGCAAGAATGATGCCGAAATCGGGTCTTGTGGAAAGCCCGAATAAAACACGACTTTTTGGAGGAGGAGGAAAGAATAGAGGGCGGCGTGCCTGCGTATTAAGCAGCAATCTGCTGTGTCAGCAACAGAGTCTTTTCTCCTTCTCCCTCAGGGAGAGGGCCGGGGTGAGGGTCTTTTCTGGTCAGGCCGCGCCGAGGGTCTCAATACTCAAATTCAGCCGGTAGTCAATACTGTCTTTGAGCAGGCCCTTGATGTAGCAGCCTTTTTCCGCCCGTTCGACAATCGTCCGGCCCTGCTCTTGGGGTGCGCTAATGCGTACGGTCAGGTTAACGTCTATTGTTTTCACAAGCCCCTTTTCATTCGCCCGAGCCAAGATCGTTGCCCAGGCCAACAGAACCCGCCGAGCTTTTCGGCCGCGTCTTGCCCGGCCTGCTCATCCGACTTGTGCCACACCTGGGCATACGGGCTGCGCGGTTCGTCCATGTCGTTCTCCTCTCCCGTTTGCCTCCTCATTTCGGTTTTTTTGCCCACTGTAGCCGGGATACCCTCCCCTGAGAATGCCCCATCTTTGGCCGGTTTGCCCAAAATATGCCGCTCGATAGGGTATCACTAGATCGGCCAATTACAGCCCTGAGACTGTGTCCTCTTTGGCCCGAAGGCGACAGGTGCCTCGGATTATCAGGCTCTTGACATGCGCAGTATTGCCAGCCTAGGGTCAACATATCGGGTATAGGAAAAGATGTCTTCGTAGAAGGTATCGCCCGCGAACGAACAACAAACACTGGCAAGCAATACATAAGGATAACGGTTGATGGCTAAATGTAGCTTGAGCGATTGGAAGGCCGCGGGGCTGCGATTCTCAGCGTTCTTCACTGGCGCCGTCATCCCAGAACAACACACGCCTCTCTGGAAGCCTCTGGTAGGGAACGATCCCGACGAGGTGCACAACCAATTATGAACGCTCTGAGATCTGCGGTCGGTCTTCCTTCTATCAACGAGAGCACGCTTGTCTCGGTTCCTCCTCGAGTGGAGGCGCAATTAGACCGGTTATTTTTGGCCGCTCATGACGAGCAATTCGAGGTTGGCATGGAAAGCCGATTCTCCGAAAGTCTTCAAAATTTATTTGCGTACTATCCGGGCGAAGTGCTGCAATCTCTGAAAGGACGGCTGTTGACTAATGCCGTGCGCCCGGAAGTCCTGACTGAAATGCTCCAATGGGCTTCACGTCAGGAAGCAATCACCGTACGCGGGTCGGTGATAGATTTATTGTGTACCGGCCTTCGTAGCCCGTCGTCATTGATCCGCGACACGGCGGCGTCAAGCTTAGCTCATCTCGATGAAAGCATAGCCCTCCCTCATCTCAAGCAAGCTATTGAAAGGGAAAAAGTGCCCGAACTTCGGGAGGACCTGGAGGACCTCGTCCGCTCGTTGGAGGTCTGACGTTCGTGACAGTAATTTTCAGAAAGTTGAACCAGAAACGATATTGGGACAACGTTCCATGGCTCGGGCAAGGGGATACTCAAGCTGACGCGACAAAATGCTTGGCAACAACCGACAACAGCCTGTTGGTTTTCGTCCTTGATGAACCCGATAAGAAGCTGGAAAGGATCGTTGCGGCCTTGGCTTCCACGCGAGATTATCTAACCATTTTCGATCTAGCTATGTTTCCAGAAGATATCCTGAAGGAATGCGGTATTAAACGCAACAAAAATCAAGCAGATACTCCCGATCTTGAAGTCAACGGTTGGCATGAGAACCTTATCGAATTAACTATGTCCAAAGTCGCCCTTCTGGCTTCCGCCATAAAACGTAGCGGACAGATTAAACGTTATAATGAGAAAAAAGTCGAGACGACCATCAAGAATTCGTTGTCCAACAACTTCATTGATCCAGAACAAATAAAACCGAAGCTAGCTGATTCTTTAAGAAAGCTAGGCTTCATCTAAATCTAGTGTCTTCGCCGTTTCGGTTTCCCCCTCATCCCAGCTTCCAGCGGCACTATCATCTTCTCATACAACCCAAACAGATGCTCCACTCGCCCTACGTGCTGAACTACAAGATTGAGGATCGCTAATTCAGACTCGCGGTAGTCGATAAGCACGTCCGCGTCGGCAAGAAGCACAGGCGGCGTAGCCGGCATCTAACTCGCCCACTCACGCGCCTTCTGCCTCATCTTGTTCCGCGTGAGGCCCAATATCTCAGCAGCGCGCCCGAGCGAAATGCGTTCCTCTTCGAGCGCCTGCCGCACGAGTCGTGACAGGCGGTCCTCAATGAAGTCGTGTTCGGAGAGACCAGCTGGTTCCCCCGAGCGGCTCCAGTTCCACGCGAACTCGCCCTTCTCAAGTGCCGCGGGCTCGTCGGTTTTGCGAAGTGTCTTGCCGAAGTACCCCCGGTGCTGGGCCTGGAACGCGCGCCAGACGGCGGATGTTTCGCGGTTCGACTCTACAAGCCGGTAGAGCACGGTCTTGTAGCTCACGCGGAAGATGCGCTTGACTTTGAGGACACGCAGCAGAAGCGAATGACCACGGGTCCCATTCCACTCGGCTGCGAACGCCGTCTCCGGCATCAGGAACTCGCTTGCAAAGGCGTCGGCTTCCCGTTCTGTCTCCATTGGTAGGTCGGTGGCATCGCGCTGGTATTCGTCTTGGTGAAGTAACAGGTGGCCCAGTTCGTGCGCCGCAGTGAATATCCAGCGTTCCACCGAAATCCGGTCCCAGGTGTTGACAACCACCGCCGGGACACCATGGCGCGCGCCGACGCTCAGCCCGAAGAACGAGTCTCGATTCGTTTCCAGGAGCAGAAGTTTCACTCCGTTCCCCTCAAGCAGTCCGCAGATATCGCGCAACGGCTCCTCGGGGCTCAACTCGACTGCCCGGCGCGCGGCCTGCGCAACCTCCGCAGGGCTGCCACGGCGGCCTGTAGACACCGCCTTCTCGAACCGGAACGGGAGATGCTCGTCCAAGGTAGCCTCAAGCCCGGCGTAGGCGTCCAGCCATTTCGAGACCTCGGCTAGAATCTGCTCGCGTGCATGGACCTGCGCCCGAGCGCGGAACCGCACGCTTTCGAGAGGCCGGACGGGGGTGACAAGCTCCCCGACCGGAACCGCGAGCGCCTTTGCCAAAGCGCTGAGGGTCCGTGCGCGCGGAACGACCGCCCCCCGCTCGATCTTTCCAATCGCCACACGCGAGAGCCCGGCCTTTGCAGCGAGATCCTCCTGGGTCAATTGCCGATTCAGTCGCAACCGGGCGACGTTTGCGGCGATGGTCGCTTCATCGGTCATTGTCCGTTCCTTTCTCGGTTCTGGTTATCTTTATCACATATTTTAGTAATTTGAAAACTTTATGAGAGGTCCGGCCAAACCGACGCCTGCACGGGATGATCCTCCGCTCCATTCTTGACGTCATGCTGTTATAACGATATGCGGGTAACAGTATGACGGTTACACAGATTATGCTTCGTGATGTCGATGCCGAACTCTCACGCCAGCTTCGCGCCATTAGCGAGGAGCGGGGGGAGAGTTTGAACAGCACTATCTTGGCCCTCCTGCGAGATGCGGTGGGCCTAGAGGCGCGGCGTACTCGCCTGCGCCGATATGTGACGTGGACGCCCGATGATCTTGACGAGTTTACCGCTGCGTTGCGTTCGCAACGAGTCGTTGACCGACGGTATTGGGGATGAAGCCAACCGAGCGGCTGGTTCTTGACACAAGTGCTTACTCGCATCTACGCGCCGGACGTTCTGAGGTGCTCGAATTCGTGGCCAGCGCTGCGGTGGTTGTCATGCCTGTCACCGTGCTCGGAGAACTCGAAGCGGGTTTCGAGTTGGGGAGTCGTACGGAAGAGAATCGACGTGTCCTCGCCGAGTTCCTCAGCGAACCGTTCGTCAGCGTACTGGCAGTGACCAATACCACGGTCGGGTACTATGCGCGTATTTTTACAGCCTTGCGTCGAGCCGGTACTCCCATACCCATAAACGATGTGTGGATCGCTGCGGCAACAATGGAGTGTAACGGCCACCTGTTGACTTTTGATCGAGATTACCGCCATGTCGGGGAACTCGACCACACATTACTCGAAGTGTCTTGATAGGCTGATGAGCGCCGCCTTTCTGCAGGCCAGCCTGGGTTTTGCCATCGGCGTGGTGCAGTGCGGCTTGATTTACGTCGGCCCGCGCCTCGTGCGTCAAACCTCCGACGAACGCAAGAGCCAGCACGAAGAGACCATGCGGGCCTTGAACATCCAACACGAAGCCACCATGCACGCCTTACGGGAACTCATCGCCCGGACCGCTAAATGACCCCGCCATTACCCTGGCGTAGCACGACCTCTGGCCCGCCTTGCGCCGACGCCGCTTCTGCCCGATTCAGATTACAAAGGAGTTGCCAACAATGGAGAATTCGACATACTCAGGAAAATTCAAAATCCTGCCTGACACCGATGTTGCAGGCAGCCTAACCATTGCAGGATCAAACAGTTCTCTGCATGTATGGGGTGAAGATTTCGTCCCCATTGATGGAGGCGTCACCGTGACTGGGTATTTGCACGATCTCAGAAAAGTATCGTTAATCGATTGCTGGCCTAGCGGTGGCATCCAACACATCACCCGCGACGAATCAAAAGAAATATGGAACTGTATCCTACGCCCTGGGTTGATTGTTATCGGCAACGAATATCTCCTCCCGAACGACAAAGAGATAGCTGAAGCAAACTTCACATTCGATGATGCTGCCAAGCTATTTTATGATCGGGACGCTTTCGGAATTGTGAACCCGTACAAAGATGGAGATGGAGCTTCATTGATAGAAAAGATAGGCGAACTAGAAAACAGAAAAATTGAATCTGGCTCTCGACCTATAATTGCTTATTTCAGCGGGAAGTTCGACATTGTTTCCATAGATACAGTAATAGGAAAGATTTCGGTATCTCGGGGAATCAAATATGGTCTCGGCGATCCTGACGGCATAAAAATTAAAAATAAAATAAGTATAAAGATAAAATTTCCAGAGCCCGTAGATTCGGACTACGCTATCCAGAGTGTTATAAAATTATTACGCTTATTTGAAATATTAATCGGTCGGCCACAAAACATCACAAATCTTTCTTTTTTCAAAGGAGAAGAAGAACAAACGGCGAAACCTTTTGAAATAGTCAGGTGCAGCATTCGGATATATGAAAGAGATAACGAAGGAAGCCATTCAAATATCGCTCCATTAATAAGACCAATTCAACAAAAGGAAGAGTTTTCACGCATAATCGTGGATTGGTTAGACCGTTATGAAACCTGGGAAGATGCGCGGTCGAGGTTTTTCGAGGGCTTCTTCAAGCAACGAAGTTACGATATTGATCGTTTAGTTGGCGCAGCCAACATGTTCGACATTCTGCCAGACGCAGCTTTGTCTCCAAAAACTAATATTTCGGAAGATCTCAAATGCGCTATAGATTGCTGTCGTCATATCATTAAAAAGCTACCTTCATCTCCTGATCGGGACAGTCTCCTAAGTGCCCTGGGTCGTGCTGGCGGCGACACGCTGAAGCAAAAGATACGCCATAGAGCAAAAATCCTATTTGACCTGACCGGAGACGATCTTGCAAAAATATTTTGGCTGCCGGACATATTTTGGGCAATAGATGAGGCTGTGAATTGTCGAAATCATTACGTACACGGAAGCCCCCTTCGTGTAGATTCTAACAAAATCAGCAGAGCGCTAATTTTTTTCACGATGACCTTGGAATTCGTGTTTGCTGCCTCGGATCTCGTCGAAGCGGGATGGAATCCGAAGACATGGCGTCGGGTCGGCCACTATCATCCATTTGCTCTGTATTTCAGTAGCTATCAGACGAGTCTAGAAGAGTTAAAATCTTCTATGAAGTCCTCAGATTGACTTATCAACGTAGAAAAGCAACTTCTTGAGGCTTTGCCAGCCGCCGAGTTGTAGCGCCAGACCGCCACAGTAAAAATGCTCGGGCGGGGCCTTACTGTTTGCGTTTCCGCCGCTTCCTCTTCCCCTTCATCCCTGCTTCCAATGGCGCGGTCATTTTCTCATACAACCCGAACAGATGTTCGACGCGTTCGCGTTCGGAGGCAAAGCCGCCTGGCCGGTAGAGCCGGTCTACGGCGCGGTCGAGGGCTTGGTGGGCCTTGCGCAGGTTGGGCGGCATCAGGTCGGGGTCGTACAGGTCTGCAAGCGTCGCGCCCGAATGGGCTGCGCGGGCGCTGAGCACTGCCTGCGCCAACGGTTCCAGCTTTGACAGTTCAGCGCCCTCGGGTGGTGTAGGGAAGGTGTTGTAGACCAAGCCTGTTGAATAGCGGTAATCGCTTTTCAGCCGCCCGCCGACATGGCGTAGCCAAGCCATGTGCATGGCGGACGTCAACAACGCAAAGAGAGGTAATGTTGCGTTCTCCACCACTAAGAGTTGATTGCTGGGAATAGAGGGAGGTTTCAAATAACCAATTGGAACATATTTGCGGCGTTCGGAGCTTACTTCGGGTATGACCAGAAATTCATTGCTAGGAATTACAGTTACGTGAAACTCTGTGGGTTGCTCCGCGAGGGAATTCGCGAGCTTGCCTGTGTGATTAGTTCTGAACTCCCGTACGGCGCGGACCCGGCTCGTGACGCTTGGCATTGACCTCAACTCTGAGGGCGACACGCCTAAGGTGAGGAGAATCCAGCGCTCTAGGCCGTTGATATATTCGCGTCCACCGATGAAGGGACGGAGCAGGCTGGCGGCTTCCGGCTCCTGCGCCAAAAGTTCCCTTCTTTCTTCCTTATCCAGGATGTAATGTCCGCCATCGACAGGCTTGGTACCGACGCCGATTTTGGGAAGACCGGAAACGGAGTTTCTATGTCTCGCGATGACGAGATGCGAATCACCCAAATGGTCCGCGCCAACAAGATAAGGGCTGATTCGGGCGAGCGTGATCTCGTCCGGTTCGCCGGTTGAATTCTCATATATGAAGAGCCGACATCCAGGAGGCGTGGATTTACGGTCGGACAAACCGATAATCACCACATGGACGTGGGCCGCACCACGCGCATCCGAGCCCCAAGGGAAAGTCCTATGGCCGAACATGATCTCAAGATTGTACTGGTTGAATAGCGCGGGCCAGAGTTGCGCTACCTGTTCTCCTTGGGTAATCGAGTTGGTCGCAACGAAAGCCATCCGCGAGGGCTTTCCCTTGAGATAAGCCCCAGCTTTCAGGAACCAAGCCGCAACATAGTCGAGGCGTGAGCCCATAGCACCAAGCTCGGCCATTATGGATTTGGTTTGTATCTGTTTTTGCTCATCGCGCATGACGAATCCGCCGAAGGGCGGATTGCCGAACACATACGAGCAGTCTTCCGGCGGCAGCAGGGTTGCCCAGTCGGTTTCCAGGGCGTCGGCGTGCAGAATATGGGGCGATTTTATCAGCGGGATGCGTACGAAGGTTTGACCGAACTCCAGGCTGAGCCGGTTGTTCATGATGTGGTCCATCATCCACAGCGCGGTCTCGGCGATGTGGGTCGGGAACTCTCCGATTTCAATGCCGTAGAATTGGTCCACGTTGACAACCGACAGGGCCGCAGCGTCTAGCTCGCCGGTTTCCGCGTCGTCACGATAAGCGTGCAGTTCCTTCAAGACCGCAATCTCCAACACACGCAACTCGCGGTAGGCAATGATAAGAAAATTGCCGCAGCCGCACGCCGGGTCGAGAAAGCGCAGCGTCCCCAAACGCTGTTGAAAGCGATGCAGTTCCCGCCGCCGATGGGTGTCCTTGCGGGCTTTCAGCCGTGCGAACTCGGCCCGCAGGTCGTCGAGAAACAGCGGCTCGATCACCTTCAGGATGTTCTTCTCGGTGGTGTAGTGCGCGCCCTGAGCGCGGCGTTCCGCGGGCTCCATGACCGATTGGAACAGCGCGCCGAAAATCGCCGGAGAGATAGCGGTCCAGTCAAACCGGCAGGCGTCAAGCAGCGCCTGTCGCATGGAGGAATCAAAGTCGGGAATGCGTAGCGGACCGCGGAAAAGGTCGCCGTTGACATACGGAAAGCGAGCCAGGTCTTCGTCCAGAGCTTTTTGGCGCTTGTCCTCCGGCGTGTCGAGCACTTGGAAAAGCCGTGAGAGCCACAAGCCCAGGTCGGAGCCGTCCTCGCGGGTGCGGTGCTCAAGCAGGTCAAGGAAGCTGTCGCGCGGCTCGAAGATGCCGGTATCGTCGGCAAACAGGCAGAACACGGTGCGGACAAGGAATTGTTCGAGGGCGTGGCCGGTGTAGCCGGACTGTTTGAGTGCGTCATGCAGGTGGCCCATGAGTTCGGACGCCTGAATGTTGACCGGGTCCTGATCTTTGAAAGCACGCTTTTGTACGCCCAGGATAAAACCGAACTTCTCAATGTGCTCGGGTAGGTCGGCCAGTGCGAAAAACGTGCGCTCCCGCTCGTCCAGGTCATGCAACTCAAAGGTCTGAAAGTCGCTGACCAGGATGTAGCGCGGGCGCTCCTGCTCGGGCAGCGCGTCGAAATAGTCCCCGGCCTGTCCGTAGGCGCGGGCGAGGTTGCGCCCGGCGCTCTTTTGTTCGACCAACAGCACGCCGGGCCAGAACAAGTCAATATAGCCGGACGAGTTGTCGAGGCGCTTGACATGCTCCTCATAGCGAGCAACGGTGCGCCGCTTGACGTCGAATATCTGGAAGAATTCGTTATAGAAGCTCTGGGTCTCGCCTTTCTCGTAGTGGGCGCCGGCCCAATCACGGGCAAACGTTGCTGCACGGGTGCGCACTTCGTTCCAGGACAGACGCATCGGCTTGCCTCCTCATTGCGGTCTCTTTGCCCACTGTAGCCGAGCCTACTGTAGCCGAGATTGTTGAGCCTGAGAATGCCCAAGCCCCATTGACAAGCCCGGTCCGGTCCCCGCTAATGTCTGTTGGAGTCCACGGACCGAGAATGCCGATCAAGAACCACCTGTGAATAACCCGTCGCACGCCTCCAGACAACTCAGCATCAGCACCAAACTCGCCTACGGTGCGGGGCGGATGGCGTTTGCCGCCAAAGACGCCGCTTTTGTCAATTTTGTGATGTTCTACTACACCCAGGTCTTGGGCGTGTCGGGCACACTGACCGGCCTGGCGGCTTTGATCGGCCTGTGTAGTGACGCCATCAGCGACCCCATAGTCGGCTCGTTCTCGGATAATTATCGCTCCCGCTACGGCCGCCGTCACCCGCTGATGGCGGCGGCTCTTGTGCCCCTGGCCGTGTCCTTTGTCTTTCTGTTCTCCCCTCCCTCAGGCATAGGCGAGTTCGCCACCTTTGTGTGGCTGGCCCTGGTCTCGGTGCTGCTGCGCACCTTTCTGACGTTTTTCTCCATTCCGCACGACGCCCTGGGGGCCGAGCTGTCCCAAGATTACGAAGAGCGCTCGGTCATTATGGGTTATAAAGCCTCGCTGGCCTGGTTGGCCGGCGTTGCCCTGCCGGCGCTGTCTTTAGCCTTTGTGTTTCATTCCCAAGACGGGACGGACGGGCGTTTAATTGCCAACAACTATGTGTTCTATGGCAGCGCGTCGGCCGTCTTTGTCTTGATCGCCGGCACCATCACCTGCGTCTTTACCTGGAAGGAAATCCCGTATTTACCCTCCCCTCCGACCGCGCCCCAAGCCTTTCGTGTCCGTCAACCGTTTATCGACATGTACCACGCCCTGGGTAATCACAACTTCCGCTGGCTGTTTATAGCCCTGCTGTTTGCGCTGGGCAGCAGCGGCATCTACGTCAGCTTAATGTTGTATGTGAACACCTACTTCTGGGAGTTTTCGACCCAGCAGCTGGCCATCTTTTCGATTCCGCTCCTGTTGGCCACGGCAACCGCCTTTGGTCTGATCAAACCGCTCGGCCGACGGCTGGAAAAAAGCCAGATTTTGCTGCTGTCGTTCACCGTTATGATTCTGAACGGCGGCTGGTGGTTTAGCCTGCGGCTGATCGATGTGTTACCCGCCAACGGCGACCCGTGGCTCTTTTCGCTGGCCCTGGTCCAGAGCTATGTCCAGGTCATCTTCCTCGTCCTGACTCAAATCATGGTCCCGTCCATAGTTGCCGACATCATCGACGAACACGAGTATAACACCGGTACGCGCAAGGAGGGCGTCTTTTACGCTGGCCAAGCGTTTGCCACCAAGGCCACCACCGGTTTTGGGCAGCTCATTGGTGGGGTGGTGATTGATCTGATTCGGCTTGATCCAGGCGCCGCGCCGGGCGCGCTTGACGCGGATGTGGTGTGGAATCTGGGCTTTATTGTTGGGCCGGTGCTGTCGACCAGCTTCCTGATTCCGCTGTTATTACTCAGCCGCATTCGCCTCGGTCGAGAGCGGCAGGCAGAACTGCGCCGCCTGCTTGACGAACGGCGCAATCAATCGGTAAGCGCGTATGAACGCGCGGCCGTTCCGCGCTGACCTTACGCTACCAAAAGCTTGTCCAGGAGACGAAATTCGTGTTCGCGCGGTTTCAAGTGTAAATTTTTTCCATTTTAAATGTCATTTTACAGCAATGCTGGAGCGTCCGGGGCGGTTGGCCGCTTAGGGAAGACTGTGGGCCAAGGTCTGGAAGAACGCCTGGGGTGTTGCTATCCGGAGCCCCGTTCGCCGCCCAACCGTCTGGGTAAAGTGGGCGGTGTTATGGGTGATGAGCCAGTCTGGCTGGCTCTGCATTGCGAACAGCAAAACAGGCACATCCGCCTCATGGCGGATGAGATGACGAGAACGGACAACAGTATCGGTATCAGGCAGGGGAACCATTATTGGATGGGCCAATGTAATAAGCTTAGTATAGTCATCCAACACCTGTTCAGACTCTCGTGGAGGGAGCGACGCGGCGTGCAGGAGCAAATTTTCTTCGACTTCCTCGCGGACGATTTCCGCTAGCACCATCCGACAAATCCGTGCCGCACACAGCGACAGCACGGCCTTGTCCAAGCCCCAAGAGGCGACAATTCCCGCCGTCAGGACATTTGAGTCGAGAAAAAGCCGAAGTGGCAGAGCTGGACTCATGCCCGGGTCTTTTTCTGAGAGGTGGACTTCCGTGCAGAGAGCTCCGGGTAATGACGCGCAAACACACGCTGCCGAGTCTCGGGTAAGGTGTGTAAGATCTCATCCGCCTGGATTCGGTGAGCGGCAAAGGTCTCGGCGATGCGGTCGCAAAGCTGTCGAAAGTGACTCTGCTCAGGGATGAGAAGCAAACTCCCTCCAAGTCTCAGTATGCTGATCGGGGCACCCGCTTCCAGATCGAAGGCGTCACGGTACTCTTTGGGAACCGTGATTTGCCCCTTCTCCCCAAGTCGAGCGGTTGCCAGATAGGCGACTCCTACAGTGGGATCAGAGGTCGGCAAAATCGGCATAGTATAACTCCTTCCACCTGTGGTAGGATATTTCTACCACAGAACAATCTTCCCAACCAGAACGGGGCAGTAAACAGCAAGGCTTGCATACGCTACGATACGGCAAACCGGAGCAATAACTCTCAGACTGGAGAAAACGTATGACGTCACATGAAATCTTAGACTATGAACTTAACGACCCAGTCGCTATCCTGCGTATCGACGACGGCAAGGCCAATGCGGTCAGCCACGCCTTTATCGATGCGGTCAACGCCGGACTCGACCGGGCGGCTCAGGAAGCACGCGCGGCCGTGATTGTCGGCCGACCCAGGCGTTTTTCAGCCGGTTTTGACCTGTCCGTGGTCCGGGACGGAGGACCTGAAGCCGCCCGTGGTTTAGTCACCGCCGGGGCCAAAATGCTGATGAAGATGTATGTCCATCCCCAACCGCTGCTTATTGCCTGCACCGGCCACGCCATTGCCGCCGGCGCCCTGATGCTCCTGGCCGCAGACACCCGTATCGGGGCTGAGGGAGATTTTAAAATTGGCCTCAATGAGGTCGCCATTGGCATGACCCTGCCGTACTTTCTGGTCACCCTGGCCCGCGAACGGCTGTCCAAACGTCACCTGACCCAAGCCACCCTACAGTCTCGTCTGTACGACCCGGCTGGGGCGGTTGACGCGGGTTTTCTGGACCGCACGTGTCCGGCCGACACGCTTGTTGAGGAGACGCTGAAAGAGGCCAGCCAACTGGCCGAACTCCGCCCGGCGGTCTACCGTGATGCCAAAATCCGCAACCGTGGGGCGGTGGCGGATGAAGTGCTGGACAAGCTCCACGATGACCTGAACCGGCTGTTGCCAGGGCCGTAGAGCGAGTTCTTTACAGCCGGGCTGACAGGAGGGGGCGGTGTAACGACCATCCCCTCAGACTCCGTACTTATTTACCCTCACCCGGCCTACGGCCACCCTCTCCCTCGGGGAGAGGGCTAGGGTGAGGGTCCCACGACACCGTGTGCCGATGCGCGCCG
>CBDCRK010000029.1:0-28991 GCA_965220955.1 uncultured Binatia bacterium (SeqCode) | reverse complement strand
GGGCATTGCATCGAATGGTAGATTTGCTCACTAAACTCGACCCCAACAACCGCCGCTGGAAAGAACAGCAACTTGAACGTGCCCGCTCGGACCGCGAGTTGGCTGAGCGGATGCAAGATGAAGTCAACCGAGAAAATGCCCTGAGCGATGTAGACGCTCGGATTGCCGATATTGAGCGTTCATTTGACACCAAGTTCCATGCACTCGATTTTGCCCGCAAGCTCTACTTGATTGAAAACTGTATTTACGGCATAGACATCCAGCCCATTGCCTGCCAGATTGCCAAACTGCGCTTTTTCATCGCCTTAATTGTAGACCAAAAGGTTGACCCCAGCGCGCCTAACTTCGGAGTGCGCCCCCTGCCTAACCTGGAGACGAAGATTGTTGCAGCGGACACATTGACGCCGATCACCACAGGGCAGCGTGAGCACCAGCTTGGCTTCTTTGATGAGCAGATCAAAAGGCTACGCGAAGAATTAGAGTTGATGCGACACGAGCATTTCAATGCGAGGTCTCCGGAGAAAAAAGCGAAGAGCCGAGAACGTGATGCTGAATTGCGCAAGCAGATCGCCGTGATGCTACAAAAAGACGGCGGATTTCCGGGTGAGACTGCGTCCATGTTGGCAGCCTGGAACCCGTATGACCAGAACAAAGCCGCGGCGTTTTTTGACTCAGCCTGGATGTTCTCGATTAAAGACGGCTTTGATGTTGTCATCGGTAATCCCCCCTATGTACGGCAGGAACAGATCAAAGAACTCAAGCCCCGGCTCAAGGAATACTACGATTGCTACACCGGTACGGCCGACCTCTACGTGTATTTTTACGAACGCGGGATTCAACTGCTACAGCCGGGTGGGGTATTCAGCTTCATTACCTCAAACAAATGGTTCCGCGCTGCTTATGGCGAACCATTGCGAGGTTGGCTTGCCAAACATACGCGCCTACACCACATCATCGATTTTGGCGACGCGCCGGTGTTCACCTCAATTGCTTACCCCTGCATTGTGATTCTAACCAAAGAGGAGTATAGCGAGCGCCATTCAACAAATGGCAAGCCTGCCCATCAAATCCGCGCCCTTAACTGGCAACCTGGCCCGCCGGTCGAACAGTTCATTGAAATCTTTCATCAGCAGAATTTTGCCTTGTCACAGGCGAGTCTCAAACCAGACGGTTGGCGGTTGGAGAGTAGCGTCAAGCTGAAGCTACTCGACCGCATCCGTGCTACCGGCACACCACTAGGTGAGTACGCAAAGGGACGATTTTACTGGGGGATTAAAACCGGCCTTAATGAAGCCTTTGTAATCGATCGAGCCACCCGCGATCGGTTGATAGCCGAGCATCCTTCATCTGCAGAAATCATTAAGCCCTTTCTGCGTGGCCGGGATGTGAAGCGGTGGAGAATCGATAATCCAGAGCTTTTTCTGTGTTACGTAGGGTGGCATACCAAGATCGAAAAGTACCCTGCGATTCACAAACATATCAGTACGTTTGCTAAAGAGTTGAAAGCACGACCCGAGGTGAAAGAAGGACGTGTACCTTGGTACGCACTGAGCCGATATGCTTCGGATTATTGGCAAGAGTTCGAGCAGCCAAAAATCCTCGTTCCTGCTATTTCAGATACCGTTAATTTCGCGCCGGATTGGCAGGGTTTTTACAGCAACAATAAAACAAGTATTTGTGTCCCACCTTCTATCCCAATAGCTTTGGCTGCTGCAAATTCCCAGATTGCTTTTTGGTTCGCCCAGCAGATTTTCGCGACGAAGCAGGGGGGGTTCTATGATTTTGAGCCGCGTTACTCTAGCCAGGTTCGGATTCCACCTACGACAGAGCAGCAAGAAAAACTCATCTCTCGCATTGTGTCTTACTTGGTATGGTTCAGCCGTCCCGAATCCGAACTCAAATCTCACGAAAATCACAACCGCGAGCCTCTGATGCTCGGCTACTTCGAGCAATTACTGAACGGGTTGGTCTATGAGCTGTTTTTCCCCGACGAGCTCCATGCCCAGAAGCTCTTCTTTTTCCGTTATGTCGAGGAAGCCAGGCTTCCGGTGCTTACAGAGATTCCAGAAACCAAGCGCCTCACTGTCTTGCATGAGACCTTTGAGCGCATCTACGACTTGAACCACCCCATCCGTGGCTGCCTCTTTTCCCTCGGTTCACTTGAAGCCGTGCGCATTATCGAAGGCAAGGCATGAGAATCGCCAAAATCGAGATCAAAGATTTCCGCGGCTTTCCCGGCCCTGGGACATATTCATTTGATCGTGATGACGGTAAGAATCTGCTAAATTAGACCACAAGATATTGGTACACTATTGTAGGGGCGATCCTTGTGATCGCCTCAGACAAGAGTGTAGGGGCGATCCTTGTGATCGCCTCAGACAAGAGGCTGTAGCAACCGGGCGAATACAAGATTCGCCCCTACAATAGATAGCAAGGAGGCGCGGGTTGAGTGTCTTCAAGATGGCCTGGAGGAATGTGTGGCGCAACAAGCGCCGCTCCATTGTTACCATTGCAGCCATGACCCTGGCATTGTGCGTGGAGCTTCTCTACTCAGGCTTGATCACGGGCTACTTGCAGGGCATGGAAGACGATGTGCTCGACCTCGAGGTTGGTGACCTGCAGATCTTCGCTGGGGACTACCTGGACAGACCGTCGATCCACACCGCCATCGAAAACCCCAACGCCCTAGTAGCTCAGCTCAACAAGGTGGGATACCCCGTTAGCGCCCGTCTGCTCTCAGGCGGCCTGGCTGCGGCCGGCGAATTCTCTGCCGGAGTGGCACTGCGGGGCGTGGATGTTGCACAGGACTCAAAGGTGACCCTGATCGGCGAGAAGGTTGCCAACGGAACCTGGCTCGACCCTGCCGACCCACACGGAGTGGTGGTGGGTCGGCGCTTGGCCAGGACCCTGGAGGTGAAGCCAGGCGATGAGCTGGTGGTCTTGAGCCAGGCCGCCGATGGCAGCCTAGCCAATGACCTGTATACTGTTCGTGGCGTGCTCATGGGAGTTGCGGACGTCACTGATCGCACCGCCATCTTTATGAACGCTGAAACCTTCCGGGAACTAATGGTCTTTCCCCAGGGGGCACACCAGATGATTGTCCGTCGTCCTAACAACGTGGAGCTAAGGCTGCTGCCGTAACAGTGCAGGAGCTCGCCGGCGCACTCGAGGTAAAGACCTGGAAGGAACTAATGCCGGTCGTTGCCTCCATGCTAGAGTCAACACAGGACTGATCATGATTGTGTTCTTCATCATCTAATGTTGCGGTTGGGATTCTGATCCTCAACGCAATGCTATGGCGGTTCTTCGAGCGCATTCGCGAGTTTGGGGTACTCAAAGCCCTGGGCGTGGGTCCGCTACGCATTGTAAATCTCATCCTGGTTGAGAGCGCCATCCAGGCCGGTATTGCCATTGTTGTGGGCGTACCCTGGCCATCCCTGGCATGTGGTACCTGGGCCATGTGGGCATCAACGTGGGTAAGCTCGGCGGGATGTCGGCCATGGGCTTAGCCATGCGTCCTGTCTGGCACGGCATTTACAACGTTAATACCCTCAGCGGTCCCCTGGTGATGCTGGTCTTCATAGTCTTCTTAGCAGCGCTCTACCCCGCGCTCAAGGCAGCGTGGATCCGTCCTGTTGAGGCCATGCGGCATCAGTAATAGGAGGCAGGTTATGAAAGGTCCAAAACTGGCAGCAGTGGCATGGCGTAACCTGTGGCGCCAGAAACGCCGTACACTGCTAACGCTGTCATCCATTGCCTTTGGTGGCTTCCTGGCGGTACTGTTCACCGCCTTGCAGGACCGCTCTTTTGCTGACTTTATCGACACCGCAGCCCGCCTCGGCGGCGGGCATGTGACCCTACAGCACTCCGAGTACCTGAACACCCCCACGCTGACCAGAACGGTCCAGGACGCTGGCAGGCTACGTGATCTCGTTTCCCAAGACCAGGATGTGGAGCAGGTAGTCAACCGCATCACCGGCCAGATCATGCTTGCCACTGCCAGCGACAGTTTCGGGCTTTTTTCATTGCCTATGACCCGGAGCTGGAGGAGGATAACACCCTATCCTTCGGAGAGGGTCTGGTCGAGGGAGAAATGTACCAGACCTCGCAGGATAGGGGCATTGTTCTGGGCAAGAAGTTAGCCCAAAACCTTGGGGTGAAAATAGGCAACAAGATTGTGTATACCATGATGGATAAGGAGGGCGAGATCGTCGCCGGGTATGGAGACGACTCTCGGGCGTCATTGGTACGGGCGCACCCAGCCTGGATGCCGGACTGTGCCTACTGCCTATCGACACAGTCCGTAAGGTGCTGGGGTATGCTCCTGACGAGAGTACCTACGTGGCACTGTTTCTCTCCGACTCGCGCAAGAGCGCAGTGGTAGCCCAGCGCCTGGGAGACATTGTGGACTCCGGTACCGTAGCCCTGGCCTGGGACGAGATCCAGCCCGAACTAGCCAGTTTCATTGCCATGAAGGTCGGAGGTGCCCGGTTTATGGAGATCGTTATTGCCATCCTGGTGGCTGCGGGCATCTTCAACACTCTCTTTGTCTCCGTCATGGAACGCACGCGTGAGTTCGGAATTATGATGGCCATTGGCTACTCTCCCAGCCAGCTGTTTAGGATGGTGATGTTGGAGAGCCTGTGGCTGGGGGTTGTGGGGATTGCGGCCTGTACCCTTATCACTATTGGCCCTTACCTGTATCTGGTAAACACGGGTATCAACGTCAGTGCAATGATGGGGGGAGCCGCCACCGAGGTGGCAGGTGTAGGATTCGACCCCACTTTGCGGGTTGGCATCTTTCCCGAAAACTTAGTGATGATTGCGGCCGCCATTCTGCTCGCCACATTAGCCGCAGGTCTGTACCCGGCTTGGCGGGCGGGAAACGTTGTGCCGGTCGAATCAATCAAGCTTGTATGAGGTGAGGTCATGAGTGAAGCCAACGCCATCCCCGTGGTCGAGCTTAAAGGCGTAACCAAGGATTATCGCCAGGGCACGGTAGACGTCCATGCCCTGCGTGGCCTCGATCTCATGGTCCAGAAGAGGGAGTTCCTTGCCATCTGTGGCCCCTCAGGGTCAGGGAAGACCACCGCGCTGAATCTCATTGGCGCCCTCGACAAAGCAACCTCAGGAAGTGTCAGGCTTGAGGGCCACAACCTCAACGAGCTGAGTCGCCGGGCGCTGAGCCGGCTGAGGCGCGATCGCATTGGCTTTGTCTTCCAGGCTTATAACCTCTTGCCGGTCCTTACCGCGTATGAGAACGCCGAGACCGTGCTATCTCTACAAGGCGCTTTGGTGACCGAGCGGCGCAACCGTGTTATGAAGCTCCTCGCCGAGGTGGGTCTCGAAGGAATGGAGGATCGGCGGCCCAACCAGCTCTCTGGGGGCCAGCAGCAGCGTGTTGCCATTGTGCGGGCCATTGCGGCCAACCCCGCGGTAGTCCTGGCCGACGAGCCTACCGCCAACGTGGACTCTGAGACCGCCGAGACGCTCTTGAGCATCATGGAGAAGCTCAATCACGAGCGTGGGGTCACGTTCATCTTCTCCACCCACGACCCGCGGGTCATGGAGCACGCCCGCCGCATTGTGCGCCTGGTAGATGGCCGGATCGACAGTGACAAGACCAAGAGCTAACCAAACTAGGTCAGACCACAGAACATTGGCACACTAGCGTAGGGGCGATCCTTGTGATCGCCCTAGGGGAAAGGCCGCGACAACAGGGCGAATACGAGATTCACCCCTACAGTAGAGGATGAGATCTCTTGGACTAATCTCATATGGTTTGATTTAGGTCAGATTGATACCCTTATGCCGACCCTACAAATCTTAATTGTTCCGCAGTCGGGCCACACGCCGGCGTACCTCGGTAACAAAAGGAGCCTCGGGATCTAAAAAAACGGCACGCTCGTAGGCGGTCAGCGCTTCCCCTTTCTTACCTACCTGCTCAAGCGCCTCACCCAGGTTGGCATAAGCATAGGCATAATCCGGTAGCATCTGAGTTGTCTGTTGCCACTCTTTGATTGCTCCTTGCCAGTCTCCTCTGGCAGCCAAAAGATGGCCTAGCCGATTGTGCACATAGGGCGAGGCAGGGACCAGTTGCAGGGCGCTGTGATAAGCCGTAAGGGCTCCCCTGGTGTCTCCTTTGGACTCATAGGCCATGGCCAGGTGAACATGGGCAGTGGCATTATCTGGGTCTAGACGGAGCGCCTGCTGAAATTCCGCAATTGCTTTGGTAGTATCCCCACGGTCCCGCAACGCTAACCCCAGAAGATGATGAGCTTTGGCAGAGTCGGGAGCCATACGCACCGTCTCCTGCCACTGGACAATAGCCTTATCTATATCCCCTCTGTCGTAGAGAAGCTGCCCTTGCCTAAGGTGGAGACGCGCTTCTTGAGACAAGGTCTCTGGAGCAAGATCTTCCCTCAACGATATATCAGGAGCAATACTGGGAGGAGTCGAGGTTACAATCCTAGGAATGCCCCGAGAGGCAACCAGCTTTCCTGGGCGCGAAAAGAGAACCTGGGAGCGAACCTCCCCAGACTTTCCGGTTTGCTTTCCGAGTCTAGCCGTGACCAGTGTGTTCTTCTGTTCCACGGTGAAAGGCGGAACCTTGTCCGTTTTGAGGTCAAGGACAAAACGCATACGCTGCGAATGGGAGCCAACACGCACGCGTGCGAGTAGGCTCTGGAGAGGGTCCTCCGCCCTATAGGTCGCTGGCCGCTGGCCTTTGACTGGTCCCGTAACATCCACAACCAGACGGGAGGGCGACGAGAGCGCAAGGGTCCTCACAGAATCGGGTGGTTGAGAAAAACGTAAGAGGACGGTCTGCTGGCTGTCTCCAACGGAGAGTGTCAGTTCATCCAGGCGCAACGCTGGGGCGCCGTCGGGTTTGGGGATAACCTCCTTTCGCTCCGGGGGGCGGCGGACCTGCGGTGGCAAGGGTTTGGCAGCAAGCTCTTGCTTGGCCTCTTGTTTGGGGGCGGTAGTTGGAGGAGCAGGAGCTGGGGTCTTGGGTACATCTCGGCCCATGATGTCTACTTTTGGCATAGCAGTAGTTGGAGGAGCAGGAGCTGGGGTCTTGGGCTCGCGCCGAGAAGCAACTGCTTTCGTGGGGAGCGTAAAGAGGACCTGAGGGCGAGCTTCCCCAGCATCTCCACCTGGCACTTTAAGCGCTGCTGTCACCAGGGCATCCTGCTGCTCGACCACAAACTGCGGGACTGCCTTGCCTTTGAGGTCAAGAACAAAACGGATATGCTGCGGATGAGAGCCAGCACGCACACGCCAGAGCAGCGCATCTTCCACCGTATAGGTCGCTGAGGGGGGGCCTTTGATCGCTCCCTTGACATCCACAACCAGACGGGAGGGCGACAAGAGCGTAAAGGCTTTCACAGAGTCAGGTGGTTGAGAAAAACCAAAGGAGACAATTTTCTGTCCTCCTTCGACGGAGAACTGTATCTTGTTTAAGCGTAGAGTAGAGGATTGAGGAAAAACATTCTGGATCCCCATCCCTGCCCAGAGAATCACAACAAGAAAGTAAATCCACGCTTTGCTCATTGTAGCAGCTCGTAATGTAAACAAACTCTTTCTCATTTGGCAACTCTTTTTCGCATTCTTTTCACTGTCTTCAAAGGCAACTGAAAACCCAATAGACACTCACAACTTCGTCGCCCTGTCCCCAATGGTCTATTTGCTTTGCTGCTATAGGCTCACTGACCCTGCCAAGCGAACGGCGCAAAGTGACCATTATTCTGCCCGCTGATGTCATCCCAGTTAAGACCAAACGCATGCAGATGACTGCGCTCTGCTTTTGCCAGGGCCAGACGACTACTAGCGGGGTGGGCCACATTGTCGATACACATAGGTTCGTCAGGGCTGGCCGGACTGGTTACTCCTTCAACCGCTTGGTCCAGCACACCGGGAATGTTAACCGATCGGCGCTTGCCCTCTTTGTGATACTGAATTGGCCTGGTCTCCACACCCATGAACTGCCCAATCAGTGGCGCCAGGGCTGCCATCGGGCCTCCCGCCTGCCCGCTGGCAATGGTGGTCAGCGCTTGTTGCTGTTCCGGGGTCGCTCGTTCGTCAATAATCAAACCGGCTATCCAATCACCCTTTCCCATGGCCTCTGGCGACTGGGCAGCAATGACAAAGCTAAGGTCGTCTAGCACCAACTGCTCATACCGGCCTTGTTCAATATGAAACGCTAGGGCTACGGTGCACGAGCCCTTAGAGGGCTGGGCAACCAGGTTTGTAGAGATGCAGGGACAGAGATAATCGCAGCTGCAGGATTCAAAGTAATCTCCGCTCAGGTGCCACGGCGTTTGTGTTATTGCCTCTGCCATGATGATCTCCTTTCCTGGTAGAAGTCTATCCTAGCCGGGGGATTATGCCAAGCCGTTGACTCATAACCAACTTGTCCGACTCACCCCGTGCTTCCTTACTCCAAAACTGGTAGAGACAAAGCCCCCGGTCCTGATTTGGCAATATTCTCAACTTTTCCGGCAACACTAACTCCCTCCCCTAGTAGCTTGCTAATCGTGTTAATGCGCCAAGCAAGCAATAGAAATCATATCGAGCTAGCCTCCAGATTTAGGATCTACGGCCATACCGTAGCTGATACCGCTACTTGTACATTTCAGCGCCAAGCCGTCAAGAGGTTTACCAACCTTTTTTCGATTGACACTGAACTCAGTCGTGAGATAGGGTTCCTGCCAGGAAAAAAGAAGAAGGAGAAACCATGGTCAAGGGCATCTTCCACATTAACATTAACGTCACCAACTTCGAGCGCTCGCTGGCTTTCATCAGCAAAAGCGGCTCTCCCTGCCCGTTTTCCTCATAGCAAAGCTTGAGTCCATTGGCATGACGCTTATTGTGTCATCACCTATCAGGCGATCTCTTTTGCAAACTTGATAATCGGGACGCTCATTGTTCGGGCCTTTCGTAGTCGCTTTGAGTCTTCTATAAGTGCTGCAATCCACCGCCCAACGTCTGCCTTGACTACCTTCTCACCACACCGCGGACAGACACCTGCGGGGATATCCTCAATGACAATGAGTTTGTCTTTAATCCAGAAATCCTGTTTGATGTGTCTCTCTTCCATCCGCTCGCCGCAGATGTGGCATTCACCATAATCATATATAGGCCTATCTCTTTTCATAATTTTCATTCTACAACATAGGTTGTGATGAAGAGAAGCTTGCCCGTAGCTTTGATTCGACAGATGACTGCAACCTGACGCCCATTGGTCGTGGGGCCTATGATTTCGTAGCGTGTGCCGCGCGGGTCACGGATGAACCGTCGCCTAATTCCACCGCTGGCTACTGACATCTCGATGTCGGCGAAGAGCAAGTCGTCATCGGCCATTTCTTCAAGGAAGTGAGGGATGGTGAACTCATACTCCTGGTTTCGAACCTTTTCTCGGATGGTGTCAATAACGGCCAAAAGTTCTCCTCTATCTCCAACCTAAGGTTCTAATGCGCAGTATAACCCCCATCAATGACTAGTTCTGACCCAGTGACATAGGACGATTCGTCACTGGCCAGATAAAGCACCCCATAGGCAATATCCTGTGCGGTAGCCATCCGCCCCAAGGGCGTAACCTGGACGCCGGCCTGGAGCCCCTCGGGATCAAGTATCCGTATCATTTCGGTGTCCACAAGGCCCGGATGCACGGAGTTAATGCGAATACCATCCTTGGCATATTCAATGGCTGCCGTTTTGGTAAGAATTCGCACCGCCCCTTTGGTGCCATGGTAGGCTGCAGCCATGCCTGACCCAATGATCCCAGCCCCTGAAGAGATATTGATAATGGATCCACCGCCCGCCTGACGCAGGGCTGGAATGGCACACTTCATTCCCAGGAACACTCCGGTTTGATTGACCGCAATCACTTGATTCCAGAGCTCTAGATTGGTGGCCTCCACCCCTTCTGTACGAAAGATGCCCGCATTATTCACCAGAATGTCGAGCCGGCCATAGGTCCTTGCCGCTGTGTCTACCGCCTGCTGCCAGTCGGCCTCCTGGGTCACGTCGAGCCTGACAAAGGTTGCTTGCCCTCCCTGGGCACCGATGTCAGCAGCCACCCTTTGTCCCACCTCAACCAACACATCGCCCAGCACTACTTTAGCTCCTTCTTCAGCAAAGAGCCTTGCCTCAGCCTCTCCCTGGCCCCGGGCAGCACCAGAAATCAAGGCAACTTTTCCAGCCAGTCTATCGACCATAATGTCCTCCCTAATCTTAGAGCGCTTTTCATTTGGTTGGGCCACACATCCCCCCTCACCCACAGTCGCTCCGCTCCTGTTTCCCTCTCCCCCGCTGGGGGAGAGGGTGCCTACCCGCAGGGTAGGCGGGTGAGGGGGCACCTGCCCCACACTATGAACACACACAATTGCAAATTGCTCTAGGTTAACTACCATAGGAATTGTGGCACAACTGACTCCTGCTTACTACCGTTAAACGCACGAGTGCGCTGCAGCGGAGACTATAGACCAAATCTTGACGCCCCTTCCCCTTCCGTCCTAAACTGTCCCTGTTCTTCAGTTAAGCCGAGAGTTAGACAGCGGGCTGGGCCCGCTGCATAGGAGGGAACATGCAGATCAAAGGTAAAGTTGGTATTGTTACAGGTGCTGCACGTGGCATCGGAAAAGGGATTGCTCTTAAACTTGCCGCAGAAGGAGTGAACCTGGCCCTGGTTGACCTACCCGCCTCAGGGGATTCAAGCCTGTCCTATCAGCTCAGCAACGAATCCCTGCTTAAGCAGACGGCTAACGAGGTTGAATCTCTAGGAGTGAAAGTGTTGCCAGTGTTGGCAGACGTGACTAAGGCCGCGGATACCCAGCGTATGGTAGCCGAAACTGTGGCCACACTGGGCGGAGTGGATATTCTGGTCAATAACGCTGGGGTGATCACCCTGAACACAGTGATGGAAACCACCGAGGCCCAGTGGGATCGGACCATGGACGTAAACGTTAAAGGTATCTTTCTATGCTGCCAGGCAGCCATCCCCGAACTGATCAAGAGAGGTGAGGGTCGCGTGGTGAATATTGCCTCAGTGGCAGGTAAAACCGGCCGGGCTGGAGGATCAGCCTACTGCGCCTCTAAATTTGCCGTGATCGGGTTCACCCAGTCCCTGGCCGAAGAAGTCGGACCCATGAATATTACGGTGAATGCTGTGTGTCCGGGATTCTTGCGCACTGCCATGTGGACTGACGTGATTAACAAGCAACTGGCTAAAACCTTGAAGGTTGACCACACCGAGGTCTTTGATCGCTTTGTTGGTCAGAATACCTATTTACGGCGCGAGCAAACCCCGGCTGACATTGGCGAATGCGTTGTCTACCTGTGCAAGGCCGATAACGTGACCGGCGAGTCTATCAATGTGGCTGGCGGCGGAGACGTACATTGATGCTCCCTATCACCCAGCGTCTCCTAGCCGACCTGGCTCGTACGCCCTCCCTGGTCTGCACCGTGGGCCGCGACGGCGCGGTAAGCGAACTGTTTCTCGATGGCCCTCCCCAGAAGGTCGAGTTCGCCGACCCCTGGGCTACGGTCGAGTTCAGGGGTTGGCATATCCATGTTGATATGAACACGGTAGCAAAGATTCGCTTTACTGAGGCACCCGGCCATGATGAATCGGTGAGTCTTTTTGTCAGTCTCGACGACCATCAGGGTAAAGCCGTACTACGCTTCTACTTTCCTCACCCCAGCCACACCTATAAGACATACACCGCCGAAGAACTAGCCTTATTCGAGTTGTTCAAGGAGCGTTATAGAGGAGCAGAGGGAGTAGAAATGTAGCCACGGAGAGATCTTTCTTGGGTTTACCTGGCGTTCTCTATCTTTTCTCCATACGATCCTTACTCTATGCGGCTACATCTCCACGGCTCTCTCACCTTCTGCCCTTATGGTGACTTTTGTTAGCTTAGAGAGAAAATCACTCGCCTCCAGAATCTCCAGCAAAATGAGCCTATCATCTGTGGAAAAGTGTGCAACGATCGGCCCTGCTTCCTCCGCATGATCAATGGTGGCCTCCGATAGTTCCAGAATAAGAATATCCTCCTTGCGATTATACTTAACCTTCATATTGGCTCCTTCTGCCTGGATAAAACGTCACAACCCTAATTTCCTCCGGCCCTTCTTCGTAGATAACTCTCAAGACATGTCTTTCTGAAATTCCCTGTTGTGCCACTTTTCTGTTCTTATATCCTTCCTCCACCTTCTCTGGCTTCTGCAGGGTTTCCCTTACCTGCCTTCTGGAGATCACAAAGCCGTGCCCCTTAAGAATTCCGAATTTCTCTTTAGCATGATCTCCATACACGATCTTCTTGGCCACTCCACTCCTCTTTAGGTCTAGTGGATAGAGACCTCTTCGACAACACAAATGCTACAGTTGGGTAGGTCCAGAAACCTCTGCTCATCCGGCCGGATGATCTCCAGATAGCGCAGTTCGGTGAACGCTTTGCCAATGTCGTCCACACTATCGAACCAGATTTCCGCAACGCCATCGAACGGCGGAGACGCTGGTGGCGGGAAACCGGGAACCGATTCACTCACCAGGTGTCCCTGAACATACTTGCGAACATAACGAAAAAACTCTGGCACGCCCCTGACCAGAGGGCCATGGACATCCTTCCAGTAGCGCTGAAATTCCGCAACACTCATCCCTGGCTTACGCCGCAAACAGCCAACAAGTTTTACCATAAGCTCTCTCTCCTCTTGGATAGTCTTCTGGCATTGTCGAGAAAGCTACCGGAAGAATCAATACGGCACAGAGGCAAAGTCCCGGAGGTTCTCTCTTTTCAACCTGCCTGTCGGCAGGCAGGCCTGATCTATCTGGCAATGATCGGCAACACAACATGCGACGGATGGGCCGCATCATGGTAAATAGTGTTGTCGGCAACCACTATTCCCCCCGGCTGGCCCAAGGGACCGCCGGTGTTGGGGTTGACATCGAAGCGTGGGAAGTTGGAGGAGGAGATATCAAGCCGGATCTGGTGGCCGCGCATAAAGAGATTGCTGGTCGGGTAGAAGGTAATGGTGAAGGGGTAGACCTCGCCCGGAGCCAGCAGCTCGGGTGTAGTCCATGAGTTGCGGTAACGGGCGCGGATAATGGAATCGGTGAGGTTTAAGGCATAGCCATCGGGGTATTCAACACTTGGCGGATACACATCGATTAGCTTGGCAGTGAAATCGGTGTCGAGCGCCGAAGACGAAGCCCAGAGCTTGACCGTGATAGGCCCGGTGACCTCAGTGTCGGAATCCAAGGGTGGCGTGCTAAAAACCAACACATCCTGCCGGGCAGCCAGGGGCAAAGAGTCTTTTGTGCCCAATACCCCGGCGGGTGCGTGCTGATCAAACCCTCCTGGAGGCATGAACTCAAAGCCTACCGAGATGCAACCGCCCACCGTTGGCACCGGGTCGCGCGGGTCAAAGCAATAGGTAGTAGAACTAGACGCGGCTGCAGGCGCCCCAGGGGATAGCAGACCATCCTTATGCAGGTAGTAAGGAGTGTATTGGGTTCGTGCCAACGGCCATTCGTTCTCAGTTCGCCAGCCTCCGCCGTGATGAATCCGTCCACTAAGGCTAAGCACATCAAAAGTCTTCTTGCCGCTACCACCACCCATCACAAAGATCTTCACCGCTGGCTCGTCCATAATGCCGGTAGCAAGATCCTTAAGCCAGTAGTCAAACCAACGCAACCGCAGGCTATTGTAGTCGTCAACCGCGTCAGGACCAAAGGCCACATCCCCGGAAAACGCCTGGTCCATTATCACCCCGTGGGTCCAGGGACCCATCAGGAGTTTGTGCGGGCTCTTTTTCAGTTTGGTAAGGGCAGCGAAATTCTCGGTGGTGGCACGGGCATAAGAGTCGTACCAGGCACCGAAATAAAAAGTCGGGACATCGGCATGCTCGGCATAGTATTCGTGAATAGCATAGCCACGCTGGTGCCAGTACTCATCGTAGTCACCGCGAGTTTGTAGGTCGAGGGCCCACTGCTCGTAGCTGGGCAGCAGGCGCAAAGGGGAGGCCCCCTTTTTGAGTGGCAGCTTACCTAGCCACCAGCCCAGATTATTACGTGCTTCCACTAGGGCCACCCGCAAAGCCGGGTTCGCCCGGGCTTCTTTGCTAGTCACCGCCATATGAAAGGCATAGATGAGGAAACGCTGCTCCAGGGTACCGTTATGACGCATGGAGCACATATAGTAGTCTGACGGCCCCTCGGTAACAAACATGGAGCTGAGGTGTGGGGGGTTAAGCGTAGCCGCAGCACTCTGGACTGCGGCCATATATGAAGTACCCATAGTACCGACCCTGCCGTTACACCAGGGTTGGGCCGCAGCCCACTCAATGGTGTCGTAGCCGTCTGACGCCTCATGGGCAAAGGGGTACCACTCCCCTGCAGAATTGCCCCGGCCACGCACATCCTGTATCAGTACCACATACCCCCGCCGGGCAAAGAAGCAGGCGTGGTTCACAAAACGGGTGGCATCTTTATCGTAAGGGGTGCGCTCGAGCAGAACAGGCAAGGGATCAGGTACCGGCTTATTATCAATGGCCGGCAGATAGACATCCGTGGCCAGACCCAGCCCATCTCGCACAGGCACCCTGACATCGCGATCGACCAGTACGTCAAATGCCTGCCAGGAGCCCTGATAGCGGCGTTCAGCCATATTTACTCCTTTAGAGGAAAAATAAGCGCGCCCGGGGAGACTCGAACTCCCAGCCTACGGGTTCGAAGTGTGACTTCCCCATAGCAACAGAGCGAAACCCAGGGCCACACGCATATAAAAATCTCTAAACCCTATAAGGACTTAGGAGCATGCAATACCACAGAGCCACACCAATGACAACTCGCAGAATGGCAGCAGACGCATTCAAGTGGTAACAAAAATGGCACCTTATGGAAGTCAGCTAGCAGGTCAAGACCCGGGAGTCGAACGGGCGGTCTTCACGAGCCCGTCGAAGGAGAAGGACCAGGTTCTTCCCATCCTCGACCAGTATGCCGCACTCGTACCAGCAGTCCATGTGTGATTTATCGGTGTGATTTATCGGTGTGATTTATTGGGAACGGCGGCGACGCGACGGGTCGTCGATCCAAGGGTTTGGGATCATCGATTCCTGCGGATCTACCCGGATGCCGGGAGGGACGATCGCGTCAATTCGATCGAGCACGTCCGGCGCCAGTCGGAGCTCCGCGGCCGCCAGGGTGTCCTGGACCTGCCCAAAGGTCCGCGGTCCTATGATCACCGCGCTCACCGCTGGGTGCTCGGCCGCAAAAGCCATCGCCATGTGGGTGAGCGAGTGTCCCACCTCGCCTGCCAGCCCTATCAACTTCTCCACCAAGCCGTACTTCTGCTGGACCTCCGGCCGCTCCGAATCCCAGCTCCCCCTCCGGCCCAGGGGCCCTGTTGCTCGGCTGCCTTCCGGAAGCCGCTCGCCTTGTCGGTATTTCCCGGTGAGCCAGCCACCACCCAGAGGGGCATAGACCATTACGCCAAGCCCATGGCGTTGGCAGGTCGGGAACACACCGGCCTCGACACTCCGGCTCAGGATTGAATAGATGCATTGCTCGCTTCGCACCCGGGCGAGGTGGCGCTGCTCTGAGATCCGCTGAGCCTCCACAATCCACTCGGCCGACGTGGCCGAGGTTCCGATCATGCGGATCTTCCCCTCGCGCTGCAAGTCGGTCATCGCTGCCAGCGACTCCTCGAGATCTGTGTTCCAGTCGCGGCGGTGGAGTTGGTAGACGTCGATGTAATCCGTCTCAAGCCGCTGCAGGCTGTTCTCGACCGCACGGACGATCCAGCGGCGGGATCCGCCGCCCCCATTCACGTCCTGACCCTTCTGGGAGAATTGCCCGATCCTGCTAGTCGGGAAGAAGCATTTGGTAGCCAGCACCACTTCGTCTCGCCGGCCTTTCAGCGCCTTCGCCAGAATGCGTTCCGATTCGCCGCTGGAGTATGCGTCGGACGTGTCGATGAAGTTCACACCGGCGTCGAGGGCAGCATGGGTAATCCGAACACATTCGTTGTGGTCGGGATTCCCCATCGGTCCGAACATCATGGCGCCAAGGCAAAAGTGACTGACCTTGATTCCACTGCCACCAAGCGTGCGGTATTCCATAGATAGATCCTCCTTCTGGTAAGATCTTAGGCTAAGAAAACTGCTACGTCCCTCAAGCCCCGAAAAGGCTCACCCTCTCCGCTCATGTCTTATCGTACCTCCGGGACAGCTCTGCGATTTTTTGAAGATCAAACCCGATCCATACCTTTCCACAAGTATGCCCTTGACTCAAGAGTAAAGCGGCAATCCCATTTTTTTCGTTCGCATGGGTCTAACCTTTATGCGTTTCGGATTTCTCTTTGGAGATTAACTGAGGCGCTCCTTCATAACATCTATTCCCCTAATCGGTCTGAGGGCTAAGGACTTCGACAGCCGAAAATTCTTCTAAGACTTCCAACCCATACTGTGTCCCCACAGGCAAGTAATAACTGTCGCCCTCACCCGTCACATACTCCCGCCCATCAATGGTCCACCGACCCTTGCCTTTGACAACAAATCCCGCAATGTCTGCTGGAAAATCGTGCGGTGCAAACGAAAACCCGCGAGGAATATTTTCCCAAAACCGCATCTCCATCTTTGCGCCATATACGTGCAGCTTTTCGCCAAACTTCCCGTGCTTCGCCTGACTACCCTTAACAACCATTGTCTCCTCCTCACACTGGGGTTGCCTCGATGATCCTGTGAGAGGACTGGATCAGGATGACAGGTGTCAGTCTCAACGTTGTGCAGGGTAAGCGCATTTTGCTTGCTCTGGTTTGCCCCGCGACTGTGGAGGTGGGAGAGGAAGTATGATAAGCATTGCTAGCGGGATAATATGGGATGAGCAGCTCGACCAATATCTTCTGTCGCAGCCAAGCACTCGCCGACGCCTGGCATGCCGTGGCCTTATCGGCCGACCTTGCACCCGGGCCATTGGCGGTGCGCCTACTCGGCCTGCGCTATGTGCTCTGGCGGACCCCTGAGGGTATAGCCGTTGCTGCACCTGACCGGTGCCCGCATCGGGAAGCGCCGCTGTCCGCGGGATGTATTGTTGAGGGGCAACTCCAGTGCCCCTACCACGGCTGGCGCTTCGACGCAAGGGGCCGATGTGTGCGAATTCCGTCATCGGGGCCCGCTGTACCGGTGCCGCCCAGGGCGCACCTGGCCTCTCTCCACGCCACCGAGCACTATGGGCTTGTATGGATCTGCCCAGGCCAGCCAGCAACGGCGGTACCGGAAATCCCCCAAGAGGCTGACCCGGCCTTCCGCCGCATCAACACGCCGGTGGATATATGGCACGTATCCGCCACTCGCATGGTAGACAACTTCTTGGACATCTCCCACTTTCCCTATGTCCACCGGGGTACCATCGGTGGCAGGACCGACGAGGTCGTGCCCAAGATCACATTGGAACAGCTCGACGGCTATTTCTTCGGCTACCGCTATGAGGTCGCAGTGGACAATCCCGAGCTGGCCGTGCCCTCGTCGGGTCTGGCCTCCAGCGTGCTCACCCGCCAGATGTCCAGCGGCTTCAGCCTGCCGTTCATCTGTTGTAGCACCATTCGCTACGAGACCGGACTCCAGCACATCCTCCTCCTATTGTCCACGCCCATCGACGATGTGACCTCTTATTTCACATTCGTAGTATGGCGCAATGATGACTTCTCGGTGCCAGCCGAGGAGGTGATCAGCTTTGACTTGGCGATCGGCGCTGAAGACAAGGCTATACTGGAGCAGATTGACGGCGTGCTCCCGCTAGATCCGACACAAACGGTGAACGTGCAGTCCGATAGACCTTCGGTGGTCTGGCGCCGTCGCTTCGCCGCACTCTTGACATCCGATATCGCCGCATAAGGCGTACACTGACGAGCTACTGCTGCAAATGAGCCGCAGCGGTAGGTTAGATGGCCAACCTCGGTTTTCCCTAATCGAGGAAACCAGCGGTGCTCTCCTGCAGGAGAAAATCACACGAGCAAGCGGTTTCACGGCAGTCTGCCTTTATGCTTCCCCATAGCTGTTCGAGATCTGATCACAGTGCTCGACAACGGCGGAACCCCGCCGCAAGCGCCGTTTATGGGGAGTGGCAGAAGCGATGGAGTTAGGGTAGACCTTTTCCCAAAATTAGGAAAAAATGATGGTATAATTCTTACCTTTAAGAAGAACAGGAAGCACCTGAGAGAAATAACAGTGGACTTTGCTGATCCATTAAAGACGATTTTTCTGGCACAGGATTTGTACCTATTCTACTCGGAGAGACCCACACTATGCGTATAAGAGGGTCTGCTTTTGGCTACTTTACGGGGCACAGATAGGGGCTTGAGAACAAGGGGAATAGAAGTAGGAGTATGATTATGATCGGGACTATTCTTGTGGCCGAGGACGAAGCTGTAGCTCGGGAAAGCCTGGGCGAGCTTTTGCGTGACGAAGGCTACCAGGTGCACGAGGCTAGCAATGGTCAGGTTGCCCTAGAAGCGATCGATAAGATCGACTTCGACCTTGTCCTGACCGACTTAAAGATGCCTGGAACCGATGGGCTTGGCGTGCTTAAGCATGTACGGGAAATCTCCCCGCAAACCCTGGGGATGCTTATGACCGCCCATGCCTCGGTTGATACCGCCGTGGAAGCCCTGCGTCTGGGTGCTCAGGACTATATCTTAAAACCGCTTATCTTTGAGGATGTATTGCACAAGGTCCAGCATCTTATGGAACATAAGAGCCTGGCCTGGGAAATTCAGATGCTAAGACGAGAGGTCAATAGACATCTCGACCTCACCCAGTTAATAGGACGCAGCCAGGCGATGCAAGAGATCTTCACTCTGATTGAGAAGGTGGCGCCCACCACCGCCACCGTGCTGATCAGCGGTGAGAGCGGGGTAGGCAAAGAGGTAGTAGCCCGCACCGTTCACTTACACAGCCCTCGCCAGGACAAGGTTTTTCTGCCAGTCAACTGCAGCGCCATTCCTGACACCCTGCTGGAGAGTCAACTCTTTGGCTATATGAAAGGTGCCTTTACTGGCGCTTTGAGCTCCCAAGAAGGGCTTTTCCAAAGGTCTCGGGGGGGTACGATCTTTCTCGACGAAATCGGCGAGATGCCCCTAGCTCTGCAACCCAAGCTTCTACGGACAATCGAAGAGAAGGAGGTCTTGCCCGTTGGCTCCACCAACCCAGTGCGGGTGGATGTGCGCATTCTGGCTGCTAGCAACCGTGACCTGAAAAAGGAAATGGAAGCTGGCCGTTTTCGTGAGGACCTCTACTACCGGCTTAACGTTATTGGCGTCCACGTTCCTCCGTTACGTGAAAGGCGCCAGGATATTCCCCTTCTGGTAGAGCATCTTATCCATCGTCACAACCTGGAGATGAAAAAGGCCTACAAGGGCGTAGACAATGCCACAATGAAGACTCTTATGTCGCTTCCTTGGAAAGGGAACATCCGTGAGTTGGACAATATTCTGGAGCGAGCCATGATTTTAGGCAATGGCCAATGGATTACACCGGCAGACCTTCCTCACTGGGAGGCCCCAGAGCTAGAATCACCCCCGTCCGTGGGAGATAACCTCAAGGAGGCGGTCAAAGCCTACGAAAAGAGTCACATCGAAAATGTACTCGAGAAAACTGGGGGTGACAAGAAGCGTACGGCCGATCTCTTGGACTTAAGCCTATCCTCTCTTTACCGCAAGATGGAAGAGTTCGACATCCATTTGTGAAAGAATCCAGTACACGATGGCAGAGGTCCCTCTTTTTGCAAACCACCCTAGCAATCAGCACACCTGTCCAAATTCTTGGGTGGCTATTCTTTAAGGTTAGCCCTCTCTCAAGCGGGAGAGAGATTACTAAAGAAACAAAAGTGGTAAAATTCGCTTCCATTGTTCTTGGAACAACTGGAGGGCTGAGTGAAGATAATCTATCAGCCTACTTACTCGCACTGGTGAGATCCACAGACTTTATTTCTACAGTATGTATTTACTGAAAGCCTATGGCCTTCCGCAGCTCTACTGGCCCGGCATGCTCAAAGGGCGTGCGTAATGTAAGCAAGGAGATGTCAGCAGACCCATTCGATTTTCATTATGGCGGAGCAAAAGGAATTGCAACGGCGTGAGGTGGTAACAGCGTTTCTACGTCACGCAGGAAAGGTGCTCCTTGTGCGGCGCAGCAACAAGACGGGTACTTACCAGAGGCGCTGGGCTGGGATCAGTGGCTATCTAGAAGACCCCATACCCTGGCAGCAGGTTTTACGAGAGATCCACGAGGAGACTAGTTTAGCAGAGGATGCTGTACAGTTGGTGCGTGTTGGTATGCCGCTCGAAGTACCAGCCCCCGAGCTGGGCACCTGTTGGATCGTTCATTCCTTCTTATTCGAGGTTGATGATCCCGAACGCATCCGTCTGGACTGGGAGAACACCGAGTTGCGCTGGGTCGTCCCCGAGGAGATTAAGGACTATTCTACTGTGCCGGCCCTAGCGGAAGCACTGGGGTCTTGTCTAGAGGCTGCTCATGAAAACGACTGACTCTGAACAACTTTCTAGCAAAAAGGGCTTTCATTTTCCTGCTTTTAGTAAACCTGGGGAGAAAGCCGAGGGAGAGCTGCCGGGTTGTGCTGGCACCTATCTTGCACCTGCAAGGAGTAATCCCCAAGGAGTAATCCATGGTTTTGCAGAATTTGTGGAGGCCACATGCAGATCAAAAAAATTCTTGTTCCCTTTGACTTCTCTGAGCATTCAGAAAAGGCGCTGCACTGGGCCGGGAGTATAGCAGAAAAGTGGCAAGCCCAAGTCCTCCTCCTCCATGTAGTTCCGACACCCACCCACCCGCCCATGGTGACGGGTGGCTTCTTTGACATCACTCAGTTTGAGACGAGCCTGCGGGAGGACGCTGAGCGGAGAGTGAGGGAGAGGGTGGCAAAAGAGAAGAGGCAGGGAATCGAGTCCAAAGTAGTGGTGGGCGTGCCCTTCTTGGATATCTGCCGTACGGCCGAGCGGGAAAAGGTCGACCTTATTGTTATGGGATCACATGGTCGCACCGGTCTTGCCCATGTGCTTATTGGCAGCGTGGCCGAACGGGTGGTCCGTCATGCCTCCTGCCCGGTGCTTGTGGTTGGCAAAAAGACGCCAGAATAGGCACCTTACCTTGCTAGGTTTGAGGTACTTGCCTCCAACCAACCTTCCTATCGCCTCGGTTATCCTGGCTTCTGGCCCTATGGTGGTTACCTCTGGCTCAAAATGCCAACAACCCGGTGATCTTTCTCTATCTCGTCACAGGCACTTATGAAAATGGCGAGTAACGGCTCTATGCCAGATCGCTGGCATGCAGTAGAGGAATTTCCTACACAGTTCCTGCAAGCGGCCAATTAAACACGGATTTTCTCGATCTTGCGGAAATTATCATGGCCACTCAACAACACCTGCTTGAGCACGAATGCTTTGATCACGGCCAGACAAAGCACTGAGTCAGCGCCTCAACACGTCCTGCCCTAGGGGCTCTCTGCCCCTGCCGTGAGTCCCGGGTGTCCCCCTGCGCCCGGGACTCTCTCCATCGGTCTTGACAAATGCGGAGAAGCATTGTAAAAAATGACTGAAACTGATTATCAAATTCAATTAAGAAAATTGACCTAAGAAATTAGGTCGAGGCCTACACAGGTCAATCAGGCCAGAGGCCCTAAGCCTAGAGCCCGTAAGGAAAACTCCTTACGGGCTTTTTTATTGCGTCATACGAGGCTTTACACCAACTTTCGAGATGTCTATCAGCCCGACTTTCATGGCCGATTTAACGAAATTCTTGAGCGCCGGCGGTCCAATAATCGGGATCTTAGCCGGCTTGTCGCTGAGCGCTCTGACCGTAATTTTGGTGAAGCTGTGGCAATGGTGGGTGCAACGACCCCGGCCGAAGGGTGTGGTTGAGCAAGCCCTGGCTCAGCTGGAAAAAGGGAAACGCTTGCAAGCCGTCATTCTGGTTCAGGGCCAACGAAACTATCGGGCCCAGCTCATCAGCCGGACCCTTCGACTGCTTGAGAACGGCGCTCTCAGTGTTGAGGAAGTAAAAAACGAATCCCTGCGCTTGGCGCGCTCATCGGTGGCCAAGCTTAACAGTTATCTCCGCATACTCGAAGTGATTGCGTCTCTGGCTCCTCTATTAGGACTGTTAGGAACCGTGCTGGGCATGATCGAGGCGTTTCAGGCAATGGAGGCTGCCGGAACGCGGGTGAATCCTGCCGTGCTTTCGGGTGGAATTTGGCAGGCCTTACTCACAACCGCCGTCGGACTCAGCATCGCCATCCCCGTCTCAATGACGAACAGTTGGTTAGAACGCAAAGTCGAGGTTGAGGCGGCCGCCATGCTGGATGGCTTAGATCGCATTTTTACGCTGGAGGCTGAACAGTCGCGTCTGCGGTCTGAGTATAGGGAGAAACAGACGGGATGAATGACGCGCCGATTTATTATCCACGGCGAAGGCCGATCAGTCTCACAGCGCTTATCGACGTTGTGTTCATTTTGCTGATGTTCTTTATGTTGACCTCCACTTTCACACACTGGAAAGCGGTAGACTTTCGGTTCCCCGTCGCCAGCCCCGACCTCAGCACGCAGAAACCCCAGGCTCTGATCCTTCACGAAGACGGTTCGCTCTCGCTGCACGGCCAACCGTTTCATTTTCCGACCCCTAACGATCCCATACCAGGGCAAGCCGGAGCGCTCGATTTGGCCAGACCGGTGGTGGTGTTTCCTGAGGCCAATACCCGGGTGCAAATTATCATCTCCGCCTTCGAGGAACTACAAGCGGCCGGTATCGCAGGCGTTTCGCTAGGAAAAAGCCTAGATCAAGCCGCAACAAACTAAAGCGGGGTTTGCATGTACAAAGCCTTGACCAATCCACGATCAAGCCGCAACAGCGACCTCAACCTGATTCCGCTGATAAATGTAGTCCTTCTGCTGCTGATCTTTTTCTTGATCGTCGGACAAATCGCCAACACCCAAGACCAGGATATTCGGCTCCCAAGCTCTGTCAGCGACAAGCCGATTGAGCATCAGCGAATCACCCTGTCACTGGATACCCGTAATCAGCTCTCACTCAACGGCGAACAGGTCTTGTTTGAAACACTTGGAGCCGCCTTGAAAGACGCCCTGTCCGACAACCCACAACCGATTTCGTTGAGAGCAGACAGAGACGTTACCGCGATATCTCTCGATACGCTTCTCAATGCCCTTCGTCGTCAGGGTATCACAACGGTGACCTTGTACAGCGTCAACCCGGAAACCACCTAAAGAGCGAACAATGAACAAGCTGCAGTGGTTTTTGGCGCTCGTCATGGCTCTCTCCCTTCATCTTGCGGGCGCCTACGCCTATATAGTCCTGGGACCTCACAGCATCGAACCGAGTGGTGCCAGCTACGCGGGTGAGGGTGGCGTCGAGATAGGCTTAGGCAGGAGGGGTTCGTATGCAGATATAGCCGAGAAAAAAGCTGAGTCACCAAAACCCGAAGCGCCTGAGCCGGACCTCAGACAGGAGGACGCACCACGGGAAGACGTCCGAGAGGAAGCACAAGAACCGGAGCCAGTGGTAAAACAGACCCCAGCCGCTCCACCACAAACACCCGAGATCGAACCGATGCTTGTGCCCAAGCCCAAACAAGTCGTTGTCCGGGCTGAAAAGCGTGTCCCGGTCAAAGAACCCCCGGTCGAAGAGCCTCCCATCGAAGAGTCCTCCGTCGCAAGGCTGTTGGAACAAGCGCCCGCGCGAAAACCCACAACGCCCAACACAACAGAGTCGACACAGACAGATCAGAAGCACGGCCCGCGTTCACAGGAAGTGGTACGCGCAACGGGGAGAGGGCAAAGACAGAGAGTCGGTGGAAAGAGCGGTGATCCGAGCAGCTACTTTAGCGAACTCATCGCCTGGCTGCACCAATACAAAGACTATCCCGCCGCAGTGAAAAAGAGAAAGCAACAGGGGGTGGTCGTGGTGGCATTTACTATCAACCGCGCCGGTGAAGTGCTTGTCGCCGACGTTCAGCAAAGCTCCGGCTATCCGTTGTTGGACCGGGCCGCGCTCGACATGCTGGCCAGAGCCAGCCCGCTGCCTCCCATGCCGGAGTCTATGCCGCGTGAGCGCCTGAATCTTGCGGTGCCCGTCGAGTATTCGTTGATCACCGAATAGAGCCTGAAAGCGAAAGGAGCAAAGCGTGAACGTCGCTAGCGATCCGGCCAAACAGCCGATAGAACACTGCCGAGCCGTCCCGGCCGGTTTTCCCATCGCTATGTTAGTGGCGAGTATTTCGGCCGTCATGCTGAGCAGCTCAGTCTCGGCCCAGAAAGCTCAGGGCGAGGCCCCGGTCCGCTTGGACATGCTCCACGTTCAAGGCCGAATCGTCGGAGAGACGGACTGTGTCACTTTTCGGCATAGTCGGTCCCGCGACAGCTTCTGTGTCAGCCTGCATTCACCAACACAGCTGGGCGCGTCTAGGAGACGCCGGCGTCAGCAACGCAACGACTTCCCCTCGGACCCGAACAGCTATGTCGGCCAACTCGTGACTTGGCTGAACCAGTACAAGGACTATCCCGCCCGGTTGAAAAAGAAAAAACAACAGGGGCTGGTCGTCCTGACCTGTACGATCAACCGCGCCGGTGAAGTGCTCGGCCCCGGCGTTCAACAAAGCTCCGGCTATCCCTTACTGGACCAAGCCGCGCTCGACATGCTGGCTAGAGCCAGCCCGCTGCCCCCCATGCCGGAGTCCATGTCGTGTGAACGCCTGAATCTTGCGGTGCCAATCGAATATTCCTTGGTCCCGCACTAACCCCCCCAAAAGCAAAAGAGCGAAAGGAGCGCAACATGAAAAAAGGGACACCCAAGATGAAAAAGCCAGTCGAACTACAACGGCAGGCCGCCTCCAACTTTACCAACAATGCGATAGCGCTGAGTATTTCGGCTGTGATGCTAGGCGGTTCGGCCTCGGCCCAGGAAGCTGAGGACGAGGAGCAGGTCCAGTTGGACAAGCTGCAGATTCAGGAGCGTACGATCGACACCAACCCCTATGCCGAGCCCGGCGCGCCGTATAAAGCCCGCGTTTCGGGCGACCCGCGTCGCCTTAAGGAAATCGCGGACACGCCCACAACCATGAGCGTGCTGACGCAAACACAGATCGAAGATTCGGGTAAGTCGGACTTACGCGAGATACTCGCCGCCCAGCCGGGCATCACCCTGGGCACCGGAGAAGGCGGCAACGCCTTCGGCGACCGCTATATCATTCGCGGCCACGAAGCCCGCAGCGATGTGTTCGTGGACGGCTTGCGCGACCCCGGCATGACGATTCGCGAGAGCTTCGCTCTGGAGCAGGTCGAAATTACTAAGGGTCCGAGCTCGACCTTTGCCGGGCGCGGCTCGACAGGCGGCGCCATCAACGGCGTCACCAAGCAGGCCAGCAGCGAGTATGACTTCATCAAGTTTCAGGGCGGTCCGGGCACGGATGAGTATTACCGCGTCCATTTGGACGTCAACAAACGCATTACCGATGATCTGTCCGTCCGCGCCAACCTGCTGTACGCCGATGAAGACGTTCCGGACCGGGCCCCCGCGGAACGACTGCGCCGCGGCGTGGCCCTGTCCGGCAGATATGACCCCAAGGCCAACAAATTCTACATATCCTTCGATTACTATTTTCTCGACGCGGAAGACGTTCCGGACCTCGGCACCCAGATTGAGACGTTCGGCGACCCTATCAAGAACATTCCGGTCTACCTGCAAGAGGGAGACGACTTTCTGGAGTCTGAGGTCCATACCTTCACGTGGCGCGGCGGCTATGAGTTCAGCAATCGTTTCCGGGTAGAAAACGCCACTCGCTACGGTTTCACGGACAACGGCTACGTCCTGACCGGGGCGCGGGGGAACAGGACCCCTGTCGGTTACGACTTCCCAGCACTGAGGTTGAGTACGCACCAGGGCTGGCAGGAAGTGGACTACGTCTCCAATCAATTCAACGTATATCTCGACACCGATCTGGCGTTCACACGGCACGGCTTGCTGTTGGGTGTTGAGTATTCGAAACACAACGTGCTCAACGGCCGATACCAGGTAGAGAACAGAGGAAAGACGAATTGCATCGCCAACTGGCGCGATGGCGCCCCACTGCGGGACTACTATTGTATGCAGGACAAGAACGGCAACATAGTCGGCGGCTTGAACTCCATCATGGGCCGCCAGATTACGCGAGGCGATTTCGATTCCGACTATTCTATTAGCACCACCTCGGTCTACCTGATGGACACCATTGACCTCCCGTACGGGTTTTCCACCTTCCTGGGGGTGCGTGCCGATTATTTCGATTACGAGAACGTGGCCATCCGCTTCCGCGAAACAACACCAACCAATTACACCTATTCCGACCTGCTGTGGAACGGCCACGCCGGGCTGGTGTACGCCTTCCAAGACTGGGGCAATGTCTATTTTTCCTGGTCCACGTCCAGCAATATCAACGGCGGTGAGTCGGACCTGGGCACCAACTGCGGATACGGTGGGATATGCGGCTTCCCGCGACAGGTCCGGGACAGTAAGCCCGAGTTCACCGAGAATCTGGAGTTGGGAACCAAATGGAACCTGCTGAACAACAAATTGCTGGTGACGGCCGCCGCCTTCCAGGTCAGCAAAGACGACGTGATGGAAAACGTGGGCGACGATTACGAGTCACTCGGGACGCTCAATACGGGCAAAAACCGGGTCAGAGGGCTCGAATTCTCGGTGGTCGGGAATGTAACCGAGGACCTGAGCTTCGTTGTCAGCGCGGCGATCATGGAATCGGAAGTCCGCGATTCGCACAATCGACTCAACGTTGGCAAGCGGCTGAGCAACTTTGCGAACGAGGGTGTCTTCGCGCAGCTGCGCTACCGGGTGCCCTATCTTCCGACGCTCTCGGTCGGCGCGGTCGTGGCCTATCAAAGCAAAATGTTCACGGGACAGCCAGACTCGGCGGCCGGCTACGACGCAAGTGTCGGCAAGTATACGTACAAAGTCCCCGACTATACGGTGCTGGATCTATTTGCAAACTATAGGATCACCGAACAGATCGGTCTGCGTTTGAACATTGGGAACGTTACCAATGAGGATTACTATCTGGCCGGCTATCGCAGCGGATCGTTCGCGTACATTGGCGACGCGCGCAACGCGAAGCTGGCACTCACATATAGTTTTTAGCGACCGCCGAGACCAACGTGTGGCCACAGCGTGCTCAGATGTGACAACGCAGGTGAGCACCCTCATACAAGGATAGGCGTATGAAGCCTGCTAATCGACCGAAGCTCAATCGCATAACACCCGAGCTTGCCTGTGTCTCGGACTATGAGCGCTTGGCCAAGGATTTCGTCTCGCACGGCATATACGAATATATCGCTGGGGGCGGCGCCGATGAGATCACCCTGAACAAAAACCGGCGTGCGTTTGATCACATAGAGCTGTCCAGTCGGGCCCTGACCGATTGCACGAGTGGGACTACGGCGCTGACTCTGCTCGGTGAGCCATTTCGTCATCCGGTGTTGTTGGCACCCGTGGCCTACCAGAAACTCGTCCATCCCGACGGCGAGAGGGCCACGGCGCAGGCGGCCGATGCCCTGGAGGCGGGATTTATCGCCAGCACTATGTCTTCGGTAACGCTGGAGGCTATTGCGGCAGAGCTGAGCAAGAACAAATGGTTTCAACTGTACTTCCAGGAATCCCGGGAAGGGACGCTTTTGCTGGTGCGGCGTGCCGAAGCGGCTGGGTACACCGCACTGGTCGTCACGGTCGACGCGCCGATCAACGGTTTACGAAATCGCGCCCAACGCGCGGGATTTGCCCTCCCGCAGCAGGTGCAAGCGGTGAATTTGCGTGACATGCCCCAGCGCAACCCGCCTACTCTGGGGCCCGCGCAAAGCGTTGTGTTCCAGGGATTGATGGTGAGCGCCCCAACTTGGGCCGACCTCGAATGGTTAAGTCGGCAAACCCCACTACCCATTGTTGTGAAAGGAATCATCCACCCGGCCGACGCCGCACGAGTCGCAGACATAGGGCTGGCCGGGGTGGTGGTGTCGAATCATGGTGGCCGAACTCTGGACGGATTGCCGGCCAGCATCAGCGCCTTGCCTGCGGTGCGGGCGGCGCTTGGTCCCGATTTTCTGGTGTTGCTGGACGGCGGCATACGCCGTGGGACTGATGTCTTTAAGGCTATCGCCCTGGGCGCCAATGCGGTACTCGTCGGCAGACCACAGGTGTATGCCCTTGCGGTTGCGGGAGCATTGGGGGTAGCCCATATGCTGCGCCTCTTGCGGGAGGAACTGGAGGTGACTATGGCGTTGACCGGCTGTCCGACGCTGGACAGTATCAGCAGCGAAGCTCTTTACCCGAGCGGAGATTTGGCCAGCATTGAACAGGACAGGCACGCACGATGCTAATTCCTATCGACAAGGTCCTGACCAAGGACCTGATTAGCCAGTTTCGGGAAACCTTGCGTCATGGGCAGTGGCTTGACGGTAAACGGACGGCGGGTACGCAGGCGAGCGCCGTAAAATCGAATCAGCAAATGAACGATCGATCGGAACCGGTGATCAATGTACGCAATCAAATTCTGCACATATTGGGGCAACACCAGCTTTTTCTGGCCGCGGCTCTCCCCCATAAAATATTCCCCCCTCAATTCAACCGCTACTGCTCCGGTAATCGCTACGGAGCGCATATAGATAACGCCATCATGCCAATGAGCGGCACAAACCAAATTCTGCGCACCGACCTATCCGTCACCTTGTTTCTCAGTGAACCTGACGAATACGATGGTGGAGAACTCACCATAGAAACCATGTACGGCGCCCAGGAAATCAAGCTCAATGCCGGAGACATGATTCTCTACCCCTCCACTAGCTTGCACCACGTCACTCCGGTTACCCGCGGAGCCAGAATCTGCTCATTTTTCTGGATCCAAAGCCTCGTACGCGATACCCACC
>CBDCRK010000028.1:0-46118 GCA_965220955.1 uncultured Binatia bacterium (SeqCode) | reverse complement strand
CTGGACTAATGCCCCTCTGTCAAGGCAAAGACCCATCTTTCCTCATCTCTCTGTACAGGTAATTTCGGGATTAGTCCCCTGGATTATCGGCCTTTTTGCCCTTATAGGGCGAAAGTCGAGTACATGGTACCATGTACCGTCCAGCTTTTGCCAGTTGTCCGTCCTGTAAGTTGTGGCCCGAATAGGCTTAGTCCCCGTAATCCAGGCCTCATATCGCATCCGCAGCCTGGCATCTGCCAGCTCCCCTCCCGGACAGATAGTAACCCTCAGCACATTGACATGTTCTATCCGCATCGCCCCCCCCACACTTCGCCAGTATCCGCTTACGCCAAACCTCTTTTGGCGGACAGGGTCCTCGAACTCGAAAGCCGTGGGCATATCATCTTTGGCTCTGGCCTGCCAGTATTGCCGTACCCGATTTTCCAAGAACTGGAGTTCTTCCTCAGGAGTCAAGGGGTGGGGAGTACGAAGGCCCAGATTCGGGATGACATAAAGAGCAACGGCTCCTACCACCAGCAGCCCAACAGCAAGTCCAACAATTCCGCGCACCACAGCGCACCCAACTGGTCCTTCCCCTGCAAGTGCAAAAGTCTTGATATCCCTAACAGTTTTCCCCTCTCTCTGTCAAGAAGAGGACATGCCTGGTATGGCACTATTTGGCATTATTTGGTCTAAATTGTCCACTTTTTGGCCACATTAGTGGTCGCCAGTTTATTCAATTATCCTTAAATTACAGGAACTTACAGGCATTTAGCAGGTTTTTGGGGCGGTTTTTTGCCACGCAGGAGAGCTACCCCACGCCGGGCTAGCGGCTATTCTATTTGGCGGGCAACCCGACTCAGCGGATTCCCGAAAAGTGTTCGTGCCCAGCAGGCTCGCACCTGCTGGCAGAGAAGTCAAGAGAAATTGGGTAGTGTCTCAGTTTGAATTTTCCCTCACCCGCCTACCCTGCGGGTAGGCACCCTCTCCCAGAGGGAGAGGGTGCAGCACTTCCCTCCCCCCTAGAGGGGGCGGGTGGGGGGCGCCCGCCGGGCGTGAATCAGTCCCGGATTTCAATGTGAGACACTACCGAAATATGAAGTGGTGAGTAACGGTGAGTATGGTATAGGAAGGAAGGAACGATATTTCTTTCTTCCCTCGGAACCATACAAAAAGGGGAAGGAAAACCGAAATGAACAGAAAATCACAACAAGCAAAGAAGGTGCCAGGTGAACCGTCCTTCCCGTGGCCGGGGGATCGGCCAACCGAGTTCCTCAATATCATCAACGCCACGCCCGAAGCCCTGGCAAGTGCCAGCATTCTGCAAGGCGGCCGGACACAAAATTAGACAAGAAGGTGTGAGTCGGGGGCGGCGGCATTCGAACCCACATCTGATGGTGATTTAGGCCACTGCTCTGTCCGATTGAGCTACACCTCCAACAACGGCCCTGGGAGAAATCCCGGGGCCGTGCTGTTTGTGACACTCCCCGCTTGGTCACTATTGTATAATTCCCAAAATTTGCTGATCGCTTGTCCCGTTCCCGCAGGCTTTCTTTCGAGGCTCGGAAGGACCCCCTTGAGCCTTCCTGTTCTTTGCTGGGAGCAGGACAAATGAAAGGAAATCCTAATGGATTTTGATAAGGTCTGGCAGATGATATAAGAAAGCCTGCTGGGAAGGAAGAAAGAGAGTTATGACACTATTCGAGGGGTTATCCATAAGCGCTTATTATGCCCAGTTGCTACTGATCTTCTACGGGCTACGTTGGATGGAGCTGACCGGGGCACGCCGTGACAAGCAGGTTGAGCAGCAGGGTGAGGCCCTGAGAGACATAGGCAAGGCCCTAGAGCAACAGGGTGAGGCCCTGAAAGACATAGGCAAGGCTTTGGAGCAGCAGGGCAAGGCTCTAGAGGATATAGGGGCAGGCATACGGGAACTGCTTGTGCGAACATCGCCCTAACATCGCCCTAAGGGGTGGAACTGCCTCCCCCTCGGGTCAGAGCATTGTGAAGCGATTGTAAGGAGAGTTGACTATGCAACGCGCTAAGCCAGAGGCCCTCAACGAAGAGGTTATTCCCATGCTACAAGGCAAGCATTGCCCAAGAGCAACTCCGCCAGCTTGTGCCTGTCACCATGGAGGATCTCGACCCCTTAAGCGAACCAGAGCCCTCGATTGGGACACTGATCCAGCTCAAGAGTGGAGACCTGGTGGTAGCAACGTATGGTCTGAAAACCGGCAATCTTTTGCTACAGGTGCCCAAGAGCAAGCTTGTATCCGAGGCTATAGCCATCCTAATGCAAGCCATCCTGGAAGAGATCCCAATTGAAACGAAGGATATCACTTGGCGCTCCGAACAGACAGACATGAAAATGGGATAATGCTTGGGTATATGACACTATTCAAGTATGAAGACTTTACCCTTACCAATGAGTTGACTTTTCACTGGTGGGTGGGTAATTCATTCCAGGAATGAGGCTACAGGACCAGACCTTGATTGAGACCAGACAGCTGGGAAAGTGCTATCGGGTCTATAACCGTCACCTCGATCACCTCAAAGAGATATTTTTCCTGGGCCGTAAACGCCTCTCCCAGGAGTTCTGGGCTTTGCAGGACGTCTCTCTGCAAATAAAAAAGGGGGAGTCCTGGGGGGTTATTGGAGAGAACGGAGCCGGAAAAAGCACGCTCTTGAAACTGCTATGCGGAGTAACCCTACCCTCACAGGGCCAGGTCTCGGTGCAGGGGCGGTGTAGGAGCGCTTCTGGAGCTGGGGATTGGCTTTCATCCTGAATATACCGGCCGGGAAAACCTCCATCTGTCTGGAGCCCTGCTGGGGCTGGCTCAAGAAGAGCTAAAAGGGCGCATCCCGGACATTCTCGATTTTGCCAATATTGGCGAGTTTATTGACCGCCCCCTCAAGACCTACTCTACTGGCATGACCCTGCGTTTGGCTTTTGCCCTGGCTACGGCTGTAGAACCAGAGATTCTGGTAACGGATGAGGTGCTGGCAGTGGGAGACGAGGCCTTTCAGAAGAAATGCCTCCGTTGGATGGAGAGCTTTCTGGCCAGGAGAGGAACCCTTATTTTTTGCTCTCATAGTAGCTTTCAGGTCAAAAAGCTTTGCCAGCAGGCTCTGTGGCTACATCACGGACGGGCTCAATCCGTAGGAGCCGCTCACACTGTGGTGCAGGAGTATCTCGAATACCTTGAGGACCAGGAAAGGGAGAAGGAAAAAGAGGCCGGAAATAGGGGCCGAGGCTTCCCTTTTGGCCGGGGAAAACCGAGTGAGAGGAGTACGAGTGCTCAACGGTAAGGCAGAGGAAGCCCCGGGAATTTCGCCTGGGCGAGCCTCTGCGGGTGGAGGTTGCAGTAGAGGTGGGAAGGGGAGAAGAAAACCCGCCTGTGGTTGGAATTGGCCTGCTACGGACCGATGGAGTTCCCGTCTATGGGGTATCCACAGACATGGATGGCGTAACCCCCCGGCAGACTGAAGAACGTCTTTATAGCATACAGTATGAACTCCCAACGCTGAGCCTCCTGCCAGGAAGATACCTTGTGCGTGTGCATTGCCTGGATGGAGCCGGCCTTAGAGTCTTTGCTACGGTAGAGCGGGAGATTGTGGTGCGGGGGGAGACCAGAGAGGTGGGGCTTTGCCGGCTTCCTCACCGCTGGGTGCTGCCCTAGCTGTGGAACACCCGAGTGTCTCTTGCGGTGGCATGAGCAGGCTTTTCGGCGAGCCCTTCGGCGAGCCCTTTGGCAAGGTCCTTTCCGGTCGGCAAGCCTCTTTCGGCGCGCAATGTGGTGGAATTTTCTTTACCTGATCGACTACTTTGTGATCCTTCCGGCCCTGAGCCTTTTCCCCCTGCCGGTGGCTTATAAGCTGGCCCGGCTGCGGGGTCGCCTGCGAGCCTGGTGGAACTCCTCACCTGCTACCCCTATAGCCGCAACCTATGCCCAGAAGCTTCTGGGAGAGACCCGCAAGCCTTTTATGGAGGGCATTGCCGAGATCACTTCCTGTGATGAGTTGGATGCCTATCTGTTTCTCACCCAGCCGTTCAGGCGGGTAGCAAAGTCTATACAGGTCGAGGGCAGGGAGCATATCGAAGCGGTGAGGCGTCAGGGCAAAGGAGCGGTTCTCTTAAGCGCTCACCTGGGAGGAGGATTTTTCGTTTTTCCCTTCCTTCGTGCCCTGGGGCTTACGCCTCAAGCCATTATGCGGCCGGTGGCTAAAGAAGATTTTCCCGGCCTCCCCTCCCAATACTGGTATTTTCGCTTCCGGGGATGGTGCATTGCTCGCGCCCTGGGTTCTCCACCGTTGCTCAGTGGCAAAGATGTAAGGGCAGCTTTAACAGCCGTCCGTCACGGGGCCTTTCTCTATATAGCGCTGGATACTCCTCCTCACCTCACGGCCAGGACCAAGCGGGCCAGGTTCTTTGGCTACCCGGCTCGTTTCCCCTATGGGGCTTTCATCATTGCCGCTCGAGCGCAGGTGCCCATTGTGCCTTTTTTTGTGTCGCTTAACGAAAACAACCAGAGGACTTTTCGCTTTCTCGAACCAATCTGGCCCACAGCGGCCCCCCAAGATATAGATGATGCTTTCCATCACTGCGTCCAGCTCTTAGAAGAGGCCATTCGGGCAAGGCCCGAACAGTGGTTTTTCTGGGAAGGCGCCGGTGTTTTCTTTGAGGATTTATGGAATTCTTAGTCCTCTGGCAGCAGGATGACCTCACCTGCAGGGGCCTCCCCAGGAGCCTGACGCCCTTGCCTCATCTGCTCTAACATCTCCTGCAGTCCCTCAATCCGGCCTTTAAAGGCTTCGGTTACAGACTGCGCTTCCTCACGGGAGCGGATCACATGAGGGGTGATGAGCACAATGACCTCGGTGCGTATAAGCGAATCCGTCTCCATGCGAAAAGCCCGGCCAAGCACGGGAATATCCATAAGAAAGGGAATACCGCTGCGCGTGTGCCTGATCTGCTCGTCAATTATGCCACCAATGATCACCGACTCTCCACTCTGCACCACTACTGTGGTCTCGGCCTCGCGGGAGATGAAGCTCGGTGAGTTCGTGCTGCCAAATGTTTCCTGGCCCACGTCGCTCACTTCTTGCAGGATCTCCATATGGACTAACCCTTTAGAATTGACCTGGGGCAGAACGGTGAGAATTTTACCGGTGTCGCGGTACTGAACGCTGTTCACAATAGGCGCGTCACCGGAAATCACCGACACCGCTTGAGAGCTGAGAATAGGGATTTCCTCGCCAATGAGAATATGGGCCTCGCGGTTGTCGGCGGCAATAATATGGGGTGTAGCGAGAACCCTGGCTTGAGACCGCGCGGCCAGGGCGGTAAGGACGGCGAAAAATTGTTTCTTATCGGTTATGGCGGCAAAAAGGCTGCCGCCACCGATGGTGCTCAACTCTTGTCTGGCTCGATCAGCAAACGCGCCGCCTCCGCCTCCTTCCGCCGTAACTGCAGAACCGCCCAAAAGACGGTTCAGGCCGGCGGTCTCGTTGGTGAAGGCAAACTCAACACCAAAGTGAAGGTCATCGGTTAAAGCCACCTCGGCAATAACGGCTTCGATCAGCACTTGGCGGGGAACAATGTCCAGCTTTTCGACCACATCCCTGATCCTGGCATAGTCGCGGGCAGTAGCCAGAACAATAAGGGAGTTGGTAATTTCATCCGCAACAATACGCACCTCTTCTCTAAAGATCGACCGCGCTCCCTCTTCGGGCGAAATGGTTACCGTCTGCCCCCCACCTCTTGCCAAGGTTCTGCCACCAGACCTACTTCCTCCTCCACGCTGGCCAAACCCACTCCCGCCTCCACGCCGGCTACTTCCGCCTCCACGCCGGCTACTTCCACCTCCCCTCTCGGCTTCGCCTCCCCCCCCTCTTTGCTGGCCAAATCCTACTCCTCTATCAAACCCGCCTTCTCCTCCCCGCCTTCCTCCCCCACTACTGGTTTCACCATATAGATCACCCAATACCATAGCCAGATCTGCTGCCTTGGTGTTCTCCACAGCATAGACATGAACCGTGCGCCCTCCCCCTTCCTCAGGCGGCACATCAAGAATTTTGACCCACTTCTCAAGCTCAGGAAAGATCATAGGGCTAAACGCCACCACGACTACCGAGCTGAGGCGCGCCAGGGGTAGAATATAAACTCCGTGCTCCGTTGCAGTCTGCGCGCTTACACCATAAGGCTCGAGCACTCCCACCAGCTCCAGGGCCAGCTCCTCGGGGTCAGCGTGCTCGATTTTATACACCTGGGCGTGCAGTTCCCGAAAAGTATCAATGTCAAAAACGGCGATCAGATCCTTAAGGCGGTCTACGTTCGAGGCTAAATCGGTAAGGACCAGAAGATTCCCTCGAGGATAGGCGATGACATCGCCACCGGGCGAAACCAAGGGCTGCAATACCTTTGCTATTTCCTCGGCAGTTATGTGTTCAACCTTGACCAACTCTACAATAAATGTATCCTCCGTCTTCATACCGCGGCTATCCAGAGCCGTCTGGGGCAGGACCGCCTTAGTCTTGGCCTCTCCCACAGGAACAATATGATAGAGAGCCCCAACCTTGACGGCAGCAATGCCATGGGCTCGCAGGATCTGATGAAAGACGGGAAAGAGGTCATGCCTGGAGATTTTCCCGGTGGTGCGGATAGTCACCTGCCCCTGCACTCGGGGATCAATCGTGTAGTTGAGGTTCAAAGCAGTAGCCAGGCTATGAATAACTTCACGGATATCTGCTCCCTCAAAGTTGAGGACCACCTCTTCATTGAGGACTACATCCTCGCTGAGGACCACCTCCTCACTCCCCTCAGGGGCTCCTTGCGCCCAGGCTCCCGAGAGAAGGCCCACCACCATGGCCATCCCAACCACTACGGAGACGCAGAGATGGGGCAAAGACCGGCCTCTGTCTTCTTTACCCCTGTCTCTCTTACCTTGCATCACCGTCCTTCTCTTCCGCGGATGTGCTTTTTCTTTGTTGCCGCACCTCCCGTAGCCGTTTATGGAGCTGCCGAATCTGCCGGCGGAGAGCGCGTTCTTCCTCGGTTGCAAATCGTTGGGCTGAAGGAGAAGACTCCGCCGGCACAGGTAAGGGCGGAGACAGTGGCCGCTTCTTTGCTGGCACAGCCTGCTTTCGGGGGAGCCGCATCCGTGGAGCTTTGGCCGCTGCCTCTCCACGCTGCACGGCTAAAGACAGACTCACTTCCTCCCCATCAGAAAAGGCCAGGGTAACCGAGCCATGCTCTGCCTGCGTAAGACGATATTGGCCAATTTCCTCCCCCACCCTCACTCGCACCACCTTTCCCCCTCTCTGGGCATCGGTGAAGAAGGCTTGTTCCTCCCCGGAGAGCTGCAGGACACCCACAAGCTTGAGGTGGTCAGGTGGAGGAATAGCAACCTCTACCACCCCTTCTTCTTCATCATGTTGCTGGCGGGTCGGATCAAAGAGATTTTTGCCCGCAATCACTGTTGCCATACCTTTGCTCTTGTCAAGCGGAAAACGCAGAAGGGCTTCTTCTCCTCTATCAGGCTGACTCGGTAGTGGGGGGGCAGGGGTGACCTCCAGGGAAACGGTGGTCCACGTTGCCACTACCTGCCATCCCAGGGCGGCGGCTAAGAGAAGAAGCACAAGATAGAGGAAACGACGAACCCGCATCGGTTTGTTCCTGCGCTATTTTCTAACCGTTCCTACCCATAAGGGGTGGGAGGGACATCTTGCAGTAGTGGCTCTTTACTTTCCCCCTGGCTCGGAGGAAGGGAACTGCTGCCTCTTCCGGCAATGACCTCTGTTTCTTCTGGTAGGGCACTCTTCTGCCTAATGCCTCCTACTTCCATGGTCACCGTTAGCGGGCGAAGGGCCCTTTTTGCCTTTGACCGTCTCCTGGTATTGCGTGCCCGGATTTCCAGTGTAGCTACCGTCAACCACCAGGAGTCATACTCTACCGCTGTTAAAAAGCCGGCAAATGCCGCCATCTTCCCTCGTAGCGTCAGTTTCACAGAAGTTTTCTGAAACTCTCCGACTGGCTCATCCTTCATCACCTGTGTGGAGGTGATCTCCAGCCCGCTCTGCGAGGCCAGATTCTGGAGGCGTTCCTGCAGGTGGGCCGCAGCCAGAGAGGAGGATTTTCCGGGGATCAACCTGCTCACAACCTCTTGATATTGCTGGCGCAGCACCTCTAACCGGCGTTCCGCTTGCGGACCCCGGCGGATCTGCCTGAGAGATTTCTCGACTCGCTGTCGTTCTTGTACAATACGGTCCTGTACCTGTTCCTTATAGGCCAGGTAGGAACTCACCACTCCATAGCGGAAAGCAACCGCCAGCAAGGCCAGGAATGCTCCTCCAATAAGCATGCGCTCACGGGAAGAGAGGCGCTGCCAGAGCTGCGTCAGCCGCATTGTTCGACCTCAGCGCCCAGGGTAAAAGTTTCCCCCCGAGGGGTCTTGGTGAAAGGCCCCTTGGGCGCCACATTGCGCAGGCAGGGCGATTTTTCCTCTAAAAGGGCAACCAGGTCAGAGGCCGAATCCGTGGCTACCCCGATAAGGTCTACTGACCCTTTCTTATAACGAAAACGGGTGAGATACACACTGGAAGGAAGCACCTCGGTGAGTTCTTTAAGCAGTGGAGCTACCCGCCGGCGCCGCTCAGACATGAGAGTGCGAAGCCTTCCCCCAAACCGGCGGGCTTCTTCTTCCTGTTGGCTAACCTGTTGCACCTCAGGGGTAAGCCGGGCGGCTTGCCGGGATAGCCGGTCAAGCTCCCGCCTCTCTTGAACGATTACGCTTCCTGCCCAAACTAATCCTAGCATCAGGACCAGCCCGGCTAAAAAGAGGGTAAGCAAAGAGAGACGCCTTTCTTGCTGGGCTCGGCGGTGGGCGGGCAAGAGGTTAACTCCCGCCCCGGTCTCACTGACCGCTTGCAGTGCTGCTCCCAGTGCCGGAATGGCAGCCACCCCCATACCTTGTCCGTTCTGATTATGACGGTAAGCAAACCGTTCTTCAGCCAAACGATAAAGGTCTCTGCCTCCTGTAAGGGTAAAGACCGGCCCACCATTGGTTGCGGCCCAGTGATAGACCTCGGTATCGGCCAGTGAGAGGCCTGGCAGGTCCCGGGCTAACCCTTGGGTGAGGGCCTCGGTAACCTCCTCTGGGGTTCGTACCCGGTCACGCGGGAGCAGGTGACTGGCCACCAGATGCCCTTTATCAACGAAACTAAGCTCTAACTCCCCGTTGCTCGATGCTACCAACGCTCCTGGCCCGGTGATCCCACCGCCACAAAAAAACAAGCAGTTAACTAAAGCAGAACTGCTCAGGGTAAGCGCTTGCGGTTGTCGTGTCACCTGGGCCAGATCTTCTAAATATGGGTCGACCATGGCCTGAGGCAGGCCGAAAATAATCACCCCTACCCTTCTCTCTTCTTCCCCACACTCATAGGCAAGAAAATCGTAGTAGACTTCTTCTCTGGAAAGGGGCAGAAGGCGTTCAAGCTCGTAATCTACCACTTGTGCCAGCGATCCACGGGCGGTACCAGGCAGAACCAGACGACTTATATACGCTTGGGAACGAGGCAAGGAAAGGACGATTTGGTCGGGATTGACCTGGGTCTCGGCCAAAAATGTTGTGACCGCCTCAATAAAGGCTTGTCGCCGTGCGTGTTGATGTTGGGAGGGGGGTAGGGGAAAAGTGTGGCTGGCACGCAGGGAGACCGCAAACAAACGCTTAATAATATGCGCAAAGCTCACTCCATGTTCCTCTACGGCAATACCAAGTCCGTCGAGGTAGTCTACCCTGCCAATCCGTTGCGCTATCAAGGCAAAATCCACGCTTCTCCCCTCAGCCATTTATCCTATTTATCCTATTTATCCTGCCGAACTCTTAATATCCGCATCCAGCCTATCTCCCCCTGGCACTCCATCAGCCCCATAGGAGGTAACCTCATAGTTATTCCTTGAACTGCTGTACGCATAGGAGCGGTCCCATGGATCCTTGGGTACAACCTTTCTCAGATAAGGGCCGTCCCATTTAGCCAGGCCTGAAGGACTGCTACGCAATGCTTCCAGACCTTCCCCTTCGGTGGGATAACGGCCAACATCTAACCTGAACATATCCAGGGCAATGCCAAGGTTCTCAATTTGAGTACGGGCTACCTTGGGTCTGGCCCTTTCTCCCTGGCCAATAATATTGGGACCGACCAGAGCGGCAAGCAAGCCCAGAATGACCAAGACAACTAAAAGTTCAATTAGAGTAAATCCTCCCTCTTGTGCTCTCATGGTTCATCCTCCTCTTTCAGAATGCCAGGTCGTTGATACTGAAAACCGCGGATAGTATGGAGATAACAATAAACCCCACAGCAAGACCCATCAGGGCAATAAGGACCGGCTCCAATAAGGAGATGAGCTGCTTAATCTGATTATAGGTCTCTCGTTCGTAGTACTCCGCTACCCGCATGAGCATCTCGTCCAGCCGGCCCGTCTCCTCTCCAACACTGATCATCTGCATAGAGAGAACAGGAAACACCCCCGTTTTCCCCAATGGATTTGCTATCACCTGCCCTTCTCTCACCCCTGCCTGGACTTCCTTCACGGCACGGCTGATGACCTGATTTCCGGCCACGTCCTGAACAATGTCAAGGGCCATCAGCAGAGGTACACCACTCTTGAGAAGAGTTCCCAAGGTGCGGGCAAATTGGGCTACTTCCCTCTTGCGCACCAGTTCACCCAAAAGCACAACTCGTAGTTTCCATCTATCCCACTCAAAATGTCCCTGCGGTGTATGAATATAACGTCGCAGGCCGAACCAGATTGCCCCCCCGGCAAAGAGCAAGACCCACCAATAGTCCCTCAGCCCATAACTGATCCCTAAAAGGACCCGGGTAGAGATAGGCAGGGTTTGACCCAAGTCACCAAAGACAATAAAGAATTTCGGTAACACATAAGTAAGTAAAACAGCAATAGAAATTCCCCCCACAAGGACTAACACAAAAGGATATACAAGGGCTGATTTTACCTCATCCCGCACCTCTTGCGAACGCTCGAGATAGTCTGCCAGCCGCTGCAGGGATGTTTCCAGAAACCCGCCGATTTCCCCGGCCCTAACCAGACTGACGTAAATGGGCGGGAAAATCTTCGGATATTCATCCAGGGCCTCAGCCAGGGATTTCCCCTGCTGTACCGCCCTAAGGATCTGGCTAGCTGCCTCTTTAAGCTCCTCTTTCGTGCTCAGCCCGGTTAGCACGGAGAGGCTACGGTCAAGAGGAAGACCGGAGGCAATGAGTGTAGAGAGCTGGCGAGTGAAAATAAGCAGGTCCCGTGCCCGCACCCTATTCCACCCGGGTAAGGTTGGTAGCGAGAGCCGAGAGAGAGTCTTCCCGCTACGGGGTTTTGTGGGCAGGGTTACCCGGAGCGGAATGTAACCCTGATCATGAAGCCGCGCCACTACCACTCGCTCTTCACCTGCTTCCATGACCCCTTTAATTACTTTCCCCTGTGGGGTTGTGGCCTGATAATGAAAATGAGGCATAATGGCTTCTTTGATTATAACGTATCCGAATTATAACGTACCCGGGCCTAATCCGTGAATGCTTTAGCTGTCTTTTTATAGGGAGATCTGCTTAAAAGCCGACTCAATGAGGTCAATTGTTCCTTCCTCTCCCCAGAGACCAGAATCGATGAGAAGGTGATAAAAACTGGGGTCACGCCAATCCGCCCGATAGAAGGTCCGCGCGTAGTCGTGCCGTAACTTGTCCATACCAGCAATGCGGCTTTCCGCCTTTGCCCGGTCCAACCCTTCCCAAGCCATGACCCGTTTTATCCGCACTTCCAGAGGAGCAGAGATAAAAACCTGCAGCACATCCGACCTGTTGGCCAAAATACACTCCCCACCCCGCCCAACAATAATGGCTTGGCCTTTCTCCGCTGCTTGCTCAATGATGGCTCGGGTCATCCTCACAAGCTGCGCATCGTTCAGCCACAAAGGTACAGGAACCTGGTAGACGGCCTCAAACCCACTTGCTCCAAAGATTCCCACCATTCTCTCAATGAAGCTATCGACCCGTTCATCTTTGGACTCAACAACCGACTCCGCCAGCTCGTACCGTGCCGAGATCTGCCGCACAATTTCTTTATCCCATACAGAAAAACCCAGGCGTCTACCCAGTTCCTGAGCTACCCGGCTTCCCCCACTCCCGTAGAGGTGAGAGATAGTGATGACCCGCCTTCTCTCCTTTTTCATGGTAACCTCCTTAAGAAAGATAAGGCTCCCTCTTAGCTTCTGGCCGCTAACTCTTCCAATACGGCAGCACAGAGAAGCGGAAACATAATCTCATGGTGACCGGTGAGATGAAAACCTTGACCGCCCTGCCGTGTAGGGCGATTCACAATATTGACGCTTGGCCGGTAGTGCCGGATAAAATCCATGTTTACTGTAGTAAAGTGCTGTACGTGATGACCAAGGTTACGGGCAAGAGAGAGCGCTTTGAGAAAAACCTCAGGAATGATAACCGCAGAGCCAAGGTTGATAAACACCCCACCCTCAAGCCCTGCAACAACAGAAGTGAAGAGGCGAAAGTCTCTCAGGCTTCCTTCCCCAATTGCTTGGCCGTCAACCTCGGGGTGCATATGGATCGTATCCGTTCCTAACGCCACATGCACAGTGATGGGAATATCCTGGCGCGCCGCTGTAGCCAGAAGGCTGAGCTGCCGATAAGGTAGTTTCTCTGCCAAAATCTTCTTTCCCACGGCCGCACCGATTCCCAACCCTTCTTTTCTGACTCCCTCTGCAATGGCTTGGTTAAGGAATTCTCCGGTCTCCCTGGCCATACCAAAGCTGCCATCATCAAGAGCCTCACCTACCTCCTCTGAAGTAGCCCCACTGCAAGCCATCTCAAAATCGTGAATGATCCCCGCTCCGTTCGTGGCTATGGCAGAAATGATCCCTTTCTCAACAAAATCAACAATAAAAGGACTCAACCCCACCTTAATAGGGTGAGCACCCATGCCAAGGATTACGGGCTTGTTTTGCCGGTAGGCCGCAGCCATGTGCAGAACAACCTCCTGAAGATCCTGGACAGCCAAGAGACGGGGCAGTCCGGCAAGGAATTCTTTAAAAGATGCCCCAACAGCAAGAGGAGAGCCGAGTAGAGAAAGATCTACCTTACTCTGCCGCTGGGCGAGTGGGTAGGTTTTAATCTTAGCGGTATCAACAGGCGGGTATTTTATCATAGTAGATAGAGTCCAGAGAGAGATCTATTTCTGTATCCCTATTCCGGCCCGAAAAGGAACTCTTCTACCAATTCACAGAGGATGTGACCAATGAGGATGTGGGTCTCCTGGATACGCGGGGTGATAGCCGCAGGAACCCGTAAGAGATAATCAACCCTACTGGCCAGTTCCCCACCCTCACTACCGGTTAAGCCCACCATAGAGATACCCATTTCCCGGCACACCTCCAGGGCCTTAAGCACATTAGGAGAGTTGCCGCTAGTAGAAATGGCAAGGGCCGCATCCCCGGCCCGGCCCAGTGCCCTAACCTGCTTGGCAAAAACCTCAGGAAAACTGCCATCGTTTGCTATGCTAGTAAGCACAGAGGTGTCTGTGGTTAGCGCAAGGGCTGGCAAAGGAGGCCGTTCTATCAAGTAGCGGTTGACAAACTCAGCAGCAATATGTTGGGCATCAGCCGCGCTCCCCCCATTGCCAAAGAGCAGAAGTTTTCCTCCAGAGGTAAAGGTCCGAGCAAGCAGATTCACAACCGTCACCAGGGTGTCAGTATTTTCTGCCAGAAACTGTTGCTGGGCAGCTAGGCTGGCGGCGAAAATCTCCTGTATTTTCTTCTTCATAGATAACAGAATCTTAAGCTGCTGCTCCTAGGGCTGTCAAGGCAGGCTTGACAGGGAAGGAGTTTGTGATACCTAGAGCAGAACAACTTTGTCTCGGTCTCAATAGCGGAGGGGTCACACCCGTTCCCATCCCGAACACGGCCGTTAAGCCCTCTAGCGCCCATGGTACTGCAGGGTTTCCTCTGTGGGAGAGTAGGAAGAGGCCGGGGCATTTTTTTAGGAGCGGGCGTAATTCAGTGGTAGAATGCCAGCTTCCCAAGCTGGACGTCGCCGGTTCGAGCCCGGTCGCCCGCTTCACTTCCGACAATAACCTAAACCTAATAATCGGCTGCCCGCGGGCAAAAGCTGCCAAACAGGAAGTGGCTCTTTTCTTCTTTCCTCACTATGCTAACCAAGGCAAAGTGTCCCATCTGTCACAAAGAAGGCCTGTGGAAAGGAAACCCATACCGTCCTTTTTGCTCAAAACGTTGCCGTACTATTGACCTGGGTGCCTGGGCAAGCGAGGACTATCGCATCCCTGGAGAGAAAGTAAGCCCAGAGATAGTCCTTGAAGAAGAAAGAACAGAAAGCAAAAAACAAAAAGCCTAAAAGACCCTCTCTCACTCTACCCTCAACCCGCTGTCTGCAAACTCTATGTCCATTCATCCCACCGCCATTATTGACTTCCAGGCGGAAATCCATCCCCAGGCCGAAATTGGTCCTTATGTGGTCATTGACGGGGCGGTGAAGGTGGGCAGCGGGACCAAAGTAATGGCCCACGCATATCTCACAGGCTGGACGGAGATTGGTGAGGACAACGTTATCCACATAGGGGCAGTGATTGGTCATGAGCCCCAAGACCTGGCTTATCGAGGCTATAAGACCCATCTCTTTATTGGCTGCCGCAATATTATCCGCGAGCATGCCCAGATTCACAGGGGAACAACAGAGGGCAGCGCAACGGTCATTGGCAACAACAATTTCTTCATGCATCATTCCCATGTGGCTCATAACTGCCAGATTGGCAATCACACCATTATAGCCGGGGGTGCTCTACTCGCGGGCTATGTCCAAGTGGAAGATCAAGCTTTTATCTCGGGCAACTGCGTTGTTCACCAATTTGTTCGCATTGGCAAGCTTGCCCTCTTGAGAGGTCTTTCCCGCACTAGCCGCGATGTCCCACCCTTTTGCATCATGGATGGTACCCACACAGTTAGGGGAGTCAATCTGCTAGGTCTGAAGCGAGCCGGGTACGGCAGCAAGCGTATCCACGAAGTCCGCCGGGCCTTTGCCCGGCTCTTTCGCCGCCGGGTCAATATGGCCAGAACCGTGCAAGAGATAGAGGCAGAAAACCCATCCGAGGACGTGGCTTACCTTTTGCACTTTATTAAGGCCTCCAAACGAGGCGTATGCTTTGGCGTGAGCGCAGAACTGGCAGAGAGCAACAATTTCGACTGAGAAATGACCAGAAGGGAAAGCAGCTTGTAGGGTCAAAGGCGGCGACCGGATTCGAACCGGTGAATGGAGGTTTTGCAGACCTCTCCCTTAACCACTTGGGTACGCCGCCATTTACTAGAGGGCTAGGAGGAGCGGTGTCCATATGTCACCGCTCCTTACCTGATCAAGACTTCTGCCGACTGTCACAACTCAGAAGTGAGCCCTCACAGCAGTGAGACCTCAGGCTGCCGCCTGGCTTTCCTGGACTGGGGTAGGAGTAAGCTTACACTCGACAAACTGGCCGCCCTTCATAATGGCGCAAAGACGGCCTTTTTCCTGCAACACAGTGATGTCCTGTGCCGGATTCCCTTCTACCACAAGCAGGTCGGCCAGCTTGCCGGCTTCAATGGTGCCCAGGTCATCTTTCATACCCATGAGGTCAGCGCCGTTGCGGGTTGCCCAGGTAATCACATCAAGCGGCGAGATACCCACTCTTACATAGGCTTCCAGCTCCCGGGCGTATTCCCCATGCAGCAGTGGGGCCGCGCCAAAGTCATCCCCCACCACAAACTTCACCCCCGCGGCCTGGGCCTTGGGTAGAGTGCGGCTGGCGATTTCAAGCCCCTGCTGCATCTTTTCCACAAAGTAAGCAGCTCCCGCGTCTCCTGTCTTGCGGTGATCCTCAATGACTTTGAAGGGGAAGTAAAGGCTTGGCACCACAACGGAGCCGGCCTTGGCCATGGCTTCAATACATACATCGTCCATGAGATCACCATGATCTATCACGTCGATTCCTGCCTCTACAGCGGCCAGGATGCCCTTTTTCGATACAATATGGCCACGAATTTTTCTGCCCCGTTCGTGGGCAGCCTGGGCGGCGGCTTCCATCTCATCGTAGCTCATGGTCATCACGTCGGCCGGCCAGGGAAGCCCATGGCCTCCTGTGGGGTAGAGCTTAATAATATCCACCCCTTTCTTGACCTCCTCCCGCACGGCTTTACGAAACTCGGCCGGTCCATCACAAATAGCGGCAAGCCCCTCCATGCCAATCTTCCAGAATCCGGGATGGGCATCTACCGAGTCGCCCGTGGTGACCACATCCCGGCCGCAAGCCATAATGCGAGGACCACGAATAAGCCCGGCATTGATAGCCTTCTTTAAGGTCACGTCGATGTTGTGTACGGTGCCTGCCCCTACCGCTCCAGTGTAGCCACAGAGTAGCAGGTCCTCGGCATTCTTGGCGGCCACCAATGTCAAGTAGGTGGAAGGATGTTTGAGATCAATATCATCAAGGCTGGAAATATTGTCATAAGCCGAGTGAAAGTGGCACATGACCATTCCCGGCATAAGGGTTTTGTCATAGAGGTCGACCACGGTGTCCTGCGGTGTTGGCTGAGGGCTGTTTCCATTGGTGGCTACCGTCACAATACGCTCGCCCTCCACAACCACCGTAGCGTTGGGCTGAGGAGCGTTGATCCCATCAATCAGATTGGCCCCTCTAAAGAAAATGCGTGCCATAGCTAACCCTCCTTAGTTTTGTTTACGTTAACATTTACGTAGATATAAATGCTTCATCTTTTCCCCAGTTTACACCCACGGCACTAAAAGTTTACGCCACCGGCACTAAAAGATAGCCAGCGGATTAACCGGGGAAGCTGTGCCGCGATTGAGCACCAGAGGTGCCACAGCTAATAAAAACATCCAGCGCGACCGTGCGGCGCAGGCCTCGCCGACCCCTTCAAGGTCACAGTTATCCAAGAGGTGGAACCCCATAGCTACAATTGTTACCAGATGGATAGGAAGCATAATGTTGTCGAAACCACTGGGAATAAGGTCACTGGCCCCATCCGAGCCCATGGCCGCAACGCGCCGCTCATAGATCCAGGGTAGACAAGAAGCGTGCAGCCCGGCCAGCCCCTCCTGAAAACTGTCCCAGGTTCCACTTGCGCGGATGCGCGCGTGGCGACCCGTACGTACAAAAAGCACATCTCCCTCTTCGACCTGCATACCTGCGGCCTTTTCGGCAGCATCCAGGTCCTCGGGAAAAATGGCCTCTCCAGGCTCAAGCCAGTTTTTGCCTTTCACCCGGGGAATATCGAGGAGAACCCCACGAGTAACAATACCATCTTTGATGGCATCAATAGCACCATTGCGGGCGCCATGAACGGTCACGTCCGTTGCTGGATAGCCGTTATACATTTTGCCCTGGTGGAAAACATGGCAGAGGGCATCGATGTGCGTGTTAGCCAAACCGTGGGGAGCAATAGCAAAATAATCCGCGCTATAAGGAAGCGGGACCATAGCTTCCTCCAACTCTCCGGTTTGCATCATCAGGTGAACAACCGGCGTAGGATTGTCGGCAGAAGGAGTGGTGGCTAGCGGCAAAGCCAAAGAGACTGTCTTTCCCTCTTGCACCAGGCCAGTTGCCTGCGCGCGCTTTGCCGGAGTAATATAGTTCAGAGCACCAAACTGGTCGTTTGGACCCCACTTCCCCCAGTTACTTAAACTGGTAAAAAACTCCGTAACCTGTGCTTCGGTTAGATCGGTATGTGCTGCCATAATCGATTACCTCACCGACTTAATAATCTTAGTAATGTCCCCCTCATAGCAGAACTCTAACCCACTTACAAACACCAGCCCGGACGATTGGCAAGCTGATTCGGCAGATCAGGTATAAAGCGCTCAGTGGGCAGCAAGACAAGGAAACTCAATATTATAATATTATATTGTTGATAAGGCACCCTTGTCATGTGCAACCGAAAGTGCTTTAGAGCGGTTTGCAGTTCCATTTACCAAAACCCGCACTAAAAACAGCCTGTTTTCGTAGCTGGACACCTAGGGAGTTGGCAGGCTCAGATGAAAACCGCTCTAGCGGTCAAGGAACTCAGCCACATCTTTAAACAACATTACTACAACAACATTATCACGGGGGGGAATCTTTTATGCAGAAGCCGCAAGTGGGGTTTATTGGTCTGGGTATTATGGGCCGTCCTATGGCCGGGCATATTCTGCAGGCAGACTACCCGCTCACCGTCTATAACCGCACCCAGGCAAAAACAGAAGAACTGGCCTCCCAAGGCGCCAAAGTGGCAGCCTCGCCAGCCGAGGTTGCCGCAAAATCGGAGGTTATCATAACCATCGTCTCTGATTCCCCAGACGTAGAGGAGGTTGTGGCCGGGCCAAAGGGAGTCCTCGAGGGCATTCGGCCTAACTCCGTTGTTATCGACATGAGCACAATTTCTCCGGAGGTAGAGCGGGCCCTGGATCAAAAGTTGCGGGCCAAAAACTGCACTCTGGTTGATGCCCCGGTCTCAGGTGGGGACGTGGGAGCCAAGAATGCAACACTGGCCATTATGGCAGGTGGCACGCCAGAGGCCTTCCAAAGAGTTCGTCCAATTCTGGAAGTCATGGGCAAGAGCATCACCCATTGTGGTCCGATTGGTTGCGGGCAGCTGACCAAATTGTGCAACCAGATCCTGGTCTCAGTTAACCTGCTAGCCGTAAGCGAGGCGCTCGCCTTTGCCCAAAAAAGCGGGCTTGATCCCCAGGTCATGATCGAGGCGGTGAAGGGCGGTGCAGCCGGGAGCTGGCAGCTGGCCAATCTGGGTCCTCGCATTGTGGCGAGCGATTTTGCCCCTGGCTTTATGGTAGACCTGGTACAAAAGGATCTCCGAATCATTTTATCAAGCGCTGCCTCCGCCGGGGCCGTCTTGCCGGCGACCTCTCTTGTCCATCAGTTCTTTGGTTCCGCTCAGGCCTATGGTGATGGACAACAGGGTACACAAAGTCTAGCCAAAGTCTTGGCACGGCTGGCCGGCAACACACATCAATGAATAAGTCAGCCAGACAATATAATCATAATTTTGCAACGGTAAGATTATCTTGTCTTTACCCTCCCCTTACTTGCACATCTTACTTGCACATCCTGGGGAATTCTGTCAAAAAAAGTCACCCTATTTGCCTGGAGAAAAAAATGAAGACTTATAGAGGAGGGTGCCATTGCGGCAAGGTGAGATTCGAGGTTACAGCAGACCTCAACCGCGTGGTAGAATGCAATTGCTCAATTTGCACCCCAAAGGGCTATCTACACCTGATTGTGGATCCTGAGCACTTCAACCTGTTGACCTCGGAAGACGCCTTGACCACCTACCAATTCAACACCAAGAGGGCTAAACATTACTTTTGCCAATACTGTGGAATTCACTCTTTTTGTATTCCTCGTTCTCATCCCGATAAAATTGATGTCAACGTGCGGTGCTTAGAGGAAGTTGATCTAGCCAGTCTGACGGTGGAATCCTTCAACGGCCGGGAGTGGGAGCAGAACATCCACACCTTGCTCCAGTAGCATCGGCCTTCTTCTTAGGGCCACAAGGTGGGGGTAAATATGAAGCTGCCTATCATAGGCCATTGAGCAATTGCAGGAGGGCTAACGTGGGTACAAGAGTCGCGGTGGGCAAGCTGGCGGATTTTCCCGAGGGGCGGGGCGTAGCTGTTAAGGCAGGTGGAAGAGCCCTCGCCCTTTTTCATATTGGCGACCGTGTCTTGGCCATTGATGATTCGTGTCCTCACCAACGCTTCCCCCTCTGGGACGGGGTAGTAACAGGTACAGCAGTCACCTGCCGCACGCACAGGTCTCGGTTCGATCTGGAATCCGGCGCGGTGAAACGCGGCCCGGCTCGCAAGGGGGTCCGGAGTTATCCGGTCCATATCACCGAGAATATGGTCGAAGTCGAGCTAGATTAAGGTCTGGCAGGTATCTATTTATTATTTTACGCGCTAAGTAGATCTGGACTTGAAAATATCCCTCCCTTATGTCTGAACAGACACAAGCAACACTTCTCTATCATCAAACGTATAATAGAGAGTGAGAGAGGGTTTACTGGGTCTAGTAATAGTAAAGTACCACGTCAAAGAATAGTGTCCGCCTATGTGTCGGCCTTGTCGTGGGTCTCGTGACAGTACCCATATAGCTCCTTCAAGCAAAACATCAGCAGCTTGTGGATCTGGTTCAATTGCCAATAGCTCTTGACGGAACGAAGGCTCTTCGGTGATAGTGCGATTAAGTGGCGGCACGCTCGGCATGCCACATCCTTGCACGTTCTTCAGCAATTTTTGCGTGCTCTAGCTGTTTTTCTGTGAGTTCCTCTCTTCCAAGCAAAGCCACTGAGTAGGGAATGGTCTCTCCTTCCTTGGCTAGGTCCCAGCCAATAAAATTGCGCGATAATTCCTCCCTGATTTGCTCTACTGACATATCCCGGAAATTTAGAATGGTATTCTCAATAATAAGCTGCTCTTCTACAGAGAACGTTCCCTTACGCAGACCCGTACTCCTCATGCTCCTCTTCTTTCATTCTTTCGAGAATTTTATTTGGTTCGTGAGTTAGACCCAAACTATCTTTTGTCCATGCTTTTAGCATTGGTACAAAATCCTGGGGAAGAGGAAGTGACTTAAAGACTTCATATTTTTGACCAGTTACTGAGTGGCCAAGATGACGATAGGCTGAAAAGTCTATGTTGAAGAGCAATAGGCGAAGCTTGTCAGAGCAAGAGTCGTCTTCTGTAAATTCATTAAGAGCATACACAAACAACTCCGTGAACTTATTTCTTTTTGGCCTTGCCATATGATCCTCCTTTTTGGCTTAGTAGCTCTGGACTTGAAAATATCCCTCCCAGGTCTTATTATCAGGGACAGAAGGGAGGGATATTTTGGACTTGGTTCATTCTATTACTACCCCCCCTGCATCTCGCCTGCACCCAGCGCCACCTTATTGCAGCGGCAGGTTCCCACTTGATGCAGCTCGATCACGTTCTCGAAGGGGTCCCGCACAAATATCTGGTCAGAACCCGTGCCCACCAGTCCTTTGATACGCCAATACCAGATCCCCCGCCGGTCCAACTCTTGTCGCGCGTCCTCAATGTCTTCGACCGCCAAGGCTACATGAGGGTGAGTAGGATCTTCTTTCTCACTACGAGCCATGGGCGACATCCCCACCGCCCCCATCAAATGAATTTGTGAGGTCTGTTCCCCCTGCCCCACATACATCCAGAATCCCTGGAATGCCAGGAACGTTGGGCCGACCGGAATCAGTAGCAAGCCCAAGCACATCGGTGTAAAAATTACGCGCCTGTTCCACTTCGTTGGGTGTAGTGCCTATGCGAATACCATGATGATGCAGCTCAACAACTTTAATAGACATAATAAGTCCTCCTCCTTATTTTGATTCTTCTAGCCACCGAGATATAGCACAGGAAAAGTAGAGAGGTAAGAGTCAGCCCTCATCAGAGCAAGAGATGTGTTCATCCTGACTGCTTGTAATCTGTGGGCGATACTCAATAATAAGAACTTGGACTCTCCCCGCATCATGCCCTAGAGCTACCCCCAGACCTCCCCAGGTCTATGAGCGGAGATAGAAATTTGTTACAGTTTGTTCCTTTCTTGACACTTTACCTACGGACAGGTCTAATAAAGAACATGAAAGTACATAGCCAACGTTGTTATCCAGGTTATCCAGGTTATCCAGGTTGTTATCCAGGTTATCCAGTTGTTTTTATAAGCTTCTGCACAGCTATGCTCACTGTTGCGCTGTTCCAGGCAGGGTTTGCCAAGGAGGCTGACTATTTTGCGCGTGGGCAAGTATATGAACAACAGAGTCTCTATGCTCAAGCGGCTAGCATGTACTCTGAAGCACTACGTATGGATCCCAACCATGTCGAAGCCCATTATCGCATGGGAGTTGTCTACGACAGACTGGGGAACCGTGACTACGCTACGCAAAAGTATCAGGATACCCTAAATCTCAACCCCAGCCATGCCGGCGCGCTCTCCGCCCTTGCAGGATACCACCTCAATCGCGGGCTGAGGTATCGCCAACAACAGCAGCTGTCGGAGGCAACCCAGGAGCTACAGGCGGCACTGCGCTTTAATCCAGGATCGAGCGCGGCCCACCTAGCGTTAGGGGAGATATACGAGGAACAAGGGCAACAGGAAGAGGCAATGCAGCACTATCAGGAAACAATCCGCATGGACCCAGACAGTGCCACTGCCCACTATCGCTTAGGGATAGGCTATGAAAAGCAAGGCCAATATGGCCAGGCGGCGGCACAGTTTCAGGAGGTCTTGCGGATGAACCCGGATCATCCTGACGCACACGCCGGTTTAGGAATAGTCTATCAAAAGCAGGGCCAGGGTGAAGAGGCGGCAGCCGCTTTTACCCAGGCAATCCGGTTTCATCTCATTGCTGGCAGGCGGGATCTGGCCCTGGAAGTCAAAAAGACTCAGGATGAGCTTTCTAAGCAAGATTTTCAACCAGCCATTGACGGCCGGTCTCGGTAAGCACACGATAGATGAGAGATTCATCAAAGGCAAAAGGAATGGGCGGAGGTGGAGCCACAGCAGTAAGAGGAAGAGAAAAAGGAAGGCGTTGGATACGAGTATTATAAACCATGGCAAGCAGGGTAGGGAGATGAATCACATCTTCTAGATTATAGCGAAGGAGAGTTTCCAGGGCCTGTTCCTCTCCTTGTTTGTAGTGCTGCCACAGGAGTACCGCGCACCAGCCGTCTAAGAGCGCTAGCGGCCCTTGCCGATCAAGCCCCAGGCTACGTTCAATCTTTTTTAGCCCACCTTTGTAACCCAGGGCTGCCAAGGGATAGCGCAGGTCAATATGCGCCTGGGAAAGGGGAATGCCCATTTCTGCGCGGATAAAGGGTAAGTCAAACTGCCTGCCGTTGTAGGTAACAAGAAGAGTGCAGTCCTGGATATCCTGGACAAACTGATACAGGTTCTGCCCATGCACATAGACCCGTGGGGCTGTGCCGTCATAGAGGCCAATTACAGTAATGTAGGAGTAACCGGCAGAGATCCCTGTGGTTTCAATGTCCAGGTAAACCACCCGTTCGGCAAATTCCGGGTACAGTCGCCAGTGGAGCCGGTGGGGAAGACGCTGAGTGAAATAGGCGGCGTCTTTTTTTTCTAAAGCGCTAAGCGATGCCTCAAGTGCAAAACAAATAGCATCTCCCTGCCATTGTGGCAGAGGTACGCTGTGGGAAGCATTGAGAAACTCCTCCCAGGTAGTTAACCCCGCAGCCCAGATCTTCTTCTCGGTTTTCTCACCAACGCTGAGAATGTGCTGGAAAGTGTGCTGAAGCATAAAAATCTTGCAGCTACCATAACATACTTCCACTCGCTCTGTCATTCCCGCGAGTGGACGATCAGCCACCCATCGTGGCAATCTAACGTCGTAGAAAGTACCAGACGCCGATCAGGGCAGGGTCTCCGCAATGACGAAGCACTCCGCGTGGGTTAGACAATGCCGGCAGGGTGTGCACTCGGCTTCATAGCGGCACGTCGGGCAGTTACCCATCCGCCCCCATGTCATAGACTGGCCGTGCGAGTGGCACAAGTGCTCTGCGCAAGCATCACACGGTCCGTATTCGGATCGTTCGGTTGTGTGAAGCATGACACCTGTCGTGGTGAGGGTCATCGTACAGGAACCAATTACCCTGTATCTGATCACAATTACCACACACGTTGGCTAGGTAACGTTCCGTCTGCCGTAGCACTGTATCGGACCTGAAGAAGCACATCCTGCTGTCTTACGAATTCGCGTTCAGTTGAGGTGAAGTCGCTGGGGTATCAGGTCTTCCGAATCTTTGCTACCGACCGCGACCTGGCACGTTCTTGCCGCATTTCCAGCAATCGGTCGTACGAATGCTAATAGTTCGGCAGACGTGGAGCGGCTCCCTACAGTTACTACACCGTGGTGCGCTGACATAGAAGGTTATGACCGTCTACATGGATGGTGGCCTGATCGACCATATCCTCCAATCGGGACTTGATGACCAGCGCCTTGTCGACGGTGGGCTGTCGCTTGCCGAGTCCCCTCGATCATCTCCTTCGTGGCATTCATGATGGAACTCCACGATGCGTATATCGTGCTCGATGGCGTAGAGATGAACATTCCACTCAGGAGCATGACTAACGACAACCTCGACAAAAGTAATCGGTTCATCATTCCCGGAGAAGAGCAACCAGGTCAGTGGAGGGACATTCCCGATATCCGGACCGCGTCTATCGACGAATTACCGCATTCCTGCACAAAGTCGGGGTAGGGAGGCCCTTCTCGGGCAAGCTCAACACTTAGCATCGGCCCAGACCTGCATCAACGGTTGCCCACTCGGTGGCAGAATGTCGATTGCTTGCTCGTGTAAGGTTCCGGGCATTGAGACTCAGGCTATACCTTGGGGCAGACAGAACGCGATATGCTACCAGAGAACTCTATAACATCCGAACTTTTCGGTCGTCTAGACTGGAGAGCCCGTGGGCCTCGGCAGGCTTGGCAGAACCTGGAAGAAGCTGCATCCACCTGGGCGATGTCGACACGAGGCCGGTATGGCGGTAGAGCTTGGACTCGTACTGCGCGCATCTGCGGCTCCAGTCGGCGGAATCCATCCGTGAACATTGCCTCTTAGCCCAGATGCCATGGATTGGAGGCTCAAGGACCGTTGACCGGGGGTCTTGGAGGAAGCGAAAAGGGGTTCGAGGCGGCGGCCGATGTCCGGTCCTGGGCCGAAGGGGTGCCGTGCGCAACCCCCAGGGTTGCACGCAGCACTCCAAGTCGAATTTACGAACCGGAGAATTGGAAAGCATGTGTGACGGGGCACAACTCCTTGAAAAAGCACTAGATACGACAAGACCCCGATGGGGTCGCCCCTCGGGGTCTCGCGTTAACTACGGAGTTGCAAGAGTTAGCGGTTAGAAATTTGGCTCCCCGAGTAGGACTCGAACCTACAACCTAGCGGTTACAAGTACTCCTGGCATTTCTATCAGGCTTGGACTATCTCTTCACCCGCCCTGGTATTCCAAGGGGAGGGTGCCGGGCGCTAGTGGGACTTATTGGTTGGGGTCCTCATTCCCTAGTCTCTGCGCGTTCCTGCCTACGGCTATCCCCTTCAGCAGGCTTCGCTCAGGATTCCCATACAAGCGAACGGGACTTTCCTGCTTAGGGTTCCCTGAATTCACCCGGTTTTTCAATCCACCTCACGGTGGAAAGCTGCAACCCAGCATGGATTTCACAATGGTCCCATTCTTCCCCATGCCTCTTACAGCCGCCCGCTCTGCCAAATTGAGCTATCGGGGAACCTTTTTTGTATAACCGATCTGCTTAGGGTTTGCAATGATCTACTGACCGACTACGGAAGAGATCCACTGTTAAGCCACCATTTTCACTCTTTGGCTACATCTCCCGTCGTCCTTCGATGGCCCGGCTAAGTGTCACTGCGTCTATGTATTCTATGTCCCCACCCATAGGGATGCCGTGCGCAATCCGGCTTACCTGTACCCCTATAGGCTTACACAGCTTGGCAAGATACAGGGCAGTAGCTTCTCCGGCCACCGTGGGATTGGTGGCAACAATAATCTCCTTGACCATATTGTGTTTAACCCGCTCTATGAGTGGTGCAATCTTTAAGGCTTCCGGGCCAACGCCGTCCAGTGGAGAGAGCACCCCATGGAGTACATGATAGCGTCCGCGGTAATCGCGCGAGCGCTCCACCGCCATAAGGTCAGCAGGTCCTTCTACTACGCAGATCGTCTCCTCGCTCCGCTGCGGGTCCTGACAAACGGCACACAACTCTCCCTCAGCCAGTGCAAAGCACTGCGAGCAATAGGTGATCTCGGTTTTTACTGCCCAGATAGCCTGTGCCAGGTTTTCTGCATAAGCCCGATCTGAACGCAGGATAAAGAGCGCTAGGCGTGCGGCCGTTTTCTCGCCGATGCCCGGCAGCCGACTTAGCTCCTCAATGAGCCGCGTGAGCGACGGCGTAAAACTCATATCCCCTTCCCCCCCTCTCAAATAAAGCTTGAACTCCCGACTTATAAGCTAAGCCGGCTAGGGAGTCAGCCCAGGAATCTTTAGTCCCCCGGCTACCTTACCTACTTCATCAGCCACCAGCTTCTGCGCCTTTCTGATCCCCTCATTAACAGCCGCTATAATAAGATCCTGGAGCATTTCCATATCGCCATTCTCCAGCACTGCCTGCTCAATCTTGAGCGACATCACTTCTAACTTTCCACTCACAGATGCGGTGACCATGCCCCCTCCAGCCGAGGCCTCGACTGTTTTGGCACCGGCCTCCTCCTGGACGCGGGTGAGTTTAGCCTGCAATTGTTGGGCTTGCTTCATTAGGTCGTTTAGATCTGCCATGCGGGTACCTCTCTCTACCTGGAGGAGCGGGGTGAGCGAACTGCATGGACCTCTCCACCCAACACTTCCAGAGCGGTTTTAACTAACGGGTCATCGGCAGCAGCTTCCCTCTCGGCTGCCGGTTTTGGTAGCGCGAGGGATTTGGACAACTCTGGCCCTGCCGGGTCACCACGAATCTCTACCTCTAGATCCTGCTGGAAAAACCTGCGGGCCAGGTCTTGCAGGAGCGCTTGATTGTCCTTTTGTCTGAGCTCCCTAAGGTATGGCTCTTTCTCCACTCCGATCTGCAGCACCGAAGAGGTAAGGTTAAGCATATGGCTGTGAGACAGGCTAAAAAAGAGCGTCAACTTCTCTCCCCGAACAAAAGAGAGAAACTCGTCCCAACTCTTTTCACCGGTTTGGCTTTCCGGAGAAGAAGTATGGGTCCGCAGTAGGGGACCTTCCTCTCCATTCTTTGCTGCATCCTTTACTGTAGGTAGAGCCGTTGTAGGCTCCTCACTTTCTGCCGGACCGGAGCCAAGTCGTGCTTCCAGGGCAGCAATTTGTTTGAGGATCTCCTGGATCGGCATCAAAGGCGGCAGGGTAGCAAGCTTCACTAACGTCATCTCCACCACCAACTGGGGATAGACTGAGCGAGAGACCTCCCCGTCCCCTTCAAGCATAAGCTTAAAGAGCCTCTGCAGATCTTCGAGCGATCGCTTGCCCGCCTGCTTTATTACCTCTTCAATCTCGTGGTCAGGTAGATCGCTGAGCAAACGGGAATCCTGAAAAACCTTAGCTACAACCAGGTTACGCAAATGCTCGACCAAGTCCCGACATAAGCGTCGAGTGTCATAGCCGTAGCGGTATAGCTCACCAACCAGCTTCAGCGCCCGGGCCGGATCACTATCAAGCACTGCCCAAGCAACGTCAAAGAGAGCTCGGCGGTCGACCACCCCCAAAACCTCGGCCACATCTTTCTCCTCGACCTCTTTCTCAGCAAAGGCCAAGACCTGTTCGAGGATTGACTCTGCGTCCCGTAGGCTTCCGTCCGCTTCACGGGCAATAAGAGAGAGACCGGCCTCGGAGACCTGCATGCCTTCCTCCTGAACAATGAACCGCAATCGTTCGGTAAGCTGCCGCAGAGGAATTCGCCTAAAGTCATAGCGCTGGCAACGAGAGAGGATGGTGTGAGGCACTTTGTGCGGCTCGGTAGTAGCAAAGATAAATTTGACATGTGCGGGTGGCTCTTCGAGGGTTTTGAGGAGCGCGTTAAACGCCTCATTGGTAAGCTGATGTACCTCATCAATAATGTAAGCCTTGTAACGGCTTTTGGCCGGACGATACTTGACACCTTCGATTATCTCCCGTACCTCATTAATGCCTCGGTGCGATGCACCATCAATTTCGATCACATCTACAGCATTGCCACGAGTAATTTCTGTACAGTTCTCACACTGGTTACACGGGGTCGGGGTTGGGCCAGCAAAACAATTGAGCGCTTTGGCAAGAAGGCGAGCAGCCGTGGTCTTTCCTACTCCACGGGAACCAGTAAAGAGGAAAGCATGTGCTACCCGCTCAGTGGTAATAGCATTCTTCAGTGTGCGAGTGACATGCTCCTGCCCCACGACTGCTTCAAATGTCTGAGGCCTCCACCTACGGGCAAGGACAAGATAACTCATGCAGGTAGCTTACTCACTTCTTTGGTCTCCATCCCCATCCCGGCCCTCCCCCATGGGATCCATCTTTTGGCATCAAGACAAGGAGCTTCTTCCCTCTCACAAAGGAAAATTATTTATTAAGGAAGAAGGGAGTCACCATCACTTACTCGGTAATATCTTTCTACCACAAGTGATAGCTAGGCGCCCCTGCGGCACAGGGAAAGTATCGGTACCGCTGCTTCCTCCCGGATCTGACGGAGTTCCCGACCCCCCTTGCGCAGGACCTAGCTATCACTTGTAGCAGGCACGGAGAGGGGGGGATTCGAACCCCCGGTACCCTTTTGGGGCACACACGATTTCCAGTCGTGCCGTTTCAACCGGGCTCACGCACCTCTCCCCCTATGTTCGCATTTTTTGTAAACATGGTGCCATAATCTTCGGAAATTTCTCTACGCTAAAAGCCCCAAGTTGTAAAGCCGTCACTACTAGCCACTCTTATAGCTACAGCAGCGCAGGCCCTAACCCATGGGTCAAGGACGTGCAGGCTGAAATTTCTCTTCCTCGCCCCGGACAAGCCGCTGAATATTCTCCCGATGGCGAACAAGAATGAGGAGAGAGACAGCCAAGCAAGAAAAAGTGTAAATTTTTGGATAAGACCAGAGGAAAACGACAACAGGAGTAACTACCACTGCTACCAAAGAAGCGAGCGAAACAATGCGGCTCCAGACAAACGTCCCCAGGAAGAATACAAGGGGAATGATCATTACCTGGGGAGTCAACCCCCAAAAGACCCCCAAGGCGGTGGCCACACCTTTGCCTCCAGAGAATTTTAAAAAGACAGGATAAAGATGGCCAAGAAAAGCCGCAAGGGCCACGCCAGCAAGCGTGATCTCGCCAAATCCCAAAAGGCGCGCTCCTACTACTGGAAGAAACCCCTTAGCCATGTCTCCCAGGAGCGTAAGGATTCCAGCTTTTTTGCCAGCAGTGCGAGCTACATTGGTAGCGCCAATGTTACCGCTGCCGCTCTCGCGGATGTCTATCCCAGCCTGTCTAGCTAAGATCATCCCTGTGGAAATAGAGCCACAGAGGTAGGCAAGAAGAATGACGAGCAGATCCATCTATGCCACCAGAAGTGCAAGTATCCCTGCCCCTATGTCTCCCAGACCCTAAAGGTCCTTGAGGCACGCAAAAAGTAAAGAAGAGGAGAACACCTACAAGAAAAAGGGTGGTCGGGGTGACTGGATTTGAACCAGCGACTCCACGGTCCCGAACCGTGTGCTCTACCAGGCTGAGCCACACCCCGATACTCAATTCAATACTTTGACCCGGAAACAGGTCCTTTCCCTGGATTAGTGTTAGTTTAGCGCCGGCCAGGGTGAAAGGCAAGTCCTGGTAAAGTACCCGGCGAGGCGGTTTTGCGGAAAAATCGCGAATTTCTGAGGTTACTGCTTAGCAGCTCGTCCTTGCCAGGTTCTACAGTTCTACAATGGGGAGGAGAACATGGGTCAAGCCCCTAGGTTACCAAGAAGTCATTGAGGCCTTTATTTTGTGGTCTCTCCATTTATGTTCCCTGTATCAGCAGAGGAAGTGTCTTTAGCAGCGTCGGTGTCCTGGGGGAAGAGCGTATGTACGAACTCGGGCAGGGGATTTTCTTTGTAGTACTTCATTACCTGCGGTAGACCAAACACTAGGAAGAGGAGCACAACACTCAGTAGGAACAAGACCCGAATAGTTTTGCTGACCGCAACTATGAAAACAAGTCCACCTCCTAGAAAAATAAGCTGGACTTTAGAGAGGCTAAGAAGCCATTGCCACGCCTGCTGTAGCGTTTGCCCGTCCATAATACTCTCCCTGGTACATCACAAAGCAGTGAATCAGTTTTGATTGTCAATTTAGATTTATTAAAACATGCCGCCAAACCAGCTCGAATGGTAAATCCGTAATATATAAAAGAGCGCCAAGCCAACCACACCGACGGTCCAGTTGATCTCCTGAAGAGCAAGGGGCTGTTTCTTTTTAATAACGGCAGCAAAGGGAAGAAAAGAGGTTGCCGCCTTAAATTCCGCATATTCCGACACCTCCACCACCTTACGCGTGTCCTGGTGCCAGGCGCCTATCCAGGCAAAGGCAGCAAATCCACCAAAGAAGATTAAATCCCCTAGAGATCCATTAACCAGGCAGTGCGCTAGGCCAAAGAGAAAAAAAGCGGCAAAGGTCGGGTGACGGGTGATGCGGGTAACACCATAAGCCTCGGGTTTACGGCCCCCAACCATGGTGCTTGGGGGCCGTGCGACCGCACCTATAGCCAGGAGGACAAAGGCAAACGCCATAAGGATAACGGTGAGATCGTGGGTCACAATATGGGAAGACCAAAAGATCGGCTCAGCGTGTTTGTGTCGGAAGAAATAGACAATGAGCGGAATCAAGGTAACAAAGGCAACAAGAGAATACAGGCCACGAAATGGCCACTCTCCCAAGCGCTGAATGAGTGTTGGCCGAACTTTCTGTGATGAAAGCACAAGATGGCTACCAGCAAAGAGAACCCACCACACCAGAATGATGATCGGCTCCACTATCACACCTCCGTTTCCATCCTTAGAGTATGTTTCAAGACCTATCCATGCACACCAACCTGCATCCGTGCATGCCCATGTGCAACATACCGGCCGTCCATAATCAACGGTGCACCGGTAGTAGAGAAAGATTTGTTCTTGTTGCCACTTTCGGCCACATATATTGCCATGGATAAGGAACAGGGTCAGGCTATGACATAGCCGCCGTTGGGGCTGATGACCTGTCCAACAACAAAGTTCGACTCCTCCGAGGCTAGATACACTGCCAGGTTGGCAATGTCCTGCGGTTCACCGAAGCGACCGATGGGGGTAGCAAGGGCAATACCCTTACGTACCGTATTAGAAATAGTCTGGGTCATCGGGGTATCAATGTACCCTGGTGCAATGGCGTTCACATTAATTCCCCGGACAATGACCTCACGGGCCACAGCACGGGTGAAGCCCATAATGCCGGCCTTGGCTGCACTGTAGTGCGGGGCTCCGGCACAGCCCGTCATGCCACAGATAGAGGCAATGTTGATAACTTTTCCCTGACCCTCTTTCTCCATGATTTTGAGTGACTCGCGGGTACAATAAAAGGTCCCGTCCAGGTGAATGGCCAGCATCCGCCGCCACTCATCATCTGTAAGGTTCTGCGTAGCCTCCAGTGCAGTTTTGACCCGTCCCTCAGAGGCGATCTCTTGCTGCTGTTTTTCAAAGACCCGGTTGAAGCGTTTTTGCAGCTGCGGGCTGTCCAGACCAATACCAGCATTGTTTACTAGGATATTGAGAGAGGAGAATCTCTTTTTAATCCTGTCAAACATAGAGGCAACCTGCCTGCTCTTAGAGACATCAGCCTTTACTGCTAAACCCTGCTTCGGCTGCCCACATTCGGCCAACACCCCTTGAGCTGCGTCGAGATTGATATCGTTACAAATGACTGTGGCCCCTTCGCCGGCAAAGGTCAGGCAAATTGCCCGGCCAATGCCTGAAGCCCCGCCCGTTACCAGCGCAATCTTTCCATCCAACCTTCCCATGATATCCTCCTTATCCTGATGTAAACCTGCTCAGGTTTTATCCATCAGGATAAACGAGAAAGCAATGACTTGTAAGGGATGACTGAGCAAGCTCGGCAGCGCTTCCATCTGTACATCACACAGACAGACCGTTGGTTGTGAAGGGAACTTTGGGGTGCGCCGTCAGGACAGAAAGCACACCCCAGGGAAAAGAAGGAGAGAAAGCTTTAATCTGCCGACTGCTGAAGCTCCGGCATAACTGTGTCAGCAAAGAGACGCATGTTTCTTTCAGCCAGCTCAATGGGCATTCCGCCATATTTAAACAAGGCCACAAAATGATCATTGTTGACCTTGCTCTTGATGAAGTTGATCTTTTCTAGACACATCTCCGGGGTACCGGCTACCTGGAAGTTGACAAAGTTCTCGGTCACTGCATCATTTCCGGCCTGTTGAGCGGCCTGACCCATCTGACTGTAGAACTCATAGCCCTTCACACCCTGGTGAGCCCCCTTGGAGATCTCATAGTGGAGATCAGCCGACTGCCAGTAGGCGCCCATATACTTACGGGCCCCGGCCATAGCTTTCTCTTCAGTGTTGTCAATATATATCCAGCCCAGGCTTACCGGCGGAATCGGCTCCTTGCCCAGGCTGCGATAGATAGTGTTGTAACGCTCTAGCTCCGAGGCCGTAGTGTCCCAGTCACGCTGTGGAACAATAAGGACACCAAGCCCGAGGTTGGCCATAATCTCAGCCGATTCAGGGCTTACCGCGGCTCCGTACATCCGACCAGTAAAATCGGAATAGGGTCGTGGCCGGATGCTCATGTCCGGAATCTGAAAGTATTTGCCCTGGTGGGAGAAGCGTTCGTTTCTTAGAGCCTTCACCACAATCTCGCCCGCTTCTACGAAGCGCTCACGCGACTCTTCCATGGGGATACGAAAGCCTTCGTACTCGATCCTGGCTGCCCCACGGCCAAACCCAACAAGGAGCCGACCCTCAGATAGAATATCGAGCATGGCAATCTGCTCTGCAACCCGCACAGGATCATGCCAGGGCAGCACAATGACTGCGGTGCCCAGCTGGATGCGGGAAGTCCGCCCGGCCATATAGGTTAAGAACTGCACCACATCGGGCACCATGGTGTAGTCATCAAAGTGGTGCTCAACAGTCCAGAAAGAATCGAACCCCAGGGGTTCAGCCAGATCGGCCAGCCTACGCTCTTCCCAGTAAACCTGGTGATCGGCCTGCTGGCGGTTAGGATTTTGCATGGCTAATGCCGTACCAACCTTCATGATTTCCTCCTTTCGTCAGCCCTACTTACTCTTGTCAGCCCTACTTACTCTTAGTAAGCCCTACTTACTCTTAGTAAGCCTTCTCACCCTTCATTATTTAGCCGGGTCCGCAGGGTAAAGCAAGCCAAACATACGATAGGAGAAGGTAGGTTTTCTGATCTTCTTTTTCTTGTTCCCTACTGCTAAGCATAGGGATAGTAGACGACCGCAACAAAGATGAAAATATCCTCTTGGAGGGGAAATAACATGAGCTATGAAACGATTCTGGTAGACAAGCAAGAAGGAGTGACCACAGTAACCCTCAACCGCCCCGAGCGGCTCAATGCCTTTAACCGCCAGATGGTCGAGGAGCTGCGCCAGCTGCAGCAAGAGGTCAAGGAGGACGGGGAGACCCGGGTGTTGGTCTTTACCGGAGCTGGACGGGCATTTTGTGCCGGGGCAGACCTCCGCGACCCAGCCGGACCTGGCGGAGTGCACCAGAACCGGGGCGCAGAAGGGAGGCGCCAGGGCCTACGCCAGGGGGCACAACCACTTATCTTGAACCTGCAGCGACTTGACCTACCGACCATTGCCATGGTCAACGGAGATGCTGCTGGAGGAGGTTGTGACCTGGCTTTGGCTTGTGACATGCGGGTAGCCTCGGAAAAGGCCCGCTTCATTGAAGCCTTTGTCCGTATAGGCCTTTTCCCCGGCACCGGTGGCTGCTGGTTGCTGCCTAGAGCCGTGGGCATAGCCAAGGCCGCAGAGATGATTTTTACTGGTGAGCCTCTCAGCGCTAAAGACGCTCATCACTTGGGAATGGTTAACTACTTCTTTCCTCATGAACAGCTACAAGAAAAAACTATGGAGCTGGCCCGCAAGATTGCCGCTGGCCCACCCATTGCCCTTCGCTTAGCTAAGATGGTGATGTATCGTAGCCTGGAGACTGATCTAGAGACCTCACTTGAGCTGGCTGCAGCCTCGGAATCGATCACGCTCACGTCAGAGGACCACCAGGAGGGGCTTGCGGCCTTTCGGGAAAAACGTCGACCGACTTTCCGTGGCTTGTAATAATTTATGGTTTTTTATAGTAGGGACAGTTCTGGTGATCGCCCGATAGGGAGACCGCAGGCAGCAAGGGCAGATACAAGATTTGCCCCTGCCAAAGAACGGATATTGCACAGAGAAAGACACATGTAGTAGCATGCGGCAACATTTAATTAATCTAATAATCAGGAAAGGAGGGACAATCCATGGAGATTGGATTTTTTGCTATTGGAGCTGGTCCTAGTGCTGACCCTGACATCATTGTACAGACCGCCACTGCCGCCGAGCAGGTGGGCTTTCATTCACTCTGGGCCCCTGAACACGTTGTGCTGCTTGACCAGTATGCCTCACGTTATCCGTATTCTGGAGACGGCAGGATTCCCCTGCCCACCCAGACTGATCTTCTGGATCCATTCCTAGCTCTGACGTTTGCCGCCGCTCATACTAAAAAGATTCGCCTGGGCACCGGCATTTGTCTTTTGCCCGAGCGCAACCCCGTGGTTACGGCTAAGGAAATAGCCAGCCTAGACAAACTCTCCGGTGGTCGCTTTGTATTTGGCGTAGGCATTGGCTGGCTGGCAGAAGAGTTCACCGCGGTGGGCGTGCCCTGGGAGCGACGGGCCGCACGTACCAGAGAGTACCTCAAAGCCATGAAGCTGCTGTGGACCGAAGAAGAACCAGAGTTTGAGGGTGAGTTTGTCAGTTTCCCTAAGGTTCGCATGTACCCCAAGCCAGCACAAAAGCCTTATCCGCCTATTGTCTTCGGGGGCGAGAGCGGTCCGGCCTTAAAACGGGTAGGCGAAGTCGGAGATGGCTGGTTCGGTGTTAATGTTAATGTTGAAGACGCCACCAAGCATATAGAGCAGATCCGTCAGATGGCCAAGGCTGCCGGTCGCGACCCACAGAAACTTCACTTTAGTGTCTCTCCTGGCCTAGGAGCACCAGTGGAGCTGGATATGGTTAAGCGCTACCGCGATGTGGGGGTCGACCAAGTGATGCTTGGTGCCATTCCTACTGACCCGAGCAAGATCAGAGCTGATATAGAGCGTCTGGCCGAAAAGATTGTGGTTCCAGCAGAGAGAATTTAGCCATAGGGGCACGGCGTGCCGTGCCCCTATCCAACCAACCAATTTTGAGATGTGTTCTTATTCTTCAAGGGCCTTGCGCACCACAGGCTCCAGCTCACCCTGCGCGTGCATCTCAAGCACAATATCGCACCCACCGATAAACTGGCCATCAACATACACCTGCGGGATGGTCGGCCAGTCAGAAAACCTTTTAATACCATCCCTGACCTCTGAGTCCTCTAACACATCGAAGGTTTCGTAGGGGTAGCCAAGAGAGTTAAGGACCTCGATGGTGGCCGCGGAAAATCCACACATGGGGAAGGTGCGATTCCCCTTCATAAATATGAGCACCTTATGGCCCTTCACCATCTCTCCGATACGATCCAGGACGCTGTCTGCCATGGTTAACTGCCTCCTTTCTGCTTATCAAATTCCTCAGGAGTGTATGTTTTAAGGGCAAGAGCATGAATATCTTCTACCCGCATTGCCTTCCCTAGAGGTGTATAGACCATTCGATGTCGCTCCACCAGTCCTTTACCAGCAAATTCTGCCGACACCACAACCGCTTCAAAATGATCTCCTCCGCCAGTAAAATCCCGCACCTGAACGGTTGACCCGGGTAGGGCTGCCTCTACAAGGGATTGGATGTCTTCTACACTGATCATGTTTAGATCCTACTGTTATGAGAATGCTATGAGATTAGTTAGAATATAGACCTTATTTGTCTTATATTAGCCTGAAGTCATAACGGCTGCAACTGCGCAAGCTTTCAGTATACTTATACCTCCCTAACCGCTTGACGGATCACCTGCAGAACAAAGAGCATGTCTCGCGCCGAACGCACCTGGCCCAAAGTCGAGATCTGAGAAAGCACCTTCATTTCCTGAGGAGTGATACGGTAGCGATGGCGCAATCCCTTATCCCTGACAAAAGCTTGCCAGGCGGAGACCTGAGGAGCGACCGCCTGCTTCCCTAGAAAGTTACGTACCGATGGATTAGCAAGAAAGTAAACCTCTTCTTTATTGAGGTCAAGGATATCGGCTAGCTTAGATAACACCTTGTTACTGGGATGGCGCATCCCCCGCTCTAGGTAACCAATGTAGTTGGCTTTAACCCCTACCTTTTTAGCTACTTCTTCCTGGGTCATCCCAAGCTGGCGACGCCGTTCATAGACAGCCTCTCCAAAGCTTCTTCGAGCCACAGTTCCTATCCTCCTGGATCCAAGCGAAGCATCAGACACTGGGCTAGGTCCGCAAACCTCTTCATGCCCCGGTGCATAAATTTCAAGAAAGAAGCCTGCCTTAAGCCAGCTTGACTCACAGTTCGTATACTCTCAGAAAACTTCTCTTTCTTGGTTAAGCCTTCGGCAAGTCTTTATAAAATAAAGGCATCAAGAAAGCAATCCCTGGCAAACAACAAGTGTCCTTGGCCAGCTGCTATAGTGATTTTCCCACCCTCCTGCCCTGCCACTATATCACATAGACACCAGCCTGGCTTGACAATAGAAGCATCCGCCTTGACCCAGGGGAAAAGAACAGGATATAAGAAACCCCTTTCATATCCATCCGGGAAATAACGCATAACGCATAAGGAGTATGATTACATGGTTATCGATTTCCATGTCCACACAACGCAGGGAAGTGCTGATAGCAACCTTGACGCCTTTGCTATGATTGATCAGGCAAGGACTATTGGCCTTGACGGCATCTGTGTGACTGAGCATGATTACATGTGGTCAACCCCTGAGATAGAAGAACATGCAAGACAACAGGGGATAGTACTCTTTCACGGGATCGAGGTAACTACCGAGTGGGGACACATTGGCGCCTTCGGTCTCAACCAGTATGTTGGTGGTATTTACAAGGTGCGAGAGTTAAGGAGGGTGATAAACGAGGTGGACGGGTTCCTTATTGCCAACCATCCTTTCCGCTATAAGCTTGATCCCCGCTTTCAGTTTATCCATAAGACTCCGCCGCTTGACTCTAACAACCCGGCAACGGCAACAGCCCTGGAGATCTTCTCGTTTGTGGACGAAATCGAGGTTGTCAATGGCGCCTGCTCAGAACAAGAAAATCTCTTTGCCCACACAGTAGCGCAGCATTTAGGTCATAAAGGAGTAGGAGGCAGCGATAGCCACTCTGCTTCTTCCCTAGGGTGTGCCATGACCGTGCTTGAGCGCCCGGTTACCACGGTGCGCGAGTTGATCACCGAGCTCAAAGCTGGTCGCTATCATCCTGGCCAGGGACTCAACGTGGGAGAGACACGTCCTTTTCCCTAGCCAAAGGTAGGCAACCATGGTCCAGCTCTTTAAGGCTCTTACTATTGCTGGCTCCGACTCTGGCGGAGGAGCGGGCATCCAGGCCGACTTAAAGACCTTCATGGCGTTCGATATCTACGGGATGAGCGTTGTCACCGCGGTCACTGCACAAAATACCCATGGGGTGCAGGGAGTAGTAGAGTTGCCTCCAGAATTTGTTGGTCTTCAGCTTGACGCGGTACTCTCAGATATGGGGACAAATAGTGCCAAGACCGGCATGCTTTCCTCCTCAGCACTTGTCCAGCTGGTTAGCCGTAAGGCAAAAGAATATGGTTTAAAGAGGCTGGTGGTCGATCCGGTCATGGTCGCCAAGGGCGGACATTCCCTCCTGCAAGAAGAAGCAAGAAAGACTCTTATACAAGAGCTCTTGCCCCTGTCTCTAGTCGTCACACCCAATTTGCACGAGGCAGGTATCTTAGCAGGGATGGAGGTTACAGAACGAGACGGTATGGAAGAGGCAGCCCGTCGGATAAGAGGTCTCGGCCCTGCTTATGTGGTAATCAAGGGAGGGCATCTTGAGGAAGATGCCACTGACCTCCTTTTTGACGGCCGCTCCTTTCACGCCTATCCCTCCCCCAGGCTTGTCACCGCTTGCACCCATGGCGCTGGGTGTACGTTTGCCGCAGCCATTACTGCCGAGCTGGCCAGGGGCAAAGAGGTAGAGGAGGCAGTTACCACGGCTAAGAAGTTCGTTACCCGAGCCATTACTGAAGGGTTCTTGCCGGGCAAGGGCCATGGTACGTTAAACCACCGCGTTTCCTTTTAGGCATGGGTAGAGCACGCTTCAGCACAAATTGACAGGAGGTTTAGACTCAATAGGCGCACGCTTTGCGTCCCGCGCACGCTTTACCCTTACTTCTTGTCCCCCAACAGGGGCTAGTGTATGATGCTGCTGGCGCATGGACGGGCTGCCTACAAGAAAGACCACAAAAAACTCACCCAAGCTAGCGGGGCAGAAACGTTCGCGCTCATCCCGGCAGCAACGGGTCGAGCATACCCTGTCTCTGCTCGAAGACGTTAGCACAATCATTACCCACTCACACGATCTGCAAGAGACCCTGGAGAGAATTGTCCAGACCGTAGCTGAACGGATGAGCACAGAGGTATGCTCCCTTTACCTATTAGATGCTAAAGCCCGGCGGCTTACCCTGTGGGCGACCACTGGTCTTGACCGCTTCGCCATTGGCAAAGTGAGCATGGGGGTGGATGAAGGGCTGACCGGTCTAGTCATTGAAAAAATGGAACCGGTGGTGGCGGTTGACGCCATGGCTCACCCCCACTTCAAGTTCTTCCCCGAAACCGGAGAGGATCGCTACCACTCCTTTCTTGGCATCCCCATTGTCGAGAAGCAGACTCCCCTTGGGGTGCTGAATGTACGAACTTTGAGGAAACGACGCTTTACCCGCACCGAGATTCGTCTCCTCAGAACTATCTCCGCCCAGGTCCGCGGCATTATTACACAGGCTCGTCTCCTCGAGAACTTGCAAATAAAAGAACGAGAGCGCCGCACGTACCGCAAACGTATGGTGGAGGCGATCGAACAGCTACGAACTTATCAACAAAAGCAGAGGGGGAAGACTATAACTAGAGGCCAGGTCAGTCGCATGCGCCTCTCGGGCCTTGGAGCCTCGCCCGGCTTTGGTATGGGCCGGGCCCATCTCATTCACCCCCAGGTGAGGCTTGACGCCATTCCCGACCGTCATACCGACTATCCGACCACAGAGCTAGAACGGTTTACTGCCGCGGTGCAGAGTTCCACAGAGGAATTAAGCGTACTCAAAGAACGAATGCGCAGTCGCCTACCAGAGGTGGACAGCGCCATCTTTGACGCCCACCGTCTTATGCTTGAGGACCGTGCCCTCCACACCAAAGTGGAAACTTTGATCGACCAGGGTCTAGCTGCAGAAAGCGCACTGAAAAAAGTGCTCGAGGAGTATATTGAGGCGTTTGCCCGTGCCGACCACCTGCGCGAGCGAACCGCCGACATCCAGGATATTGGACAACGAGTACTTCGCCACCTGCTTGGTTCGGCTGAGGACGAGCGGGTACTTGGAGACAAGGTGATCTTTGTTGCTGAAAACCTTACCCTTTCTGACCTCTGCCTGGTTGATCACAACAAGATTAAGGGTGTTATGCTGGCCAACGGTGGAGTTACATCCCACACCTCGATCCTGGCCAAATCGTTTGAGATTCCCACTGTTGTGGGAGTGGAACATGCTGAGTTGGTACGTGAAGGTGATTTCATCATTGCTGACGGTAATGCCGGAGCGGTCTATGTGAATCCCAGCGCTGAAGTTATCAGAGAGTATGAGCGGCTTGACCGTGAGTACCAGGTATTCAATCGGGAATTAGAAGGACTGAGAGACCTGCCTGCTGAGACCCAGGACGGTTGTCGGGTAACGCTTTACGCCAATATTGGCCTTCTTGGGGATGTAGCGTTGGCTTGTCAACACGGAGCCGAAGGAATTGGGCTCTACCGCACCGAGATCCCTTTTCTTACCTACCGAGACTTCCCTAGTGAAGAAGAACAGCTTGATCTCTACCGCCGGGTACTCGAAGGCATGCAGGGCCGGCTGGTAACTATCCGTACGCTTGATCTTGGGCCGGACAAATACCCTCCCTACTTGCACCTACCCCAGGAGAGCAGCCCTCTCTTTGGCTGGCGCTCGATTCGTATCTCTTTGGAGATGAAAGACCTCTTTAAGACCCAGATCAGGGCGATTCTACGGGCCGGGACGTATGGACCAACACGGCTTCTTTTTCCCATGATCTCTAGCCTGGAGGAGATCCGCCAAGTTAAAGAAATCTTAGCTGAGGCCAAGGAAGAACTACAACAAGAGGGCAGGGACTTTGATCTCTCAATGCCGGTGGGCATAGTGGTTGAGGTTCCCTCAGCGGTATGGCTAGCAGACTGGATGATTCAAGAGGTGGACTTTCTTAGCCTTGGCACTAATGACTTGATCCAGTACCTCCTGGCGGTGGACCGAAACAGCCGCAAGACCTCATCTCTTTATGAGCCTCTCCACCCAGCTGTGCTCACAGCAGTTCACCACACGATTCGGGCAGCAAAGAGGGCAGGCAAAGGGATAGGCATGTGCGGAGAAATGGGGGCGGATCCTCTGTGTGCACTTGTGCTCCTGGGCATGGGGCTTGATGAAATGAGCATGGAAGCCTTCTTTATTCCGGTTATTAAGCGGGTAATCCGTTCGGTCCCCTATGGATCCGCCCAGAGGATCGCCCAGGAAGTGTTGGAGCGGGAAACTGTCCAAGAGATTAAAGGCTACCTCTTTGATGAGATGAAAAGACTGGGAATTATCGAATTGGTGGAGATGTACCACTGAGTTTTATTGACATTTCCCTGACTTACAGCTAAGAATCGGGTCTTACCTATAAAGTATAGTAAGGAGGCTGAGATGGTTGCTTTGGTTGCTGGCGGAGTAGGCATAACGATAGTCCTATATGCGGTTTTCCTTAAGCGATGGTGGGAGAGGTGGAGGGAGGCAGTAACGTTTGCTACCGTCAGTCATTTCCTTACCTCAGGGAAAGAAGAGGTTTTAACTCCTTCCAGTAGACCGAGCAGGAGTCAAGAGCCCGTTCGGGAACCCGTTCTCTGTCGCACTCTACGAATATATTTCATTAAGCCTTCAAAGTATCATCACGACGACTATGTGTTGTACTTCAAGAAAGGAGTACTACCCAACAACACACTGACAGTACTGGCTGCCTTGAACGAGTCATACAACCACCTGCGCGCGGCGGACAATGTCTATGTTGAGACCGTGCTGTGGGACGAGATCACAGACGGTCCTATCAGCACCGATACTATCCGTGCCATCCGGGAAAAAGCCAACGAAGACGGGGTGGAAGTACTTATCGGCCTGGCCGGAGTGCAGACCAACCAATACCCGCGCGGCCGTGACCTGGCACTGCAGTTCGTTGCAGCAGGCTTTCCGGTCTTGTTTGGCGGCTTTCATGTCAGCGGCTGGCCTGAGTCCTGCCGCTTCTTAAACAATTGCCGGGTCACCACCGTGGTAGGTGAGGCGGAGAGCACCTGGGTGCAGATTCTTGACGATTATCTTAGGGGAGAACTCAAACTCCACTATAGCGTCACCTCAGGTATTCGGGCCAAAACGGGGAATGGCGAGATTCTGGTCCCGTCCATTACCGAGGCCCAGCTCCCGGCTATCAACGACCACTACCTGACCCGCTTCACCAACACTACTATGACTACCCTTGACACCTCGCGCGGCTGTCCGTTTACCTGCTCCTATTGCAGCGTGAAAAACGTGATGGGCCGTACTATGCGGGCGCGCGATCCGCAGTTTACCCTCAACTGGATCCGCGATGCAGCAGATTACCACGGCATCGACACCCTTTTTTTGGTAGATGATGACATTTTTCGCAGCCCGAGCTGGGAGCCACTACTCAGTGGCATGGCTGAGCTACGCCGTGAGGGATATACCCTTGACTTTATGATGCAGGTCGATATCGATGCCGCCGGGTATGCTGATCTACGGCAGGGAGAGACCGCCAGCAGCAAACATCAGAGGAGCCGTCGCTTTGTCGAGCTGTGCGCAGAAGCGGGTTGTTACTGCGCGTTTGTTGGCTTTGAGTCGTTCAACCCTTTAAACCTCATGGCGGCTACCAAGTTCCAGAACACCGGCAAACGCAATAAAAATCTTGCCTTGGACGCAGCCAAACGGCAGGTGTTAGAAAAATATCGCCGAGTGGTGGACAACTGGCATAGCGTGGGGACTGCCGTTCACTGCGGGTATATGATCGGGTTCCCTTATGATACCCCTGATAGTGGACAAGAGGCCGCACTTGACCTTATTGAGGTGGGTGTAGATCTGGCCTCTTTCTTTATTGTTACCCCACTCCCTGGCACTGAAGACCATGACAAGGCAGTAGCCGAAGGTACCATCAGCGACTGGGATTTCAACTGGTATGACTCTGACCACGTAGTTTCCCATCACCCAAGGATGACGGCCGAGGAGATCGATAAGGCCTACCGAGATGCCTACACTACGTTTTACTCCATTCCACGGGTTATCAAGAACACGCTCACCTTCGCCGGTGGCCGAGGACTCAAGTGGGAGGCACGCGACAGCATGATGCGAGAGTCTGCCTACTGGGCTTACAGTTACCGGTGCAATCGCCATCCGATGTTAGGCGGGATATGGCGGATCAAGGATCCTCTCACCAAGAGACAGGTAGTCACAGATGAAGAGGCCCGTCATCTTTACCTAGATGGCATACAAATTATTAGCACCAAGGCCCAAGAGGTCTCTCCTACTACTCTCACTCTCAACCAGTAGAGATAACAATGGACAGAGTTAGTGTAGCCATTCCGATCCCCCACCCTTACCGGTTCGGGACACAATAAGTGAACGGGCTTGGAGGTTGAACAGCGTATCCCCAAAGAGGTGTATCACCCTGTGAAAATAACCCGACAAAGGAGGTATGTATTATGACGAAATCTGAGCTGGTTAACAAATTGGCTGGTGCGGGAGGAATTACCAAGAGACAGGCTGACGAGGTACTCACTTCGCTGGTAGACAATATTGTCAAAACCGTCCGCAAGGGTGACCCCCTTAAAATTCCTAACCTAGGAACCTTCCGGCGCCGCAGCCTCAAGGCGCGTATGGGCCGTAACCCTCAGACCGGTGATCCCATCAAGATCCCGGCAAGAAAAAAGGTTGGATTTACCGCCGCCAAGACCTTTAAGGAGGCGGTGCTCAGCGCCAGAAGATAGTGCAGGAAACCATTTTTAACACCCTGGCACCTGGGTATTTCGCTGGGTAAATCACTTAAGCTATTTGCGGCATGTCTGGTTGGCCTGGGTGCTGATGGCCTGAGAGGGCCTGCCGTCGGAAGTCCTTCCTAACTCCCAATACCTGACTGTCAGCACCTTAACCCGAATATTAATGCAGCCAAAGAGTGGGCTGGAGGTCTTACCATTGACTGTTACTGTCTGGTGGGCCTCTGCTTGGTGGAAGGCATCAGAGTACCCTCCGAGCAAACCTTAGGACTAGCCTTTTTCACAAAATTCCCACCTTAAGATCCAATTTCAAAACCTATCTATTTTGACACCCCCATTGTTTTGTGCAACAGTACCCCTGCACCTTGTGCAACCCTGCTTGTGTATCCACCAGACAGTAAGGGAGGAAGCCTATGCAAGGGAAAGTGATGACAGTCCTGGGGCCAATTGAGCCGCAGGAGTTAGGAGTCACCCTAACGCACGAACACCTTCTTGTTGATCTGCGAGTGTGGTGTGAGGAGCCGCAAGAGGAGGAGAAAAAAGCCCTGGTATATGCGCCGGTGGAGATTGCCAATCTAGGAGCAATCCGCCGTGATCCGTTGCTCAACCAGGATAACTGCGTGCTGGATGATCAAGGACTGGTCATTGCTGAGCTAAGCCAATTTAAAGCCGCTGGTGGTGGTAGCGTAGTAGATTGTACTAATCACGGCCTGGGACGTATGCCACTGGCCCTCAGGGAGATTGCTCAGGCTACCGGGGTGCACATTATCATGGGCTCGGGGTACTACATTGGCCGCTCCCATCCTGACAATATGCACGAGCGCTCGGTCGATGCCCTCACTGACGAGATCGAACACGACCTCACCGAGGGCATCGGCAATACTGGCGTGCGGGCTGGCATTATTGGCGAAATCGGCACCAGCTTTAAGGTCCGCACTAATGAGAAAAAGGTCTTGCAGGCCGCTGCCCGCGCTCATCGCCGCACGGGAGCACCGATTAGTGTTCACCTACTGCCCTGGAAGAAAAACGGCTTGGAAGTCCTCGATATTCTGGAAAACGAGGGAGTCAACCTGCAGCAGGTTATTCTCTGCCATCTTAGCCCCACCAGCGATGATGTAACCTACCATACGACTATTGCTGGGCGCGGTGCCTACGTGGAATACGATTTTTTCGGGATGGAGTGCTATGTCGATAGTGTGGGACAATACATGGGCTCAGACATGCTCAGTATCGCTGCTCTCAAACGCCTGATCGACGAAGGGTGTTTACAGCACCTGTTGCTCTCCCATGATATCAGCATGAAGATCCAACTCACGCGTTACGGAGGGTGGGGCTATGCTCACCTAGTGAAGCATGTGGTACCTATGCTGCACCGTAGCGGCCTCAGCAAGGAACAGATCACTACCCTGATGGTCGACAATCCCCGGCAGGCGCTTACTTGGGGAGCTCCCGCGTAGAGCTAAAGGCTGTTCTGTCCAAAGCCCAGGTACGGCGTCATGCCCCTTTCATCTGCTATTACGGTTCTTGGCCCTTGCGGCTGCAAACGTTCCTGAAAACATTGATCACACCAAGGAGAAGTCATCAGTGTAGGTCTATTGTGCAACCAAGGGCGCAGTAGAATGTCCTGCAAGCTCTGGGTGATCAAAATGCTCCCTACAGTGCGGCTCAGCGCTACCGTTAGCGTTTGTTCTGCACTGCTATACAGGTGGATAGAATCTCCCAAGGTAGGATCATCAACCAGGTCCTCCATTTTCCCTTGCCATACTATTTCGCCAGAAGGCCAGCGATAAAGAGACAGGGACAGGGAAACAGCTGCCTGAGTAGGGCCCCGTATGGGCACATCAATAAAGTGTGAGGAAATAGCCATAGGAATATAAAGCTGCTGATAGCGTACCAGGCTGAGCAAAGAGAACTCTTCAATTGTGCAGCTAAGGGCATAATCCGCGTGCTGCCCTTTTCTTGCTAACGGCATAGAGAGCGAAGAAGGAACCGTCTCTACATAAAAGCCGGCCTTACAAAAGTGAGTGGCAATGGCCTCCTGCACTGCCTCAGACAGACCGGGGAGTGCATAGACGGTTCTGGGCACATCAGGAGGATAGCGCATGCCTGAGTCCATGACTCTGAGCATCCCCAGGTCTGGCATCATGTCCCTTGCGGCTATACTGACTGTCCCTTGCTTCGAGTTCAGCCCATGCAGACCCACAATCTCGCCCGCATCCCCGGCCATGGGGAGAGTGCCATCTCGTACCTTTAAGTTTTGACGCCCGTCTGCAGGCGGTAAAACAAGAATGCGTGTCGGAGGAAAATCCGGCTTCTTCCCTTTCACCAAGCCAGGAAGATACCCCACAATCAGAGAGTAAGTACCGGGAGGAGGGAGGGTGCAGCCGGTCAGACAGACAGCTAGAAAAAAGATCCCTAAATATTTCGGTTGTAAACGTTCAGTCAACTTCATCCAGAACTTCTCCCTATCAAGAAGGATTTTCTATATCAAACCGTAACAGTAAGTTGGAGTACCTGGACCGTAGAGATTGTTCAAGAGCTTGACACTTCTCTACCAGATCCTGGTATAAGATTTCTCAGCACCCTTAGCGGTGAGAGCTTTTTATGACACAAATAAAGGAGAAACACTATAGCATCTATGTCTAAATCCGCGGCTGTTCGCGCTCGGCTAAATCATTGGGTCATCGCTCCTTACACTTTTCTACGTTCTGCTTTACAAGCTTTTCCTGCTTCCCTGGGGGATCAAACTGTGGCCAACCGTGAAGCTCACACCCTAACAATGTGTTATTTTTAGACCGCGATTTAGTTTGTCAGCCGCTGCCACACGCCGCGACGAGCCCAGGCCAGAAGTAGGGTTGATACACCCAGTAAGTAGGCAAGGTCCCATAGGACAGTGGGAGAAGCCTCCCCCCGAAAGATGGCCCGGGCCAGGCGTACTGGATGAAGTAGTGGCAGTACTTCGGCCACCCATAGCCAGTGTGCTGACAGGCGCTCTTTAAGTGGAAAGAA
>CBDCRK010000027.1:0-74483 GCA_965220955.1 uncultured Binatia bacterium (SeqCode) | reverse complement strand
AAAGCTCGATATGATGAAGTACTATTTTATCTTCAAAACATACACTTCGTCGTGTTGGCTGAAATTCAAGAAGCGTTGGTCAAGCGTGGCTTGGCACCTGAAAATGAGCAATTATTTGCCGAATCTCCGCTTGGCTTAAGGAAGTTAAACGAGAGGAAGTTCTTTGAATTGATGCAGAAAACTGAGGATGGAGCGTTTCTTGATTTTCTGTTCACGGTGACAAATCAGTTGCTATCCGAGCGGTACCTCATCCATAAATCCAACTACCGCTCAGAGTCTCAAAGTACGTTCAAAGAAAATTTGCAATTAGTACAGTTCGATTTTCCACAAGTCTATCTCAAACAGCTCGTTGCACAGTTACTTTATCCCAAATGGTACGCCGCTTGTTTTACGAAGGATTATAAAAATTCATCCGTATGGGGGCATTACGGCGACGGTCACAAAGGAGCCTGCTTAATTTTTGAAGCGGAATCAACGGACGAAAGAAACAGCCTTACGTTAAATCAAATTACGGGTTACGGAGGCAATAGAGAGCATTGGGGACCTGTTCCGAGTCCTTTTTACGAAATCAATTATAGAGACAAAGCGGGAGAAATTGATTTTTTTCGGTCCATTGGCTCATTGCCAACACCTGATCTCATAGATATGTGGTACAGCGATCAAAATGGTAACGTTAGTAAATGTTCTGCTCACATTGGATCTGATGGAGATGGAGGCACGTGGCATAAAAAATATTGGGACAACTTCTATCGCGATGCTATCATTAAAACCAAAGATTGGGAGTATGAGCAGGAAAGCCGCTTAATTCTAACTAGCATGCTTAGCAATCTGAACGAGAAGAGACAGCGTACACTAACCTACGACTTTAAGTCGCTGAAAGGGATTATTTTCGGCATCAATACTCCAGACGCCGATAAGCTGAAGATTATGGAAATCATTGAGAGGAAGTGCCAACAGCATAACCGCACTGATTTTGGATTTTACCAAGCTTACTATTGCCATAAGAATGGCGATATTCGCAAGCGTAAGCTTCAGTTATTGCCAAAAGCGGTTTCAGGAAAATGAATCAGGCAGCGCCCTGATGGATGGTCTTCTTCAGCCCCTTCGTCTATGGCTCGACCCAAGTCGGACATCAATGTCCTAATTATCGTTTGCGCTGCCGTTTCTGTTTCCCCTTCATCCCCGCTTCCAACGGCGCGGTCATCTTTTCATACAACCCGAACAGATGTTCCACCCGCTCCCGTTCCGAGGCAAAACCACCGGGCCGGTACAGCCGGTCCACTACCCGGTCGAGTGTAGCATGGGCTTTGCGCAGATTGGGCGGCATCAGGTCGGGGTCGTACAGGTCGGCCAAGGTTGCACCGGGATGGGCCGCGCGGGCGTCGAGTACGGCCTGGGCTAGCGGTTCCAGCTTTGCCAGGTCTGCACCAGCGGGCGGTGTAGGGAAAGTGTTGTAGACAACACCGACAGAGTACATGTAACGGCTTTCCAAACGCCCAGTCACAGTACGCATCCACGCCATGTGCATGGCGGAGGTAAGCAGCGCAAAATCAATGAGCGTAGCGTCTGGAAGAATCCGTAGTTTCTGATTTGCGATCACATCGGGCGTCAACCATCCAATCGGGACGTACTCGCGTCGTTCCGAACTCGTATTTGGGAGAACAAGGAACGGTTTGGAAAGCCTTTCATCCACGCCTACTTTTGTCGGGTAAGCAGACATGGCAACGGTGCTGGAGCGGTGACTGGAAGCACGATACTCCCGTACCTTTCGTACACGTTCTCGGACTTCAGGAAGGCGGCGAAGTTCCGACGGAGACGAATCCGCCAGATAGAGTATCCAGCGATGGAATCCGTTAATGTATTCATCACCGCCGATGTATTTGCGAAAAAACCTCTGTGATTCCGGTTCTCTTGAAATGAAGTCTTGGTATTCGTCGTTTTTGAAAGTCAAGAGGCCGTTGTCGATCATTTGAACGCCTGTCTTCAACTGTCTCATTCCGTTGATCGGCCGGCTCTCTTCGCGCACCGTCAGATGCGAGTCGGCGAGACTCCCGGCGTCGAACAGATAGGACGACAGCGCCGTGTGGCGCGTTTCCTCCGGGTCACCGTTAAGGTCGGGGTAGGAAAACAGCCGTTTCTCCGTCCGCGCGTTTTCCCGTCTGTCCAGCCCAAGAATGACGACATGCACATGCGCCTTGCCCCGCACATCCGAACCCCAGGCAAAGGTGCGATGGGCAAAGGCAATCTCCAGCCGGCGGCGGTCGAACAGCAGTGGCCAAAGCTGGCCCACCTGCTCGCCCTGGGTCGTTGAGTTGGTCGCCACAAAGCCGATACGGGTCGGCCCTGTTGCATACGCGCCAGCCTTAAAGAACCAAGCTGTCACGTAATCAAGCGTCCCGCCGCTGCCGCCCAGGCCGGCAATACCTCGCACTTGCGCCCGCTGGGCCGCTGTCTGAAACTTCGCGCCTCCAAAGGGCGGATTGCCGAACACATACGAGCAGTCTTCCGGCGGCAGCAGGGTTGCCCAGTCGGTTTCCAGGGCGTCGGCGTGCAGAATATGGGGCGATGTTGTCAGCGGGATGCGCACGAAGGTCTGACCGAACTCCAGGCTGAGCCGGTTGTTCATGATGTGGTCCATCATCCACAGTGCGGTCTCGGCAATGTGGGTCGGGAACTCGCCGATTTCAATGCCGTAGAATTGGTCCACATTGACAACCGACAGGGCCGCAGCGTCCAACTCGCCCGTTTCCGCGTCGTCACGATAAGCGTGCAGTTCCTTCAAGACCGCAATCTCCAAGGCGCGCAACTCGCGGTAGGCAATAATAAGAAAATTGCCGCAGCCACACGCCGGGTCGAGAAAGCGCAGCGTCCCCAAACGCTGTTGAAAGCGATGCAGCTCCCGCCGCCGATGGGTGTCCTTGCGGGCTTTCAGCCGTGCGAACTCGGCCCGCAGGTCGTCGAGAAACAGCGGCTCGATCACCTTCAGGATGTTCTTCTCGGTGGTGTAGTGCGCGCCCTGAGCGCGGCGTTCCGCGGGCTCCATGACCGATTGGAACAGCGCGCCGAAAATCGCCGGAGAGATAGCGGTCCAGTCAAACCGGCAGGCGTCAAGCAGCGCCTGTCGCATGGAGGAATCAAAGTCGGGAATGCGTAGCGGACCGCGGAAAAGGTCGCCGTTGACATACGGAAAGCGAGCCAGGTCTTCGTCCAGAGCTTTTTGGCGCTTGTCCTCCGGCGTGTCGAGCACTTGGAAAAGCCGTGAGAGCCACAAGCCCAGGTCGGAGCCGTCCTCGCGGGTGCGGTGCTCAAGCAGGTCAAGGAAGCTGTCGCGCGGCTCGAAGATGCCGGTATCGTCGGCAAACAGGCAGAACACGGTGCGGACAAGGAATTGTTCGAGGGCGTGGCCGGTGTAGCCGGACTGTTTGAGTGCGTCATGCAGGTGGCCCATGAGTTCGGACGCCTGAATGTTGACCGGGTCCTGATCTTTGAAAGCACGCTTTTGTACGCCCAGGATAAAACCGAACTTCTCAATGTGCTCGGGTAGGTCGGCCAGTGCGAAAAACGTGCGCTCCCGCTCGTCCAGGTCATGCAACTCAAAGGTCTGAAAGTCGCTGACCAGGATGTAGCGCGGGCGCTCCTGCTCGGGCAGCGCGTCGAAATAGTCCCCGGCCTGTCCGTAGGCGCGGGCGAGGTTGCGCCCGGCGCTCTTTTGTTCGACCAACAGCACGCCGGGCCAGAACAAGTCAATATAGCCGGACGAGTTGTCGAGGCGCTTGACATGCTCCTCATAGCGAGCAACGGTGCGCCGCTTGACGTCGAATATCTGGAAGAATTCGTTATAGAAGCTCTGGGTCTCGCCTTTCTCGTAGTGGGCGCCGGCCCAATCACGGGCAAACGTTGCTGCACGGGTGCGCACTTCGTTCCAGGACAGACGCATCGGCTTGCCTCCTCATTGCGGTCTCTTTGCCCACTGTAGCCGAGCCTACTGTAGCCGAGATTGTTGAGCCTGAGAATGCCCAAGCCCCATTGACAAGCCCGGTCCGGTCCCCGCTAATGTCTGTTGGAGTCCACGGACCGAGAATGCCGATCAAGAACCACCTGTGAATAACCCGTCGCACGCCTCCAGACAACTCAGCATCAGCACCAAACTCGCCTACGGTGCGGGGCGGATGGCGTTTGCCGCCAAAGACGCCGCTTTTGTCAATTTTGTGATGTTCTACTACACCCAGGTCTTGGGCGTGTCGGGCACACTGACCGGCCTGGCGGCTTTGATCGGCCTGTGTAGTGACGCCATCAGCGACCCCATAGTCGGCTCGTTCTCGGATAATTATCGCTCCCGCTACGGCCGCCGTCACCCGCTGATGGCGGCGGCTCTTGTGCCCCTGGCCGTGTCCTTTGTCTTTCTGTTCTCCCCTCCCTCAGGCATAGGCGAGTTCGCCACCTTTGTGTGGCTGGCCCTGGTCTCGGTGCTGCTGCGCACCTTTCTGACGTTTTTCTCCATTCCGCACGACGCCCTGGGGGCCGAGCTGTCCCAAGATTACGAAGAGCGCTCGGTCATTATGGGTTATAAAGCCTCGCTGGCCTGGTTGGCCGGCGTTGCCCTGCCGGCGCTGTCTTTAGCCTTTGTGTTTCATTCCCAAGACGGGACGGACGGGCGTTTAATTGCCAACAACTATGTGTTCTATGGCAGCGCGTCGGCCGTCTTTGTCTTGATCGCCGGCACCATCACCTGCGTCTTTACCTGGAAGGAAATCCCGTATTTACCCTCCCCTCCGACCGCGCCCCAAGCCTTTCGTGTCCGTCAACCGTTTATCGACATGTACCACGCCCTGGGTAATCACAACTTCCGCTGGCTGTTTATAGCCCTGCTGTTTGCGCTGGGCAGCAGCGGCATCTACGTCAGCTTAATGTTGTATGTGAACACCTACTTCTGGGAGTTTTCGACCCAGCAGCTGGCCATCTTTTCGATTCCGCTCCTGTTGGCCACGGCAACCGCCTTTGGTCTGATCAAACCGCTCGGCCGACGGCTGGAAAAAAGCCAGATTTTGCTGCTGTCGTTCACCGTTATGATTCTGAACGGCGGCTGGTGGTTTAGCCTGCGGCTGATCGATGTGTTACCCGCCAACGGCGACCCGTGGCTCTTTTCGCTGGCCCTGGTCCAGAGCTATGTCCAGGTCATCTTCCTCGTCCTGACTCAAATCATGGTCCCGTCCATAGTTGCCGACATCATCGACGAACACGAGTATAACACCGGTACGCGCAAGGAGGGCGTCTTTTACGCTGGCCAAGCGTTTGCCACCAAGGCCACCACCGGTTTTGGGCAGCTCATTGGTGGGGTGGTGATTGATCTGATTCGGCTTGATCCAGGCGCCGCGCCGGGCGCGCTTGACGCGGATGTGGTGTGGAATCTGGGCTTTATTGTTGGGCCGGTGCTGTCGACCAGCTTCCTGATTCCGCTGTTATTACTCAGCCGCATTCGCCTCGGTCGAGAGCGGCAGGCAGAACTGCGCCGCCTGCTTGACGAACGGCGCAATCAATCGGTAAGCGCGTATGAACGCGCGGCCGTTCCGCGCTGACCTTACGCTACCAAAAGCTTGTCCAGGAGACGAAATTCGTGTTCGCGCGGTTTCAAGTGTAAATTTTTTCCATTTTAAATGTCATTTTACAGCAATGCTGGAGCGTCCGGGGCGGTTGGCCGCTTAGGGAAGACTGTGGGCCAAGGTCTGGAAGAACGCCTGGGGTGTTGCTATCCGGAGCCCCGTTCGCCGCCCAACCGTCTGGGTAAAGTGGGCGGTGTTATGGGTGATGAGCCAGTCTGGCTGGCTCTGCATTGCGGACAGCAAAACAGGCACATCCGCCTCATGGCGGATGAGATGACGAGAACGGACAACAGTATCGGTATCAGGCAGGGGAACCATTATTGGATGGGCCAATGTAATAAGCTTAGTATAGTCATCCAACACCTGTTCAGACTCTCGTGGAGGGAGCGACGCGGCGTGCAGGAGCAAATTTTCTTCGACTTCCTCGCGGACGATTTCCGCTAGCACCATCCGACAAATCCGTGCCGCACACAGCGACAGCACGGCCTTGTCCAAGCCCCAAGAGGCGACAATTCCCGCCGTCAGGACATTTGAGTCGAGAAAAAGCCGAAGTGGCAGAGCTGGACTCATGCCCGGGTCTTTTTCTGAGAGGTGGACTTCCGTGCAGAGAGCTCCGGGTAATGACGCGCAAACACACGCTGCCGAGTCTCGGGTAAGGTGTGTAAGATCTCATCCGCCTGGATTCGGTGAGCGGCAAAGGTCTCGGCGATGCGGTCGCAAAGCTGTCGAAAGTGACTCTGCTCAGGGATGAGAAGCAAACTCCCTCCAAGTCTCAGTATGCTGATCGGGGCACCCGCTTCCAGATCGAAGGCGTCACGGTACTCTTTGGGAACCGTGATTTGCCCCTTCTCCCCAAGTCGAGCGGTTGCCAGATAGGCGACTCCTACAGTGGGATCAGAGGTCGGCAAAATCGGCATAGTATAACTCCTTCCACCTGTGGTAGGATATTTCTACCACAGAACAATCTTCCCAACCAGAACGGGGCAGTAAACAGCAAGGCTTGCATACGCTACGATACGGCAAACCGGAGCAATAACTCTCAGACTGGAGAAAACGTATGACGTCACATGAAATCTTAGACTATGAACTTAACGACCCAGTCGCTATCCTGCGTATCGACGACGGCAAGGCCAATGCGGTCAGCCACGCCTTTATCGATGCGGTCAACGCCGGACTCGACCGGGCGGCTCAGGAAGCACGCGCGGCCGTGATTGTCGGCCGACCCAGGCGTTTTTCAGCCGGTTTTGACCTGTCCGTGGTCCGGGACGGAGGACCTGAAGCCGCCCGTGGTTTAGTCACCGCCGGGGCCAAAATGCTGATGAAGATGTATGTCCATCCCCAACCGCTGCTTATTGCCTGCACCGGCCACGCCATTGCCGCCGGCGCCCTGATGCTCCTGGCCGCAGACACCCGTATCGGGGCTGAGGGAGATTTTAAAATTGGCCTCAATGAGGTCGCCATTGGCATGACCCTGCCGTACTTTCTGGTCACCCTGGCCCGCGAACGGCTGTCCAAACGTCACCTGACCCAAGCCACCCTACAGTCTCGTCTGTACGACCCGGCTGGGGCGGTTGACGCGGGTTTTCTGGACCGCACGTGTCCGGCCGACACGCTTGTTGAGGAGACGCTGAAAGAGGCCAGCCAACTGGCCGAACTCCGCCCGGCGGTCTACCGTGATGCCAAAATCCGCAACCGTGGGGCGGTGGCGGATGAAGTGCTGGACAAGCTCCACAATGACCTGAACCGGCTGTTGCCAGGCTCCTAAAGCCCGGCCAGGGGCCACATGTTCCCTACCAGGCGATCACAAGGATCGCCCCTACATGATAGCCAGAAATTCACCAAAAAGTTGCATTTAACAGGACGCATTGGTTCCATTACCGGCTCACTCCAGCCGGGTCACCTGGGTACACATGGCCACCCCCAGGACGGCAACGATCGTCAGCCCACTGGTAGACGCACAGGTTAGAAGCGGCCCAAGCCAATCGACCAGCACACCGGCCAGGGGCGCACCGATCAGTCCGGTTGTTCCCATAAATCCCAGGGTGTAGACCGACAGAACCCGGGCGCGGTGAGAGGGCCGCGCCTGCTCCTGGAACATCGTCCGCCCGGCACTCATAAAAATGGAAGCGCTCGTCCCCCACACCCCGACCGTCAGTAAGGCTCCCCAGAAGGGCAGTCCGAACGACAGATTGCCCAGACAGGCCGCCCCGACCAAAAGGGCCAGCACCTGGGCCAGCCCCTTGCGTCGCATCCCGCCGTACCACAGAACGGCTCCGGCACCAAATATGGTGCCAAGCGGAAAGGCCATATTCAGGACGGCGAGCTGGGCCACATCGCCGCCGTAGTAGTCGCGGACCAGAAGAGGCAGGACAACCATATAGGGACCGATAAAGCCAATCCCAACCACCATCACCAGGAGCTGCAGCGGACGCAGGACCGGCGACCCGAAGACCTCACGGACGCCGGCAACAAGGTCGCCCAGGCTGGCCCGCGTCTGCCCTTCGGTGTCGCGTAACGGTGGGGGCGGAAGTTTACGCAGCGTAGGCGCTCCGGCCAGCAAAATGAGCCCGTGCATACACAGTGCCGGGACAATGCCAAGCCAACGCGCGCTACCGGCCAAGAGTGCCCCCAGCGCTTGCGACACCCACTGCGTCAGCGTCATACCGGCAACCGCCCGGAGCATGTTCGATCCGGCAACCTCTGACAGCAGGGCGTCACGGGCGGGCATGGCAAACGCCTGCACCGTGCCCATGCCCAGGGCGTAGCCGATCAGCAGGCTCATCGACAGCCAGCCCTTGGCCACAATAGTCACCAAACACCCAGACAGGCCAGCGGCAACGAGGTGTAGCACAATCAACAGCGACCGACGGTCGCTGCGGTCGGCCACCACCCCGCCAAGCAGCACCAGCAGGATCGAGGGCAGCATCAGTGCGCTTTGGGCAATACCGACCCAATCGGCACCGGCCTGTAAGACCCCGACAATTAGCCACGAGAACAACACCCCCTGCATGCCGAAAGCGGTAAACCACGCGCCAACGCCGACCACGAACCATAAGTAGAAGGTCGGTTGTGAGGATGAGGAGATTGCGGCCTGTTGACCAGCCAGGGCGGACTCTGCTTGTTCACCGGCCGCAAGGCCGGACACGGGTTTAGCCAAGGGTGAAATGGGCACGTATTGTCCTTGTTGGGGGGTTATTGCTCTTCATATTTAAATTTAAATGTCCTTTTACACTCAGAACTCAGTCTAAGGGTTCATCTGGCAGCTGGGCACCATGCCATACGCCCACGATCCAGACCGTGTTCTGTTCTGGACGGTAGAAAAAGCGAGACGGAGCAATGATGACTTCTCGGTAGGGTAACTCCGGAAACTCGATAATGACTCTGCCAGAGTCCGGAAATTGTCCGAGCCGACGGAGAATCTGCTCGGCGCGTTGGCGAAACTGTCTCGCCGCTCCTGGGTTATCGCGACGGATGTAGGTAATGGCAGCCAGAAATTGTGCCCGAGCAGATGGCGTGAATTGAACGGTCACCCGTCTTCAGCCTCAAGTAGTGTATCGGCCTCGGCTAGCACCGTGTCTAGGTCGATACCATGCCCTTCAGCAATTTCTTTTTCTCCCTGAGCCAGGAGCCTGAGCAACTGTCGCTCAGACTCTGCCCGCTGGTACGCTTCTGCACTCAGTAACACTGCCACGGCTCGTCCTCGTTGGGTGATGACAAACGGTTCGTGTGATTTACTCACCTGCTTCAACACGGATGCGGCGTCTTGGCGCAGATCAGTAACGGGTATGATATGGGGCAACCTCGCCATAAGAAATCCCTTTTAAAACATTTAGATGTATGACTGAGCAATAGATCATAGCATCTTTCATTTGGGTAGGCCTCTGTTGATGATCCTGCTCCCTGTTTTGTAGGGGCGATCGCGGGCATCCTGCCCGACGTGATCGCCCATTGGGGATGGGCGCCGGCGGATTGGCGAATACAAGATTCGCCCCTACCCTTTGTGGTGATAGGAAAGCGCAACCTTTCTCAAATTCTGATGTCCACTCAAGGGCAAACCGCTATATTACCCAAGACTTGCGCTGTTTCATACGCCCTTGAACAGCGCCCGGACGTGGGTTTCGGGCAGTGGCCGGGTCGCTTTGGAGACAACAACGGTAAACGCAACCGAGACGAGTTCGCCGAGCGCTGCGCACGAGAACGGGCTCGGTCCTTCGACGTACAGCCAGACGACGCCGGCGTGCAGCAGGCCGGGTGCAAACCAGGCCGGGTCAAGTAGTTGGGTGTGCAGAATGAAAAAGGCAACAAAGCCGCTGACCAAGCCGGCGTAGGCGCCCGCCCGGGTGACGCCGCGCCACAGCGCGCCGACCACCAGCGGGCCGGCAAATGCCGCCATCAGCCCGCCGTTCCCGATCCAGACAATCAACGCAATGTTGGTCTCGATCAAGGCCCAGGCCAGGGCCGCACACAGCAGCAGAACGACCACAGTTGACACCCGGCTGATGTGAAGGACCGTGCGGTCGAGTCGAGCGGCACTTGGCGGCCGTTTCAGGCGCGGCACCACAGTGCGGCGGTAGAGATCGTTGGCAATAATCTGGGAGGAGGAGATGACCAGCCCGTCCGCGGTGGACATGATGGCGGCCAGGATGCCGACGCCCACAAGGGCTGCCAACCAGACCGGAAACAGCTCAATGAACAGCAGCGGCAGAGCCTGGTTCGGGTTTGCCCCCTCGGCGTACAGCGCGTCGCCCAACAGCGCGCTCGCCAACAGGCCAGCTAGGCCGAGCATGCCCAGCGTCAGCCCAAACGAAAACGCCAGACCGACAAACGACTTCTGTTGCTGCGTGTTCTTTAAGGCCCAGAGTTTGTTGCCCAGGTGGGGCAGCAGGCCGAGCGGGAGGTGTGAAATCAGGATCGCAAAAACCGACCACCAGGAGTGATAGAGAGGGGTGTCGGCGTTGAACAGGCCGACCAAACCGGCGTCCTGCGCGCCCAGATTCTCGACCAGACCCAGCACGCCCCCGCGGCCCGCCTCGCCCGCGGCCAAGCCGAAACCGGTCAGGAACAGGGCAATCACCACCACAGCGACAAGCAGCATCATGCAGCCCTGGACCCCATCGGTCAGGATGTCGGCGTGCGCCCCGCCCAGCACGACGTAGATCAACAAGACCGTCGTGGTGATAACCAAGGCCCAGACCGGAGACAAACCCAGCAGAATCTCGAACATGACCAGGCCGGACACGAGTTGCCCGGCCAGATAAAAACACAACAGCAGCGAAAACACGGAGACCAGCACGCGAATGCCGTCGGATTGGTAGCGGTCGCCGAGGTACTCGGGAATGGAACGATTGCCGAACCGATGTCCGGAGGCGGTGATCAGGCGCATGGCGACCAGCACGCCTAAATAGACGCCGGTCGGATACAGGAACGCGCCCCAGACAGTCGGCAAGCCCCACTCGTAGCTGAGGCCCGGGCTGCCCATAAACGTTGCGCCACTCGCGGTCGTGGCCGCAAATGCGAGCGCCAGAAACAAGGGGCCGTATGAATGGCGCGCAGTGGCAAAGTCGTCGGCGTGTTTGACGCGCCGCTGGGCAAAAATGCCGATGGTCAACATGCCGCCGATGTAGACAACAAGAAAAAGCCATGACCAAGTAATGAGTGTCATGTGTGTGGAGCCCGACCTTGTGCCCGGCCGACATTCCTTTCTGCTCCCTGGGAGTGACGAGTCGCTGTCCCGCCGGACAGCTTGGTGTATCACAGGTGCCGCAAAAGTTGTAGGTCGGAGCCCGACCTCCGGTTTCTGAAGTCGTAGGGGCGGGTTTCAAACCCACCCCTACCGCTCGGCGGGGAAGTCAGGGTGAATGGGAGACGGGGAGGAAGTTGATCTCTACTCGATAGCCGACCGCCTCTGCATACGCCTCAATTGTTGTCAGCGTTGGTGAAACCGGTGAATTAACGTTTTCTAAGCGAGAAATATTACTCTTGTTTGTATGGAGCCGCTCCGCCAGTTCTTCTGGGGTAAGGCCCGCCGCTTTGCGTAGGGCAATCAGCTTTCTACGCAGGTCATAGGCGGGGGAGAGTGCCTCATACTCTGCTCTGACTTCTGGATCTTTCAGCGCCTTTTTCTTAAAGCTGGCCAACGTTGGACGTGTCATCTTTTGATCTCCTTATTGGGAGTATGACTAAGCAAAAGATTACCGCCCCAGACTTGGGCTGTTTCATACGCCCTCGAACAGCTCCCGTATGTGTGTTTCGGGCAGCGGCTGGGTCACTTTGGAGACAATGATTGTGAAGGCAACCGAGGTCAGGCCGGCAATGGCTGAGCAGGAGAATGGATTGACGCCCTCTGTATACAGCCAGGCAACCACGTTGTGCAAGACGCCGGGTGCAAACCAGGCGGGATTAAGCAGTTGGGCGTGCAGGACCAGAAAGCAGACAAAGCCGCTCACCAAGCCAGCATAGGCCCCAACCCGGGTAACCCCGCGCCACAGGGCACCGAATACCAGAGAACCGGCAAAGGCCGACATGATGCCGCCGGTCCCAATCCAGACAATCAGTATGACGTTGGTTTCAAGCCACGCCCAGGCTATGGCCGCACAGATCACCAGAACCACAACGGTAGCCACCCGGCTGATGTATAAGACCTGTCGGTCAAGCTGGGCCTCGGTTGGCGGATGCTTCAGCCTCGGAGCTATGGTCCGTCGGTAGAGGTCGTTGGCAATAGTTTGGGAGGATGACACCACCAGACCGTCGGCGGTGGACATAATGGCAGCCAGCACGCCAACACCAACAAGCGCCGCCAGCCAGGTCGGAAACAACTCGATGAAGAGCATAGGCAGGGCGTGATTAGAGGTCGCCCCTTCGGCGAACAGGGCATTGCCCATCAGCGCCCGGGCCAGCAGTCCTCCCAAGGTCAGCATGGCCAGCGTGAGGATGAAAACGACCGTGAAGCCAAGAAAGCGACTCTGGTGGGTGGTATCTTTTAAGGCCCAGAGCTTATTGCCCAGGTGGGGTAGCACACCCAGCGGAATGAGCGAGATCACAAGCGAGGCAATCGACCACCAGGAGTGATAGAGCGGGGTTTTGGTGTTGAGCAGGCCAACCAGGTGTTCATCCTGAACGGCCAGATTATCGACCAGACCCAAGAAGCCCCCTCTTCCCGATTCTCCCACCTCCAGCCCAAAACCGACCACAAACAGCACAATGACCACCACCGCTACCAGCAGCATCATGCAGGCCTGGACACCATCGGCAATGATGTCGGCATGCGCCCCGCCCAGTACAACGTATGTCAACAGCACGGTGGTGGTGATGACCAGGGCCCAGATCGGTGGCAACCCCAGCAGAATCTCGAACATGACCAGCCCCGACACCAGCTGTCCGGCCAGATAGAAACACAACAACAGGGAGAACAGCGACACCAGCACCCGAATGCCCTCGGATTGGTAGCGGTCGCCAAGGTACTCGGGGATAGAGCGGTTGCCGAAGCGATTGCCGGATTTCATAATCAGGCGCATGGTAAGCAACATGCCCACACCCAGGCCGACCGGGCTCAGAAAAACGCCCCACATTGTGGTCAGCCCCCAGGTGTAGCTCAGTCCCGGCATGCCCAGGAAGGTTGCCCCGCTGACGGTGGTGGCGGAAAACGCTAGCGCCAGAAACAGAGGGCCGTACGAGCCACGCGCTGTGGCAAAGTCGTCGGCATGTTTGACCCGCCGCTGGGCCAAAACCCCGATGCTCAGCATGCCGCCAATATAGATGATGAGGAAAAACCACGACCAAGTAACCAGTGTCATATGTTTGGTTCCGACCTTTTACCCGGCCGGCACTCCTTTCTGCAGTGAGAACAACCGCATTTTCCACCCCATCCATGTCATACCGGTTATATCAGTTCAACGGGGTTGTATTGACCTGAGAAAAAGAGGCTTTTAGGATTCGAGGCCAACAGTCTGGTAAACAGGTGGCGGTGGCAGCAAGAGTCCCCGAGATGACCGATTTTGCTACCCACGTCATTCAACAGCCGGCTTAGCTTGGGCTAGGTCGTTGAAGACAGCGAGGGAAGCAAAGTGAGGCGTTGTTCACCGATCGAGGCTTTGCCATTTCACTCTGCGCTCCACTGCTCGTAGTCCTTGCTGGAGAAAACCGATTTGCTTCTTGCACGGCAAAATGGAATTGTCTATAAATCGACCAGCTAAGGAGGTCGGCCGCCAATGCAGACAACAAAATTTGTGTACTGGGAAGAAGATGGAGCGTGGCTTGGCTATCTACAAGAGTATCCTGATTATTGGACGCAGGGCGAAACATTAGACGATCTCAAAGACCATCTACGAGATTTGTACGCCGACCTAACAAGTGGAGAGCTGACCGGTATCCGTAAGGTAGACGAACTCGTGTTGACATGAAGCGAGTTGCGCTGATCAGAACGATCGAAGGACTCGGCTGCGTCTTCGTGCGGCACGGTGGGAAACACGACTGGTACCGTAACCCTAACACGGGAGTCTCCCAGCCTATTCCTCGCCATCGAGAACTTAAGGAAAGTCTCGCCAAGCATATTATTAAACAGTTGAGCAACCCCTCATGAATCCATCATTAGGTCTTTGGGCTCTTCCCCCTCATTCCGGCTCCCGTGCCCCTCGATAAAAGAACACCCGCGCTGGCTTGGGTCTGCTGTCCGGCTTGCAGCACGGCCGAGGAGTACGGTCCGTAGGGCCAATTCAGACATGACGGATAGCTTGCATACGCTCTCCGCTCAAAGACCAGCGGCCCGTTTCTGCAGAACAAAGCGGGTTGTTTTGATGGTCACCTCGGCGCTTGCCCGAGCCCGGGCGGTCCGGAACACCACAGCGCGACGGGACGGAGACAAGTCGGCCAAAAAATCCGCCGACATGGCCGCAAAATCGAGAAAAAAGCTGAGCGGCAGACGGTCCGTGTCGGTCTGGGTGTGAACCATGTCTAGGCCCGCCTGCCGGGCAGCCCGGCTGAAGCCGCGGTGTGTCCGTATGCGGGGCCGGGCTGGAGCGGGTAAGGTGGCCGATTCCCCCAGCTCAGACACGGCCTGTTCAAGCAGGGCTCGCCAGCGCGGTCCGGGATCGATATGCGCCGTGGACTCCCACGAGTGCCACCACAGGTTAAAAATAAACCGCCCGCCGGGTTTCAGCACACGGGCAACGCTCGGAAAGACGTCCGTCTCGTCAACAAGATGGACGGCCGCGCTACACAACACCGCCCCGGCTTGAATCGATATGCGATCCAGCTGGGCGGCCGACACCTGGGCATGGCCGATGCTCCGACTGCCAACACGCTGTACGGCCAGCCGCAGCATAGCCTCGGCAGGTTCGACCAGATAGACCCGGGCCTGCGGGTGACGCCGCAGCAGACGGACGCTCACCAGCCCGGCGCCTGCCGCTAGGTCGATGACCGGACTCTCGGCTGGAGCCGGCAACAGGTCGATCAGACGATCCGCCAGCCGGCCAAAAATCGGCCAGTGTTCGGTGAGCCCTTGGTAGGCGCGGGCGCGCTCCTGCCAGGAGTCGATAATCTGCTGCTCTTGCGTTTCCATCACGGCATGAAAACACAATCTATGCCGTCGAGGAGCATATGGATCAAGAGGCCGACTCCCGCAATCCGTGAGGCCGGTATGAGCGCCAGAATGCAGTAGACGCCAATCGCCACATACGAGTGCAGCGGATGAAAGCCAATACCACACCGGTTTGGGTCGTAGATCGGCGTAGCCAAGAGATGGTCGAGGTCGACGGCCATGGTCAGCAGCATGATCAGCCAGGCCCGCTGCCAGCGGTGGGGAAAAGCCAGACGGGCGACTACCCCGGGGACGAGGACGTGGAGGATGAGATGGAGGGTCGGGCGGCTCATGGTGTGTGTCGGCGGCCTGCAGGAGCACGGGCTTTCAGCCCAGCGGCTCGCTCTGAGCATGTCGTATCAGAGCCCGCACCGGCGGCCAAGATCGCTCACAATCGGATAGCGGTAGGGGCGGGTTTCAAACCCGCCCCTACGAGGCCCCCTCGCCGCCCCCACAACCCCCCCCGGCGCTCCCGCGCTTCTCCCTTTGCCAAAGGGGGACTGAGGGGGATTTACCCGGCACGTATGCTCCGGTCAGAGAGGGCTTGAGTGTACGGGTCAAACATTTCCAAACCGAGATCCCACCCACCACCGGTCACAATCGCTGGCGTGTGCTATACTCGCCCTATGACGCCGTCCCGCTCTCCGTTTACCGACCCCAAGCGCTGGATAGGCTTTGTCTTGTCCTGGACTGTGAGCTGTGCCCTGCTGCTTGCCCTACCCTCTCCAAGTCCAGAAGACGGCAGCGCCGTCGGCCAGTGGTATTCTGTCCTGCCGCCTGTCCTGGCCATCCTGCTGGCGATTTTTTTCCAGCACCTGTTTGTCTCGCTTGGTGCGGCCGTCCTGTTGGGAGCCTTTTTAGCCTATGGTCCACTGCCGTGGGTTGCCCTGCCCCGGGGTTTTGAAACATTTATTTGGGCCAACCTGAGCAGCGGGTTTAATCTGTATATCCTGGCCTTTACCCTGACCCTGGTCGGCATGGTGCAGATCATGAGCCGCAGCGGGGCAGCCCACGCCTTGGTCCGGGTGCTGTTTGGAGCGACCAAGAGCGGCCGGACGACTCGGCTCGGCATTGCCATCGCGGGTGTGTTCTTTTTCTTTGATGACTATGCCAACTCGGTGGTGCTCGGAACGACTATGCGGCCGGTTACAGACCGCTGGCGGATTTCACGCGAGAAGCTGGCCTATCTAGTTGATTCGACCAGCGCGCCGGTTGCCGGGCTGGCGCTGATCTCAACCTGGATTGCCTACGAAGTCGGGCTGTTGAACGATATTGCGGCCCACCTGAATTTGGGGTTGGACGGTTATACCATTTTCCTGCTGTTGCTGCCGCTGCGCTTCTACTGTCTGACAACTCTGCTGTTTGTGGTGTGTAACGCGGTCTTGAGCCGAGACTTTGGCGCGATGTATCGGGCCGAGGCGCGGGCTATTCGGGACGGCAAAGTGCTGCGCGACGGAGCCCAGCTACTCACCAGCCGGACGCTTGAGGATGTCCGGCCCCCCGCAGACAGGCTGCCGCCGTGGTCCCACGCGGTTTTGCCCGTGGTGGCCCTGGTCTTGGCCGCCTTGGGCGGGATGCTGTGGTTTGGGACCGGGGCGATTCAGGCTGCTGGGGTATCGTTTTCGGTCTTTGATCCCGTGGTGTGGCGGATCGCCTTTGGAGCGGTCGGCGGCTCTGCCGCCGGTTCAGGCCAAGTCCTCTTCTTGGCCGCCCTGGTTGGGACGAGCCTTGCCCTCACCCTTGCCGTTTCCCAGCGTTTCTTAGCCCTGTCCGAGGGTATTGCGGCCTGGACACAGGGCATCGCGCTGGTCTGGCCGGCGGTGATTATCCTTATCCTGGCCTGGGCGATGAAGACTATTTGTGCCGATGCGCTACACACCGATCTGTTTCTGGCTTCCATGCTTGACGGGCGCATATCGCTGCTCTACGTGCCCCTGGTCACCTTTGGCCTGGCTGCGGGCATTGCCTTTGCCACCGGCACGAGCTGGGGGACGATGGGGATTGTCCTGCCGCTCGCCGTGCCGCTGGTCTATAGCCTGAGCAATGAACAGATCGCAGGACCGATTGTGTGGCTGACGGCGGCAGCGGTGCTTGACGGGGCGATTTTTGGCGATCATTGCTCGCCGATCAGCGATACCACAATTTTATCAGCAACGGCGTCGAGCTGTGATCCGCTGGACCACGTCTGGACCCAGGCTCCCTATGCAGTGACCTGCACGCTGCTGGCCGGCCTAGCCGGATATTACGGGGTGGCATGGGGGCTATCGGTCTGGACAGCCTATGCGCTTCTGATACTCGGAACGCTGGCCGTCCTGTTTGTGGTTGGCAAGCCCTTACCCAGCCCGCCGGCCGCATCAGTCATCGCCCAGGGCCATGAGGATCCGCAGGATATACCAGAACAACAGCGCCACACCGGCAAACAGGGCCAGTGAGGCGAGCCTAGCACTGGCGCGATACAGGATCAAGTTTTCTTGCGCTTTTTGCTATAACCCGGTTCATTGAAGACGTTCACAAGCGTATGCCTCAAGCGCGACTTGCTCGCCGAGACGTAGACCAGTCTCCAATGGACCGAGTAGGCCCTCCCGTGGAATTCCAGAGCCGTGTGGTAGGCCAGTACCGCGTCCTCGGTCATCTTGGCCGCCACGAGATACGGATCGACCGGAACAGAGCTCGGCTCCGCCCGGCCGCACGCCAGGGTTTTGACCAAGACTTCACCCGGTCCGGGCTCCGGAGTTGGCACATCATCAACAAGCAGTTTGTGGTCTCGCACTCACCGCCGCACGCATTTTGTACTCTCCTTGCTCCTCATTGTTGCTTTGTCTGCATGGTCACAAACTCTTCAGCCGCAGTCGGATGAATACCAATGGTTGCGTCAAACTGGGCTTTGGTCACCCCGCACTTCAGCGCCACCGAAAAGCCCTGGATAATCTCGCCGGCCTCGGGACCAACCATATGACAGCCCAGCACCCGGTCGGACACCTGGTCAACAACGAGTTTCATAAACGTCCTTTCAGACCGTCCACTCAGCGTGTGCTTGAGCGGCCGAAAGGTCGAGGTGTAGACGTCGATAGCCGGGTAGCGTTGCCGCGCTTCGTCCTCGGTCAAACCGACCGTACCGATCGGCGGGTGACTAAAGACCGCGGTGGCAACATTGGTGTGATCGGGCTGGGTCGGCCGGTCGTGAAACAGAGTTTCGGCCACGGCCTGGCCTTCAGCAATCGCCATGGGCGTCAAATTCAGCCGATCGGTACAATCCCCAATGGCAAAGATATGGGGGACCTTGGAGCGCGAGTAGGCGTCGACCGCAATCGCGCCAATGTCGTTCATCTCCACCCCCACCGCTTCGAGTCCGATATTTTTGGTGTTTGGCAAACGCCCGGTGGCGTACATAATCAGGTCAGTTTCCAGGCGCATGCCGTCTTTGAGCGTGGCCGTGAGAGCGCCGTTGGCGCGGTCAATCCGCGCGATATCGGCCTGGAAACGGAGGTCGATCTCACGTTTGCGCATCTCCTCGGCCAGCACCGTGCGGACATCGGTATCAAAGCCGCGCAAAAACAGCTCACCCCGGTACAGCTCCGTCACCTCAACGCCAAGACCGTGGAAAATCGTGGCAAACTCAACCGCAATATAGCCCCCGCCAACAATAAGCACCCGTTTGGGTAGCCGGTCCAAATGAAACGCCTCGTTGGACGAGATGGCGTGTTCAATACCCGGAATCTGGGGCAAATACGGCCAGCTGCCGGTCGCCACCAGAATATACTCGGCCGTATACTGCCGGCCATCAACGGCAACGGTATGCGGATCAAGGAGCCGGGCCCGGCCTTCGATAATCTCCGCTCCGGCGTTGATCAGCAGGTTGCGGTAGATGCCGTTGAGGCGTTCGATCTCGACGTTTTTATTGGCGACCAGGCTTGGCCAATCGACGCTGCGTTGGCCCACGGTCCAGCCAAAGCCGGCGGCGTCTTCGAAATGGTCCCGGAACTCGGCCGCATACACAAACAATTTTTTTGGAATACAGCCGACATTCACACACGTCCCGCCGAGGTAGCGTTCCTCCACCACGGCCACCCGCGCGCCATAGGCCGCCGACATACGGCTGGCTCGCACACCGCCTGAACCGGCGCCTATCACAAACAGGTCATAGTCATATGTACTCATGGAGCCTACCTTTCAGGCAAAAATATCCTCGGCTTTTTCGTGCAGAATAATCAGCGGGTCGCGGGTATGGCCGAGCGCCAGGGCCCTTTTTGTCGGGCGGGTCAAGGCCACCGGCGAACAGGCGTAGCGCTCGGCCAGCTTACACGCCTCTTGAATAAGCGCTTCGGCCTGGACGCGCGGATCGGTCGCCGCAATCAGCTCCAACAGCTGATTCTTTTCATTCCCCAACTCGTACCAAAACTGCGCCGTCCGACGAAACAATGGGGTCTCGATGGGAAAGATTTTTCCCACTCCAACATGGGTTTTTCATAGCATTTTTTCTATGGTTTACTAGACACCCGATGGACCGTTTTGATCTCGACACCGCCTACCTGCTCGCCTGGGCCGCCCCTTCTACTGCTTCCCCTTCAGCGTCGAACCGAAGCCCCAGGAGGTAACAGTAAGCCTTCCAGCGGATTTCCCCCGGCTCCTGCGTATAAAAATCTCCCATTAGGGGAAAGCAGGCGATGGATTTTTTCGGCTGCGATCAAGCTGGCAACCCAAATAACACCAAGCCCAGCAGGGCCACCGCGAAATAGGCGGCAATCACCGCCGCCCCGGCATAATCCTGGGCCAGCCGCTGGCCAAAGAAGAGACTCAGCAGGGCCAGGGTGGCAACAATAATCCCCCAGATCGCGAGCCCACCGCCCAGGCCAAACAGGACTTGTACGGCCCCGATGGCACACAGCACTCCGGCCGCAGACTCGATGACCGTAATCGCCCAAAACATCGGCGTCACCATCCCGGCCAAGGGACTCTTGGAAAAATGGCCGGTCAGAAACTCGAGGTTGCCTTTACTGTCCATCCACTTATCGGCCGCCGATTGCAAAAAAGCCACGGCAAAAAACGCAGTGACAGCGAACTGTCCACACCAGACAGGGTCCATTTGTATCCTCCTTTTCCTCGTCAGAACCAGGTTAGCCTTGTCAGGTTAGCCTTGTCAGCACCTCGGACAGGAAAGCCTCATACACGCCAGCCTCGGGGTATCCCGGAGTCTGGGCTATGCCCTGCTCTTGCTTTGCGCCCTCAAAATTAAACACCCGTAACAGCCACAGCATCTCATACAACGCAAAGCTCAAAGACTCAACAATGTCTCGACCCGCCGGCCCATAGCCATCAACAAAAGCCCCGCATAAACCCGACTCTGGCGCGAGCTGGCCGCAGCGGTTGTCTCAGTCATGCGGCCGACTGGCGATTGACGAAGACAGCAGCCCGCCGTCAACAAGCAGGGTTTGTCCCCGAATAAAATCGGCGTCCTCAGAACACAGAAACGCCGTCACCGCGGCGATATCTTCGGGCCGCCCAACCCGCCCGGCTGGCGTATTGGGGATCACATCCCGCTTGTACTGGGCATACGCCTCATCACCGCCGGCATACATCTTTGACGAGTCGGTTTCAATCAGGCCGGGATTAATACCGTTGACCGCGATCCCGTGGGGTCCGAGTTCATGGGCGAGATACATGGTCATATTTTCCAGGGCGGCTTTGGCCGCCCCCAGCAACCCGTGTCCGGACAGCATGCGCAGCGAATCAATGCCCGAGATGGTCACCACCTTGGCCCTGCGGCCGCGCATCAGCGGCACGGCCTCCTGCACCGCGAGCAGCGAGCCGCTGATTGTGAGCGCAAACGTCCGCATCACATTATGTTCTTTTTGCTGGAGCAAGGGTCGAAACGCCGTTGCTGCCGCATTCACAACCAAGATGTCGAGCCGTCCGTAGTGCTCCCCGATCCGCCGGAACATGGCGCGCACCGCCTCACCGTCGCTCATATCGGCCTGGACCGCTATGGCCGCCGAGCCAAGCCGCTCGACCTCGGCAACAACCGCCCGCGCCTGTTCAGTGTTGCGGCGATAATTGACCACAATCCGCGCTCCTTCCGAGGCCAAACGCAGGGCAATCGCCCGGCCAATCCCCCGGCTACCGCCCGTCACCAGCGCGACTTTGTCTGTGATACGCATACCTCTTCCTCCATGAAAACAGCGGCCTTATCATATCCCAAGCCAGCCAAGCCTGGAAGGATCGAGAAACTGGATAACGAACGGGAGAAGCCCGGTAAGTCTGGCAGATTTTATACGCCTTCCTTCTTGGTCTTCCTCGATTTCATTGCTACCTTCAGCCCAGCTTGCGTACTTCTCTTCATTATTCCAGTCCCGGCAGTCTTCGGCTCAGTGGGGCACGGAGCAGTGGACCCTGGTCGTCACTATTCTGGGCTCTGGCAATGGTGCTACCAAGTAGCAATGGTGCTACCAGGTAGCAATGGTGCTACATTGATGGGTACGATTGTATATAATTCCCATAGCAATCTACAGGAGGGACAGAAGAATGAAAACGGAGACCATCGAGTATCAAGACGGTGCCGTGAGCCTGCGCGGGTTCCTGGCCTATGACGACACCCGGTCCGGCCCGCGTCCAGGCGTTCTGGTCATGCCGGGCGGCTTTGGGCTGGGCGCAAATGCCAAACGGCGGGCCGAGATGTTGGCCGACATGGGCTATGTTGCCCTGGCCGGTGATCCGTATGGCGGTGGTGTTGAGATTGATGATCTGGAACAGGTTAGGCAACGCGTGAACGCCCTGCGTGACAATCCAGACACGTTTCGCCAACGGGTTCGGGTTGCCTTAGAGACGCTGACCACCCTTCCCCGGGTTGATGCGCAGCGGCTCGCGGCTATCGGCTATTGCCTGGGCGGAACGTTTGCCTTAGAGCTGGCCCGCGACGGCGCACCACTGGCAGGAGTGGTGACCTTTCACGGTGGTCTCGAGACCAAACGCCCAGCCAGGTTTGGTCAGGTCAAAGCCAAGATCTTGGTGTGTACCGGGGCGGATGATCCGTCCGTACCGGTGGAACATGTCAACGCCTTTGCCAACGAGATGACTCAGGCGGGTGTCGACTGGCAGCTCATCAGCTATGGCCATACCCAGCACGGTTTTACCTACCCAGACGCCGCAGGTCGGGGGATAGACTGGATTGCCTATAATGAGGCCGCAGACAAACGCTCCTGGCAAGCGATGCAGCTGTTCTTTCAGGAGGTTTTCTAGGTGGCCCAAGAAGCGGCCCAGTCCGGCCAATCAATTTCCCTACGCCGCTTTGTCTATCACTTGCTTCGCCGCGAGACCGTTCTGCGGGCGGCCAAGGTCGCGGCCATTGTCGGGCCAATTCTGACCGTCATCAACCAGTATGACGTGCTGCTCAGCCTAGACTTCTCGCTACGCTTATTGGCCAAGATTGGGTTGACCTTCCTGGTGCCTTACAGCGTCTCGTCCTTCTCCTCGGCGCGCGCCTACATGGACAATGAAACGGCCGCAGAAACATCTGTTGGTGCGAACGTTGAGAGCGTAAAAAAGAATTAAGACGGGGAAAATGAGCATGGCAAAAGCGAAGATCAGGAAACCCAAGGACATACCCACAACACCATTTCCGGCGGATTCCGAAAAGCTGCACGAGCAAGGAGATTGGCTCTGGATTTCCCTGCGCAGCGAGTGGCGGGATATCTCGGCCAAACCCGAAGAGGTCGTCCGCCAGCGCTTCATCCGTCATCTCAGAGACAACTACGGCTACGAACTGTCGCAGATGGATCAGGAGCGACGGACCATGCACGGGCGCAGGAGCCCGCGCGCCGACATTGTGATCTGGGAGACGCCGGGGACCAAGGGCGCGAACAAAACACCCGTTCTCGTGATCGAGTGCAAGGCCGAAAGCGTCAATATCAACATCAAGGACTATTACCAGGGAGAAAGCTACACCCGCGCCGTAGGCTGTGAGGTCTTCATCGCCCATAACTATCGCTATACGGCGGTCTTCAAGCTCGTACCCGGCCTACCGGGTGAATTCGTTCAGATCAACGAACTCCCCAAAGCATCGGATTGGGGCGATGCCAAACGCATCGAAGAAATCAAAAACAGGCTTCGCGCATTCAACCGTAAAGAGTTTCAAGACCTCCTTTTCGAGTGTCACAGCATCCTGCGGGATGTCCACAAAATGGACCCCGGCCGTGCTTTCGATACCATCTCGAAAATTCTCTTCATTAAGATGTACGTCGAGCGCTCCGGTTTATACGGAACGTACACCATCGACTTTCTCGACCGGCGCGAAGCGACTCGGATGCCGAATGAGCCGACGGTTCACGAAGGGATGTTCGGGCAGACCAAGGAGTACTACCTTGACGACGATCTTTTCGCCGAAACCGACCGCCTCGAAATCTCGGAAGCCACCTTCCGACGCATCGTCAAAAAGCTCGAACGCTTCGACCTGTCGAAGACCGGCGACGACATCAAAGGGCTGGCATTCGAGCAATTCCTTGGCACCACTTTTCGCGGCGAACTCGGCCAGTTCTTCACCCCGCGCCCGGTCGTCGATTTCATGGTCAATCTGCTTGATCCGAAGGAGGGCGAACTCATCTGCGATCCCGCGGCAGGCTCAGGCGGCTTTCTGATCCGCGCCTTTGAACACGTCCGGGAACAAGTTGCGGCCGATGTGCAGAAGCAGAAGGATGAGGCCCGCGCAGAAATCGAAGCCAAGAAGCTCAAGCCGGAGAAAGAAGAAAAGCTAATCGCCGAAGCCTTCGTCCGTCTGAACCAGGAGCTGCTTCCTTCAGACAACGCCAACAAGCCCATCGACACGCGCGTGGGCCGTCTCGCCTGGAACTGTATCTTCGGTTGCGACGCCGAACCGCGCGCCGCCCGCACCGCCAAGATGAATATGATCATGCACGGTGACGGCCATGGCGGCATCCATTACCACGACGGCTTGGTTGATATAAACGGCATCTTCCCCGAGCGGTTCAACATTGTGTTAACCAACCCGCCATTCGGCGCCAACGTCGGCAGCGATCAGAAGATAGGAGGCAGCCAGGAAACCCGCGTGCCTGATGACCCGACCTACCGAAACCGCTGTCGGGAACGCTACGGCGAGGTGTGGGAACAGAGCCACCAACGCATAATCAACGAGGCGAACGCCCGCACGAACATCCTTGACCTGTTCGAGATCGGCAAGGGCAAGTCGAACCGTGCAACCGAGATTATCTTTGTCGAACGCTGCCTCGGCCTGCTCAAGCCGGGCGGGCGCATGGGCATCGTCCTGCCGGACGGCAACCTCAACAATCCGTCTCTGGCGTGGTTGCGCCGCTGGTGCGAGGGCCGGGCGCGCCTCCTCGCCATCGTCAGCCTGCCCGAAGAAACATTCCGATCCGCGGACGCGACAGTGAAGGCTTCGCTGGTCTTTCTTCGCCGCTTCACAGAGACCGACGGGGTGGAGTGGGAGAGGGCATGGACGGAGGCGCAGGCTCTCCATGACGCCACCTGCGATGCAAAACGGAATGCGCTCTGCGCCGATCTCGGACAACGCGTCGTGACGGGAGAGAACGAGAACGTGGCCGCCATCCTCGCGGAATTAGCCGAACTGGGCATCGAAAGAGCTGCGCCGTCCTGGAGCCAGGGGCCGCCGCCCGACTACCCGCGCGGCATTGGGCCGACCCGGCTGAGCAAACCCCGCTGGAACGGGACGGCAACCGACAAGAAACGCGCCGCCCAACTGAAAAAGGACTACGCCGCCGCTTTCGACACAAAAACCTTCACCCGGTCCGAGGCCCTGTTCAGAGAATTGCGGGCAGGTCTGCGGTCGATTGACGAAGCCCATAATGCCGCGCTCTGGGCCACGGTGCGGGAGACGTTCGATTATCCCGTCTTTGTTGCCGCGCCAAAGGCGGTCGGCATCACCTCCACCGGCGAGACTGGCGAGTCTGTGCAGAATGATCTTCCCCAGATACTCGATGCTTATCAAGCTTTCGTGAACTGGGTGGAAGAAGGGGCCAAGCCGGAGGACACACCGGATTTTCCCCTGCCCTCCGCTGCCTGATCCGCCAGTGGAGGGCGCTTGAGACATGGATCGAAGGGCCTGAAGGCAAAGGGCGCGGATATGCGTTCGACACGATTCCACTACGAGATATTCTTACGCGACGAATTGCGCCGATAGACCGAGGAACGCGTTCGCTTTCCGCTCTGAACGTGATAGCGAAGGTGACATTCGGCGGTGGACTCTTCCTACGCAACGAGAAGGAGAAGACAGGTTACAAGGGACCACTGTTTGCAGCACTGCCGGGCGACCTGATCATCTCGAAAATTCGAGTTGGACAGGGTTCATTCTGCGTTATTGGCGATGATTTCGACCACGTGGCTGTGAGTCCAGAATATCCGGTTTATACTCCGGATACCCAGCGGATTGACCCTAGCTATCTGGTTCTCGTCCTCCGCACCCAGGAGTTTCTGATGCAACTGGTCGGATCTGCATCTGGGAACACGACAAAACGGCGCATACGACCGGCCTTCTTCGAAAGCCTGCGGATACCGCTACCTCCCTTGTCCGAGCAACGGGCCATCGTGGCCTCATATCGCGCAATGCTCGGACGTGCGGAAGAACTGGAACGTAAAGCAAAGAAAAACGAAACGAAAGCGACAGAAGCCTTCGAGGCGGCGCTTGGCTTCGAACCGCCCAAGCCGCTTCCCGACCGCCCCGTCTTCGTCGCCTCCTTCAAGGACCTTGACCGTTGGAGCCATGAGGGTATTCTTCGCGCGGCCTTGCATATTGAAGAGAAAGAGCCCGAATTTCCGATTGTTGAACTAGGGACTGTGGGAAAGGTCAGCTACGGACTACAGAAATCCCCTGCTAATCGACCCGGTACGCATCCGCGTCCCTATCTGCGAGTTGCCAACGTCCAACGGTCACGGCTCGATCTTGGGGAGATAAAGATGATCAATGTCCCAGACGAGGATATGATCAAATATCGCTTAGAAGATGGCGATGTCCTTCTTTGTGAAGGGAACAGCGCTGATCTCGTCGGACGTGGAGCCATTTGGCGAAACGAAATACCCCATTGCGTCCATCAGAATCATGTTCTACGGGCTCGGATGGACGCGTCAGAGATCATCCCTGAGTTTGTTCTTTCGGTGATTAACTCATCCTATGGACAAGCCTATTTTCGGTCCAAGGCCAAACACACGACGAATCTTGCCTCGATCAATAGCAAAGAAGTTGCAAGCTTTCCGCTACCGCTCCCGTCTCTGAGCGAGCAGCAGTTATTGATCGACAATTTGTTCCACGGAGATCGGAAGGCGGAGAGCCTGCACCAGAAAGCAACCGCCATTCGCGCAAAAGCCTGGACAGCCTTTGAGGCCGCCGTCTACGCGGCGGACGAAGCAGCCAAGGCCAATAAGGTAATCATCGTCGCATCATGACTTCTGATACAAAGCGGTGGCACTTTGGCCCTCGGCGGTGTAGAAAGGAGCCATCATATGAGACAAGAACAAGAAATATTTGACGACCTTGCACGGCTATGCGTGTCGCCGGGTTATGCTCACGCAATCGCTTGCCTCTGCTTCAAACACAATATGGTCTTCTATAGGGAGAAAATGACGGCCGACGACATGCGGCCTCTATATTCTCCTGACCGCTTAATCAGAACGGAGATATCTACTCTCATCGGCCTCCTCGTAAAAGAGGATATTGATTACACATTTCCCGATCCTTCAGTGTTCCAGCAGTATTTAGACAAAACTGAAACCTTGCTCAAAGAACTACACGTCTCCATGTCAGCGACAGCAGATCGCGAACCAGGCACAAAAAGCACTTCGGAGAACATTTTCAAACAATTCGGTACAGGGGAAATGCTGCGGGCGCTGATATTTTACGAAGGCGAGTCGGCTTACAGTTTTCAATATCGTGACTTGACCCCTCGGAAGTATGCCAGAGACAACAGATGGCTTGAAGCCACTAAAGGGTTTTCTATCGAGAGAGTTCGAGACGTAGCAAATGCGGTTCAAAAGATTCAGGACGAAAAGGTGACGAAAATCAGGACAATACATTCTGACAAATGGCCTCTGCTTATTCTGGCGGGTTACATATTTACCGTCCGTGAAGTGGCGGACCGTACCAACATGGATGCGTCCGCCGTTGGGAAGATTTTGACTGCGTTTACGGTCTCGCCAAAAGACCACACAACTTTTCAGGCAATTAACGATTTCAACGTTACAAATGCAACACCGTTAATCCGTTACAACGACGATTCCTTCATTCTCTTTCAACAATTCAGTCTGGTCGTGGCGATATATGAGTCTCCGATTTATTGGATGCGTAAAGACCGCCAATACAAAGACATCGCTGCGCAGAACAGGGGTCGGTTTACCGAAGAGTTCTGTCGAGAGCGTCTGGAGAGTGTCTTTGGAAAAGAAAATGTCTACTCGAACGTCAATATATTTGGAGCAAGAGGGAGGGAACCCGGCGAGATCGACGTGCTGGTGCTTTTCGGTGATCGAGCCATCGTGCTTCAAGCAAAGTCGAAGCAATTGACGTTAGAGGCAAGGAAAGGGAACGATGGGCAAATCAAGGAGGATTTCAAAAAGAGTGTCCAGAACTCCTATAACCAAGGCTATAGAGACGCGAAGTTTTTAATTGATGAAGGGTACAGGTTTAAGGACTCCGAATCGAACGAAATCCTCATTTCACACGAAATCAAAGAAATATACATATTATGCGTCGTTTCGGATCACTACCCGGCACTGAGTTTTCAGGCACGGGCATTCCTTCAATCTGAAAGAACCGATGTGATACATCCCCCGTTCGTCATGGATGTGTTTACGCTTGATGCGATGACGGAAATGCTACAATCGCCGCTTTGGCTGCTCAGCTACATAAACCGGCGCGTCAATTATTCTGATCAACTACTCGCACCCAACGAATTGGTGATTCTTTCGTATCATATAAAAAACAACCTGTGGAGGAAGGACGAGCATCACTTGGAATACTTCCATGATGACATATCAGCAGACCTCGAAGCTGCTATGACCGTTAGACGTGAGAATTTTCCAGGTGACCGGACCCCTCCCGGATTTTTGGCGCGCTTCGAGACGACCGATTTAGGACGAATTATCAAAATGCTCGATGAAAATCCTACACCTGCAACGCTCGACCTTGGCTTTACTCTGCTGTCACAGGACGAAGCAGATGCTGTCAATATGGTCAAGAATATCGAAAACTTTTTTAATCTGTCAAAGAAAAAAGGTGCGAGCGTACATATAGACACCCAGGCCCAAAGTTTTCTCAAATCGTATAGACGCGGGGATGCCATCGTATCAAGGGCGAGAAACAAGACGGGTCGTAACGCCCCATGCCCATGTGGTAGCGGACGCAAGTACAAGAAGTGTTGTCTGTCACGCTAGGCTTTGAGATGTTCCACCGCGGCTTTTTCCACATCCGAGTCCAGATCGGCGGAAGTGTCGGCAACCGCTTGGGCGTAGTGGACGATGGCGTGGTGCAGCGCCACTTTTTCCCGTTCCACAAGTCATGTTTCAATAGCTTCGCAGACCAAGACGGTTGCGGGCCGCCCGGAGCGTTTCGCTTCCGCTCTGAGACGGGTATGGATGTCTGATCACGGAGTATAGAGGGTGAGGTCTTTAATATTGGTATTTAATTTGAGGTTTTATCCTTACCTCCTTCGATCATGACCAATCTCACAGAAACAACCACGGGCATGCTGCTCAGTTATTACCACTCTCGTTGGAGTGTAGAAGTAGTATTCGAAGAGCTTAAAAGCGGGCTGCATCTGGGGCAGAGGCAACTAAGCAAAAAGCCCGATTGGATCGAGCGCGCATTGTTGTTGCCGATTTTGGCTTGTTTACTGCTGCGTTTGTACGGTAGCACAGACACGCTTAAGAAAGGAGCTTCGATCTGGCAACTCAAGCGTCTCTCTTGTCGACTCTCATCCCAGCTCCTTTTTTATCCGGACTCTTCCAGTTATAATCCCCGGAGCAAATACAGGGAGGGACAACCAGATGCCAGCAGCACACTTTTTTGCCAACAGTCTTGCGGAGATCGGTCTGAACCCGGAGAAGGTGCAAGCCCTATTCGAGCGTGCCGAGCGGGAGGTCAAAGAAGGCTTGCTTCCGGCGACTCAGGTGGCCATTGCTCGCAACGGCAAGATCGGCGCTATGCAGACCTTCGGCCGGGCCGTACAAGGCGGGCAGGAGAAGCCAGCAACCAATGAGACCTTTTTTGTTATCATGTCTTCGACCAAGGCTATTACCTCAGCTTCGGCGTGGCTCTTGATGCAGGAGGGTAAACTACGCCCGGACAATCGCGTTGTAGATTTCATTCCAGAATTTGCTACAAACGGCAAAGATGTTGTGACGGTGGAACAATTGCTTGTCCACACCTCGGCAATCCCCTATGCCCCCCATTGGCAAAAGGAATGGGCCGATCAAAAGAAACGGCTGAACCGCTTTGCCCAGTGGGGACTGGACCATACGCCGGGCGAGAAATTCGTCTATCATATTTCCGCGAACTTCTGGCCGGTTGGCGCCATTGTCGAGAAAATCAGTGGCCAGAGTCTGAGCGACTTTGTACGTACGCGTATTGCTGAACCCCTGGGACTGCCAGAGCTGCGACTGGGACTTTCCCCTTCCGGCAACGACCAGGTCGCGGACCTTGTCTGGGTCGGAGAAGCACTGACTGCCGAGGATTATGAAAAAATGGGAATCAAAGGCTTTGGTGCCACCACAAGCGCAATCAATGAGGCGGGGGTTCTGGAACTCAACGAAACTGTGACCAGACAAGCAGGATCACCCTCGGCTGGTTGTATCACGACTGCTGGTGACATCGCCCTTTTCTATCAGGCCTTGCTGAACAACGGACGCGCCCATGACGGGACACAGATTTGGCAGCCCGAAATGTTGCATGAGGCGCGACGCGTCCGCACTGGAGATTTGCGGGACCCCTATCTGGGCCACCTGGCGAATCGTGCCTTGGGGATAGCAGTGGCCGGCGGGGATGGCAAGGCCAACCTGCGCGGGTTTGGACGCACGAATTCACCGCAGGCATTCGGACACCCCGGCTTTGGTGGTCAGAGTGGCTGGGCTGATCCGGCTACAGGCATCTCATTTGGGTATCTCACCAATGGTTTTGATCGCAATGACATGCGCGAAGGGCGCCGTCGGGTGGCACTCTCCAGCCTGGCAGCCTCGTGCGCTGAGTAAAGGAGACCGTCCATGTCAATCACAGAGCACACAACCAAAACGGATTCGCATACAACCTTCTATCTTGCCACAGGACCCGTTGATGGGCCCCTCATTATTTTTGCCCACGGTTGGCCTGAGCTTTCCATTAGCTGGAGACATCAACTCCCCGCCCTGGCCGCGCTAGGTTTTCGTACGGTTGCGCCGGACATGCGGGGCTATGGGCGCTCTTCCGTGTACAACCAGCACAGTGATTACGCCCAGGAACTCATTGTGGGCGACATGATCGCCTTGTTAGACTCATTGGGAAGGGAGAAAGCCGTATGGGTGGGACATGACTGGGGCAGCCCGGTGGTATGGAATGTTGCCAGTCACCATCCTGACCGCTGCCATGCCGTGGCGAATTTGTGTGTTCCTTACTATACGCTCGAACGCGGCCTGGAGCATACGCTTACCCTGGTTGATCGCAACGTCTATCCTGAGAGTGAGTTCCCGGCGGGCCAGTGGGATTACCAGCGTTACTACGAAGAGAGTTTTGACCAAGCCATTGCGCCCATGGATGCAAACGTCCATAAATTCCTCAAGCTGGCTTTCCGCAAAGGCAGCCCGGAAGGCGAGGGGAAGCCGGCCATAACGTCGACGGCTCGTCGCAATCACGGCTTTTTTGGTAGGAGCGATACCCCCGACCTGCCACGGGACGAAGACATTGTAACTGAGGAAGATCTTAGCGCCTATGTAGCGGCGTTGCAGCGTAACGGATTTTTTGGTCCGTCCTCGTGGTACATGAATCACGCCGCGAATGCCGACTACGCCCAAAAGGCTCAGAACAACGGCTACCTCGACATGCCGGTGTTATTTCTTGCTGCGCAGTACGATTATGTCTGTGAGTGTACCCAGTCGCGACTTGCCGAGCCCATGCGTACCTACTGTCGCAACCTGACAGAAGAAACAATTCGCTCAGGCCATTGGCTGGCTCAGGAGAAGCCCGTCGAGATGAATGCAGCTCTGGTAAAGTGGCTGGCCACTGCCGTTCCCAAGGTGTGGCCTCGGCCAAGTTAAGCAAGTGGAGGCTGGCTATCAGCAAAGCAACCTTTGCCCTGCCTCAATGTAGTCGACGGACACAGCAGCTCACTCGGGCGGCTGTGTCCGGGCTAACACCGTCGGGAATGAGTCCCCCATCTTTGACCAGGGTCTGCAACTCGGGATCGACCCAGCTAGATATAATCTCAAAGCCTCGTGCCTGGTAAGCGCTGGTAGGTTGGCCACCCATTAAGGCCATTATGGGGCGTGGAGGCGGGACAGCTTTGGCAACCACAGCGGCGAAGCCGGCCTGTGTTGCCCAATCGAGGAAGTGGTCAAGCAGGCGCAGGCCAATCCCGCGGCCCTGGTAACGAGGGTTGCGGGCGTCGGTATTGTCGAGCTGCCCAACATGGTAACAGAATACGCAGAGCGTGTGAGCGGGCAGATCGGGAGCGTGGCCGGCGAAGTCAGCCCAGTACAGCGGATCCCATAAGCCATCGGGCGAGCGGGTGCCTGGCTCATAGCGGCGGAACTGAAGTTGCCCTATGTGCTGCTCGCCGTCAAAGGCCAGGATGGCACTCGAACCTAGATCGACAACTCGCTGTCGTACCTCACTGGGTTCGCCCTGGTGACCGATCGGGACCACGCCAATATCAGCCACGGTCATGGGGCGGAAAAAAATACGGTCAGGTTGATTACTCATTGTTTATGCCTCAGCCTCAGCGCATTCAGCGTTTGCCACCCAATGCGTTTTGGGTGTTGCCTGGTTAAAGTGCGGATAGTCAGTAGCCCAGAAAAAGCGATCATTGCCTACATAATCAATAATATAGGCCAGCGCCCGTTCGTCCGGGTCGCCGGAAATCCAACATTGACGCCTAAAATATGTGCTGGGTTTTTCTTTGAGTGGGACGCTATCACCCAGACTGGTTTCATAGGTTGTGTCCATGCGATCCAGCGCTGCGCCAATCCAACCCGCCCCTGATTCGAGTAGGACCACCTTAATTTGCGGGAAGCGGTCGAACAGTCCCCACTGAAACATCCCGTACAACGCTTGCTGCGGCCCCTGCATGCCAAGGGCATTTTGCATCCAAGGCGCGCTACTCATGCCGTCAAAGCGCTGGAGTGATGTCAAGGTTATGCTTACGCACAGCCTGATTTGCTGGGTGACACGTCCAAGGCCGGATTCCGGGCAAAGAAACCAACCGGCATGAGGGTGAAACCGGCATACTCAACAGGCATCACCGGCCAATCCTCGGGCCGGGGAATATGCGTTGCGCCAAACGTATGCCACACAACAACATCCGTATTCTCGATATTGCGCCCGCGTGAGTATGCGAGTAGTCCTTCACCGCCCGGGCTTTGCGGAGTCATATCGCCTGCAGCACCAAGTTCATCAGCAGCAAAAGCCGTGACCCAGAGATTATGCTGGGCAAATCCTGCCCGCTGACCAACATAGGAGTCTTTGTTGGCAAAGAGCGTTGGCGTTGCGCCGGCAACAAGCTTGTAGGCAACTGGTACGCCAAGCCGGTTCAAACGCTGGGGGTTGACAATCTTCCAGCTCCGGCTTGCCTGTGGGGCAATATTTCGGCGCGCTTCAGTCTCAGATTGCAAGAGCGTGCTCTTGGCATGAAATTGTGTCCCATGGGGATTGTCAGGACCTTGCGGAAGGGGCTCAACGTCAACTTCGTAGACAGAGTTGTCTTCGCCATCCAGGTCGAAATCAAGCCGGAAGCAGAACAGATGCTGGTGAATGGGGGAGGCAAGATTGGGGGCAATCAGGCGGCGCAAACTCGGGACGTTCGGCACCCGTCTCAACGGCGCTGACACCAACAATACCGGTGAGTTTGACCTCCATCTGAATATTGCCATCCATATACAGATACCAGAAGAAAGCCATACTCATAGTTGCCAACAGTGAAGAAAGAACTGATAACCAAACGCCGCGAGCGACGGACTTCGGTGGTCAAGGAATGAATATCCATATGCTTCCACAGGACGCCATAATCCTCTTCATGCATACAGATGGCATTCTCCACCGTACGTGCGGAACCATTATATGTGATCGTGTTGATGTCGAAGTAATAGATCTCCCCAAGACAATCGCACCCAAGTTTGAGGGAGTTGGCCAGGTTGCCAATTGCTGCTTCGCTGGCGTCGAGGACGTGCTTCCAGGTATGCATAGGATCACTGTCGCCATACGGCACCACCATGTCGGCCAGCGACGCGCGATAGAGGATGGAGCGGTTTTCGCCCCCATCGTTATAACATAAGTTGTACAGCACCAGACCGTGCTGCGGGTGCATGCCTACACGGAAGGACCACTTCTGCCAGGCCACCGCATAGCCATCAACAGTGAAACTTGGGCCTTGGGGTTGGGTAATCTCAATGGGCTTTAGGTCGGTACGAAGCGAGGCTTGATGCGCAGCCTCATACCGACCCCCCTCAGGTGGTATGAGGGTTACGCCGTGGTCTTCCAGATACGCAACCCGCTCTTCTGTGAGGTCCACATGGGCGATGATACCATGGAGCGGTCGAGCGTAGCCGTTATCGGTCGCATCCTCTCGAAGGAAAGCAATCGTTCTCACCAAGCGATGCGCTGCGTCAACACCGTCGAGCACAGGGCCACTGCCCGGCCACATGTCGAGTTGAACCCGGTCAAAGTCCTCAACGCCGCGCTTTCTGACAGCTTGCTGCCAGACCGCATCTGCCTTGGTGATTTTTGTGGCCCGGATCATATCTCGTCCCCCGTAGGGTGGATTGCGCGCCTGCTTTCCGTCGGATTCCGAGCAGTTCTCCCTTGCTGACGTCAATCCGTGCATCAAAGCTATTGTTATGGTGCTCATCAACGCCAAGGAAGCGCAAGACTCGCGAGATTGGATCATTCGTTACGAATATCTTGACCACCTCTTTAGGGGGTTCAACCAGACTCACACTCGAAAAGGAGACTCGGCCAGTCAGCTGACCCGACTCATTGAGAACCGCAATACCCTTCTCGATCTCGCTCCGCGTCAGTGGGTGCAAAGGATGTGGCACGGAGAGGATAGCCTTATCTGTAGAGAGCGCATCAGACATATATGTTCCTCCATAGTTCGGGGGATAGGTTACCAGCAACTACGCGAACGCGATAATGAAAGACCAGAAATTGAGCCGTTTCCCGGGATAACGGGATAATAAGGTATGGGTGTACGAGTGTTCGGATTAATCCCATCTCAATCGGACTTGATCAAAACCAGGCTTCCATACTCATCTCGGCTGACGGCCCATCCCGGTGGAACCACGACCGTGGTGTCTGGCTCCTCAATAATGAGTGGCCCGTCAAGTGATCCTTCATGAACACCGGTGATATCGGCCCTGCGGCACACTGTGGTCTTCAACAGACCGTGACGTGGGCCGAAGAACGCTTCTCTTGGCTCGATTGGGGCGCTGGCGTCGGACAAGGATGTAATCGTGGCACCCAGGTCCGCAAACCGCATATCCCCAACCGTGGCCAACGCTCTCAGCCGGAGGCTTACCAGTTCGATGGGATCGTCGGTATTATACCCAAACGCCTGCTCATGGGCCTCGCGAAACCGCGCTGCCAGTTGTATCAAGAGGTTCCCTGCGTTAGTGCTGGCGGGGAACGCAATACTGAGTTCCTGGAGCTGGTAACTATATTTGAGATCAACATAGTGCTCAAAGCGTACCCTCTCGCTGGGAACTCCCTCGCCTTGCATGATATCCCGGGCAACCCGCTGCATCTCGTCATAGTGCTCCAGGATTGTGCTCGGATCGATGGCGGTAAGCAGAGTCACAACACTGCGGATGTAGTCATGGCGGTAATCGGCAAGTAACAGCCCCAACGCACTGAACAGACCCGGAAACACCGGGACCAAGACCTTGGCAATCTCCATGTCGTCCGCCAGGGCGGCGGCATGGATCGGTCCCGCTCCGCCGAAGGAAACCAGGGTGAAGTCACGCGGGTCTCGTCCGCGCTCGGTGGATACCGCGCGTAAGGCGCGCATCATAGCCGAATTGGCAATCTGCGTAATGCCGTACGCAGCCTCATAGGTATCCAGTCCAAGAGGGTTGGCAATGTGGCTCTTGATGGCCTCCCACGCTGCGGCGCGGTTAATGCGCATCATGGTACCGGCTATTGCCGTAGGATTCATATAGCCACTCACAACGTTGGCATCGGTCACCGTTGGTTTGCTGCCGCCCCGGGAATAGCACACCGGCCCGGGCTCGGCCCCAGCACTGTGCGGCCCCACACGCAATGCGCCGCCATTGTCGATCCAGGCAATACTGCCGCCGCCAGCTCCCACCTCCACAATGTCTAGCGATGGAACCCGCAGTGCGTGACCGCCTTTATAGAATTGGTGGGTTGTGACGTTGCCGCCGCCGCCTATTTCACCCGCCGCTTTTTCGGACGGCTGCCCGTTTTCTACAAGACAGGCTTTGGCCGTTGTGCCGCCCATGTCGAACGAGAGCACCTTGTCCAACCCCGCTTCCCTGCCCAGCCGCGCTGCGGCCAACACGCCAGCAGCCGGTCCCGATTCGATTATATATGCCGGCTTTTGTCTGGCGACTTCTGACGACATAATGCCGCCGTTTGACTGCATGACCAATAGTCTGGGGCTGTAGTCCAATACATGTTTCTCAATCTGGTCGAGATAGCGACCCACCACCGGAATCAGCGAGACATTGATGACGGTGGTACTGGCTCGCTCGTACTCGCGGATCTGCGGATAAATATCAGAGGATAGGCACACCACGACCTTGGACCCCAGCTCGGAAAAAATCAGCTTGCCAACTTCCTGCTCATGCGCCGGATTCAGGTAGGAATTAATCAGACACACCGCAATCGCCTCAACGTTGTACCCCGCAAGCAGGCGAATGACACGGCGCGTCTCTTCGACATCCAGCGGCCGCTCGATCGTCCCGTCCCCGAGAATGCGTTCGTTCAATTCCAGGCGCAGCTGGCGCGGGACAAGCGGAGGGGTTCTGACCCAGTTGGGGTCCTGGAGATTCGGCCGCCGCTCACCCCGCATTTCCAGGTCGTCGCGGAAGCCGCGGGTGGTAATATACCCGGTGGGTGCGGTTGTGCCTTCGATCACGGCATTGGAGGCAATGGTGGTTCCGTGGACAAAATTATCGATGTGTCCAGGGGTGTCTGATTGGCGAATATGCGCAACAATGTCCTCTCCCACCCGGTCGAGCAGGGTCAGCACCTTGGCCGTATCCATCTTGCCATCATCTTTCAGCACAATAACGTCAGTAAAAGTTCCGCCAATATCAAATCCAACCCGCATCCCGGTGTCCCCTTCGTATCCAATTGCTGCTGACTAGAGCAGTTTTTATGTGACCCTGCCACAGGTCTCCCCCTCACCCACAGCCGCTTACGCGTCTGTTTCCCTCTCCCCCAGCGGGGGAGAGGGTTAGGGTGAGGGGGCATACCGCCCCGTTATATGAGCAAATGCGACTGCAAATTGTTTTAGTCCGCCGCCGCGGCTAGGCTTGGCTTCTGTCTGTTCCTGAGGTCAAGCGTCCCTTCGCGGTCAAGGGTCAACGTCTCAGGATCGATGACAACACCGTAGACCTCACACGCCCTGTCCAGCGAGACTTTGCCCTCGGCAACATCGCGCACAACCAATTCGGCGTCCCGCTCGTAGGGGTCGCCATATCCCCCGGAACCATGGACTTTATGGTAGACCCGATCGCCCGGCTGTACCTGGAGATGAACGTGGGCCTGAGGGGTCAGTATGGTTTTTTGCTCGCCTGACAAGTGAATGTTCACCGCGTCGCCACCCTGTCCGCCTCCGGCTAAGCCTGCAGCGCCGCGCAGGCCAACCGTGCGCAGCAAGACCTCAGCCGGCTGCCGAAAACGCCACTCCCGATAGACAGATACGGACCCGCGGTGTTGGCCTGCTCCCTCGGTATCGGGCACAAAGCCAAACCCCTCGATAATGACCGGATACTCACGTTCGAGCAGTTCCGCTGGCATCGACCCATAGCCACCCCCCATCACCAGCGGTGACGCTCCATCGATGCCATCCACCTGCGGCCGTCCACCCCAGCCCCCGAAGAACACGTCCATAAAAGATTGATATCTGCCCTCGCTGTGGCAGCTGAAGTGGAGCATATCCGCCCCCTCGCCAACCCCGCCCAGTCTTCCTGGCAGGGCCTTGGCAATGGCCCGATACACCATATTGCTAAGCGCCATCATAAGAGAGGCTCGGCCGCCCACCGCAGCCGGATACCGGGGATTGAGCAACGTACCGGGCGGCACAATGACATCAATTGCCCGAGCAAAGCCGCTATTAGTAATGGCGTCGCTCGGCACAATCGATTTGAACGGTGCGCGGGTCATGGATTTGGTCGACACTAAGGGCGCGTTAATAGACGCATTGACCTGTGGGGGGCTGGTCGACAAATCGACCGTGGCATGATCGTCTTCGATGCGAATCACTACGTCCAGCGGAACGGGGCCGCCCGTCACCTCATTCTCGTCCTCAAACAGCATCTGTTCTCGATACTCTCCCGCAGGGATTTGTCGAATGGCGGCTCTGGTGGCACGTTCGGCGTACTCGACAAGGTAGTCGCAGGTGGCATCGAATTGCTCCATGCCGTATTTGTCGAGCAGCTTCGCGAGCTGCTCCTGGCCTTTCCAGCAACTGGCCACCTTGGCATCAACGTCCCCCTCCCACTCCTCAGGCGTGCGCACATTGGCTACAATCAGATCGAGCAGCGTGTTGTTCCGCCTCCCCGCCTCATACAGCTTTAGCATGGGAATACGAACGCCCTCCTCAAAGCTGGATTGGCACAGGCTGGAAATTCCTCCCGCAAAGCGGCCGCCAACATCGGTGTGGTGTGAATAGGAGATCAAGAAGCCCACAAGGTGTTCTTGCCAGAAGGCGGGCGCAATCAACGTGATATCCGGCATATGGGAAATGCCGCAGTAAGGATCGTTGGCAAGGATAATGTCGCCGGGGGTCAGCGACTCCCCGTGTTTGGCCAGTACATTCTCCATGGTGTCGATAAAGACACACATCTGATACGGGGAGCCACCCTCACCAACAATACGGCCCTGGCGATCGCACACGGCTGTAGCAAAATCGCCGACTTTGCACATGCCCGAACGACCGGTGCGGTAGACGGTGAGCGTCATTTCCTCGGTGATTGCCGCAATCTGGTTTCTGATTACTTCGACTAAAATCGGATCGAACGGTCGCGCCATATATCCTCCCTGGCTTGCTCTACACTCGCCTCTAGCTCTCGCTTGCCGGCCCAAAGGAGTCGGTGGTGATATGGCGTGACTTGAACTTCCACTCCCCGCCGACTTTGGCATACTCATCATCATACCAACCCATCATCAACCACTTCTTGCCCTCCCGCTGCAGACGTACCTCCACATAACACGTCCCTTTGGCTTGGTCCGATCCGAGGAGCTCAATCACATGGTTATGAATGAACGGCCGCGGCTTCGCCGTGTCCAGCCCCCCACCAATCATCTTGCGTAGCCCCTCTCGTCCCTGCGCTCCGGGCAGGCTGGGATCATCGGTCGAGAACGAGCCGTCTTCGGTAAAGAGGTTGACATATCCCTCCAGGTCCTTTTGCCACACGCAGTGGCAATACCGTAGGGGCAGGCTACGGATTGCTTCCTTATCAATCACTTCCTGGATTAAGGTCTCTGTACTCTTGTCTGCCATACTATCCTCCTTTTATTTGGTTCGCTCCGATGCAATATGGTCACGAGCATAGTCCAACCAGCACTCCAGTGCAATGGTTCTCGCCAGCCACTCGTTGTATAGAGCAATTTGCCGTTGAGTTTACTCATACTGCGGGGCAGAATATCCCCTCACTCGGGCATAAACGAGGGGCTGCCCGTCTTGGCAGTTTGACCGCCGTCGGCAACAAACGCGGCCCCGGTCACAAACGAGGCAAGATCAGAGGCAAGGAACAGCACAACGTTCGCCATTTCCTCTGGCCGTCCCAGCCGCCCCATGGGGATTGCCTCATTGAACTTATCGGCAAATCCCGGCTGCTCCAGCGCGGGCGCAAGCAACGGGGTATCGATTGCCCCCGGACAGATGCAATTCGCCCGGATTCCGTGACGCGCATACTCAATGGCAACAACGCGCGTGAGATTGATCACGCCCGCCTTAGCGGCGTTATAGGCCGCAATGCCGTAGTCGGCGCGTAACCCAGAAATAGATGCGGTGTTCACAATTGCACCGCCGCCGTGCGCGCGCATCTCAGGGATGGCCCGCTTCATGGCGCGGAATACGGCTGTCAAACCGAGGTCGATCATGTGGTCCCACACACCGTCCTCCACATCCGCCGTGCGCGCTGCGACCTGGATGCTCGCCTGTGCGGCTGGCAGGCCGAACGCGTTGTTGTGCAGAAAGTCGAGCCGACCTAACTCGCTTGTGGTCTGTGCAATCATCCTGTCGATATCCGCCGACCGGGTGACGTCGGCAACAATGGCAAGCGCTTTTCCGCCTGCCGACTTGATCTCGGCAACAACCTTGTTCGCGTTCTCCTCATTGATGTCGGCAACCGCGATTGTGCCCCCGCGCTGGGCAAACCCAATGGCCGTTGCGCGCCCGATTCCCGAGCCCGCCCCCGTTACCAGTCCGACCTTGCCGTCAAAACGCATCTTTCTGTCCTCCTGTTGGGTAGTAGCACCTAAAGAATGCTCCGTTCAGAGCGTCCGCTATAACAACCGAGCATGTCCCATAGGGCAAGGTTCAGATTGACTTTTACAATCGTCATCCTCCAAGTTCTTTCATGATCGCCACGAACGCGCGTCCAGCCTCCTCTACCTGCTCACGGCTCACATCCAGGTGAGTTACCGCACGCAATATGGCATCGCCAAAGGCACCAATGTTTATACCGCGCTCTTCGAGGCGGGCGCTCACCTCACGGGCGGAAATGCCCGCCTCTGAGACGTCAACGAAGATGATGTTCGTCTCAACGGTCTCGGAGGCAAGGCGTACGCCCTTACATTGTGAAACAATCTCACCGAACCGACATGCGTTCATGTGGTCCTTGGCCAGCCGGTCGACATGATGCTCAAGGGCGAAGAGGCCGGCCGCGGCGAGAATCCCTGCTTGTCGCATGGCCCCACCCATGCGTTGTTTCCAGCGCCAGGCTTCACGGATGAAGCTGTGTGAGCCCGCAAGTACAGCCCCTACGGGACAGCCGAGTCCCTTGCTGAGATCAATCCACACACTGTCAAAGGACTCAGAGAACCGACGCGCGGACACGCCGGATGCCACCACGGCGTTGAGGAGACGAGCGCCGTCCATATGCAAGGTAAGGTCTCGTGACTTCGCAACCTCCGCCACCTGCAGGATATTGTCCAGAGGCCAGACCGTTCCACCGCCCAAATTGGACGTCTGCTCGACCTCGACTAGACGAGGACGTGGACCATAACGGCTCTCCTCACGAAGCGCTGCGCAAAGGGTGTCAGCAGAGTAGATACCGCGCTTGCCGTCCAACGGGTACATGCAAGCACCCGCGAGCGCAGCGGGTCCCCCGGCTTCGTAGTTGATAATGTGCGCGGTGCGGTCAGCGTAGATCTCGTCGCCCGGCCCACAGTGTACAAGGATAGCAATTTCGTTGCACATGGTGCCGGAAGGCAGGAAGACCGCAGCTTCTTTGCCGAGGAGATCCGCCACCTGCGAGCAGAGCCGATTGACTGTGGGGTCAAGCCCGTGCTGCTCGTCGCCGACCTCGGTCTCAGCCATGGCTCGCCGCATCTCAGACGTTGGCCGGGTCTGGGTATCACTATATAGGTTGATATAGCCTTCTTTCATGGGTTGATGACACCGACAGGTCTTCCTCCTTTAGTTGAGTAAGATTCAGAGTATAACTTTTTAACTTCACTGACAATATTGAGCAAAGAGGAGAGCAAAGCGTCTGCCTACATTCTTCCCACTTTCCTCTGGCTGGGCAGAGAAGTCCCCAAGGCTTGTAGGATGCTCGCTTGACGCTCCTCCGGGTACGGCAGGCGAGTGATATAGGCTCCTTGAGCCAAATCCGGCCTGGAATGTACTCATCAGGCGACATGCTCACACTGTAAAAGATTTGACTTCTATTCCTACAGCATCAGTAGAGTGAGCCTCTCAGATAATCATTTTAGGCTCTCCTTCAGATAGTTGCCTAACAGCAATTGTGCGGCGTCTATCGCCGTTGAGGACTCTCATAGATGACCTTTCCCGCGCGAATCGTGTATCGGACTCTAGCGAAATTTCCAACGTCGCTCCTCGGGTCTGCGGCCAGTATCACCAGATCAGCACTCCTTCTCGACTTCACTTTTCCCTTCAGAGCAGCGTTGTCAAAGTATCGGCCCGGGTTGATAGTGAGGGAGGCCAGGATCTGTTCGAAGCTCAGTCCGGCCTCGACCATCCGCTGATACTCCTCAGTCGGATCGTAGTCGGTCATATAGCCAACGTCGGTACCAAAGAGCACATCGCCCCCGGCAGCCGCAAAGGTACGCAGTTGCTCGACACCCATAGCCTGGAAACGAGCCGTGGCTTCGCAGGGGACCCCGGCCCGGGTCAGCTCGAACCGCCAGAGCTTAAGTGTGGGAATGAGACCAACACCGTTCTGGACCAGGCCTTCGACCATTACCTCGGGCCAGGCCCCACCCTGGGGGGCTGTGTGCGCGAGGACGTCAACCCCACCGTTGAGAGCGAGTTCAACTCCTCGCAGTGATTGGGGATGCGCCAACACCAGCTTTTGGTGCCGATGGACCTCTGTGGTGACGGCTTTGATGACAGGCAGGGGCATCAGTGCAACCCTGTCCTGGCCTAGGTATGAACCAGTGAAGATCTTGATGGCATCGGCGCCTTGGGCGAGGACCTCCTTTGTCAGCTGTTCGGCTTGGCTCGGAGTCTTCAGTTCTGGCAGCCTCACCTCAAGGTAGGCGGGGGACCCATCTTCAGGGACGAAGCCGCCCGATGCCGTGAGAAGATGACCGCCACCAACGATGCTCGTCTAGGCATTTTCACAACTCCATAGCCGCACAACGCCGCAAGCTGAGGGACGGCCGATGCAGAAGGCCGTCCCGCTCCAGCGCGTTGGTTAGATGCCCATATAATGAGCAGCGCGTATTTCCCGAGATAATATCAACCGACCGCACGGGGTTCTCCCTTTTTCTTAGACTATTAACCACTGCTTAGACAAGTTTTGCCAATAGTGGAGCCACCAGAGGCAAAAAGCCCCATGCAATTCCCACACCTATGATAAGTGCAACTCGACCGCCTAGACTCAGAAGCTGCTCATCCGGGAATGACCAAGCGTGAAGGACAGTTAAGTTCATGAGATTTCTCCTAGTTCCTAAGGTTTCGGGCTTGCCTTGGCGTGACCAGTGTAGAGTTAGGCCACCCGCGTCCGTTTTCCCCGCGGCCTTTCTTGCATGGACTCCCCTTCCACTTGCTCCCAGAAATCCGCATGGCCGATTGCCTCCCCGCCCTCGACCTGCTTGCGAGAGGCTTCCAAGATCGCACGAAACTTCGGCGTATAGGCCAGAACGAGCCTCTCGAGGTCCTCCTCCTCGTCTAGCGCAACTAAGGCCGCCACTGGCTTCCCATTCCGCGTGACGATGACTGGCCCCTCTTCGCTCGCCTTCACATACGAACTGAAGCGGGTTTTTACTTCTGCCAATGAGGCGATTTTCATAATTTCACTTCCTCTCTACCGATCTTCAGCTTATTCCGCTCCTTCACCCCGATGGCCAATACTTGAACCTCTCTCTCCTCTCCGGCCACCTGGTAGAAAACCCGAAATCGATTGTTAGGCCCAAAGCTGTATAGCGGTCGCTGTCCGGGTCCATCGCTTGGTGAAAAACCCTCCAGGTGTTTGGCGAGATCTGCAAACTTGATAAACCCGTGGAATAGCATGCTCGGTGGCAGCGTTGGCATCTGGCCAATTTTAACTCTTGACAGTTGCTCTCTAAACAACTACGGGTAGCTAATCATAACAGGACAGGAATTTTTAACTTGACATAGCAAAAAGGAGGAACCCATGGCTACATCATCGTCGACAGCAACTCGGGAAAGGCTTCGGTCTGTAGTGCCGAAGCTCATGGATCTCACGGAAAACGTTCTCTTTGGTGACGTATGGGAGCGTCCCGGACTCTCTAAGCGCGACCGCAGCCTGATCACGGTTGCCGCCCTGGTGGCCCTATACCGTCCCGAACAACTCCGCGGTCACCTTGATCGTGCCCTGAGCAATGGCGTGACCAAAGACGAGATCAGCGAGTTGATCACACACTTGGCTTTTTACTCGGGATGGCCGACCGCCGTGTCGGCGGCAGGCTTGGCAAAAACCGTCTTCGAAGAGCAGGAGTAGCACGGCTAGCAAAGACCCGTAGGAATCACGCTATGGAGGCGAACATGCAGGTGGGCTTCATCGGTCTTGGGACCATGGGTGGCAAGATGGCCACGAATCTGCAGAAGGCCGGGTATCGCCTGGTAGTTCACGATTCGCAGCACAACGTAGCTACACCTCATCTTGCCGCAGGTGCGGTCTGGGCTGACACACCGAGGCAGGTCGCCGAGGCTACCGAGGTGGTGTTTACCTCACTACCTGGCCCGGCCGAAGTGGAGACAGTCGCATTAGGTGAGGATGGTCTTCTTGCCAGCATGCGTCCTAGCGGGGCATATTTCGACTTATCGACCAACTCACCGGCGGTTGTACGCCGTATTTATGCTGTGTTCGCCGAGCGCAAGGCCCATATGCTGGATGCGCCGGTCAGCGGTGGCCCACGTGGTGCTGCTACGGGCAAGCTGGCAATCTGGGTGGGAGGCGAAGAGAGCATCTTTGAGCGCTACAAGCCGTTGCTTGATGCTATTGGTGACCAAGCCCGGTATGTGGGGCCGATAGGCGCGGCAAGCGTGGCCAAGCTTGTCCATAACTGTGTAGGCTACATGCTCAATCGCGCCATGTCGGAAGCGTTCACCATGGGCGTTAAAGCCGGGGTAGAGCCGTTGGTCCTCTGGGAGGCCGTGCGTCAGGGCGCCCTCGGACGCGCACGAACCTTCGATACGCTGACCAACCATTTCCTGCCTGGGGTATACGACCCCCCGGACTTTGCCCTGCGCCTTGCGCACAAGGACGTATCGCTCGCGACTGCCGTTGGCCGTGAGCTGAACGTGCCTATGCCCATGGCGAACCTGGCCTTGGATGAATTGACCGCGGCGCTCAACCGCGGCTGGGGCGAGCGCGATTCTCGTGCGGCTATGCTCTTGCAGGAGGAGCGTGCTGACGTACAGATTGCCGTCGATCAGGATCGCATACGCGAGGCATTGCAGCGGGATACCAAGAAGCGCGACCCTTAGAGCTTATGATGGCCCAGATGACGAAAGGTTCCGACAGGTTATGAGTAAGTTACCACAGGTTGTGAGGCGTGAGGCATTTTTGCAGGGCAGACGTGACTAAAGTCAGACGTGACCCTCATTAATCCATAGCGTGCCTATGCCGGGTTTGCGTTGGTCAGGAGTATGACAATGGCTGAGAAGCTGCCCGAATACAAGATTTTTGCCATCAGATATGCTACCCGCGACGCGCGGCGAGCGGACCATTTTATTGGTGGCGACCCGCACAACGGGCCCATGCCGATGGATTACTTTACCTGGGTCATTGTCGGGCCGGACCGCGTCTTTCTGGTTGATACCGGGTTCACTGCGGAAACCGCGGCTCGCCGGAAACGTACATTCCTGCGCTGTCCAATCGAGAGCTTGCGGCATCTCGACATTGACCCGGATGCGGTCAGTGATGTCGTTCTGACGCACCTGCACTACGATCACGTTGGCAATTTTCACAAGCTACCGCACGCACGCTTCCACCTCCAGGAACGCGAACTCGCCTTTGCCACCGGACGTTATATACAGTATCCCTACTTCGGCCACGGCTTCGAAGAGGAAGATATTGTTGGCGTAGTGCGGCTCAATTTCAGGCGCCGACTCGAATTGTACGAGGGTGACATGGAGATTGCGCCAGGGGTAACGTTACACCTGGCGCACGGACATACGGCAGGGCTGCAGGTCGTGCGGGTCCACACCCAGCGGGGTTATGTTGTGCTTGCCTCCGATGCCAGCCATTTTTACGAAAATATGCAGACCAACCGTCCGTTTATTGCCGTTGTGGACATCAGGGCTATGCTTGATGCCTTTCGCAAGGTCGAACGCTTGGCCGACTCGCCCCATCACATCGTCCCTGGTCATGATCCCCTGGTTATGCAACACTATCCTGCCCCCTCTTCATCATTACAGGATATTGTTGTGCGCCTTGATGTTGATTCTGCGCAGTGAAAGAGCAGAGAACAGATACCTCGCGGGCTGCGAGGCCTCCCCTGTACATGACGATCCAATAGATCCTCCACGCTGGCAACTTCTCCCCAGGGGGCGCAGCGCAAGGGACGTTTTGTGGCCGGCAAGTGCAAATAGCGCACCGCGTCTTTGAACCCTCCAGTTCCGACCACATTGAGCCGTGGACCGACCAGGCACCCCCGCATGCAGCAGGTCTCCCGCACCTCCACCTGCTCCCCCAAGCCCTTCTCGGCAACGAGCCCGCGCAATGCTTGGGCTAGCTCTGGTCCGTTCAGCTCCCTGGTTGCGACATCGGTTGCATGGATTTTTAGATGGACAAGGTTCTGGGTACAAGGCATTTGTGTACACAGGTAGAGTTGCAGACAGTCTGAACGAACTCGCAACTCGTTGGACATTTTTCTCCCTCACCGTCTCCGTAGCATGGTGCCAGCAGGCTCAGAGATTATATATCTGCGCAACATTATCCCCCAGAATCAGTTGTTGATCCCTCGCGGGCAGTGAGGAGATCGCCGCTTTGGTCTCCTCCACTGCCACCGGGCTGGCGTCAAAGTGGGGGAAGTCCGAGGCCCATATGAACTTATCAGCGCCACAGTGCTTGACCATGTCAGGAATAGTAGTCTCGTCCGGATCAAAAGAGATCCAGCACTGGCGGTGGAAGTACTCACTTGGATACTTCTTGAGGCCCGTCTTCCAACTGAGAAGCTTATGTTTAGCGTCAAGCCGCTCCAGAAAATGGGCGATCCAGCCACCACCCGTTTCTAAGAGCAAGACCTTCAAGTGCGGAAATCGATCAAATACCGCCCCCTGACACAGGGCAGAAAAGGCGGCCTGCACATCAAACATCACCACACTGAAGCGGTATCCGTGCAGTGGACTCGAAACGGCGGTGACCGACTCGGTCATCTGCCACTGATGGCCCAGGAAGTATTCGTTCAAGGAGACGTGAAACCCAATGGGCATCCCGGCCTCTTGTAGAGCCGCCCAGAACGGATCATAAGCGCGATCCCAGTAGGGAATCTGACTGGCTGGAGCCGCACGCATAAATGCCCCTTTTACTCCCAGTTTGGCCACCCGCTGCACCTCTTTGACCCCCTCGTTGATGTCGAGCAGTGAGATGTGAGCCACCGGGATAAGTCGTTGCGGATTCGTTTTGCAGAAATCGATGACCCAGTTGTTGTAGGCCCGGGCATAGGCCGCCGCCAACTCCGCCTCTTTTACTTCCACCTCCCAGGTCAAACCCAGAGAGGGAAAGATCACGGCCGCATCTATCCCCTCCTCGTCCATAAGGCTAAGGCGGGCGGACGGATCGTATGCGCCCTGGGGACCGTCGAAGTAGCTGAAGGTCCCTGAAGTGGCAATCTCCTGATAGGGTTGACCGATCCCGCCTATGGCGGGACCTACTCCCCGCAGGTTGGCCGATGGGCGGCCATCGATCAGAAAATATTCTACTCCATCCTGATCTCTTTCCATGCGGATGGCCCGGTCTTGGTATTTGTTCTCCAGGTAGCGTGACCACAGATCCGGTGGTTCGATGATATGCCCGTCGGCATCAATCACTTTTCCCTCTAACATGGCTCTTCCCTCCTTTTGCTAGAGTCATCCCTTCTTAAAAGCTCCTTCGCTATCGAGCTGGGTGAGGATTTGCATCCATAATCCCAACGTGATCCCCCCGCCAGGCACAGCCGCGGACTGTCCGGCTTCAAATAGTTCGCGTTTAGTGGCCCCATGCTCAATCGCCCGTTTGATATGGGCCTCGGCTCCCTCCCGGCGTCCCATGAACACCAGAATGCCTGTCATGATCATTTCCCGGTATTTGATCGGTAAGGCCTGTCCTTCTCCCGTGCCCATCTCCGTGTATGTTCTGAAGGCCTGAGAATAATCGGCATCTTGCTGCGCCATCCAGTCAAGAAACGCATACAGCTGCGGGTTGGCTTCCGTATAAGAGCTAGCTGCTGGTCTATTCTGAGATTTGCTCATAATATTCTCCTTTTTCTTCTGCCATACCATCTCGGGCTTCTGCTGCCAAGGTAGGAATCAGGTGCGTCAGCTTTCCTTACACCTCGGCTTAGGGGAAGGACGGCCCTCGAACGCGCAGCCGCTCACGCGTAAAAGAGATCACCGAGTGCCAACAACGCCGTCACGTCTCAGCTGACCCACTCGACCGCACGCTCGCCAATCATGATTGCCGTTGCATTGGCTGGGCGCCGTACCACGTTCGGCTGTATCGACGTATCCACCACGCGGAGCCTCTCGACACCATGGACCCGGCCGTACTGATCAACAACAGCGGTCATGTCAGTTGGTGGCCCCATTTTGCAGCTACCCGACATGTGGATAGCGGTACCAAGGTTTGTATACATCCAGTTGTCCAATGACGCATCAGAGGCAAGATGGGTGTCGGTCGGAACCGTCCGCTCGGCCACGAGGTCCTTGAACGCCTTGCCCTGCAACAGCTGCACGGTGAGCCGAACCCCCTCGCGCATACGCTTGCGGTCGAACGGGTCTGAAAGATAATTGTAATGCAACTCCGGTTGCACCTTCGGGTCAGCCGAAACGAGTCTCATCTCCCCTCTGCTCACGGCCTCCTGCAGCGAGCAGCCGATGATCAGATCCCGACCGCGCCGAGCCTGCTCTATCAGACGCTTTACCGAGATGCCGCGTATCGCGGCCAGGGTTCTGAAGGGGTGACGGAAGAAGGACGGGAGCGCGAGCAGGGGCGAGTCCCCTGACTCGCCTGCACTGAGGAACGAATCACTCATGGAGAAACAGAACGGCAGGAGTTCCATATCGCCGCGAGCCTCCGAACCTTCAGCCGTATAGTGCAGGCCGGTCTGGATCATTGGCAGCTGGGAATGTACCGGTAGTTCCTTCTTCGTTCGGTACATGATCATCACAGCCGGGTGGTCGGTGAAATCTTTTCCCACGTAGGGCGAATCCTGTATCACGGCGATGTCAAACCTGCGCAACTCGTCCGCCGGTCCGATCCCTGACAGCAGCAGCAGGTGGGGGGATTTTACCGCTCCTGCGCTAAGTATGATCTCACCCCCATAAATCACTACTTTTTGGCCCTGCCTCTCTGCTTCAATCCCGACTGCCCTCCGGCCTTCGAACAACACTCGTCCCACCAGCACCTCTCCCCACACCGTTAAGTTGGGCCGGTGAAGATTAGGGGTCAGGTAGGTTATGGCGGTATTCATCCGGAGCCCGTTGATGTTATTCAGCGGCAGGGCGCCCACGCCGATCGACGTTGGACTATTCATATCCGAGTCTTCAGGAAATCCCGCATCCAGACACGCTTGGACAAAGGCCTGCTGCGGGGGGTTCCATTCTTGCGGCTTTGGGCGGCGCACAGGAATGGGGCCATCCGTCCCATGGAAATCGTCTTGGAAATCCTTGTCGCTCTCCAACTTTCTAAAATACGGCAGTACCTTCTGGTAGGACCATTCCTCGTTGCCCAGTGAGGCCCAGCCGTCGAAGTCTTCCGGAACCCCGCGGATAAACACCGTCCCGTTTAGGGCACTAGAGCCGCCGACCACCTTTCCCCGCGGGACAGAGTACAACAATTCAGGCGTGAGCCTGGCCATGAAAGACCAGTTGTTAGGATGTCCTGGGAAACTGGAAGCCAGGGAGCCGCCCTGCTGCAACGCTTCCGGAAACTCGTCGATGCTTTTGTAGTGAGGTCCGGCGTCCAGCAGGAGGACCGAGCGGTGAGGATCTTCTGACAGGCGTGCTGCCAGCGGACAACCTGCGGATCCTGCCCCTATTACAATAACGTCGTAGTTCATATCTGTTCTCCGATCTTCCACCTTGCACCCTATCACTCCGGCTCGATGGGGTAGAGCTTGCCGAGCTGACTCCTGGCTCGACATCGCGGGCAAAATCGTTGATCTCTGCCGTCCAGCCTCTACAAGAGATTGAAGACGCGGGCCGCGTTATCCCACAACAGCTTACGCTTGGATTCCTGGGGGATGGGCTGCTTGAGCATTGCTTCCACGCCCCAGGGAAAGGTGCCATCGGGATGCGGATAGTCACTATCCCAGGTGAAGTTGTTGTCGCCGACCAATTGGACCGCGGCCGGCATGGTTGGCTCGTCGCCGCGGAACGCCACGCAGACATTGCTCCGGAAGTATTCGGTCGGACCCCGCGTGAGGTACTCGTGCTCGGCGTTGCCGCTGAAGTTCCAATGCTGCTCCATCCGTTGCAGCCAGTACGGGGCCCAGCCGCCGTCCCCCTCGACATGGATGACTTTCAACTGGGGCAATTTCTCGAAGATCCCAAACCAGATCAGCCCCGCCATCGCTGCCATCGCTTCAAACGGATGCGACAAAATATGGCCACTTGTATGCGTCTCCATGCGGTCGCCGAACGACGGTACCGATGCCGACGCCGAGTCGTGCGTCGAGAGTGGCTTGCCAATCTTCTCGATTTCCGTCCACAGCGGCAGGTAGTCCTCGCACCACAGCGTACGGCCGCGCACCGGGTTCGGACGCATGTAGTAGCTAATGCAGCCGGTCTGCGCCGCGCGATGCGCTTCCGTAATCGCCTCCTCGACATCCTGCATTGGCAGCGCCGCCGCCCAGCGTAGCCGCTCGGGGGCCACCGACGTATACTCAGCCGCCCAGTTGTTATAGGCGCGGCAGCAGGCGGCCAGCAGTTTGGTGTCGCGGAACTCGCGCCCGAGCATCTGGCCAGTGTAGGTAGGATAGAGAATCTGCACGTCAACGCCCTGCTCGTCCATATCCTCAATACGGCTTTGCGCACTAAAGCCGGTCTTACTGGCTCGCTCGAAGCGCTCCATTGCCTTCTGCGCGGCCTTGAGAAAGGCCGGTGCTGCCATGGGATACTTGCCCTTCTCGCGCGTGAACGACTCACCCTCTACCAGGAAGGTGCGGCGCCCCGACCCAGGGGCCTGGCCCATTTGGGGCGCCTGCGACTTGTAGGCGTCTTCCATGTGGCGTTCCCACAGCCACTCCGGCTCCATCATGTGAGAGTCGGTATCAACAATTTTAAATCCATCACGCATGGTTAGTTTCCCTCCAGTTTGTTTATTCCCCTTGTTAATGATAACTCAGTCCGCCGCCTATGTGATCAACCGTCCATCTAGTGATAAAATAATAAAAGTGCCAGATCTTGACTGGTAAATTAATCCACAAAAGCCTTATCCTAGCCTCCTTTTATTCTCCAACCTCTGCAAACGCCCACCTCGGGTCTGCAGCCCGTACCTCCACTTCCGGCAGTCCTAGCTCCCTCCTCACTATATTCGTCCCTAGCACCAGAGACACACACTTGTAATAGGCAATCCGCCGCGAGATCCCTTCTCGGCCAAACCCGCAGTCGGTTGTGATGATCAAGCGTTCGAGCGGAATGTACTCTAGGGCTTTGCGAATAAGATTGGCTACTACCTCGGGTGGCTCCACGGCTGTGTTGGTGTGACTCACTACCCCAATCCCTATCTTCTTATCGGTCTTGTGCTGGCCAATGAGCGGCAGGTCTTTCCCCCCGGTGCTGGCACACTCGAAGGTAATTACATCCGCCTCAAGACTGAGCAGGTAAGGAATCGAGCGCTCATAGCTCGGTAGCTCCCAGTAACAGGGCTGCTGGGCAGGATTGCCCCAGCAGGTATGGGCCCAGATTTCGCTCTCCACCCCTCGCACCTCACGGTTAAACGCCTCCACATACCAGCTCAGCTCATCATCCGTGGTCGTGGGGCTGAGCGCAGCAGAGGGATGCATGGGCGCCTCTACCTGGATGACTTGGCAGCCCGCCCGAGCAACCTCCTTGAGTTCCTCGTTCATAATCGCAGTCAGGTCCATAACCAGTTCGTGATCCGAGGCATAGTGCTTGTTCCACAGCATTGCTGGCAGGGACTGGGCAGTGATTGTTCCAAACTTCACCGGCTTTTCCGTCATTCTCTGGGCGGTTTTCCAGATTGCTGCATACTGCAGAGGACCTCGGGTTAACCGACCGACCACAGCCGGGGGTTGGTAGGCTTCCTGCACCTCCCACAGGATGTGCCCAGGTTTGAGATCCAAAAGCTTCATCCAGGGAGCTGTATCGCTGCGTCTACCAAGCCCCCCCAAGCGCTCAATCACATAAAAGAACCACGATCTCCCCCCTACCTCCAGGTCAAAGCGGGCATCGCCGTCAGTGACAATATCCAGACCTGCCCGTTCCTGCTCGCTAATAAAGCAGGCCACAGCATCGAGGTATTGCTCACGGTGGAGGGAGTCACCCAGAGCCATTTTGAAGGGATGTCCCTTGAGGTTGTGGGTGAACCACGAGGGCCGGGGATAAGATCCCACAATGGTTGTGGGCAATAGCTTTCCTTTAGTGGCATTGAGCATGGGAAGTCCTCCTCTACTGGTCAGAATTAGTAAGAACAAAAGCTGGTGATAAACGGCTGACTAACCTATCAGGTCCGATTGCACAATCTCCTGAAGCTTACGTGGCAGGAGGATGAGCCGACGACCTTCCCGGATGATAACCTGCTGGCGCTCGAACATGTTCATATGCTCGGTCACTTTTTGCCGCGATGCCCCCACCAGGTCAGCCAGGTCCTCATGGGTGAGACGTAGGGTAAGGATTGTTCCACGGGCATCTTGCACTCCGAACTTTGCGGCCAGTTCTAGAAGCATTATGGCTAGACGTTCCCGCAGGTTAATACCCACGGAATTGGCATAGCGCAGAAGCATTGCCCACCACCGCCCTACCGTTACCTCCATAGCGTGGCTATAGACATCAAAGGGAACCCCGAGAAAGGTGTCGACAAAAGCCTCGGACTTTATTGCGCCTACCCAACAGTCGCTAAAGGCATCGCACCGGAACGGGCGGCGTGTTTGACCAAGAAGCGCGGACACTCCAAAAATCTCCCCTGCACCAATAAGGCCCACCAGCACTCGCTCCCCCCCACGGTTAAGAAAGGAAAGCCTGGCGGCGCCGGAGAGAAGGATATAGACCATATTAGAGGTCTCCCCCTCACTAAAGACAACCTGATGCCTCTTTACCCTCTCCACAGACATGCTGGCAGCCAGCCTCTCGATCTGCACCGCAGAAAGCCAGGAGAGACTCTTTAACCTGCGCAAGGACTCAGCATCAGGGATATATTCCCACTGCATACACCCCTCCCTCACTTATGCGTCCCAGAGTATAACAGAGAATTCGGGATATTGTCACCAAGGAGACAAAAAGAGGAGATTTCTGTTGGAATTGATATCTTGCTATCTTTGACAAAACTATAACATTTCTGCAACAAAAAGGGGCACATGAAGTCAATTTGACCGATTAGAAATGAACCGATCAAATTGAGATCGAAAAGGGAAAAGGGCGGAGCAAGCACAGAGAAAATTGACTACTCTTACAGAGATATTGACCGCTCTATAATAGGCGGAGGCTATTCCTGATACCTCCCAGGAATCCTAACTTTACGACAGTCCTTTGAGCAGCGCCCTTGCCTCCTGCAAGTCTATGGTGTCAAACCCTTCAGTGAACCAGCCATAAATCTCCGCCAGTAACTGTCGGGCTTGCTCTTTTTACCCTGTGTCTGCCACAGGCGGCTCAAGCTCTTTGCTGCTCGTAACTCCAATGATTTTGCTTGTTGGCAGCGAGCAATGTCGATGGCCTGCTTAAAACATTCTTCTGCCTCTGAGACCTCTTCATTTTTGCCTCTTGCTTCTTCGGCTACGCTCGGGGCCGGCTTTTGCTTTTTGCCTCCCTGCACTGGCAGGACCCGCGCCAGCAGGAGATCTCCCTTGAGTCGATATAGCTCTGCTTCGTAGAAGCGCTCCCCAGTTTTGCCTATTACATCCAGCGCTTCGGCTAGCAAGGCTAGCCCCTTCCTCTGGCTTGGCTCTTCACCATGCGCCTCGGCTAGCAAGGCAAGAAAATATGGCCGCATTGTCTCTGCCCCGGTGGCCTGCTAGGCGGCCAGGCCTTGGTGTATCTGTGAGGCCCCCTCCTTTTTCTTTCCCTGCTCAGCCAGCGCCCAACCCTGAAGAATAGTTCCCATTGCCAACCAATACGCAAAGCCCTGTCCTCTAGAGACCTCAGTTGCTACCTCTGCTCGCTCTTGGGCTGTTTGTACCTTCCGACACAGTTGATAGACTATAGCAGCACAACCCAGGGCATAAGCCAGACTATGAGGGTGAGACATCTCTTGGGCCAGAGTGAGAGCTTCGTGGATTCTCTCTAGGGCTTGGTCCGCATAGCCAAGAAACCACAGGGTAAAGGCCATATAGGACAGGCAGACTACCCCAGGGTCCTGTACAAAGGCATGGGAATGGTGCTTCTGGGGATCGTAGAGGGCAATACCTTGCTCTAGGTGGCCTCGGGCAGGAGCCAACTCTCCAAGATGGAACAAGATGATTCCCAGTGTATCGTGGACTGACAGAAGAAGGGCTGGGTCTTTCTGACGTTGAGCTGGAGTTAGAAGCTGCTCCCCTAACTCGCGTGCTTTGTGGAACTCTCCCCGTATCAGATAAAACGCACGTAGCCCCCGCAGCACCCGGAAAAGCTGAGGAGTCTCGTCTACCTGCCGGCACAAGTCCCAAGCCCGGATATAGGCTTTTTCCACTTCCGGGGCCGCATAACCCTTGGTCATCACTAACGGCACACCCAGGGTAGTTTGCAGCGTGAGCTCTTGCTGGGTACGCTCGGGGGTGTCTGGCAGGATCTTGAGCATCTCCAATGCCTTAGTGAGATGACCAATTGCCTCCTGATAGGCATATCGCCACAACGCATTCTCCGCCGCTTGCTTAAGATACTGCACCGCCCGACGGTATTCCCGCCCTTCCTCAAAGTGCACCACTAACTCCCCTGCTATCTCTCCTGCCCGTTCTCTATATCCTACCTCCTCCCGTTCTCCTATTCTCCGATGCAGTTGGATGCGTCGTCCTACCGTCACTCGTTCGGATAACACATTTTGATAAAGCGAGTGAATGAAACTGTAACGCTCCGTCACCGTCCCGTCTGGCCACTCGTTACTCCCATGCGACCTCAAAAATTGCCCCCGCCGCACCAACTCCCCACATCTCTCCTCTACCTCAACTTCTTCTTCCTCCAAGCCTGCTGCCACTGCCGCTGCCAAGAACTCTACCCCCGCCACGCTCGCTGCTTCCAGTACTCGTTGTTCCTTGACGCTAAGCCCTTCAATCTGCTTCTCAATCACCTGTCGCAGGCTCTCGGGCACTCCCCCCTCCACCTCTTCTAACCTTCCCTTTACCTCCCACTGCCCATCAGCCTTCACTACCAGTCCCTGGCCTAGCAAATAGTCCACTATATTAACCATAAATAACGGATTGCCGTCCGTACGCTGATGAATGACCCGCGCCAGCGCAGGTGGAAGTGAACTCCCTGGAAACCTTGCTGCCAGATACTCGGCCACTACCGATTCGGTCAGAAACCCAAGCAGGAGTTCTCCGCAGTGCTGGTGGGTCTGCAGTTCCTGCTTAAGCGTTTTCAGAGGATGCCCGCCGATGTTCACGGCTACCGGCCGATACGTACCAATCACCAACAGCCGCGCCCGCTCCCGTCGCTGTGCCAACAACGAGACCAACTCTAGGGTGGAATAATCGCTCCACTGCAAATCTTCTAACACTAGCACTAGCGTGACCTCTGCTGTCAGCGCTTCCAGCATCTCGGCCATCTCCCGCAGCATCCGGTCCCGCGTTGCCCCCATAACCGCTCGCTGTAACGCCTCCCGCTCGGAAGCACTGATGAATGAGGGCATCTGCGCCAGCCAAGTCGGTGTATGCTGGCCCCAAGGAGTCCAATGAGACGCTCGCTCTTCGGCGCCCGACATAACCGCTCTAGCGCCTCCAGCACCGGCATATAGGCTTCGCCTGACCCATAGTGTTCTATACACTGTCTGCGCCCAATCCAAAGTCCAGGATTGGCGCCCACTCGATCCACAAACGCTTCTACAGCCGCCGTTTTGCCAATCCCCTCCTCACCAGTCACGAACACCACTTGCCGCTCTCCCCCCAGCGCTTTCTCCAGCCACCTTTGCAGTTGCTCTAACTCGGCATCCCGTCCTACTAAACCAACCTGGGTCACTTGCGAGTGCACAACCGCCGGTTGCAGGTGTCTCAAAGGCTTATCCGGCCTGCCGGCTTCGGTTATTTTTCTGATAAACCGATACCCCCGCCGGTGCACCGTCTCAATGAATCGCGGCGCATTCGGCTGATCATCCAGTGCTTTGCGTAACTCCCGGATGCAAACCTTCAGTACAACATCGCTCACATAAGCGTCGGGCCAGACCGCCTCGAATAATTCCTCTTTAGTCACTAACCGACCTGGGTGTTCCACCAGATAACGCAGCACGGCAAAGGTCTTTCGCCTTAGGGAGATCATCTGTGAACTTCGCCACAGACACTCATTAACCGTGTCCAAGCGAAAGGGAGGGAAGATAATGTATTGATCTTGCTTCACTTTTCTCTCTTAAAAATTGAACCCAAATTGAACCCAAATTTTATGACTTGCCATCCCACCCCCAGGTATTGGCCTCTCATAGAGAAAGAATGGCAAGAGGAAAAAGGGAACATCCTATGTCAGCAGAAAACCAGACCATAAAATAAAACGCAGGAAGGGTAGTTATGGCTTATTGGATTATACCAACGGACAAACACGTTTATGAGCTACCGGACCTATGGGCGGGCGGAATCGAGCCCCAGTTCAGGGACCGAGCCTCAGAGGTTGTCCACCTGCAAGAAGAGAACGACTGGCTGGTCGAGTTCTGCAAACCCTTCCCTAGTCGGAGCAAGGGCATTGCCATGCTCAACATCGGGGGGGACTATGATTACCTGTTATCCTCCTGAGGAGAAGCCATTTCGACTCCATGTTTAAGAAATTCCCAATGCCCTTGTCTTCCACCCTCCCAGTGCTTCCGGAGCAGCTAGACACTCCCCCGACTATTGCTCATAACGCGTCCGGAGAGGTCGCACTCATGTGTGCCGTCCTTAGTATGGCGGAAAAGGTGGTGCGTGAATCTTTTTGCCCAGGATTTACCACCCGCGAGGTAGAGGGGCTATCCACTACTCAGCCTTTTCGTAGAGTTCTGGTTCCGATAGACATTCATGAGAGGTCTTTGGCCGCGCTGACCTATGCCCGTCATCTGGCTCAGGAGAATGGTGGGACCGTCTACCACTTACATGTTGTTCCTACAGAAGAGATCTATCTACGGCGCGTCGTTCCTACGGGGCGAGCACGCTGGGCTTTATGACCTAGACCGGGTTATCATGGCTGCGTGTCAGGCTGCAATCGAAACCGAGGTAATCTATTGTAACGAGATGCGAGTAGGGTTGATCTTTTGCTTCGGCCGAGACCTCACCTGGGAGGCGAACACAGTTCTAGCCGCAAAGACGCGATTGTGGCGTGAGACCTATCCAAACCTTGTTGGTATTGACCTGGCCCCACAAACCCTACCATCCGGCCCGCCGGCGACCCTGTGCCAGTGCCTCACGGATCAGGGATGCGTACTGGGAGAAAAATGCCCCGGCTGGCCCCATGATCTCCCAGCGGGCATCAGTGGTGCCATGGAACGCAAAGAGGCCTGAGCAGATCAGAATATGTTTGTCCGGGTCGTCAGAGAGCACACAATCCACAGCTACGTGCAGTCCCGCATCGCTCACCGGTACGACCACTAGATTTCTCGATCCTTCCAGAGCGGCCTGCCATCGATCCTCTCCAGCAAGGGTGCGCAGGCCGATGAAACGAATGTCCACCAAGGTGTTGCCCGCATACTCGGCAACAAACGGATGGAGATACCAATCCTGTTTCATAGTCCACCTCCTGACTGTTGCCTCTTCTTCTGCCTGCACCTCTACCGCCCCTCTACTAACACAAATCTGCTACTGAGTCTTTATTCATGCGCTTGCCAACCAGCACTCTATCTCTCTTGAATAGAGAGCACCAGGCAGGAAGATTCGCGCACTAGCTTTTCTGTTAGGCTGCTCATGGAGGGACCATTGCTTACACCAGTGAGCCAAGCAAAGGAACAGTATTTCGTTTGGCTCTACCTTTAAGTTCATAAGTTCATCTTCAGCCCAGTTCCCATAGCCTAGTTAATCTCTCCCGTCATTATTATTCGGCCCCAGTCGCAGGTGAATGCCCAAATCCTCTATTTTGCGGTAGAAGGAAGAACGGCTTAAGCCTAAAAGCTCGGCTGCACACGTTTTATCGCCCGCCGTTTTTCTGAGCATTCCTTCAATATGAATTTGGTTCTTTGATAGCTGCCGTGAAGACCCCAACATATTGTGGTGATGCGACCGCTGCCAGAATATGAAAAAATACTAAGATCGACAAGAGATCAGCAGGGCTTGGCTATCAACGCGCAGATCACCATTGCACTGGATATAGCCGATGTGGGGGTGTTGGCTAGGGAGATTAACGACCGTGGTGAGTGTATCCTCACGGTAGAAAGTACACTTGAGGGGACGCAGTGTAGGAAGGGTGGGCGAGAGATTAGGGATTTTCATAGAGTAGATGATGCCCTCACGCTCAGACACCTACCCAGTTCTGGGCAAAAGAGTATACCTCCAGCTGTATCCCAAAGGTTACCGGTGTGGGTACTGCGAAGGAGAACCGACCACGACCCAGGAGTTGCCGTGGTATACAGCCAACCCTCCCCCTACCAAAGCCTATGAGAAATATCTGCTCTTGCAATGAGTCCATGCCACGGTGGAGGATGTGAGTATCAAGGAAGATAAAGGAAGATATAGGGTACAAAGCCCTAGAAGGGGTAGTGGATCGCTGGATTAGTCAGGAGGTAGATTGGGCGGAGGTAGGCAGAGTGAAGATAATGGGGCTGGAAGAAATCACCCATTACTTTCTCCATCGCCACAACAGCGGCTTTGTGGAGGGGCTCAATAATAAGATCAAGGTGCTCAAGCGCCGCTGCTATGGCCTGTTCAACCTTTCCCATCTCTTCCAGCGTCTCTTTCTGGACCTCGAAGGCTATCGCCTGTTTGTCGCCACTACCGTTGGCTGATACCACTATATATGGACCCTTCCACGGGAAATATCAGAGAGCCTCCATTACGCTTTTGAGATCTGCCCATGCCTGGCGGTCTTCAAGCAGGTCAATCCAGTTTGCCGGAGCATTAGCATTAATTTCAAAGTAAACATCCATAACAGCTTGTGCGGCTTCCTGTGCTCTAGTCCTGTTCATAGGCTCTCCCAGACAAAAAAACGGGCTTCCCCTCGGGAAGGAAGCCCGCTGCTGGCATTGAGAATACCAACAATTTTCCTCAGTGTTTCTGTAATCAGCCCCGCCTGTCAACGAGATATATAACGCCTCCTTAAGTCCCTCTTACAGGACCAGCACCACCCGCCAACAGTGGGCCCTACTAGCCCGGTGGAGTAACGTCCTCCATATCCAATACCTCCTCATTAAATTGGAATAAGGGCTTTTTGGACGAGCGCGCTCCGTCTCTACTTCCCCTGCACCCTTGTGGAGGTTTCATAGATAGTTTCTACCTCTACCAGTATTGGGGTGTCAAGTTTGTTGAGGGAGTCAGGGCCTAGGTTTGGTATGGCTCTGGTGTCGGTGTCCTATGTCCGGGCGCAAGAAACAGAGGATAATTGGTTGATCTCGCTTCACTTCTCGCCCTTAAAAATTGAACCAAAATTTTATGACTTTTCGCTCCACCTCTGGCTATTGTCCTCCCATGAAGGAAAAGTAACAACACTTGGCTCTGGAGAAACCCCTATGGGAAGGAGGAAACATCATGAGACAGATAACACTCGTCGTTCTGTTGATATCGGTCTTCTGGACTACGACGGCTATTGCTGAGTTTATTTACCCGGATCGAACTCCCATGGTTCGCTTCACCGGGGAACTTCTTCCTCTTGACAAGCGGAACCCTGGAGGCCTGTCCACACTCACTGTTTTCATTCAGGGAAAGCATTGGCTTTTCCGGTTGGAAAAAGTAGAGGAGTTGAGGGGCAGATATGGCGACCGGATGATCCTGCAAAGCCTCTTTCATCGTCAAGTGCACTTTTATGGACCCGAAAACCTCACTCTGCCTTTGCAGCAACCAGAGATTGCAGGCAAGTTACTGACCATCAAGGGTTGTCTCTACCCCAAGGAAAGAAGATTCCTTATCACGGAGGTGGAGGAGGCTAGAGAGGTTGCCTTTCAGAAGCAAAAGGAAAGGTAAAAAAAGAAGCTACTCCTCTACCATCTTGCGGATCTCTTCCAAGTCACTCTCAGCACTGGCAAGAAGTTCTTCCAGGAGAAGTCTTAAAGACGTATCTCCCCGCTCGCTGGCCAGCTTGATGCACTCCTGGTAGGCATTGACCGAGCCCTCTTCCAGGGCCAGACTCTCTTGCAGGATATCCTCGGACTTGGTTAAGTGGGTAATTTCTGGAATCTCGGTTGTGGGTATCTCTCCTAAGGAGACAATCTTATCAGCCAGTTTAAAGGCATCCTGCTGCTCCTTCTGGGCTTGGGCGCGCAGCCATTGCACCATGGAGGGGCGCCGCATGCCTTTCACTAGGTAAGAGTTCTGCACGTATTGGAAAGTCGTCTTATACTCCATCTGCAAAGCTTTGTTGGGTTGCTGAAGAAGTTCTTCGTCTGCCATAGCATCTCTCCTTTTCTTTGGGCCATAATGAAGTAGCCCTATTATAGCGCGGAGCCGTTACCCCTTTTGCTCATCATTTTGTCTTGGTAAGATGCCGGTACTCACAGAACTATCTGACTTTTTGTCTTTTAGCATCCGCACGGCTGAAGTGCAACCTCATGATGAAGCAATATTTCACTGACTGATAGTCAGTCAACACAAATTGTGTATGATATACTTGACGGTGTTTGGAGACGCTGCGTCAACAGATTGATGCCCTGGAAGTTGTAGAATCCGAGCCCAAGCAGGCCGAGGAAGTAGTACAGGAGAGCGAAGAACGCTTTCGGGTTGTCCTCAAAGACTCTCCTATCGTGGTTTTCGAACAGGACCAGGAGCTGCGTTACCCCTGGGTTTTCAATCCTTCCGTATTGTCCGTTGAGGAAATGCTAGGCAAGGGCCAGGGGAGTAGATTTAGTGTGTTCCTGCCTATCATTTCTACTGATCCGATAGGGGCGTAAACACGCATTCCCGCTTAAAAAAGACGTTTTTTGTCTCCAAGGGGATAATTTTTCTGCTCATCTTGCTTGCAAAAATTAGCAATATTGCTTAGCATAGCTAGCATTGAACTCGAAGGATAGTCTTGCAAGGACAAGGAGGAGTAGATAATGGCAGAACAAGAGAGCCATTTTTCGCTGTTTAAGCTTTTTTCTGAATTGAGTGCCCCATGGCGCAGCGACGCAAAAAAGTGGTTGCCAGCTACCTTGACACCAGCGAGAAGATAGCTAGGAGCGCCCTTGAGTGGTAAAAGCAGGCCACCGGCTGGGCAAAAGATACCCCCTGGGTTCGCTTTTCGAGGCGCAAACCACCATGACTCGCCAGTTTGTTGAGAGTACAGTAAACATGGCCCGCAATCTGTGGCAGATCGAGAAGGAAGAAGAAGCAGAGAAGAGAACCGAGAGATAGAGGAAGTGTTCCAAAGGAAATGGCTGGCAAAAAGAGTGGTTCTACTTCTATTCCGCTGGGCGAGTTCATTCGACGGCAACGACAAATGGCCCAGCTCTCCATCCGTCGTCTGGCGGACATGTGCGGGATTTCCAATCCATATCTCAGCCAAATCGAAAGAGGATTGAGAACACCGAGTAGCCTCATCCTTCAGTCCCTGGCTCAGGGATTAAGAGTCTCAGCAGAGACCCTCTATACTCAGGCTGGGATACTTGATCCGCAAGAGGGAAAAGAAGAGGATGTGGTGCAGGCCATCATGCGTGACCCTGCTCTCTCCCCCCGTCAGCGTGAGATCCTTATTGACATGTATCGCTCCTTTTGCAAGATCAACGAAAGCGAGGGAACCGCATAAGGGGAAATGCCCTGGGGGGTTAATATACTGCCCTAGGCTGGATCATTACACATTTTCATTGTAGAATCCTTGCCAGTTAATATTCTATGTGGGGAGGAAAATGGTATGAGACGACACACACCACATTCATGGATATTCGTAACCTCTATAGTCCTGGCCAGCATGCTTGTATGGGGGTGCGGAGGAGGAGAAATCATAGCTACTGGTCCGACGGCAGATAAGGCCATCACTATTGTCAAATCCTACAAACCAGAAGGAAGTATCTACTCGGTGATCTCGAACATCGAAAGAAATGCTTTTGAGAGCAAACGAGATAGTGAAGATGAGTGGAAGATGGGTCAGTGGGAGGCGGGTATGCCAGGCCAAAAGGACCTGCTCCTGGATCGCCTAAGCGAATATTTCACCTTTGTGCGCCCTACCGGCGACTATTGGGTCAGGTTCACATACCAAAACAAATCAGGCACCCATGTGGCCTTGTGGAACACAAACGTTTATTCAAGAAAAGTAGAAGCGCAAACCGATGCGGCCCAGGAGTTCATCCGGCAAGCGGGTACCCTTCAGGCAGTCGACCGAGAACGCCAGGAAGATGACGTACCGATTCTTCCGATCCCAGGGGAAAATTGACGAAGAAGCGCTAGCCTTCCAGCAGTTCAGCATTCCAGTAGGCCACGTCTACGGCAGAAAAGTGCGGGAGCCATGCTTGGTAGCGCTTAAAACCGGATACCTCCATAGCAAAGGGAGTCCATTCCGGTCGATGAGGAAGACGGATAAGCTGCATGTGTGCTTCTTCAGGTAACCGCCCGCCTTTTATGCGGTTACATGCGCGACAGGAGCAGACCACGTTCTCCCAGGTTGAGGTACCACCCTGGGAGCGGGGGATAACATGGTCGAGATTAAGCTCGCTCCGGGGAAATTTATGACCACAATACTGGCAAGTGTTCTTATCCCGGGCAAAGACGTTAAAGCGGCTAAAACGAACATGTCGCTTGGGCACCCGATCATAAGCAACAAGAAGGATCACGCGGGGAACACGAATCACTCGATTCACAAGTCCTACCGTATCATCGTGCAGCGAGGCTGAGAGCTGACTCCAGGAGTCGAAATCAAATGTGCGGTACTGCTCATCCACTGCCCGGGCAAGTCCTTGGTAAAGAAGACAAAAGGCGCGGCGGACAGAAGTGATATGAACGGGAAAATAAAAGCGGTTAAGTACCAGTACTTTTGTCTGTAGTACGCTCACAGCTCTACCAACATCGTCCTAAGAGATAAATTGCAAAACACATATCGGGGCTTTGCAGGGATGTCAAGCTGCAGACCTATACCTTGCTCTTTGAGCTCTCTTCTCCTATACTGACAGCTATAAGAGTGGTGATTGATCTACGTGCGGCCTACGAGGCTATTCTCCCTTTAGTTGATAAGCCTGCTCGCTACTTGGGTGGTGAGCGAGGCGCTGTGCACAAAGACTTGAGGAAAGTCAGCCTGCGCTTTGCTCTAGCCTTTCCCGAGGTCTACGAGATCGCTCAGTCTCACCTAGGGCTGCAAATCCTCTATGATCTTCTCAACCGCCGTCCAGAGACTTACGCCGAGCGGGTCTATGCCCCGTGGAAAGATATGGAAAGGCTTTTACGCGAGCAGGGCCTTCCCCTAGCCTCGTTAGAGACTTGCTCCCCACTGAGAGACTTTCATATCATAGGCTTCAGCTTACAGTACGAGCTGACTTATACCAATATTCTCATGATGCTTGATCTTGCCGGTATTCCCCTCTTCTCCCCCGAGCGTAATGAAACCGACCCGCTTATTATTGCTGGTGGCCCCTGTGCCTTCCATCCCGAGCCTCTGGCTGACTTTATCGATGCTTTTCTCCTGGGGGATGGCGAGGAGGCGGTGTTTGATATCTGTGAGACCTATCTCTCCTGGGACAGGCAAGACAGAAAGACCCTCTTGCGGGCTCTTAGCACTATTCCGGGGGTATATGTTCCGTCTCTCTTCACTGTGGATTACCAGCCGGACGGCACTCTGGCAGCCATCCGGCCGCTAGAGCCAGGATATGAGCGGATAGATAAACGCCTCCTTCGTGACCTAAACGCGGTACCGCTTCTTGACCGGCAAGTTGTGCCCAATTTGAACATTGTGCACGACCGAGTCAGCCTTGAGGTTATGCGCGGGTGCGTGCGTGGCTGCCGGTTTTGCCAGGCAGGCTATATCTACCGACCGCTACGGGAACGAGACCCACAGGCCCTTCTGACACAGGTGCAAAAACTCATTGATAAGAGCGGCTATGACGAGGTCTCCTTGTTAAGCCTGAGTACCGGCGACTATAGCTGTGTCAATCCGCTCCTGAGTGAGATCATGAACCGTTTTTCCACACAGAAGGTTGCAGTCTCACTTCCCTCCACCCGAGTAGACGCACTTTCTCCTCACATCCTTGAAGAGATCCGCCGGGTGCGTAAGACTGGCTTTACCCTGGCGCCCGAGGCGGGCACACAGCGGCTAAGAGACGTTATACAAAAGGAATATAAAGAGGAGGAGCTGGTAGAATCTGCTCGTCTTCTTTTTTCCCTTGGCTGGCAAAGCGTAAAACTCTATTTCATGTTGGGCTTGCCCAGCGAAACCGAGGAAGACCTCCTAGGTATTGTGAACCTTTGCCGCCAAGTGGCAAAAGCGGGCAACTATAAGTGCCAGGTCACTGCTAGCGTTTCTACGTTTGTGCCAAAGCCTCACACTCCCTTTCAGTGGGCCCCCCAGCTAACCCTAACAGAGACCGAGAGCCGCCAAGCTTTTTTGCGTCAGGAGCTGCGTAAAGCTCGAATTCAGTTTAAATGGCATGACTCACGCCTATCATTTCTCGAAGGAATTTTTGCCCGGGGAGATCGGAGCCTTTCTTCTCTGCTTCTTGCTGCCTATCGTCTTGGGTGTTGCTTCGATGGCTGGACCGAAGAATGCCAGTTCGACCTGTGGCAGAGAGCTCTGGCGGAGACTCAAACGAATCCCAATTTTTACCTTCGCCGCCGAATACTGGATGAGGTGTTGCCCTGGGACCACCTCGACAGCGGGGTAACAAAAAAATTCTTACAGCGTGAACTGGCTAAGGCCTTTGCTGCTACCCTTACCCCTGACTGCAGTGTAGAACGCTGCACCTATTGCGGGGCGTGTGACTTTAAGAGCACTCGCAATGTGACCTATCATCTTAAAGGAGCCAAGGGCGGAGAGCATCGAGGCAAAGAGGTCTCGGCGTGGGCAAAGGAAGTGATGCCAGAAGGTCAATCCTGGGGAACCAGGCAATGGCAGAGCCTCCATGGGCCAAAGCCCGAAGCTCCTCCCAGCGCCGAAGCAACCTCGGACAAAAACAGCACGCTGTCCCCCTACCCTGCAAACCTCAAACCTCAAACTTCAGACTCGGCAGCGAAAGCCTCAGGAAACGCTGAAGAATGGCTCACAGGTGACTCTAATACGATTGCCCTTACAAACAGTGGTGGGGAAAAGGTAGTTATACGGCTACGCCTTAAGTACACCAAGCTTGGCCCTGCTCGTTTTGTTGGTATGCGGGAGTTGGTAACACTTTGGGGTCGTGCCTGCCAACGGGCGCATTTACCTATCGCCTACAGCCAAGGCTATCATCCTCTCCCCCGTATTGACTTCGGGCCAGCGCTTCCCTTTGGTGTGGAGAGTCAAGAGGAGACCTGCGATATTAACCTCAAGGAACCCCTACCCGCCACAGCGGTAGCCACTTCTCTTAACGAAGAACTGCCCACGGGGTTTGCCGTAGTTGCTGTAGAAAAAGTGCCGCTTACCAGTCCCAGCGTTGAGACTAGCATCCGGGGCTTTCGTTATGAGATCGCAACTGCATCACTGCCAGCTGAGAAGCAGTCCACAGCCTGGCTAGCTGCACGTATAGCGCACTTCCATGCCCTTCCCTCCTATCCCATGCAAAAACAGGGCAAAAAAGGAGCAAAGACTGTTGATGCACATCGTTTCACTACAGCTCTCACTTTGGCAAACCTCTCAACCATTGAAGTGGAAACCGCAATGCTCAAAGAAGGTACGCTTAAACCACACGAGATCATCAGTACACTGTTAGGATTGAGCACTGAAGAAATGAAAAGGCTCCGGGTTACCAAAACTAAGACAATCTTTCATGATGAAGAAGGCGATATCCCTGCTGCTAAGACCGCAGAGCTTTTCCTTCCAACTCCACTCCGCTGATGCCTGTGCGTAAACAAATTATTATCAACGCTTCCGCCAAAGAATCCCGGGTCGCCCTGCTCGAAGACGGCAAACTGGCGGAAATCCATGTCGAGCGTGCTCACGAACAAGGGACTGCCGGCAATATTTATAAGGGTAAGGTCCTGCGCGTATTGCCAGGCATGCAAGCCGCATTCGTTGACATTGGACTCGAGAAAGCGGGATTCATCCATGCTTCTGATCTCTTCTCCGGTGCTCTTCCTACTGCCCTTCTAGATGAAGAAGGGGAAATCATTGACGGTGAAGAGAGCCTCCTTGAGCCTATAGACCCACCACCACCACCACGCCGGCTGCCTCTAGAGGAAAAGCTCAAAAAGGGACAGGAGGTTCTGGTACAAGTATCCAAAGAGTCAATCGGCACCAAAGGCCCACGTCTCACCTCCCATATCTCACTGCCAGGCCGCTATCTTGTATACGCTCCCACAACCCATCGCATTGGGGTGTCCCGCCGTATTGGGGATGAGAAGGAGCGCAAGCGACTCAGAGAAACCATGGAGTCATTGCGACCACCCGAAGGCGGATTCATTGTCCGGACGGCGTGCGAGGGGTTGTCAAAGAAAGAAATTGAAGAAGACACTAAATTTCTCCTTAAACTTTGGGGAGAAATCATCAAAAAGAGTGAAGGAGCAAGTGTCCCTGCGCTCCTTCACTATGATATGGATGTGATTTTGCGCTCCATCCGCGATCTTTTCACTTCCGATGTACAGCAGGTAATGATTGATAACCCTAAAGACTACCAGCAGGTCACCGAGTTTGTTTCCACCTTTATGCCACGCCTCGCTTCCCGGGTAAAACTTTATGATCAACCAGAGCCAATCTTTGACCACTTTGGCATAGAAGCCCAGATCAGCAAAGCCTTAGAGCGAAGGGTCTGGTTGCAGTCCGGGGGGCATATTGTTATTGACCCCACCGAGGCACTCACCGCCATTGACGTTAACACTGGCCGCTATGTGGGCAAGAACGACCAGGAAGAGACCATGTTAAAGACCAACCTGGAGGCGGCCAAAGAGATTGTTAATCAACTGCGGCTGCGCAACATTGGCGGGCTGATTATCATCGACTTCATTGATATGGCAAAGACCGCCAATCGTAATAAAGTTTCAGAAACATTGCGGGAGGCACTAAAAAAAGACAAGGCTCGCCCGCATTTTCGTAAAATCACCGAGCTAGGGCTAGTACAGATGACGCGCAAGCGTACCCGCGAAAGCTTGTCCCAACTTCTATGTCATCCCTGCCCACATTGCGAGGGCAGAGGTCTCACCCGTTCGGTGTCCACTATTGCCTATGAAATCCTGCAGCACGTGCAGAGAGAAGCATTTCGCTACCCCCAAAGCACCCGGATCACTGTCAAGGCTTACCCCGAGGTGGTTACCTTTCTCTACAATGAGGAGGGCCAGGACCTCGACCAGCTGGAAAAGCGACTAAAAAAACATATCGTAATCAAAGCCAGTGAGGGTCTCCACCAGGAAGGATACGAAGTAAGCAGCTCTTCGTAGAGTGTTTGCCACAGACTGCAGTAGTATTTATAAAGAATAACCGGGATGTCTCTGAGGTTCTTATCTGTCTTGATCTGCTGGCAGAGTTGGTAGTCATCCATCCCGGGCATATTGATGTCACTGATGACCAGGGTGGGCTTGTGACTATTTAGCTAGGCTAGGGCTTCCTTACCGTTATGAGCAACAAAAACCTCATAGCCATTCTGCTCAAGGATGTATTCCAGTTGCACAGCCTGTGTGGGACTGTCCTCAACGATACGGAGCAGTAAGTTCATTTAGGTCTGATCTCCCTTCAATCACCATGATCCTCGGCCGCCTCGCACGGCTCGCGCATGGATGCTCTCGTTCAATAAGACAAGTACCCCTTTGCCACTGAAGAAGTTGACGCCCCACGCGAAGCCCGGGAAATTGGCGCTGGAGGTAGACGACCAGTAGTTGGACGCAGTAGTGGGGCCAAAAATAGGGTCAATACATGGACTCTTTGAACACGGAAACGGCTCTAGCAGGATCGCCTCCAACTCCTCTTTGGTCGGCAGCCGCCAGTCACAATGGGCGGCGAAACCTCCCCTCATTGATCCATCCGCGGAGTTGGCCTCACAATCGTTGAGTTCGCCCAGGAAGTCTGTGAAGGCTGCCCCCTCAGGTCCCGCCGCCCCAAACAAGGCTGACCACGTGTAAGTATTGTCTTTGTCGTGGACACTCCCATCATCCGTCTTCTTCTCCCACATCATCAGGTTATCCAGGTTCGAGATCGTCCCGTCGCCGTTGTCCACATACCGGCATGCCGTCCCCTTCTTGACCGCCTGGGCATCTGCCTTGGCAAGGTCGGCATCGAATTGGGCTTCGCACTCCGCCGTGTCAAATGGTAATTCTCTGAGTTCCAAGGTTTTGTCAGTGGCCAGACACTCCTCGCGCATCCTGGCAGCCTGCACTTTGTCCAATTGGCACCTCAAGACGAGGTCGTCCGCCTCTGCTCCCTCGCTCCCCAGCAGGCCCATACACACAACAAAGAGGGTGACTCCGAAGCACCTCTTTTTCATAAGGCGCCTCCGTTAGGCGATAGTTTTCTCCCCTCTACTCACACTCGGCGGCCATTGGCAACCCTAATTCCTCCCACCAAAGGAGTCGCCAAAAGCAGCCAGGCTTGGCGATGCTTATCAGGTAGCATTCGTCCGCCGCAGTTGTTAGAGCTTCTCTGGAGAGATCGATGTTTCTGGTTCATCTGCTACCGCAAGCCCAGAATAGCTAACGTTCATAGCAAACAATCTCCAGCAGATTGCCATCTGGATCAAGAAAATACAGGCAGTCATGATCCCCCCAGTCAATGGGTCCCTTGGTGGGGATGCTGCGAGCGGAGAACTCTTGCTGAGCATGGTAAAAATCCGCTCGGTCCACCTTGAACGCATGGTGCCCTTTGCCCAGGGGGTTATCGATTCTATCTGTCTCCCGTGAGGGTAAGTCATGGCGTGCAAACAGGGCCAGCATCTGAGGGCCACAGCGCAGGAGTACCTGATGCTGGCCAAACCGCTGTGCTACCTCAAGACCCAGCACCCTGGTGTAGAACTCCTCTGCCCGATCCAGGTCGTTCACATCAATGCCGAAGTGATCAAGTTCCAGCAGTCGCATAAGATATTGATTTTAACACAGAACCAGAGAGTCGTCGATAATAGCAATCCAGCCCCTGGTCGAACCAGACCATAGAAAAAGAACCAAGGAGGATTCGGTAAACCGCGGAGCGGGAAATCCGCACACGGGCGGCTGGGTCAAGAAGATATGGGGAGCGGCTAGTAAGGGCGAGGGTCCGTAAACCGATCAATAGCGGCCAGATACAGGCGAGCCGTAGTCTAGTCTCCTGTCGGGGAATCGCTAGAGTATAAGTCCAGCCGCTTTGGTAATACTCTAGCGTATGGGCAAGAAGCTTACCAAGAAGCGGGCATAACTTGGTGAATGAGCTAGGGTCAAGCAGATCTTCAGGGGTAATTCCGTGAATGCGTAAATCTTCCCGCGGCAAATAACACCGTCCGAGTCGCAGGTCATGAGAAAGATCTCGCAGGATGTTGGTCATTTGCAGTCCCTTGCCAAAGCGGATGCCTTTCTCTTCCATTGCTAACAAATGCCAGCGAGCCAGAGCTGGCCGGTGGGCCACAATCATACGCGTCCAAAACTCTCCCACACATCCGGCTACATAATAGGTATAGCGATCCAGGTCGGCTTGTGTTTCTAGAGCAGCAATTATGCCCTCACTCTCATTAGGGAATGTGTTAAGGTCCATCTGCATACCCTGGGTGAGCGTGAGAACAAGCTGACAAATGCGCTGCTGGTCATCTGGCTGAAGTTGAGCAAGCAAGGCAAAGCAGTCATCAAGATGCCAAAGTAGATTTCCCTCTGCCGAAGTCCGTTGTGCCGATTCTTTAATCTCGCGAATCTGTATGAGGCTAGCCTCAGAGCAGGTCTCCGCGAAGGCCCCGCGGTAACAATCAAGGTAGATAAGACGCTGCTCACGGGCAAGGAGTTCTGTGTCAGCAATTGTGTCCGCAGCTCGGCAAAAGAGGTATGCCAGCCCGATCGGCCGGCTTAGGCTGCGTGGTAGGACCCGCAGGCTTAAATAGATCGAGCGACTCACCTGCCGCAGGATGTCGTTAAGCAAAGCCTCATTCGGGGGCATAAGCAACATAGAAGTAACCCCCATGTGGTTACCCCTCCTCCTGCGGGCAGGCATGGGAACCTGCCCCTACATCGATTGCAACCGAGTATCCTATAGGACAGAAGGCAAACTGGTATTAGAAAAGCGAGGCGGCTCGTAGCTTCTCCAGCGCTTGACGACGCATGGAAATCCTATCCTTCTCCTCCGGTATCATCTCAGCAAAGGTCTTATCACTGCCAAGCGGTTGAAAAATCGGATCCCAGCCAAAGCCACCCATGCCACAAGGAGCCTGTGGAATTACCCCTACAACCTCGCCAACAAAGCTCTGATAATCGCTACCGTTATGGTAACCGAAACAGGTCACAGCGGTAACCCTCCGATCCTTCTCCCCTTGCATCAGCCGACAAATACCCCTTGTTCCCAGTGTCTTAAGGAACCACTTGATCAGCGCACCCGGAAGCCCGTTCCAGGCCTGGATACAGAAACCGGTATCTTCAACCAGCACCGGTTCACGCAGGACAGCGTGTGCCTGCAGAACTTTTTTCCGCACCACCGGTTCCACAGCAATCTCTTGGATTTCTTCAAGATCAAGGAAGACTTGTTTTAGAGAAACACCGAGAATCCGTTGGGCCTCACATGCCTTGCCTGGATTCCCGGTGACAAACGTGACCATGCCTTTAAAATAAAGATAGAAATCTCAGCCCTTTGCCTTCTGGGCTGCAACAACATAAACCGGATCAGAAACGCCAGGGTTAGAGCTGATGTCCCGGCCGGCAATCCCTACATACCCTCCAGCATAGCGGAAATAGCCCTGGACCAACTCCATACGATGTGGGTCTGAGAGTGCACGCCAGATGCGCACCGCCTTGGTGGGAAACATACGGTTGGAAAAGATTACGACAAAGAGGCTATCCGGTTTGAGAACGCGGTTAACCTCACGAAAAATTTCGATGGGATGAGTGATGTACTGGATAGAGACTGTCACCATGACTGCATCAAAGAAATTATCGGCAAACGGCAGCTGTGGGTCAGCATTGAGGTCATGCACAATATACTCATCCAGGTCAGGGTTGTCCGCCATCTCCTCGGCGTTAAGCCCTAACCCTATCATCTTCTGTTTGATAAATTCCTTGGGCAGGTGCGAACGCCAACTGCTCATAAGGTCTAGGAGTACACCGTTCTGTGGAAACACCGTCTCAAAGAACTCGCCAACAGTAGCAATAGCCGGTTCATCAATGTGAACAACCTTGCGCGGGGAGGTATAGAAAAGCGTATCGTCGCTTTCGTCTACCCTCTGGAACGCCTCAGGCGGAAAAGGATGATTCATACTCTGCTCCATGGGTGCTGCTAAACGTTTATTAGGTGTAGATTCCCCCGTTTGGGCTCACCACCTGCCCGGTAAAGAAGCTGGCTTCCTCGGAGACAAGATAGGCGCAGGCTGCGGCAATATCATCGGGGTTGCCTACCCGCCTAACCGGGGTACGGCCAACGAGCCCTTCAATGAATCCTTTGATCTGTTCCTCTGGCAGGGAGGATTTGCGCAGGATTGGAGTATCAATAAGTCCAGGAGCAATGGTATTAACGGTAATGCCGGCAGGGCCAAGCTCCTGAGCAAGAGCTTTGGTAAAGCCAATAATTCCAGCCTTAGCCGCAGAGTAATGCACCAAGCCCATACCGCCACCTAAACCGGCTACTGAAGAGATACTGACAATCCGCCCCCAGTTAGCACTCACCATGTCTTGTACCACTGCCTTGGTACAGTTAAACGTACCCTTCATATGGATAGCAATCATCCGGTCCCACTGCCCTTCACTCATCTGAGCCAAAGGCACAACTTCGGCAATGCCGGCGTCATTGACAAGAATATGCACCGGCCCTAGCTTCTTGTTTACCTGCTCTACCGCCGCCTGCACACTGGCAGAGCTAGCCACATCAACCTGGACCGCTAGCGCCTGACGGCCCAGTGCAATCACCTCTTGCGCTACCTTTTGCCCTCCAGGGAGATCAAGGTCAAAAATAGCAATGTTTGCTCCATCGCGGGCCAAGCGTAGACAGATCCCCCGGCCAATGCCCGAGGCACCTCCAGTAATCACAGAATTTTTTCCTGTCAAATTCATTTTTCCTCCCCCGGGTCATCCCTTGCCCTCCCCTCTAGCATATTCTGGTCTTTTTGCCTACCTTTTCTCCCCTGACAAAGAACGACTGTACCCAGGTAAAATCGGCTACTTTTGTCCTCTTGACAGAGAAGCAGAGGAAAGATAATAATCGACCAGTCGGTCTGTTATCTATCAGTAGAGGCTATTAACCATGCTTGACACTGATATCATCGCCGAAGATTCTTCCTCACTAGTCCTTGAGTCCGATGTTATTTTACCCAGCCAGTTCTTTGAGCGGATCAAAACCCAACCTTCTGTTCAACCCGAAAAGCGTCTCATGCTGGCAGTTATGGAAGACGCCGTTGCCACTTTTCATAAATCTCTCCCAGGAGGGACTCGCCGGCAACGCCGGCTCCTCAAAGAGGTCGAACAGTGGTTCGCCTCTGCCGATGTAACCTGGCCCTTTTCATTTCAGAACATCTGCGCGGCCCTTAATCTTGATGCCGACTACCTGCGCTTGGGCCTAGATAGATGGAAGGCCCAGCAACTGGCGCAGCAAGGGGAGTCTACCTCAACTACTCACTCTCCTTTTCGCCGGATCAATGGCCGGCGCCATACCCTCTCTGCTTATAAGCGTTCCCGACAGCCAAGACAGAAGGCGGCTTAGGGGCTTAGAGTTTCAAACTCGCTTCCTGGGTTTCAACTCAGATGACCGGCACGAGCTGGACAACCTCCGTGCCGTCAAAGAAGAAAGATAGTAAAGGAGGGATGCCTATGGCTATTTCTGCTGCATTTCCTTCTTCCTCGCACTATGCGGACATTTTTGGCGTTCGCATCCATTACATTGAGCAGGACACAGGAGATCCCATTCTCTTTCTTCATGGTAACCCTACATCGTCTTATCTCTGGCGAAACATCATACCGATCGTCTCCCCTAAGGGGCGTTGCCTGGCTATGGACCTTGAGGGGGTTGGCAAATCAGACAAGCCAGACATTGAGTACAACTACTTCGAGCATGTTAAATGAGTACAACTACTTCGAGCATGTTAAATACGTAGAAGGGTTCATTAACGCTTTGGGTCTTACCAATCTCACACTTGTCCTCCACGATTGGGGCGGGGCCTTTGGACCCGATTACGCTATACGTCACCGTGCTGACATTAAAGCCATCGCATCTTTTGAAGCTGTAGCCTTTACTTTTGGCTGGGACGCTTTCCCGCAAACCCTACGAGACACTTTTAGGGCGTTTCGCACCCCCGAGGTGGGCTGGAAGATGATCTGTGAAGATAATGTGTTCGTCGAGCAGATTCTTCCTGGCGCGATTATCCGCAAGCTCTCGCAAAGTGTGGATGATGCCCAATATGCTTCCTTTCGATGACCAGCAGGACGAAACCTATTATGCCATCAAGAAGATTGAGCAAGGGTTGCCCACACTCACCATGCCCACATTACTCCTGCGGGTCTATCCCGGGGCCATTCTCAACAGTGATGAGAGAGTGAAGTGGTTTCAAGAGCGTCTACCCAAACTTGAGGCCGTAGACGTAGGCCAGGGAATTCACTTCCTCTAGGAGGGCTGTCCCAACGAGATCGGCCAAGCTATTGTACGGTGGCTGGAAAAGTAGGTAGCGAGTTCTTCTTAGTAGAACTCGATTATCTCTCAGGCTGATCTGGCAACGCCTCGACTCGGGCAATCTGCCGGGCAAAGACCGCGGGGTCTGACGTAGGCAGGCTGCATACACGCTTCTCGCACACATACGCCGTTACCTTTCCACCAATTGGCACTTTTGCTTCCAGCAGCGGGATTAATGCCTGCTGGCGTTCTTGATCATCTCCATGGGTCACAACTGACAGCATACGGTTGGGTACAAACATTACACGCAGCTTGGCAAGGAGAGGACCGGCGGTAGAAGTGGAATCAGGCTTAACAATAATAATCTCCTTGGGCTTGTCGAGATGGAAATCTACTACTGCCAGCATTTTGGGAACACTCATGGGTCTCTGGGTAAGCATAGCAGAAAAAGCCTGTAGGCTATGCACTGCCATCTGCCCGGTAACGATCTTTGGTGGTGAACTCGTGCAGACGCAAGAGATTAAGCATGGCTGCGGAGTTGCCTGAAGGCTCCGCTCCGTCATAGTTCGGCTTTTCGCGTGCCAGCAGCACTTCGCTGTCATCGGCGGTCATAAAAAAGCCACCGTATTTTGCATCCCAGAAGTGTTTTTCGAGAACCTGATGGAGCCCCATAGCTTCCTCAAGCCAGCGCGGATCAAAAGTAGCCTCGTAAAGGTCAAGGAGTCCGGCTGCTAGAAAGGCATAATCATCAAGGTAGCCCTCGTGAGTAGCCTGGCCGTCAAGGTAGCTGCGGCGCAGCCGCTCGCCTTTTTTCATCTG
>CBDCRK010000026.1:0-9635 GCA_965220955.1 uncultured Binatia bacterium (SeqCode) | reverse complement strand
GTAGTACTCGCTGCGGGAGGTCGCCTCGAATGTTGCCAGATCGGGAATGGCGACGACCCCGTCAGTGAATGCGATGGCCGCGGCAGGGTTCACCGGGTTCATGCCCACTGGGTCCCCGAGTTCGGTGAGGTCGTCGATGCAATCGCCGTCGATATCGGCCGGGTCGGCGATGAGGTACTTCTCTACCCGGTAGCGCTCCACAGGCAGCGCCACCACGTTCTCGGCCAGCGTGGTCGTACCCGCTTCCCCCCGAGTCACCAGGACCGGCAGCTCCACCGTGGTGTCCGCGTCCACATCGTGCCGCACATAGAGGACGAAGTAGTCCGCAGTCGTGGACTCGACCACGATAGGAACAGCCGTGACTGCCACCTCCACCGGCTCCGGGTCGTAGCCCCCGCCTGGACACGGGGTGTCGGCATTGCCCTGGGCAAAAGCGTTCTCTGCTGCCCAGTACCCGGCCGTCATCGGCAGTTCGCCGCCCAGCAGCAAGAGTACCACTACCGCCCCCAGCAGCAGAGGGCTCACAAGCACAAGCCGGGCCAACCCCCGAACAGGCGAGAGAGATGCTAAGTTATTGAATACACTAGATTTAGTGGGGGGGGGGGGGGGGGGGTGAAAGCAGACCTGGACGAGTGGGGCTTTCCGCTCGCTGGCTTCTCCATGACATACAACTTCTTCTTTCCTGGGCTCTGGGGGAATGAGGCCGGGCCGGGAGCTGCCCCGCCATCCCACGCTCTCGCACCAGCTTTCCCTCGTCGTCAGTGTTAGTATGACGTAGGCTTCTTTATCCTATCCAACCCGGTTGTTTTAGTCAAAAGCTGGCGTGGAGGTAGAGTCTCAGCTTGAGAGGTAAGCTGTTGGTCAAAATTTTTCAAACTGAGACACTACCGGGTTGGCACGTCCTTTGCTCCTCTAGTTGACCTGACTGCCGTTGCTCGCCGTGTAATTGGCCGCTATTATTGGCATGCTGACTGAACACCCCAGCAGCCCAAATGTTGCTGGATTAAACTCAAAAGAAAGGAGACAGCAATCATGCTAGACAAAACCTATAAGCTCATCGAGCTGGTGGGAGTATCGGAAAACTCTACGGAAGAGGCTATCCGTAACGCCTTAGAGCGGGCCTCACAGTCGCTTAAAGGACTCGACTGGTTCGAGGTGAGTGAGGTGCGAGGATTAGTCAAAGAGGGCAAGGTTAGCCAGTTCTAGGTAAAAATAAAGGTAGGCTTCCGCATCATGAGTGAACAGGAAATGCAAGGGGCCTAACTGCATCGGGGCCTAGCCCGGATGAGCATTCCGATGAACGGGTACAGCTACTGTGTACAACCAACTCAGACAGCAGAGGAGACAATACCCATGACAGAGGCGTTTAGTAAAATCTTGAGCCCCGTATACTTTGATGAAACTTCCCCGGCCGCTCTGGACTATGCGCGGCACTTTGCTCAGCAAAACCAGGGAACTGTTTATCTCTTGCATGTAATCCCTACTGACGAGATTCACCTTCATAGCAAAGTTTATCGTGCGGAGGAAAGCGGTGGGGCTGACACCGTGCGGGCGGAAAAGGTGGCTAGAGAAAAACTTCAGGAGATTGCTCGGGAGCGTTTGAGCACGGTTGGTTGCGAGGTGGTCACTCGCTTCAGCGGCGACCCAGCCACCGGCATCCTGGAGGCAGAGAAAGACCTGGGGGCAGATCTAGTAGTAATGGCCACCCATGGCCGTTCCGGGTTTTCACACCTGCTCTGGGGTAGCGTGGCAGAAAAAGTAGTACGCGAGTCTTCCTGTCCGGTGTTTACCAACCACAGGGAAGAGGATCTATCCACCCCTCAGCCCTTCGGTAAAATTCTGGTCCCGGTAGACATTGACGAGAAGTCTGGGACTGCCCTGAGCTATGCTCGTCGTATTGCCGAGCAGAATGAAGGGACGGTCTATCCCCTCCACGTCATTCCCACAGAAGAAATCTATCTCCAGCGTGATGTTTATCGTCCTAGGGAATCGGGTGAAGTCAACCTCGTATGGGCGGAGAGGGTGGCCAAAGAAAAGTTGCAGGAGCTTGCCGGTGAGCATCTGAGCGGGGTTCGGTACGAGGCGGTCACGCATGTTAGCGGCGACCCTGCCAAAACCATATTGGAAGTGGAGAAAGACCTGGGAGCCGATCTGGTGGTGATGGCCACACATGGTTTCACCGGGATTTTTCACCTGATACTGGGCAGCTTGACCGAAAAGCTGGTGCGAGAGTCTTCCTGTCCAGTACTCTCTATCCGAGGAGGGTAAGAGGATAAAGTGCTAGTTGGCAAGCGCATGAGCAAGGCACCGGTAACGGTAACCCCCCGGGACACCCTGGCCTTAGCCCAGAGCAAAATGGAGACAGGTAGGACAGAAGAGCAGGCAAGCAAAAGCCATGGACAAAGCTCAAGTAGCCATAGGAAGAAAAGGTCTTCCCTCGCTTATCGCCGCCATGACTCAGACAAAATTTTATCCTCATCACCCCAGCCAGGTGGAACTGAGGCAAACTCACGGCTCCTATGTGCTTCTGGCTGAAGATTATGTGTATAAAGTCAAGAAGCCGGTCCGCTTTGCCTTCCTCGATTACTCTACCTTAGAGAAACGCTACCATTTCTGCCAGCAGGAGGTAGGCCTCAACCGTCGCTTGGCTCCCGGAGTCTACCTAGGGATAGTTCCCATCATCGAACAAGAGGGAAGTTTTATCCTGGGGGAAGGAACGGTGGCCGCTGGCAGCTGGACTGTAGCAGAGTATGCGGTCAAGATGAGGCGGCTGCCGCAAGAGCGGATGTTGGATCGTCTGCTAAGGGAGGGCAAAGTTGAGAAAGAAACGATTCACGCGCTTGCCCAAAAGCTGGTCTCTTTTCACCTGGCTGCCGCTACCGATCAAGCTCCGCTCTACGGCGCGCCGGAAATGATTGGACAGCCACTGGAGGAAAACTTTCAAGAGACCGAACCGTTCATCGGCCAGACGATTAGCGAAAAGGTGTTTAGCAGCGTTCGGCAATACAGCCGTTGCTTCCTGGCCGAACACCGAGAGCTTTTTAAAGCCCGGGTGCGCCAGGAAAGAGTGCGAGAGGGACACGGGGACCTTCGTGCCGAGCACATCTGCTTAACCGATGATATTCTTATCTTTGACTGCATCGAGTTCAACGAGCGGCTGCGCTACTGCGACGTGGCCTCAGAGGTGGCTTTTCTAGCCATGGATCTCGACTTTCTGGGCGCCCCCTTACTCTCTCAAGAGCTGGTCTCCACTTACAGCACAGTGACCCAGGATGAAACGCTGCCTCGACTCCTGCCCTTCTACAAATGCTACCGGGCCTACGTGCGTGGAAAGGTAGAGAGCTTAAAGAGCCAGGAGAAAGAAGTGTCTGAGGAGGAGCGCCAGAGGGCCAAAACCCAGGCCAAACGCTATTTCCGCCTGGCCTACCGCTATACTAAGGAGACACTACCCCCTGCCTTGGTAGTCGTTTGCGGCCTATCGGGAACAGGAAAGTCAACGGTTGCTCGCTTGCTTGGCGATGACACCGGGTTTCAGGTTTACAACTCCGATGTTATCCGCAAACGGCTTGCTCACAGACCATCAAGCATGGACATGAGCCAGCAATACCGCACAGGCATCTACAGTGATAGCTTTACCCAACTCACCTACAATACCCTGGTGGAGGAGACGGGAAGCTGCCTGAAGAGGAATCAGGGGGTGATCGTCGATGCAACACTCAAGAACCCAGAGCACCGCCGCCTCTTCCTCAATTTAGCCATAAGCCTGGGAGTCCCTATACTTTTTGTTGAGTGCCAGGCTGAGGCAGAAGAAATCTTCCGCCGCCTCAAAGAACGAGAACAAAAGCCGGAAGAGGTTTCTGACGCTACCTGGGAGGTGTATTTACGCCAGCGGGAGGAGTTTGTTCCGCTAAACGACATCCCGGACAGCTGCCGCCTTATAGTCAACACTACAGCTACCCCAGAAGCAGCCCTGGCCCAAGTGGAAGAGTTTCTCTATCACCCTCGATCACGATAACAAGTCCCCAAATGTTCCCATTTTGAGGAGGTCCCGAAAACAACGTAGGCAGTCGGTCTCTGTAATGAGACCCACAAGTTTGCCTTCTTCCACTACTGGCAGGCAGCCAAACTTGCCGGCAATCATTTTGTCCACGGCCTCAACAACCCCGGCCTCGGGTTCTATGGTGGTTACCTCTTCGGTCATGACCTCCCGCACCGACACCTCGCCCAGCCACTCGTGTTCTCTTTCCTGGGCAAAGCCCAAGACTGAGGAAATTGAGGCTTTGAACAGATCCCGCTGGCTCAAAAGGCCAACCAGTCGTTTATCCGCCTCCACTACAGGCAGGTGGCGGATGCGACTCATCCTCATAATGTCTCCTGCCACATCCAAGGAGTTGGCTGCGTTTAGAGTAACCACATGGCTCTGCATAAGATTTTTGACTTTCATTGGTATCTCTCCTTCAAAAGGAAGCTTTTGCATGAACCGTGCCACTAACACAAGACTACTGTTCATGGAATAAACGCCCAATTTTCTTAAATAGGGTTCTCAGTCTAGAGTCCCTGGCTTAGACGTCTAGCTGCTGCTGTAAAGAGAGCCTCTTTCCAAATTTTGAGAATTCCAGGCAAGATATTCTTACAGTTAAGAAAAGGGGAAGGTTCCTTAGCCTTTTCCCCAAGAACCGACCCCGCACACTTTTTGCTCCAAAGAACTGTGGTCAGCCTGGCCTTGTGGGTGGCAGAGGAGAGATGGGCAGCACCAGGGTAAACGTTGTTCCCTGATCCAGCTCACTGGTGTAGGTCACTGTTCCCTTGTGGGCCGCCATAATCTGCTGGACAATGGCTAACCCAAGCCCCGTGCCCTGGGGTTTGGTTGTAGTAAAAGGAGCAAAAACATCGGCCCCAGCTGGGATGCCAACCCCAGTATCCCTAACCTCCAGGCTCACCTGTTCCCCGGAGTTATAGGCTCGCACAGTGAGCGTCCCACCATGAGGCATGGCCTCTACAGCATTCTTGCATAGATTCAACACCACCTGCTTGAGCTTCTCGCTGTCTGCCATAACCGGGGGCAAATCCGCTGGGAAGGCATGTTCAACGCGAATCCCGCAGGCAGTATAGTGGGGCGTCTCTGCCGTCAGAGCTTCGACCACCAAAGTGACCAGGTCTGTTGGCTGCAAGCTGGGCTGCTGGCGACGCGATAGGGAGCGGTACTCTTGCAGGAGTTGGTTGAGGCGGACAATCTCGTCCATGAGGTTACGGATGGTTGAAGAAATCTTATCATCCAGGTTGCCTAGCTGCTTTGTCAGACGCCGCTCTAAAAGTTGGGTAGTCATGTACATAGCATTAAGCGGATTGCCAATCTCATGGGCAAGCTTGGCTGCCGTGGTGCCAATAGCAGCCAAGCGCTCACGTTCAATCAACTGCTCCTGCAGTCTGACTTTCTCAGAGATATCCCGGATGAGAGCAGCATAGCGGACCTCTTCATCGACCGTGACCTCGGTGAGCGACAGTTCGATAGGAAACACTTCGCCATTTTTGCGTTGCGCGGCTACGGTGCGGATGCGGCCAAGGGCGTGGGGTTCACCGGTCTGCTCGTAGCGGGCGATATAGCCTTCATGCTCACTCGCATAAGGCTCAGGCATGAGAAGGTTGACTTGCTGGCCCTGAACTTCCGCCTGGGTGTAACCGAAGATGCGCTCGGCCGCGGAGTTAAACAGAACAATGCGGCCCTGGTGGTCGATAGAGATGACGGCATCCTGGGTGGTGTCAATGAGGCTTTGCCGCCAGGCTCCGCTACGTCGCAGCACCTCCTCAGCCCGCCTACGCTCAATCGCCATAGCCAGCACATTGGCAACGGCTTGGAGGAAGTGAATATCATCTTTGGTAAACGTCCGTCTCTTAGTTGTGTACGCACCCAAGACCCCAAAAGGTCGCTCTTGGCCCAAGATGATAACGCTCATACCGCTGACCACCCCATGGTCGTTAAGCAGCGGCGGCCCGTTGAACCGCGTTTCCGTGCGGAGATCCTCCACAATTACCGGCTCACTGGACAGCAGGGTGTAGCCAGTTTGTAAATCAGTGCTTGCACCGACCGTCGCCTGGCCCACAAGCCCCTCCTGCCAGCCCACACCCGCCCGCAAGAGCAAAGCGTTATCGTCCGGCAGCAGCTCCAGGACCTTACAATATTGCACTCCAAGGGTTTGGGCGACCAGGGCAACAGCTTCGTTCATTAGTACAGACAGCTCTGCCCCTGCCAGGGCGTGTTGACCCAGATCAGCTACTACTGCCTGTTGGTGCGCCCGGGCTCTGATTTCTGTCTCCGCTCTTGTGTGGTCTGTAGTTGTGGCAGGTGCCTTACAAGCCTGACGCGAGCGCTTGCTCACGGTTTTTTCCTGCTTAGTTATTTTCCGCCCTGAGAGAATTTGCTTACCTATCTCTTGGGCTACCATACCTTCTCCCGACCTACCAAAAAAGGGGGGGGTGTTCTTAAGGATAAGAAATAATCATGAGGAAATTCGCAAAAACGAGAAGGAGGGAGAACTTTCCTCCGGTTTCTCTAAGGAGATTTGCAGGGTTATACCTGGAGCATGATAGGCACGCTGCTTGCCACAACCATGAAGCAGGGTCTGTCTCTTAGCGAGGTCTTCTTCTGCCATCATCTCCAAACCTAGAAAATTAGCAATTTTTGGATGCTCACCTACCCCAGAAAGGATAGACCGCAATGAAGGTCGAGGTAGTTGGTCCAGGAACCATTGGGGCGCGGGTGGCCGATGCACTACTCCGAGTCAAAGAGATGCTCAGCATAGATGAAGTAATCGTTTTTAAGAGAAGATTTGAGCCTCAGTATATGTCTGATCTATGGCAGTTGAAATTGAGGGGAGCGAAGCTTGCGCTGAGAAAAGAGAAAATAGGGCTATGACATCCGCCCAATTCGGGAACTGCTCGGTCAGCGTGATGTGGGCACAACGAAATCTATGCCTATGGGCTAAATCCGAGAGAGAGGAGTCCACAGCCCGGTCAATCCTCTCTAATGTCATCGGGCTACAGAGAGAGGCTACATTGCTCCTCCTATCAGCGCACTAACTTTATAGCCAGAGCCACAACAACCAGACCCAAAAGAAGATTGAAGCGCCCGAACCAGGAAGCCTGGCGTCTAAGACGCCCTGCCTCGGGAGAGGTTGGATCTGCCTGGCTTAAAGCTGTAGCCCGCGGGCCAATAAAGAAATCGTGCCAGATACTGAGAATAAGAATAATAACGACCAATAGCAGCTTCATCCCCAAGAGGCGGCCAAAGGAGCCAGATAAAAGTTCCCCGCTCCATATGTCTCCCCAGCTAAAACCCCGAAAGCCAAGGTTGAAGATGCCGGTTAACAGGAGCAATCCCAGGCTCCCCCACCCTACCCAGCGAAAACGCACCCCACTCTGCTGGATAAGAGAGGCAGCTATATCACGATATTCCCGGTGCCGAGTCACCGGAACTAAGACCAAGGCCAGGAACACCATGCCGCCAATCCACACGGTAACTGCCAGGATGTGCAACCAGACGGAAAATAGGTAGAAGGCATACATCGTCACCCCGCTTTCTAGGCCTCCATAAATGTCCGGTAAATTTCTGGGGGACTAGAGTCATATCATACCAAAGCATAACCGCCACCAATAACCAATATAAGGAGTATTAAGGAGCCATTTTATTGAAGAACTCCCTTAGAATCTCTCCTTATTTTGGCAAAATTGGGAATATAAATTGGACGAATATCTCTAATGGGAACACTCTGGCTTTAAAGCTATATCCTAAGAGATACAGTGTCTCCTTTGGAAACAGTCCTGGTATTTATAGCATCTTTCATTTGGGTAGGCGTCTGTTGATGATCCTGGTCCCGGTGGTCGCCCACTGTGGAGGGTCCGGCGAATACAAGGCCCCTTTTGTAGGGGCGATCGCGGGCATCCTGCCCGACGTGATCGCCCACTGTGGAGGGTCGCGGGCAGGATCGGCGAATACAAGATTCGCCCCTACGCTTTGTTGTGATAGGAAAGCGCAATCTTTCTCAAATGCTGATGTCCACTCAAGTGCAAACCGCTATATCTTGCAGAAATAGCCACAATGGACAAAAAGATAGGGGAGGTATAGAGAAGCACTATGCAAGTCATAGAACGAGACGCACTGGACACCCTTTTTAGCGTGCTCAAGCGCCAAACCTACGAGCTCATTGGACCTACGATCCGCGACGGCGCCATTGTGTACAACGAGCTAACCTCTGTTGACAATTTGCCCTGGATGGACCGACAAACAAGAAGGAGAACATGCAGCTTGAGCACATCGAGACAATAGAAAAGCGTCTGTGGGGCGCCGCGGATACACTGCGAGCCAACTCCAACTACGCCAGCAACGAGTATTTTCTACCTGTCATGGGGCTCATCTTCCTGCGCCACGCCTACAGCCGCTATCTGAGAGTCAAGGCGTCTATTGAGGCGAAACTCCCCACCCGGGGCGGGAAGAGGCGAGCCCTGACAAAAGAGGACTTTTCGACACAAAGTGCGATCTTCCTGCGGCCCGAAGCACAGTTCGACTATCTTGTCGGATTGCCCGACGGCGAAGACCGCGCCAAGGCCGTCATCGGTGCGATGGAGTCCATTGAGGCGGACTACGAGAGCCTGCGCGGTGTGCTACCCAAGAGCGAATACCAGGATCTGGATAACACCGTCCTCGGCCAACTCTTGCGAACGCTCAACCCCGATGAACTCAAACGGGTCTCAGGCGACGTTTTCGGCCGCATCTACGAGTATTTTCTGACCCAGTTTGCCGACCAGAAGGCCCACGACGCAGGAGAGTTCTTCACGCCCATCTCGCTGGTCTCACTGATTGCCCATGTGCTCGACCCCGAGCGCGGTACAGTCCTGGACCCGGCCTGCGGCTCCGGCGGCATGTTCGTACAGAGCGCGCGCATTGTCGAAGAGCACGGCCAGAGCCCCACCGACCGGCTCACCTTCCGCGGGCTGGAGAAAAACGCTACGACCATCCGCCTGGCCAAGATGAACCTGGCCGTCCATGGTCTGGAAGGCAACATCCAGCAGGCCATCACCTACTACGAAGATCCTCACGAACTCGTAGGTAAAGCCGCCTACGTCATGGCCAACCCGCCATTCAACGTTGACGAAATTGACGCAGCCAGGATCAAGACCGACCCACGCCTGCCGTTCGGCTTGCCTGGCGTCAACAAGCAGGGCAAGGTCTCGAACGGCAACTACGTCTGGATCAGCTACTTCTACAGCTACCTGAACGAGCAGGGCCGGGCCGGCTTCGTCATGTCGTCCCAGGCTTCCAGCGCCGGCGGGACCGAGGCCAAAGTGCGCCAGACGTTGGTCGAGACCGGCGACGTGGATGTGATGATTGCGATCCGCTCCAACTTCTTTTACACCCGCACTGTTCCGTGCGAGCTGTGGTTTCTGAACCGCAACAAGCCCAAGGAACACCGCGATAAGGTCTTGATGATCGACGCGCGCAATATCTACCGCCAAGTCACCCGAAAGATCTACGACTTCAGCCCCGAGCAGGAGCAGAGCCTCCTGGCCATTGTCTGGCTCTACCGCGGCCAGACCGACAAGTACCTCAACCTTGTCTCTGATTACCGCCGCCGCGCCCT
>CBDCRK010000025.1:0-11586 GCA_965220955.1 uncultured Binatia bacterium (SeqCode) | reverse complement strand
TCACCTGCTCAAACAGATGGTGATGAGAGACCTGACTGCCCGCTTTGCCGGTACGAGTATAGGTGCTCTCTGGAGCCTTATCCATCCTATTATTCTCCTTGCCCTCTATACTTTTGTCTTTTCCTACATTTACCGTGTGCGTTTGTTGACGGCCGAGGGGGTGGACTTTATCCCCTATGTCTTTTGCGGCCTGTGGCCCTGGCTGGCTTTTCAGGAGGCCTGCTTGCGGTCGGTTGCCGTCATTGTGGATAACGCGCACCTGGTAAAGAGGGTGCAGTTTCCTTCAGAGTTGCTGGTAATCTCGGTAATCCTCTCCAGCTTTCTCAGCCAGGGGGTGGGTTTTGGGCTCTTTATCCTGGGACTGGCGGTTTGGCAGGGAGGGTTCTCTCTTCTTGCTTTGGGCCTTCTTGTGGTCCCTTTTCTCCTCCAGCTCATCCTGGCCATCTCCTTGAGCTTGCTCCTCTCTACCGGAAACGTCTTTCTCCGCGATGTCTCACAGCTTGCCGGAGCAGGGTTTACCGTATGGTTTTTCCTTACGCCCATTCTGTACCCCATTGGCATGGTTCCCGAGGGCCTCAGACCCTTCCTTTCCTGGAACCCTCTGACTGCCATTCTGGACCTGTATCGGGGTTTGATTCTTTCCCCCCAACTGGGTAGCTTTAGCGACAGGATAGAGTGGGCTCAGGTTCTTTACCCTTTGACGGTCTGTCTGGTATTGCTCTACCTGGCACAGTGGGTGTTCCAGAGGTGCAAGGGCTATTTTGCTGATTATTTGTAAAGCAGAGACGAGTCAAACTGGGAAGCTTTAGCGACCTTGGAAGCTTCAGCGACCTTGGAAGCTTCAGCGACAGGATAACAGATGCGCGGCAACATTGGGGAGTTTGTCAGGGTAGTGGCCGAGACCTTGAATATTCTTGATCCGGTTGTGGAGCTTGGCTCCCTCCAGGTAGAGGGGCAGAGGTATGCTGCCGACCTGCGTCCTCTGTTTCCGGGGAAACCCTATATCGGCTGTGACGTGCGGGACGGATCAGGAGTGGACAGGATCGAAGACGTTCATGGTCTTTCCTTTGCCGATGGCTCTGTTGGGACTGTCCTCATACTGGAGACGGTTGAGCATGTGGAGAACCCCTTGCAGGCGATGGCCGAGATATTTCGCGTACTCAGGTCAGAGGGAGTGGTGGTCATTAGTTCTTGCATGGACTTCCCGGTGCACGAATACCCGGCCGACTACTGGCGGTTTACCCCGCAGGGATTTGACCTTCTGTTGCGTCGTTTTTCCCCGCGGCGCGTCTATTTTCAGGGCCATCCCCGCTTTCCTCACTCCCTGGCCGGGGTGGGGAAAAAGGGGGGAGGAGAGGAGGCATTGCTTAGGCTCGATCCCTTAGTGGCTCAGATTCCGGGCACCTTAACTCAGGAAATCTCTCCACGGATAGGTCCTGACCCTTTTCGTCTTCTTGGAGAGAGTCTTACAGAGAAGGAGCTACAGAAATATCCCGAGGAGATGTTGCATGTTGCCTATGACCGCCTTCTCCAAAAGGAGGAAGAAATTGAGCGGCTGCAGGCCGAGCTACGTCGCCTGTCCACAAGTCAGGGAACAGACCAATAGAGTATGGCCGCCCTTGCTAGCGTCTCTGTTCTCTTACTGACCAAGAACGGTGAGAGATATCTCTCGGAGGTTCTGGAGAGCGTAAAAGCCCAGCAAGGGAACTTCCGTCTTGATGAGATCATTGCGGTGGACTCGGGCTCTTGTGACAGCACTCTCCATATCTTACGCTGCCACCAGGTAAAAATTATCCAGATCCCTGCTCAGGAGTTTGGCCACGGCAAGACTCGCAACCTGGCGGCTTCACATGCCCAGGGCGACTCCCTGGTTTTTCTCACCCAGGATGCTACTCCAGCCAATACCCGGTGGTTGCAGAGCCTGATTGCCCCCTTGCAGGCGGATACTAGTATTGCCGGGGTCTACAGCCGTCATCTTCCCCGGCCACACTGCCACCCTATGGAGTGGCGGCGGATTGTGCAGATGGAGCTATCGGGGAGAACCGAGTCACGGGTCAACACCATAGTCAACAACCCGGAGTATGCCCACAATCCCGCTCCCTACTATTTTTTCTCTAACGTTAGCTCGGTGGTGCGCCGTACAGTATGGCAACAGATTCCCCTTCCCGAGAAAGAGTTTGCCGAGGACCAGTTATGGGCAAAACAGGTGTTGGAAGCAGGCTACAAGACTGCTTATTGTGCCGACTCCCTGGTCTATCACTCCCATGGCTACGGGCCGTGGGCCAACTTTGGCCGCCACTTTGATCATGCTCGGGCCCTAAAGGAGCAGCCTGGAGTTCTGCTGAAAGAGAGACTTTCCGCAGCTCTACGCACGGCTCGGGAAGACTTGGTGTTCTGGCGTTGGCAAACTGGTCAGACAAGATATCGCGTGCTGTTCCACTGGGCGGTACCCTGCCTAAACTGGCATCTGGCGGCAGCCTTCGGCACTTGGTTGGGAGAGCGAGCAGAACGGCTGCCAAAGAGGTTTTCGGCCTTTCTCTCTTTCCAGGAAAGGATGAAAAGAAAATAGGCTAGTGGAGACTTTGACTTCTTTACGCGCAGCCATTATAGACAGAGCGTTATAGCATCTTTCATTTGGGTAGGCGTCTGTTGATGATCCTGGTCCCTGTTTTGTAGGGGCGATCGCGGGCATCCTGCCCGACGTGATCGCCCACTGAGCAAGGCCGCGGGCGGATCGGCGAATACGAGATTCGCCCCTACGCTTTGTTGTGATAGGAAAGCGCAACCTTTCTCAAATTCTGATGTCCACTCAAGTGCAAACCGCTATAACCGAAACAGGACGGTTCTTCTTGTAGAATTTTCGTGCCACGGAGAAACCATAGCAGTGGAAGAGAAACAGGGTTTACGCATCCTCCAAGTATTACAAGGATTTCCTCCCGAGTTTATTGGGGGTACAGAGCTTTACTGCCGGGCACTCACCCACGCCTTGCAGGATAGGGGTCATCGTTGCTATGTTCTAGCTGGCTGTAACCAGCAGGCTAAAGAGCCAGCCCTTGTGACCACAGAGGAGGGAGGGATTTGTGTTACTCGCTATACAAGCCCGCTCTCCCCTGTGTGGCGCGAACAGCGGATTGATCCCTATAACCCGGAGGCCGAGCTGCTTATCCGCCAGCATCTGCAGACCGTTTGTCCTGATGTGATTCATGTCCACCACTGGCTGCGGCTTACTAACAACCTTGTTTCTTTAGCAACAGAATTGGGCATTCCAGCCGTTGTCACCCTTCATGACATGTGGACCTCTTGTGCTCGGGTTCATCGCCAACATAGGCTTGGCCATTTTTGCCAGGAGCCTCCTTCACCCTCCCTATGTTACAGCTGTGTTGAGAGGTACCCCTGGCAAGGGGATGCCGAGGTACAGCAAGCCATAGAGTTCCGTCAGCAGCAGATCACGGCAGACCTACACCTGGCCCGTTGTTTTCTGGTGCCCTCAGAGACTCACCAGCAATTCCTCAGCAGGCTTATAGGCATTTCTCCTGACCGTCTACAGGTTGTCCCCCATGGGTCTATTGTCCACCTTTTCCCTCATACGGATGACCAACAGCCCCGTTTCCCTCACCGCCCCCTGCGTCTGGCTTATTGGGGTTACATGGAGCATCATAAAGGCGTCCATCTTCTCCTGGAGGCGGTAAGGCAGCTTAAAGAGCCATCTAGCGTGGAAATTCATCTTGCCGGCCTTGCTCCTGATGCCCAGTATTTGCAACGCCTGGAGAAGCTGGCAGAGGGCCTGTCTGTGACTTTTGCCGGAGAATATCAACCAGCGGATCTGGCCCGGCTTGAGGCGGATATAGCCGTTTTTCCCTCCCTGTCATACGAGTCTTACGGTTTTGTCTTGGACGAGGCCCTACAGCTCGGGCTTCCGGTGATAGTCTCCGACCGGGGAGCCCTGGCCACACGGGCGGGTGAGGCCGGGCTGGCTTTTGCTGCCGGAGATGTGGGGGCCCTGGCCCGCAGAATTCAAGAGATCCTGGATTCACCGGCCCGGTTAAAGGATATGCGGCAGAAGCTGCCTTCCGTATCATCCCCTTCTATGATGGAGCATGCCCAAACCCTGGAGACAATCTATAAGGAAGCGGTAGGGATTCCTCCCCAACCGCCGGCTTCTGTCTCCCTCAACGAACTTCGCCGGGTAGTTTATCTCCACACCCTCCTGGCTGCCCGTGATCAGGAGGTCCTGCGCCAGAGCGCAGTCCTGGCTGCCCGTGACCAGGAAATCCGGCAACAGCAGGAAGCTCTTGAGTCCCGGGATGCCTTTATTGCTAAGCAGGGGACCGTTATTGCTGAGCAGGGAGAAGAGCTGCACCGCAGGGAAGAGGCCATTGTTGGCTTGGACCAAAGGTTGCGCGAGGAAGTGCTAACGACTCGGGCATTACAAGAGTGGGTGGACAAAACCTCCCGCAGTGTGGGCTGGCGATTCCTCCAGCGGTTTTACTATATGAGGGAACATCTTATTGCCCCTCCAGGGACCCGTAGAGGGAGGCTTTATGACCTGCTTAAGCGCACGGGGGGGGCTTATACTGAGGGTGGGGTTGCCGGAGTAATCAAGCAAACTAGTGAACGGCTTGATAGTTCTGCGACATTAGATCCTTACCAGCTATGGCTGGCACAGCATGCTCTGACGCCGGAACGGATTCGCCAGCTGCAAGAAGAAGTTCAAACCCTTGCCTATCAACCCAAGATCAGCCTTGTCATGCCGGTCTATAATACCGAGGAAGACCTGGTTGCGTAAGGCTATTGAGTCGGTATGCAATCAGATCTATCCCTACTGGGAGCTATGCATCTGTGATGATGATTCTACCGAGCCACAGATTCGCCAGGTGCTTGAGGACTTTTGCCAGCAGGAAGACAGAATCAAGGTACATTTTAACCCCCACAATGGGGGGATCTCGGCGGCAAGCAGTCATGCCCTGGATTTGGCCACCGGCGAATTTGTTGGGCTTCTTGACCACGACGATGAGCTGAGTGTAGACGCTCTGTTTGAGGTTGTAGGGTTTATCAATGCTCATCCGGAAGTAGGCCTGGTATACACGGACGAAGACAAAATTGACCCGCAGGGGCAACGCTTCCAACCCTTTTTCAAGCCGGACTGGTCTCCCGATATGCTGCTTTCATTTATGTATACCTGCCACTTTTCCGTTTATCGGCGAGAGCTACTTCTAGAGGTTGGCGGTTTCGATCCTGCCTATGATGGGAGTCAGGATTATGACCTGGCTTTACGGGTGACAGAGAAAACCCGGGTTATTGGTCATGTTCCCAAGGTGCTCTATCACTGGAGGGTAGTATCGGGATCAATAGCCGAAAACGCCAATAATAAGCTTTATGCCTACGAAGCGGGTAAACGGGCCCTTGCGGCTGCCTTGCAGAGGCGAAAGATTTCTGGGGTTGTAGAAGATACCTTTGGCAAACAAGAGGGGTTAGGATTTTATCGGGTGAGGCGCTTACACGAAGACACTCCGCGCGTGTCTATCATTATCCCTACCCGCGACAAAGTTGACCTTTTGGCTCGTTGCCTTACCTCTATTGAGAAATATACTACCTATCAAAATTATGAGATTGTGATTGTTGATAATGACAGTGTGGAACCCAGCAGTTTGCAATACCTCCGTGAAACGCCTCACCAGGTTATCCCTTACCGGGGAGCTTTTCATTTCTCCAAACTGATGAATTTTGCTGCCCAGAGGGCCGCGGGAGAGGTTTTCCTGTTTTTGAATAATGATGTAGAAATTCTCAATTATGGATGGCTTGCGGCCATGCTTGAGCATGCCCGGCGCCCCGAAGTAGGAGCCGTTGGCGCTAAACTGCTTTATCCCAATAATACTATCCAGCATGCCGGAGTGGTTATTGGTTTGTGTGAATTTGCCGGTCACTCCCATAGACATGTATCTGGCTTTGATCATGGTTATTGGGGTAGCGCGGACATTATAAGAAACTATGGTGCCGTGACTGCCGCTTGTATGATGGTACGTAGGGAGGTCTTCTTCGAGGCGGGAGGGTTTGATGAGGCTTTTCTGCATGCCTACCAAGACGTGGACCTTTGCTTGCGATTAGGGGAGAAAGGGTTCTTAATTGTGTATACCCCCTATGCTCAGCTTGTTCATTATGAAAGCGCCACCCGCGGGGGCAAGATGGCTTTTGGTGAGAATGATATTTCTCTGGCGCGGAGCCGGTGGCGGAGGTACCTGGTGGAGGGAGACCCTTACTACAATCCGAATCTTAGCCGGCTAAAGGAAGACTTTTCCCTGGCATTAGCCGGAGAGTAGGGTTGGTCGATGAAAGTGCTTCTTGTCCTTCACCATTTCCTGCCGGAGTTTCCCAGCGGCGTAGAGGTATATGCCTACCACTTGGCCCAAGAACTCAAAAAGCGTCATGAGGTTGTACTCTTTTTCTCCACCGAGTCACCAGCAACATCTCCAGACTATACCATACAGGACGGCATATTCGATGGCTTGGTCTTCCGCAGTGTTGTCAACCGCGGGCAAGGGATGAGGAACTTTGTAGAAACCTACCAAAATCCTCACATGTCTGCCATCTTCCAAGAATTTCTTGATATGACGCGTCCCGATGTTGTTCATGTTCATCATTTGCTAACCCTGTCGATTGATATTCTGTCCCAGCTCAAAGCCAGGGCTATTCCCATTGTCTTTACCCTGCACGATTTTTGGCTCCAGTGCCCCCTGTTTACCAGGCTCAAGTCAGATTCATCCCTCTGTTGGGCGGTTGAGCTTGATGAATGCGCGCGGTGCGCGCGGGAAGAAGTCGACCGGCTAGAGATAGGGCGATGGCGAAGGGCGATCAAGTGGTCAGGAAGAAAGCATTCTTACTATCTTTTGCAACTTCAGGCCCGCGAGCGGGCCATGAAAGCCGCGCTGGAAAATGTCTCTCTTTTTCTCGGGCCCTCGCGCTTTCTTCTGGAAGAGTTTCATAAGTGGGGATTACCGGTAGAGAAGAGTCGTTATTCTCCCTATGGCTACCGGGTCGCGGATAAAGAGGCCTCCGTATTTAGGCAGATTACAGGGAAGATGCGGTTTGGTTTCATTGGCTCCATTGTCTACCACAAGGGACTGCATGTATTGCTAGAAGCGTTCCGTGATCTGAACCATTCCCAGGCGGAGCTGCATATTTTTGGCGGATTCTATGACCACAACTACCAAAAGCGTGTGCTTGCCCTGGCCAAGGATGATCAACGCATTGTCTTCCACGGTAGATTTTTACCTGAGAGCCTCTCTGACGCATATGCCTATTTTGATGTCTTAGTGGTGCCCTCCATTTGGTTCGAGAATTCTCCCTTGACCATTAACGAAGCGTTCATCAACCAGACACCGGTGATTGTTGGTGATGTAGGAGGCATGCGTGAATTGGTGACCGATAACGAATTTGGGCGGCTTTTTACTGTTGGAGATTCTCAGAGTTTAGGCAAGAAGATGAAGGAGGTGGTGGAAAATCCTGGTTTGGTTGAGCAGTGGCGGAAGAACCTTCCCCGGGTTAAAACTATAGAGGAAAACGCAACTGAACTGGAAGAAATCTATTCTTCCTTCTTACTGGGACAAGCTCCGGGAGAGCTGGAGGGGCAGGAGGGTGGAAGAAGGGATAGTTTGGTTGGGTCTGGTGATTTTAAGAAAATTGGGGAAGATTTCCTTCGCTATTTCATTGAGCTAGGTGATTTAAAGCCAAATGAAAGGGTACTGGATGTTGGCTGTGGTATTGGTCGAATGGCCATTCCCCTAACCGAATATTTAGATAAAAGAGGAAGTTACGAAGGCTTTGATATAGTTGCCAAGGGGATCGACTGGTGCAAGAAAGAGATCTCTCCCAAGTACCCCAATTTTCGCTTCCAGTTAGCCGATGTGTTCAACAAAAATTACCGTCCTCAAGGACAATATAAAGCTTCCGGGTACCGATTCCCCTATGAAAATGAATCCTTTGATTTGGTTTTCCTTGTATCTGTGTTTACTCACATGCTGCCGCCGGATATGAATAATTATTTTTCTGAGATTGCTCGTGTACTGAAACCGGGGGGCAGGTGCTTGATAACATTTTTTTTATTGAATGAAGAATCTTTAAAACTTATTGAGGCAAAATCAGGCAGTATGGATTTCACCTACGAAGTTGAGGAATACCGTATCGTGAATCAGAATACACCCGAGTCTGCGGTTGCTTACAATGAAGCGTTCATTCGTGGGCTCTATAAGGAATATGGCCTGAATGTGGTGGAACCGCTTGGTTATGGGGCCTGGTGTGGGAGACAAGATTTTTTACATTACCAGGACATTATTATAGCACGCAAAAAATAGAGAAGGGTAAGTAGAGGGGGTAGAGCAGGATGGGCCTTAGACAGTCTCCAGCGTTATAGGGGTCAAGAAACAAGGTATTAGGGAGGGATCGTCTTATGCAAAGAAGGGAAGTCGTAGGAGTGCCATACGTTTGTCATAGTGCTTGCCACCGTAGCTTACGGTCTAGCAGCAGCCTTTGGGCCGAGCGGGGAGGACTGGCAACAAGCCGGCAGCTTGCTGCTCTGGTTCTTTTGTTTCTTTGTGCGGTGTGGCTACTTTCACCAAGAGTTGCTTCCGCCCAGCCAGCCAACTTCCCCGAGACCCTCAGCATAAGTACCACAGCTACTTTTGTGGACTCGGAGGTTCCCAGCTCAGCTAGCAACTCTTTCGAGGTCACCTTACTGGAGACCAATCCCACAGAAGAGGGGGATTATACCTTTAGGGCCTGCACCATTAGTGGGGAGCCAGCCGAGGGTGCGGTTCGTGTGGGGAGATGTCAGTGGACCGAGTTTGAGGACAAAGGGTACAATCTACTGTACTTCAAATTCAACTGGCAAGATGAGGAAGATGTAGGGACCGATGCGGTATGGGGAGAGTTTTGTTTACTGAATGAGTTTGGGGCAGGCAACTGGGTGAGATTTTTCACTGCTGATGGGACCTCAGAGAGTGTAGTAGGCTCAGCCAGTGGACCGCTGACTTACCCAGAGGGAAAAACTGAGCCCCCTACAGACGTATTCAACGTGGCAGGGACATGGGTTGTTGGCTTGTCCTTGATAAGTGGTAGAGATTGTAATTTTATAGACCTGCCCCCGATGGTGCAAGGGACTTTTCAATTCACCCAACAAGATGACATGTTCTTTGGCGAGGAACAAGGTGCTATTAGTGAGCTTCTTTCTGGCTATATCGAAGGCGCGTTGACCGTATCCGGCTTAGTAGAGCCAAACGGAGATTTCGAGCTTTTCTCTGAAAAAGGAAGCGCGGAACTCTTTGGTGTCTGTACAATCACCGTATTCGCTGAGTGTGAGGGCAACTTTCGTGAAGAGAGTCTAGAGTGTATGCTTCCTGTTGAACTCTCTGGATCTTGTCCTGCTGTACCAAGTGCTTGTGAGGAAATAGAGTATCATGGGACGATTACCAAAACAAACACTTCTTCAGGGGCATAGGTGTCTGGTGCGAGGGATCTCTTATGTTCACCCTCTTCTTTTGCGCGTTTATCTTAGTGCTGACCGATCAGGCGGAGAGAGTTGAGAAAGAGAATCTTCGCGGCCTGGAAGAAATACGGGTTGATGTTCGTGCCCCAAAGGGAAATCCTCAAGCGGAAAATCTGCTTGCTCACCAAATAGAGGTAGACGTTGGAGTCCTCCTCCTGCGGGCAGGAATCCGTATGGTACTGCTGGAAGGCTGGCAACACCAGCCCGGAGGTCCCTTTCTTTGGCCACAGCCGCCAAAAGTTCCAACTCTCTATGTGCAGGTCAAGCCCCAGAAGCCTGAAGGAGACCCGGTCTATTCAGTCAGTATTGAGGTGAAGCGGGAAGACCCTGAGACCAGAACCCTGGTGTTGTTATGGCGCATGGGTAGTAGGGAAACAGGTGGAGTGGAGAAAGAGGAAGGAGTACGGAAAAAGGTCACTGAGTATGTGGAGGCCTTTATCAAGGACCACCGGGCGGTAAACCCAAGGTGACCTCTCTTTGCCCTGAGCTTTGCCTATAGGTGCTTCGGGATGGCGTGGAACCCGGTTCACCGCAGTTCGCTCTCGACCATAAATGATTCGTTTGAGCCGGGATCGTTTCGTGACCGCAACGGTAGAGTTTTTTATAGTACGGGTACTGTCTTCCGAGGCTTGAGCGAACAGGCTCTGAAAGAATGGCAGGTGCTTTCGTCTACCGCCTTCTTTCAGCAATTCATGGCCGAGGGAAAACTGATTAATACTGAACGAGTCGATTCTGTTGGGGCCCTGGACTCAACTCTCGTGGGAAAATGGGCAGCCGTCCTCAAGCACCAGACTATCCCCTTCATTTCCTACCCCTACGAGTGGTCCTTCGGTATGCTAAAGGACGCTGCTCTGTTACAGCTTGAGTTACTGCTGGCGGCGTTAGATGAAAATCTGATTCTCAAGGACTCCTCGGCCTTCAATTTCCAATGGCAGGGGGTGCAGCCTGTCTTTATCGACATCCCTTCATTCGAGAGGCTAGTCTCTGGGGAACCTTGGGTTGGGTACCGGCAGTTCTGCCAGATGTTTCTATATCCCCTCTTCCTGCAGGCATATAAGGACGTCCCCTTCCAGCCATGGTTGCGCGGAAGCCTCGATGGCATCGAACCAGAGCACTGCTGTAACTTTATGTCTACCCGCGATCTTCTACGCCCTGGCGTGTTCACGCATGTCTACTTGCAGACTAAGATGCAGTCCAACTACGCTCAGACCCAGAAAAATATCAAGGGAGATTTACGCGCTGCCGGGTTCCATAAGGACCTCATCAGAGCTAATGTCGGTCGTCTTGGTAGAATCATTCGGAGTCTGGCCTGGAAGCAGGCTCGGTCAGTATGGTCAGACTATGCTAGCAACAACAGCTATACTGAGGCCGACCAGGGCATGAAGGTGGACTTTGTCCGCAATGTAGTCCTAGCACGCCCCTGGAACCTGGTATGGGACTTAGGCTGTAATACCGGGACTTTTTCCCGTATCGCTGCGGAAAACTCTGCTTATGTTGTGGCTATGGATGCTGATCAAGTGACCGTAGAGCATCTTTACCAAGCGCTTAAGGCCGAAGGCAATAAGGCCATCCTGCCACTGCTCATTGACGTAGCCAACGCCTCGCCCAACCTTGGCTGGCGCGGGCTAGAGCGCAAGGCCCTGACAGAGCGAGGCAACCCAGACCTGACAATCTGCCTTGCTCTTATTCACCATATAGTGATTAGCAATAACATCCCGCTCAAGGAGTTCGTTGGTTGGCTTGCGAGTCTGGGCGCCGATTTGGTGATCGAGTTTGTCACCAAAGAAGATCCGATGGTGAAGACGCTGTTACGCAACAAGGCAGATAACTACACGGACTATGAAATTGGATATTTCGAGCAGTGCCTCTCTGAGGCCTTCGACATAGCTCGGCGTGAGAGGTTGGTGTCTAATACCCGCATCCTGTACTATGGCAGGGCCAAAGGCTAAATGGACAGGAAGAGTCTGATAGCAGAGGTAAAGTGACCCAGGTAACCAACGGCAGCAGTATGAAACCCAAGGGCGATCTTTTCACCGACGCTCTGCATA
>CBDCRK010000024.1:0-78290 GCA_965220955.1 uncultured Binatia bacterium (SeqCode) | reverse complement strand
CAGTCACCCGCCTCGATGATATCCAGTCAGTGATCAACAGCGGGGCTCAGTATTTGTTGTATGGTACTGACCTGGTAATGTTGCGCCACGAGGCCCAGCGGGCGGTAGAGGCTTTGAAGCCCTTTAAATAGCAAAGCTCTAGTGATTCGCCACAAGCATTCTGAGGAATTCTAACCAGGCAGAGATAAAGAAATCAGGTAGAGACAGAGATCTCATCCTGCAACACTCTATCCTTACCTCAAAACTTTGTCACCGTTGGAGGAGGGTTGTGGAGAGGTGTCCGAGTCCGGTTTAAGGAGCACGACTCGAAATCGTGTGTACCCTTGTGGTACCGAGGGTTCGAATCCCTCCCTCTCCGTCCTTACTCCTCCATAAATTGCTGGAATATATAAGGTCATACGTTTATTATGCCACCTCCGAAACCCAACGCCTCCAATCCATCTACCAGCAAAAGCTCACCAACCTCGCCGAACTCAAGCAATCCATCCTCCATAAAGCCTTCAGCGGCGCACTCACCGCCCAACCAGAGCACGCCCTGCAAGAGGCCGTAGCATAAACGAAGCCGAAGGAGCCAACCGATGAAAGCCGTCGAAGCTCAATTGCTCGCTTTCCTCAAAAAGTCGCCCCAGTTCGTCATTCCGATCTACCAGCGCACTTATTCCTGGACCGCGAAGGAATGCCGACAACTGTGGGACGACATTGTGCGCTGTGGCAGTAGCGATGAGATCGCCGTTCATTTCGTCGGCTCCATCGTCTATATCGAGAGTGGCCTCTCCCAAGTGACCCATCAGGTACCACTCCTCGTTATTGACGGCCAACAGCGCCTGGCGACGGTGTCGCTGTTGCTGACGGCCCTCGCCAAAGCAGTCGCCACGGGCGAACCCTTCGACGGTTTCTCTCAGCGAAAGATCAAGAATTACTACCTGCTCAATCCGGAAGAGTCCGGCGAACGACACTTCAAGCTGTTGCTGTCGCAAACCGACAAAGACTCGCTGACGGTTATCGTGAGTGACGGCGAGGAGCCTCAGCACCCGTCCCTCCGCATAACAGAGAATTTCGCGTTGTTTGAAAAATGGATTGCGGAAGACAAAGTCGAACTCGCCACCTTGTGCAAGGGGCTCATGAAGCTGGTTGTGGTGGACATCGCGCTGACCCGTGATCAGGACAACCCACAGCTGATTTTCGAGAGTATGAACTCGACGGGCAAGGAGCTGAGTCAGGCAGACCTCGTCCGCAATTTTATCTTGATGGGGCTAGAGCCAGATCTACAAACGCGGCTGTACAAAGACTTCTGGCGACCAATGGAGGTGGATTTTGGACAGGCAGCCTACGGCACCCATTTTGATGGCTTCATGCGGCATTACCTGACGGTCAAGACGGGCGAGCTCCCCAACATCAATGCCGTTTACGACGCCTTCAAGGAACATGCACGAGCCTCACGGGTGGATGCCGCTGATGATACAAGCCACATAGAAAACCTCGTTCGGGAGATTCGCGACTACGCTCGATACTTCTGCGCAATGGCGCTAGACGCCGAACCCGACGCCGACCTCAAGCTTGCCTTCCACGACCTGCGCGATCTGAAGGTAGATGTGGCGTATCCGTTCCTGCTGGAGCTATATCACGACTACAAAGCTGGTACTTTGTCCAAGGCCGACCTGCTGGCGAGCGTGCGACTGATCGAGGCATATGTATTCCGCCGTGCCGTCTGCGCCATCCCGACCAACTCGATGAACAAGACGTTTGCCACGTTCACCAAGGCCCTGAATAAGGAGCGCTATCTCGAGAGCATTCAGGCCCATTTGCTGGGGCTACAGTCCTACCGCCGATTCCCTACGGACGACGAGTTTCATCGTGATTTGCAAACCCGTGACCTCTACCACTTCCGCAGTCGCAGCTATTGGTTACGCCGCTTGGAGAACCACAATCGTAAAGAGCGCGTGGCGGTGGACGAATGCACCATCGAACATATCCTACCGCAGAACGAAAACCTCTCGCCCAAGTGGCGCGAGGCCCTTGGCTCAGACTGGCAGCGCGTGCAGCAAACCTGGTTGCACAAACTTGGCAATCTGACGCTCACCGCTTACAACGCCGACTACAGTGATCACCCCTTCACTGAGAAACGCGACATGCCAGATGCCCCAGAGAAGGGACTGAAGCAGAGCCCGCTCAAACTCAATCAGGGACTTGGTCTGCTGGAGACTTGGAACGAGGACGCAATCAAAGTTCGCGCTGGCAAGCTCGCTGACCTGGCCGTCAGTGTGTGGTCCGCCCCCGTGCTGCCCCACAATATTCTGGAAATCTACCGTCCGAAAGTCGGGGCCGTCACGGAATACACCATCGACGCCCATCCGCATCTTCTCACGCCGAACATGCGACCCGTGTTTGAAAGCTTCCGCAGAGCGGTGCTCGCGCTCGACCCATGCGTGAGCGAGGAGTTTCTGAAGCTGTATGTTGCCTACAAGGCCGAGACCAACTTCGTGGACGTGGTTCCCCAAGCCAAGCGGCTGCGCCTATCGCTCAATATGCGTTTTGCCGATGTAAGTGACCCCAAAGGACTGTGTGAGGATATCACAGACAAGGGCCGGTGGGGGAACGGTGATGTAGAAATCGGTCTCTCAAAACAGGAGGACATCCCATATGTGATTGGACTCGTCCGCCAAGCACTAGAACTGCAATTGGGTAACGGTGGAGAGGCATGAACGAAGCCGAAACCCGCGCCGAGCTGATCGACCCTGCCTTAACAAAGGCAGGCTGGGGTGTCGTCGAAGGCAGCCGTGTGCGACGCGAGGTCATCACCCTCGGCCGCCTACAAGGGGGAGGCAAACGCGCCAAGCAGGACATTGCCGACTATGTGCTCACCTATCGCGGTCACAAGCTGGCCGTCATCGAAGCCAAGAAGCGCGATCTGCCAGACACCGAAGGCGTCGGCCAGGCCAAGAAATACGCCGGGAATCTGCACGCCCGCTTTGCCTACTCCACCAATGGGGACGGCATTTATCGCATCGACATGCAGACCGGCCAGGAAGGCTATGTCAGCCAGTACCCCAGCCCGGATGAACTATGGACTGCGACCTTCCCCGAAGAAAACGCCTGGCGCAACCACTTCGCCGAAGTCCCCTTCGAGGCCAAGAGCGGGACATGGGGCGCGCGCTATTACCAGCACAACGCCATTAACAAAACACTCGAAGCCATTGCCGCCGGCCAAGACCGCATTCTGCTCACCATGGCGACCGGCACCGGCAAAACCTGCATCGCCTTTCAAATTGCGTGGAAGCTGTTTCACAGCCGCTGGACCTTGGCCAAAGACGGCCAGCGCCGGCCTCGTATCCTGTTCCTTGCCGACCGCAATATTCTGGCGAATCAAGCCTTTCTCGATTTCACCGCCTTCCCGGACGACGCCCTGGTCCGTATCGACCCCGATACGATCCGCAAGCACGGGCGCGTTCCAAAGAACGGCAGTATCTTCTTCACCATCTTCCAGACCTTCATGACCGGCCGTGATGCCGACGGCAACCCCGCGCCGAACTTTGGCGACTACCCACCGGATTTCTTCGACTTCATCGTCATTGATGAATGCCACCGCGGCGGGGCAAACGACGAAAGCAACTGGCGCGGCATTTTGGAATACTTCGCGCCCGCCGTGCAACTGGGCCTGACCGCCACCCCCAAGCGCACCCACAATGTGGACACCTACGCCTATTTCGGTGAACCCGTGTACGTCTACTCATTGAAGGAGGGCATCAACGACGGCTTCCTGACCCCCTTCAAAGTCAAACAGATCGCCACCACGCTTGATGAATACGTCTATACTCCTGACGACGAACTGATCGACGGCGAGATAGAGGCAGACAGACGCTACACCGAAGACGATTTCAACCGCCTCATCGAAATCAGGGAACGCGAGCAATACCGCGTACAACTCTTCATGCGGGAGATTGACCAGAACCAGAAGACCCTCGTCTTTTGTGCCACGCAAGACCACGCGCTGGCCGTACGGGATCTGATCAACCAAACGAAGACCGGCACAGACCCTAATTACTGCGTGCGGGTCACCGCCAATGAAGGCAAGCTCGGTGAGCAGCATCTGCGCACGTTCCAGGATAACGAGAAGACCATCCCGACCATTCTCACCACCTCACAGAAGCTCTCAACCGGAGTGAATGCCCGCAATATCCGCAACATCGTCCTGATGCGGCCCATTAACTCGATGATCGAATTCAAGCAGATTATCGGGCGTGGAACGCGACTGTTTGAGGGCAAGGACTATTTTACTATCTACGATTTTGTCAAAGCCTATGAGCACTTCAACGACCCCGAATGGGACGGTGAACCGGCCGAGCCTATTGTTGTGCCACCACTAGGAGAGACCCCAGAGCACCCTGACAACGATACAGGCGGCGAGTCAGCAGACGACGACGAACCGCAACGCCGCCGCCTCATCAAAGTCAAGCTTGCCGACGGCAAAGAGCGCACCATCCAGCACCTGATGGCCACCACCTTCTGGAGTCCGGACGGTACGCCCATATCCGCCGCCCAGTTTGTCGAACGCCTGTTTGGCGAACTGCCCGAGTTGTTCAAAGACGAAGACGAACTACGCGCCCTGTGGGGGCGACCCGATACACGCAACGCCTTATTAGAGGGCCTGGCTGAAAAAGGCTATGGCGATGAGCAACTGGCTGCAATCCGAGGCATGATTGATGCCGAGAACAGCGACCTGTACGACGTGCTGGCTTACATTGCCTTTGCCCTCGCGCCGATCAGTCGAGCGGAAAGAGTCAGCACCCACAAGAGCCGCATCTTCACTTGCTACGATGCAAAACAACAGGAATTTTTAGACTTTGTCTTAGCCCAGTACGTCAAAGAAGGCGTGGGGGAATTGGACCAAGCCAAATTACCCGGCCTGCTTGCGTTGAAATATCATGCGGTGAGCGATGCCGTCGCAGAGCTGGGGAGTGTGGCAAAGATACGGGACGTGTTTATCGGGTTTCAGCAGCACTTGTATGCGCAGCAGGACGGATGAGCGCGGGCGGGTCGAGTGCGGGCGTATTCAGGGTCTGGCCGGTTCGGTCATTCGCCAAAGTCGCGGAAGCCTGGGACACCCATACAGACTATCTCCTCGGGCTCACCGATGATGACGCGCCTCAGTAGGGCATCCCGACTGAGCAAGCCGTCCCACGGGGTACGCTCTTCAATGGGGCTCGGCCTGTATAGCGAGTAAAAGACGAATGAGAAGGTTGAGGGGATGCGTTCTCTTACCATTGTCGTTGGGTTGTTCGTCCTGTTTCCGGTGTACGCCGTCGCCGCACAACTCCGTGTCGCAACCTGGAACATCCAGTATCTCTCAGACCTTGGAGAGAGGAAACGCCAGCCCGAGGACTACGTGCGGTTACGGCAGATTGCGGAGCGTCTGGAAGCCGATGTGATTGCGCTCCAAGAAGTGGATGACGCCTTTGTCGAGAAGGTGTTCGACCCCGACACCTACCACCTCGAACTCTCCGGGCGGGACAGCGCGCTGAAGACCGGCCTGGCGATCCGCCGGGGTATCCACTACGAACGCCAGGCCAATGTCACCGCCTTGGACGTGGGTGACCTCCGGTACGGGACCCACATTGAGCTGCAAGTCGGATCCCACCGTATCGATGTGTTGAGCATCCACCTCCAGGCTGGCTGCTTCAGCCACACAGAAGATGAAAGCAGCCAGGCCGAGAACGCCTCTCACCGGCTCAAGACGGCGTGTCGCAAGCTCACCGAGCAAGTGCCCATCCTGGAAGACTGGATCGACCGTCGATTGCAGGACGGGCGGGCACTGCTGGTCCTTGGCGACTTCAATCGGCGTCTGACAGTAGAGAATGATTGGGTATGGCGCGAGTTGGCCGACGGAGAGCCAGCGAAGATTATGTTGGCGACCGCGCAAGAGAAACCGCGCTGTTGGGACGGCTACTACAGGGAGTTCATCGACCATATCCTTGTTGGTCCAAAGACGGCGCAATGGCTGTCGAGTTTTCAGGAGATTGTCTTTAGCGAGGCAACGACGATGGAAGGACGCACTGTCTGGGAAGAGCGACTTTCGGACCATTGCCCGTTGCGGGCGACGTTCAATGTCGAGGAGTGACCAGCCCCCTGAACGAAAGTACTAAGTAGACTGGCAGGGCAACACGCTCGGGATGCCGGCCCTGCTTCTTCCTGCCGGGTTTCGCCGGTGTCTCACTCACCATATCGCCCCTCCGTGCATTCTGTGGTATGCTCGCCAGAGCATGAGCACTTCCCGATCTCGTCTTCCCCACATTCTTTCCCACAAAATTGAGGAGAATGTACTGGAATATGTCGGAACGGTCAAGTGCTCATATATGAAAAAACCTTTACTTTACAAGGGTATATGAGAACAACTGAGATGGTGTGAGAACGCAGAATGGCGGACTCCCTCTCCACCATGCCTGGAAGCTTAGAGAGAAACTTCAGATAAGTTATAAGTTGAAGGAACAAAAGACCAAACTTCCTGTAGGGGCGAATCTTGTGTTCGCCCCAATGATAAGGTTTAAAGGCTTAGGAACTTAAAAGAAATGACAACCCCCCTGTATCCCCCCTTATCTGGGGGGAAAAAGAATTCTGCATGGATATAGGTTTAAGTATTGCCTTTTTAGCAGGATTTCTCTCTTTTGCCTCTCCTTGTGTGCTGCCCATTGTTCCCGGCTATCTTACATTTATCACGGGCATGAGCTTTGAGGAGTTGACAGAAACAAAAGCACGTTCGCATTTGGTCACCAGCGCCATTATAAAGAGTTTGCCCTTTGTTCTAGGATTTTCCCTGGTTTTTATCTCTCTAGGAGCTTCAGCCTCGGTCCTTGGTACACTTATGCGTACCCACCTGGGATTGATGAAGCAGATTGCTGGGCTGGGTATTATTCTCCTCGGCCTACACCTTGCCGGCCTGCTTCCTATTCCTGCGCTGTTGCGGGCAAAGCAGATACAAGGGGAGCCGACCAGCCCGGGGATGATGCGGGCGTTTATTGCCGGTATCTTCTTTGCTTTTGGCTGGACGCCATGTGTAGGGCCGATCCTGGCGGGTATCCTTGCCCTGGCGGCTACTGCTGAGACGCTTCAGCAGGGAATATTGTTGCTTGCCGTTTATTCCTTGGGATTGGGTATCCCTTTTATCCTCTCGGCCGCGTTTTTGAACGGATTTCTCTCGCTCTTTGGCGGGGTCAAGAGGTACTTGCGGCAGGTCGAGGTATTTAGTGGGATACTTTTGGTGGTTGTGGGAGGAATGATTTTTGCCGACAAGTTGGCTTGGCTCTCGGCTAAGCTTACGTTCCTAAACCCCGAGGAATTACTTGTTATTGAGGAAAAAATAGAAGAAGAAAGGGGAGCCGCAATGATTGAGGGAGTCTTTCATGTTAACGTCAATGTCACTAACTTTGAGCGCTCGCTCGAGTTTTATAAGATGCTCGGGTTTAAGGTCGTCCTGGACCTTAAAGAGGGTAGCAGCGAACAGCTCGATAAGGGACTAAAGATTCCCAACGGCCGGGGTCGGGCTGCACTCTTGATGCTAGGGGATGATCAGCGGGCTACCCGAATTGACCTTATCGAGTGGAAAAACCCCAAGACTGAGGGTGAACCTTATCCTCACCTTTATCACGCTGGTATCTGTCGGATTGCCCTGCGAACAAAAGACCTCCAACAGGTCTACGAGGAGCTTAAGGCTAAAGGGGTAGAGTTCTTCTCCGATCCCCAGGTACTCAAAACCCCTGCGGGCAATGCTTCGTTTGTCTGCTTTACTGATCCGGACGGGACTATTTTGGAGCTGATCGAGTTATAGGCGAAGCTGCTATTCTGACGCTACACTTGGATCAGTTACCTATCTCAAGGCTCTTTTCTTTATCTGCTCAGAGAAAGGAGGGTTCTATGCCACTTGGCGTGTGACCCTCTTTTGCTAAAGTTAAAGTTACCATGTAGAATGCAGGTTGGCATTGGTTGTAGTTAATGATTTTTCTTCGTTCTGAGGAAGAAGAAAGAGCGTATGACAACCAACGAACCCGTTATGGTTGATATTGCTCACACCCTGCCTTCTGTCTCACCAGCCTTCTTTGAGCGTCTTGCTGTGGCGTCGGCGCGTGTGCTCATGACTGATTATGATGGTACCTTGGCTCCGTTTCGGATCGAACGCGATCAGGCAGTTCCCTATCCTGGCGTGAGTGAGGTATTAGGGCATCTGATGGAAACCGGCCATACCCGGCTTGTTGTTGTCAGTGGGCGTGCGGTAGACGACCTAAAATCCCTACTCGGGCTCAATCCGTTGCCCGAAATCTGGGGTTCCCATAGCTGGGAACGTTACTGGCCCGACGGGCGGTATAAGATTTGGTCCCTGGCCCCAGATGCCACTCAGGGGCTAACCGAGGCTAAGGCGTGGGCAGAGGCGTCAGGGCTGAGAGCGCGTTGTGAAACCAAACCTGCTTGCCTAGCGCTCCACTGGCGGGATTTGTCGGATAGAGATATTGAGATCCTGCGGTTGCAAGCTAGGGCGCGGTGGGCGCAGCTGGCGCAGAAGTGGGGGTTGCAGTTGAAAGAGTTTGACGGTGGCCTCGAATTGCGTGTGCCGGGTCGTGATAAAGGCGTAGCAGTCCGTACGGTGCTGACCGAGTCGCCTGCGGGAGCGGTTGTAGCCTACCTTGGTGATGACTTGACTGACGAGGATGCTTTTGCAGCACTGGACGCTAAGGGCCTTAGTGTGCTTGTGCGTTCCCAGCCACGCCCCACGCGGGCTCAGGCCTGGCTTTGTCCGCCGGAGGATCTCCTAGGATTCCTCAAAATGTGGATGGTAGCCTAGCAGTCCTATGGTAGCCTAGCAGTCCTTATGGTGAACAACGACAAGAGCCGTCTGGTGGTTGTCTCCAATCGGGTACCTGAGCTTAGTGTCCCGAAGTCAGCTGAGGAGGCAAAGACCCAGGCTGTTGGCGGTCTGGTTAGCGCTCTACATCCGGCCCTCGAAGAGCGTGGTGGCCTGTGGTTCGGCTGGAGCGGAAGAGCTACCCCTCGCCGTCAGAATGTTCCTCCCCAGACTCTTCGCATTGGTTCGATCGATTTGATCACAATCGACCTGTCAGAGGATGAGGTTAACGATTTCTATACTGGGTTCTCTAACCGCACCCTCTGGCCGCTCTTCCATAGCTTTCCGGGCCACGTGAGATTGCGCGAAGACGAGTACCGGACCTACCGGCGCATCAATCGCTACTTTGCCACCAACTTGACCCCGCTGCTGCAAAAGGACGATTTGGTGTGGGTCCACGACTATCATTTGATTCCTCTAGGGAGTGAACTACGCCGCTTGGGATGGACCGGGCGCTTGGGTTTTTTCCTCCATATCCCGTTTCCTCCGGTTGATATCCTGACAATCCTGCCAAGAGCTGAACAGCTCCTTGAAGACCTCGTGGCTTATGATCTTTTGGGCTTTCACACTAAGCGATACTGTCAGAACTATGTTGATGCGATGTGCACTGAGGTGGGTGGGGCCTTCGACGGACAAATTTATCGCTATAGAGAGTCAGCCGTCCGTGTTGGTGTTTATCCGATTGGTACAGATCTGGGGGCTTTTGAGCACTGGGCCAGCAGCCCGCAGGCTACCCAGCATGGGATCCGCCTGCGACAGATTGTCCGTGGCAAGTGTCTTGTGCTCGGGGTGGACCGTCTGGATTACACCAAGGGAATCTCTGAGCGCCTATTAGCTTTTGAGCGACTGCTGGAACGTTACCCTTCCTGGCGAAGGCACGTCTCTATGATACAAATTTCCGCTCCCTCGCGTTCCCGGGTACCCGAGTATATTACCCAGAAACGGGAAGTTGACCGGCTCGTAGGAGAAATCAATGGCCGCTTTGCTGATGAGGACTGGGTTCCCCTCCGCCATCTGTACCGCTCATATAGCCAAGAGGAACTCTCAGCCTTTTATCGCGAATCCGACGTCTGTCTTGTGACCCCCTTGCGCGATGGGATGAACCTGGTAGCAAAGGAGTACATTGCCTCTCAAACAGGTGATCCGGGCGTTCTTGTCCTGTCAAGGTTTTGCGGGGCTGCTGAAGACCTGCGGGAGGCTATCATTATTAACCCCCATGACATTGATGGTACTGCAGACGCTCTTAAGAAAGCATTGGAGATGCCTCTTAGTGAGCGCAAGGATCGCTGGCAGGCTCTAATTGAACGCGTGCATACCCATACCGCACAAGCGTGGCGCGATCGGTTTCTGGCAGATCTCAAGCCCGGCAATGCTGAACCTGTTTTGTCCATTGAGAAGTAGGCTTTTGACCAAGCATGGTAGATTTCCAGCACGGTAGACAGTAGGAAGAAAGAGATGGCGGTAAACCCGTGGGATGGAATCGAGGCTGAAGCGCAGGAGGGAGGATTTCGCACTGTTGTGGCTCGATCTGCGGGTGATCACTCCGCCGTAGAGGTTAAAACAGGCAAGTTCTCCTGGGTGTTAGATGAACCTGCCTTTATGGGTGGGCACGAGGAAGGTCCTGATCCAGTGACTTCCTTCCTGGGGGCCCTGTGCTCCTGCCTAATTATTTCTCTTCAGGTAACTGCTCGTGCTCGCCAGGTACCTATTGGCCCCGTTGCGGCCAAGGCCAGGGTAAACGAGAAAGGCTTTGTGAAGGAGGTAATCCTTGACCTTACGGTTAGCAGCAATGCCCCTGAGGAGAAAGTACGGACTGTAGTCGAGCGGGCAGAAAAGGGCTGTTACATCAAAGGGTTGCTAAAGGAAAGCATTCACTATCAACTGAACCTAAACATTCTGCCTTAGCATGCCTAACAAAATGGGGAACAGATCATCAGGACAGATTTCCTGGATGCCTGCTTGTGCAGGCTTGGCAGAGTTGAGCGTGTCGGTCATTCCCGCGAAGCTTGTCCCTGGGGGAATCCAGAATGCGTTCGTTCTGTTAGAGGCGCTTAGTAGGCATTGGGATGAGAGAATCCTTTTACCAACGTCAGAAAAATAATCTTCAAATCTAGCCAAAGCGACCAGTTCTCAATCTAGTAAGAGTGGGGTTGGTAGAGGGCTTGAACAGGGCCGCCACCGGGTCTTGAAGGGTCCAGAGGTCTGCGAACAGAGCCCAGCCCAAGGGGTCTTTGAGATGGAGCCCGAGGCGCTCGATGGGGTTGGAGTTCTGGGGTATAGGGGGGAGCGAAGAGCAACACCAGGGTTTTGGGAGGTGGAGTTTTTTGCTCTGGTGCAAGGCTCCCTTGTCCCCCCGGAGCACATGGAGGCTGCGGGGATAGAGGGAGGCAAGGCCGAGGAGGAAGATCTGCAAACACTGGGTGTCCAAGCGTGGGAACTCCACAAAGAAGCCCTCACCCCTCAGGGGCTCGACTGTGCCATACAGAGAGTAGCTCGGGAAGACTTGTTGGAGGAGACCAAGGGGTTTAGCTCCGCGTAGGCTAAGCCTGCCACGCTTGATGGGCAGCGATCCCAAGGGGCTTTCGTCGCCACTCAAGACCCGCACCGCTAAAGGCTCAAAGCCCGCCCGCAAGGCTTGCCCAGTTGCTGCGTTTTTTTACTTGGCTGGCCCGCGTCACCTTCAACTTCGCCTTGAGTTTATAGTGGACCATGCTCTGGAGGGTCTGGTACTTCACCCCTACCCCAAAGTTCTCCTTGAGCCAGTTCTGTACTCAACTCAACCGTGATTCGCTATAAGCCCTGGAAAATCAAGCGGTTTGCACCATAGTGGCCTCTATTCCCAGCAGGTTCAGGTGTCCATCATAGGTGCTTACCGCTCAAAATTGTCCGTTTACTACCGGAGGTCCAACTTGACAAAACCTCCATCACCCTCCTCCCTCTCAGGCATTGGCATTTTTGTCCGGAGGGGAGTATAACAGGGTACGAGAAATAAGCGTCACTGCTTGGTTGAAATTCACAGGTTGGCAATGCCATCTCAAGGAGTCCGGTTTACAAAGAAGCTGCATGAAGTCTGATCCGACTACCTTGTCCCCCGGCTACCGGTCTATTATGGGCTTCAATCCTCACCAACTGAGCCGACACCTCATCGCTCAAGCAGCCTGAGATTGTCGGCCTTGTAACCATAACACTACCCATACGATTTCTACGCTATGATGTGGACTCAAATCATTGATGGAAAAGCAGTGTCAAATTTCGCGGCAACGTCTAGTTAGCCCCATTGCGGCTAGCTGGTCTCCCAGGCAGCATCGGAAAGGACAGCTAGGAGGGAACAATGACTCAAAGTGACATAGACGCCACCATCCCGAAGTACTTGCGGAACAAATACGCAATCGTGGGAGTGGGGGAGACGACCTACCGGCGCGGGTCCCAAGAATCCACCCGAAACCTTGCTACCTGGGCGATCAATAATGCCCTCGATGATGCGGGTCTCGAAGCGTCGGACATCGACGGCATGCTTTCTTACTCCGGGAACGACTCCACCTTTTCGACGTTCGTGGCCGGCGATCTCGGGATCCGGCTGAACTTCTACATGGACGTGCATGGCGGCGGCTCCAGCAGCGAGGCGCTCATTGGTATCGCCATGGGGGTGATCGAGGCCGGCATGTGTAAGACGGTCGCAATCTTCCGTGCCATGAACGGCTACACGCAGGTGCGTATTGGTGGCACCGGAGCCCGCTCCGCCGCTCCGATCATTGGCGACCAAGTGCACATGCGGGCGTACGGCTGGCAGAGCGCCGGCCAGATGTTCGCCCCGACCTTCCTGCGCCACATGTACGATTACGGCACGACCCCAGAACAGGTGGCGCATGTCAAGGTGGCGCATAGCAAGCACGCGTCTAATAATCCAAAGGCCTTCTACAAGACCCGCTACACGGTCGAGGACGTCATCAACTCGCGTATTATCTGCAAGCCTCTGCATCTGCTCGACTGCTGCGTGGAGACGGATAATGCGACCTGCCTCATTGTGACCCGTGCCGAGCATGCCAAGGATCTCAAGCAGCCATTGGTGCAGATCCGCTCCGTGGTGGGGCGCTGCTGCAAGCCGCGGATCGACATGCACTATCAGCACGGACCGATATCGACGGTCGCGGGCTACTACGCCAAAGATATCCTATGGCCGAACGCCGGAGTGGGCCCGGAGGAGATAGACCTTACCGGCTCCTACGATGCGTTCACCTTCACCACCATGCTGCAGCTTGAGGACTACGGTTTCTGCAAGAAGGGTGAGGGTGGCCAGTACGTATCGAGTGGCATCATCGAGCTCGGCGGAGTTCGTCCGAACAATACCTCGGGTGGCCATCTCTGCGAGGGCTACACCCACGGCATGAATATGGTCATCGAGAACGTTCGCCAGCTGCGCGGCAACGTTGACGATTCCTGTCCTATCGGACCCAACGGCAAGCGCCAGCACACCTATGACTACAGCGAAGGTGGATGCCGCCAGGTGAAGAATGCCGAGCTGAGTGCGAATCTGGGCTGGGCGATGCCCGGCACCGGTTCCGCCATGGTTATGCAGCGCGGGTAAGGGAGGAAAGACAGATGCTACGAGGCGAATATCTTGGCATGACATTGACCATCGAGGATGTTGACAAGGAAAACCTGGCATTCTTTAACTACTGCGCCCAGGACGACTTCCGTCTTCAAAAGGGGAAGCAATCAGGGCTGCTGCGCTATCCCCCAACCACCGCCTGTCCTTGGACCCGAGATCGGGAGTATGAGTGGGTGAGCGTGGAAGGGAAGGGAACTGTCCACTCCTACGTGGAGGTCCACCACGCCATCCAGCCCGCGTTCCGCGAGCATGTGCCGTACATGATCTTGCTGGTCGACCTCGACACCCAGAAAGGGGAGCCGAGCGAGCACGAAGCCCTGCGCGTTGCTGGCAATCTGTTGAACGCCGAGGGCGAGTTCGCACCGCCGGAGCTGATCAAGAAGGTTGGTATTGGCACGCGCGTGCGTATGATCTTCAAAGAGGTGAGCGACGGGTTCGCGCTGCCGCACTGGATGATCGACGAGGAGGCGGAGCAGCCAGCCAATCCCTGGCGCTATCCTCAGGAGTGAGACCTGTTCATGTCGCCTTGTCCGTATCACTCAACGAGGAAGATGTCCGTGCTATTGCCACCGAGGTGGGATGGACAAGCGCCCGTCGTAATAACGGCCCATTCGACGTGATTGCAGTTTGGGTGGAGAATCGGCTTGTTAGTGGAAGTGCTGACCTCTGAGATGGCTGCGGATTACCTGCGGGCTCAACAGTAGCTCTAGCCACCAACGCACGATCCGAACCGATACCTGAGCAGAAATCCAGGGATGTCGGTCAGCAGTGGAACAAAAAACGGGGTGTAATAAATTGATAATGGAGAGCATCAAGAACCCGGGGGTGTCGCTTATAGCTTCGGTCTGGAGGACGGAGGAGTTTTATGGGGTTTCAAGCCCATATCGTCACCCACCTCCCCGACTTTTTGACGCTCTCCTTTTCCCCCGGTTATTCGATTTGACCCGAAAACGCCGGAGCCGACGAGCGGATTTGAACCGCGAAGGTCGCGCCAACACCTCCGCCGGGATCTCATTCGAACATGACAACACACCGGACCTCGATACTCCATCGCTCGGGCGCATCGGGGGGTGTAGACGGATCCTCGAAGGCGCTGTGAAAGCTGAAAGTACAAGGCGCTTGCGCGTCATCGCTATCGGGCCGGAGCCCCGCTGAGTGGGCGAAGGGCCCGGCCGAGTCCCACTGCTTGATCAGTAGGGCCTCCTCGCGGGTCATCGCCGGGTAGTAGTACCACTGGTGTCGCCACGAGTGCTTGGCAAAGTAGTTCTCGCCCACTCGGTCCTGATAGTGAATCTCGAATACCACGAGGTCTTCGGGATTCACGCTCTGCGCGTCGCACAACGCGAGGGGATGGGTCGCGACCGGCTCCTCGGCGATGTTGCGCCACACATTGATAATTGCGAAGCGTCCGCCTTCGTTGAGTGCCCAATACACCTTCTCGGGCTCGAGGAGAGATTGCCTTCGGTCGATCATCAAGCGTAGCGTGTCGTTGCCGCTAGGTGGTTTTGCCAAGCGTTGTAACCGCTCTGGAGCGCTCCTGAGGGTGTAGTCTCCATGCGCGAGATGGGCCGGGCCTTGCACCTGCTGCCCCTCGTGAATGCGCTGCTTGCTTTGTTTTCCGGCCGCCGACCGGACGTTGTGGTCGAAGGCGACGACGTAGGGGGCGCCGGTCGCCTCTTGGACTACCTGGGCGCATCCGCGGTAGTAGTCCTGAAGGACTTCTTGGTGATCGAAAAAGTTGAGATCCGGACGGTGCAGGGGTTGGGTAAGCAACTCAAACCCATTTTTATCGACCCTTCGACGTTCCTTCCCCTCCAAGAGTCGGGCATTGTGGACCGTCATCTGCCGCTCCTGGAGGACGACTCCCTCGGTGCCGGCGTCGCTGCCGTCAGGATCGCGTCGGGTGAATACCTTGCCGTTTCGGTAGAGCGAACTTCGAACAGACGGATCGAGGTAGTTGAGCCGCCCCGAACTGCCTTCGCTGCCGGTCGCCGGTGCTGCGACTTTAGTCATTCTTTCCTCCTTCCAAGTTACGACCCTGGATTATATCGCCCGCCGGTCTCGAATGGCAAGGATTCTAGGGTTGCGATAGCAAACGTGAAAAAAAGACAATCTTGGGGGTTGGTCCACATTCATGCAAAAATCTATCACAGCTCCTAAGTTGCTAATTTAACCTCTCTCGTAGATTCTCGAAAAATTTAATATATAGTCCTGTGAAGAGATCGTAGAATTGTGCTTGTCTCTCACTCAAGATGGATTTCATTGTCATTTGAGCTAAGCTGATAACCTAGTGTTTTTCCAATAGTATTTCAAAAGATACTAAGGGAGGTCTTAGATCAACAATGGCAGGAACATCTTGCCCACTATTCTGACTGTCCTTGGGTATTTCATAAGCGAGGGGAGAGGATGCGGTCCTTCTACAAGGCGTGGCACCGGGCTTGTCGGGAAGCGAGGACTCCTGATAAAATTTCTCATGACTTCAGGCGCACAGCAGTAAGGAACATGTTGAGAGCGGGTATCCCTGAGAGGGTGGCAATGCAAATAGCTGGGCATAAGACCCGTGCTGTCTTTGACCGTTACCACATCGTGAGCGAGGGAGACCTAAAAGAAGCCGCTTGTAAGCTCGACCAGCAGTTGTCATCGCAAACAATGACAAAAACAATGACAGTCACTCCTCTTCAGGAGGAGCAACCTAACCTAAGTAATTGATTTCTTTGTATGGCGGCGTAGCTCAGTAGGTTAGAGCGAGGGTCTCATAATCCCTAGGTCCCCGGTTCGAGTCCGGGCGCCGCCAGATTCTACCCCACCTAGGCTTCCTTCATTTTGATACCGGGCGTGACCAGCTCATAGCCTTTATGGAGGCTCGTGGGGTGCCGGGGGTTCCGGAAGAGTACGATGCGGGTATTAACCGGGGTTTGGGAGTGCCCAGCGCGTTTTATCATTTTGCTTTTGAAGCCGGTACCGAGGGGGGCGCTGGAAGAGAAACGTTAGGAGCTGCTAGCTAAGAAGATAGAGGTCATGGACGTTGTAGACCACGGCTGGGCTCAATCCATCTACTTTAAAGATCCCAACAGCATGCAGCTGAAGTATGCCTGTCTTGCCCAAGATGTAGGCACTGAGGACGACGTCCAGATGCAGGAGCGCTTCGAGGTGTCGGTGCAACAGATGGGACAACGCCAATATCCGCCCCGCCAGCTCTTAGCCTGTATAAGCGCCCTTGGCACTTAGGAGTCTGGGGTAGTGAGATTTCCCCGTCCGTTGGTAGCGGTGGTGGAGAGAAACAAGGGTACCGGGGTGCTGTCAACGGTAACGGTGGAGCGATTGATCAGTTCTTGGGCGCTGAGGGCTTTGCTCAGGTAGGCCCGCAACGCCTCGGACGGAAAGTAGAATTTGGCTTCCTCGCTGGTGCCAACATCGTCAAGAGTGCGCCTCAGCTCCTCGGTATCTTGGTATGGTTTGTAGTTATATAGAAGGTTAATCATCACTCCGTCTGCCGGTATGGTAAGGGTGTTAAGGTGAGTGAAGGCTTGGGCAATGATTTGTTTCCATAGGGCGTCAAGCCTTCCGGTCTGATCGAGCGCCAGGGAATTAAAGATCATGCCGGTTTCCAAGCGGAACACCAGAAACTTCTGGTCGGCATGCTCCTGTAGTCCGTTGACTTTAATAGAGGCGGTAAGAATGGAGCCGTTATGGACGGTGGCATCGAGGAGCCAACTGACTAGGGTTACGGCGTTGGCTCCGTACTGTTGATGAATCTGCTCCAAGAGGTTAAGCAATTCTTTGGGAGGAGAACTACTCCAGGGTTGCTCCTCGTCCGCTACACACGGCACGGACCCCACAAGCAAAAATAGGGTGAATGCCCAGGCCCAAAGCGACCTCATTGTCATATTTAACTATCATGTCAAGCCTGGGCTGGCTTGACAAGGGCATTGCTCGATATCAAAAAAGAATAAGGGATTAAGGGTCGCCAATGGTTCAACACTTACAGGTGACAAATACGAGGAAGTTTTGCCAGACCATCGAGCGTACCATACATCGCTATCAGCTGCTTGAACAGGGAACACGGGTTGGTGTGGCGGTTTCTGGAGGACCGGACTCAGTGGCCTTGCTGGCAGCCCTTAGAGAGCTACAGCCTCAGTGGGACCTAACCCTGGTGGTTGCCCACGTGGACCATGGGCTGCGCCAAGAGGCCGTACAAGAGCGGGAAATGGTGAAGGAACTATGTCAACGTTGGGATCTGCCGTGTGTTGTTCGCGAGCTTGCCCCGGGCGGCAGAAAGAGTGGGATAGAGGCATGGGCTAGAGAGGAACGATACCGATTTTTTGCCGAGGTAAAAGAAGCGTATGGCCTTGATTACATGGCTCTAGGACATACCCAGGATGATCAGGCTGAGACCGTGCTCTTTCGCCTGCTGCGTGGCAGCGGCAGGAACGGTCTTGGAGGGATTTCCCCGGTGCGTGAGGGATGGCTCATCCGTCCGCTCCTTGCCTGCTCCCGCACAGAGGTGTTTGCTTACCTCGTCGAACAAAATCTTCCTTTTGCCACGGACTCCACCAACGCGAATACTATCTACACCCGCAACCGCATTCGCCACCTACTGCTTCCCTTACTAGAGCGGGAGTTCTCGCCGCAGGTGCGGCAACATCTAGCCCACCTAGCAGACCTGATGCGGGAAGAAGAGGTCCTGTTGGTAAAAGTGGCACAAGAGTGCCTGACCCGGGTGCAGGAACCCTCTGGTGCTCTTTCTATCCCCCGTTTGCAGATCGAGCCTGATGGCCTTAGAATGCGGGTTGTGAGAATGTGGTTGCTAGAGCATATGGGACGAGTAGGGGAGATTAGCTTTGCGCACGTGGCCCGGGTGCTTGATTTGATGAACCAGGGGCCGACCACCGGTAGGCTTGACCTTCCCTATGGGCTTCGGGTAGTGCGAGAGTACGATATTCTGCGGAGAGAGAAACAAATAACAAGAGTTCCTGTGCCTTACGTTTACACTCTCTTTCCTGGGGAGGAGCTTGTTCTCTCAGAAACAGGTTGGCATATTAGTCTTAGTGTGCCCGTTTTCTGGTGGGAGGGGCAGTCACAGCAATCTGGTACTGCTCAGGGATGGCAGACACTGTTTGATGTTGGAGTTCTGGATGGAGGGATCACTGTGCGCAACTTTCAGCCCGGAGATCGGGTTTGCCCGCGCGGAATGACAGGACACAAGAAGGTTAAAAACGTCTTTATCGATGCTAAGGTATCCCCGGCACAGCGTCACACCCTCCCTCTGGTGGTGGCAGGGGAAGAGGTGGTGTGGGTACCTGGGTACGTGCGGGGTAAGTGGGGGGAGGTCACGCCGCAGACAAAGAAAGTATGCACGGTTATAGTAAAGCCATTGCCGGGAAAAAGAGAACTGTGCTAGATTAAAGAAGGTTTTCAGGAAGGGAATGGGAGTGAATATCTCGCGTAGTCTTGCTTCGTGGTTGGTTTTGGGACTCATGTTCCTGCTGTTGTTTAACCTCTTTAACCGGCAGCAAGCCAGAGACCCGGATATGGTCTTTAGCGATTTTATGGAGAGGGTGGAGCAGGGGGAGGTAGATGAAGCCATTATCCAGGGCCAGGATATCCGCTGGAAGCTCCGTACTGGGGAGGGATTCAGAACCTATGCCCCAAGTGATCCAGACCTTGTGCGTATCCTGCGGGAGAGAGGAGTGAGGATTGCGGCCAAGCCGGAGCAAGGGGATCCCTGGTATATAATCATGCTTGTCCAGTGGTTTCCCATGCTGCTCCTCATCGGTGTGTGGATTTTCTTTATGCGGCAGATGCAGATTGGCGGGGGTAAGGCCATGTCATTTGGTAAGAGCCGTGCCAAACTGCTCGCGGAAAACCAGCACCGGGTTACATTTGGCGACGTGGCCGGGGTAGAAGAGGCCAAAGAGGAACTTGAAGAAATCATTTCTTTTCTTAAAGATCCCAAGAAGTTCACCAAGCTTGGAGGTCGGATTCCTAAGGGAGTTTTGCTCGTGGGTGCCCCCGGGACGGGGAAAACGCTTCTTGCCCGGGCGATTGCCGGTGAGGCTGGAGTGCCGTTTTTCTCCATTAGTGGTTCAGACTTTGTCGAGATGTTCGTCGGAGTAGGTGCCTCACGCGTGCGCGATCTCTTTGTTCAGGGCAAAAAGCATGCCCCATGCATTATCTTTATTGACGAGATTGATGCCGTTGGCCGCCAGCGCGGGGCCGGTTTAGGGGGCGGTCACGACGAAAGGGAGCAGACGCTCAACCAGCTTTTGGTGGAGATGGACGGGTTTGAGACAAATGAGGGGGTCATCCTCATTGCTGCTACCAACCGGCCGGACGTACTTGATCCGGCGCTTTTACGGCCAGGCCGTTTAGATCGGCGAATAGTTGTACCCCGGCCGGATATACGGGGACGGGAAGAAATTATCAAGGTTCATACCCGCAAGGTTCCCCTGGCGGAAGGGGTAGACGTTACCAAGATAGCCCGAGGCACCCCTGGGTTTGCCGGCGCGGATTTAGAGAACCTGGTTAATGAGGCTGCACTTTTAGCCGCACGCAAAAACAAAGAGCAAGTGGATATAGACGACCTCGAGCTTGCCAAGGATAAGGTGCTCATGGGGGCAGAGCGGAAGAGTCTCATCCTTACCCTTGAGGAACGACGCAACACCGCTTACCACGAGTCTGGTCATGCACTGGTGGCAAGGCTGCTGCCGGGGGCAGATCCGGTGCATAAGGTGACCATCATCCCCCGGGGTATGGCCTTGGGCGCTACTCAGCAGGTGCCGACGGATGATCGTCACACCTACTCCAAGGACTATCTCCACAATAACCTAACCATCCTATTTGGTGGCAGGGCGGCGGAGGAGATGGTATTTGGCCATACGACTACCGGTGCAGGCAACGACATTGAGAAGGCTACCGAGCTAGCCCGCAAGATGGTGTGCGAGTGGGGGATGAGTGAGCGGCTTGGCCCTATGACCTTTGGGAAAAAAGAAGAGCAAATCTTCCTGGGGCGGGATTTTACCCAAATGCAGGACTACTCAGAGAATACGGCGATGGAGATCGACGGTGAAATCCATCGTATTATTACGGAGGCGTACGAAGGGGCCAAAAAGCTGTTGAAGCGCGACCTGGCAGCATTGCATAAGATGGCCGAGGCCCTCCTAGAAAAAGAGGTCCTGGACGGGGCAGAGATTGATGAGATCATAAAGCTCTTTGGCCAAGGCGACGGAGCCCTGGCCACGCCAGAAACAGCTGCCGCCTCCTAAGAAGGAGCTGGAATCTCCTAAACGGATTCTCTGAACGTCTTTTTTCTTTCCTATCCATACTCTCGCCCCCTGTAGACAGAGGGGTCCTCATGTACAGGAGAACGGTATGACCGATCTCTTTACCCAACTCCGTTGGCAGGACTTTGTTGATATTGTCATTATAGCTATGGGGATTTACTGGATTATCCACCTAATCCGTGGCACCCGGGCAGTGCAGATGCTCCTTGGTCTTATGGTTTTGTTCTTGACCTACTTCGCTTCCCGGGCATTTGAGCTGTATACCCTCAACTGGATGCTCGATAATTTTCTTAGCTCCATTATCCTGGTGATTGTAGTTCTCTTCCAGAGTGATATCCGACGTGCGCTCACTCAGGTGGGTAGGGGGTCGCTTCTGGGCATGAGGGAGTATATTCCCTACGGTCAGGCGCTGGAGGAAATTACCAGAGCGGCAGTCTCCCTGGCAGGTAAAAATATTGGTGCGCTTATTGTGCTGGAGCGTGAGGTCGGCCTTAATGAATATATCGAGGTAGGTACCCGCCTTGATGCCCAGGTGAGTAAGGAGTTAATTGTGAGTATCTTCCTTCCCACCTCGCCCATTCATGACGGTGCGTTAGTGATCCAAAAAGGGCGGATCACTGCAGCCGGCTGCTTTCTGCCACTAACCATTAGCCCTAACGTCAGCAAATCTCTAGGCACTCGCCACCGTGCGGCCATTGGTCTAACCGAGGAGACTGATGCCGTGGTTGTAGTCGTTTCTGAAGAGGAAGGGAAAATTTCACTGGTACGAGAGGGACGGCTTATCCGCGGTCTGGATGCGAGCACGCTGCGCGCTATCCTGCAACCGCTCATTGTTCCTCCACTCCCACGGTGGTACCGGCAGACGCCTGGTAGGTCGTTGCCCGGTGCCCTACAGCAGCTCTTTACCTATGGCGTGGGATGGAAAAAGAATTAAGGGGTTTTTCTCTCGTCCGCTTACCCTTAAAGTTTTCTCATTGCTGCTTGCCTGCGGACTATGGCTCCTAGTTAACACTGGGGAACGTGATACCGAGAGGGACCTGCTAGTACTTTTAGAGCTGCGCAACCTTCCCCTTCGGCTTGTTGTGACCAGCTCGCACGTGGACTCCGTCAATCTGCGGGTGGTAGGTCCTCGCACCTTGCTTGGTCGCATCCGCACCAAGAAGGTTGCCATCGACCTTAGCGGAGTGCGGCCAGGGCTTTCGTCCTTTGAAATCACTCCTGAAATGTTCTATCTCCCTCGAGGGATACGGGTAGTACGTATCAGTCCTGCCAAAATTGACCTTGGTATTGACCCTATCATCAGGAAAAATCTGCTTGTACAGGCTAACTTGGTCGGCAAGTTAGCCTTTGGCTTCAGCCTGGCGAGTACTGGAGTTTCTCCGGAAACCATCGAGGTTAGCGGCCCGGCTCCGCGTATCGAGAAGATCGAGGCCCTTTTGACCGAGCCCATTGACATTAGCTTTCTCACTCAACCGATTACCAAAGAGGTATCCCTACAAACGCCGGAGGATATGGTCACCTACGCTACTGACCGGGTTAATGTCCGTCTCAGTGTAAGGGAGGTGGTTATCGAGCGGGTATTGCACCAGGTAAAGATCCAAGTAAGGAATAGCTCTGAAGACTATGTTTTAACCCCACATGGGGTAGAGGTTACTGTGCGTGGCTCTCAACGGGTGATTGAAGAGCTGGTGTTGGATGATGGGGAGGTGTTTGTTGATGCCGCCGGCGCAGAGGCGGGAGACCCTCACATCCTCCCTGTTCATGTTCTTCTCCCTCCCGGGGTAGAAGTTATTCATCAAGATCCTATGGAAGCACAGTTGGAGTTCTCGCCTGATCGTAAAAAGGAACCCTCTGAAGAAAATAATCAGCAAAGGCCGCTTCAGAGCCAGCCAAGGGGATGAAGAGGTTAATGATGGAAGAGAAGCAGGCCGGGCAAGAGCAGCTTTTTGGTACCGACGGTATCCGTGGGGTGGCCAACATTGAACCTATGACCTCAGAGACGGCTCTACGTTTGGGGCGAGCCCTGGCCTATGTTTTTAAGCAGCGTCCTGGTAGGCACAAAATTTTGATAGGTAAGGACACCCGGCTCTCTGGGTACATGCTCGAGACGGCCATGGCCTCAGGTATTTGCTCCATGGGGGTGGATGTACTGCTTGTGGGGCCTGTGCCTACCCCCGGAATTGCTTTTCTCACTCGTAGCCTGAGGGCGGATGCTGGGGTGGTGATCTCTGCGTCTCATAACCCTTTTCAGGACAACGGGGTCAAGATCTTTTCCCGTGATGGATTTAAGCTCCCTGATGAGGTGGAGGAAGAGATCGAGTCGTTGATCTACGATCAGAAAATCGACCATCTTCGGCCCACTGCTGCGGCTATCGGCAAGGCGTTTCGCATAGACGATGCCTCGGGACGCTACAACGCTTTTGTTAAGAGCACTTTTCCCCGTCACCTTACTCTTGAGGGAATGAAGATTGTGCTCGACTGTGCCCATGGTGCAGCATATAAAGTGGCGCCTGAAGTGCTGGAGGAGTTAGGAGCGAAGGTGATCCCGCTCAGCGTGGACCCTGATGGAGAGAACATCAACCGTAACTGTGGTGCTCTCTATCCTCAGGAGGTGCAACGGTTGGTACTCCAAGAGGCGGCGCAGATCGGAGTAGCACTTGACGGAGACGGTGATCGCGCCGTGCTGGTAGATGATAGGGGTGAGGTGGTAGATGGTGATTTTGTTCTGGCTATCACCGGCTGTGAAATGTTTAAGGCTGGAAGACTGCGTCAGGGAACCCTCGTGGCCACGGTCATGAGCAATTTAGGTTTGGAGGTAGCGATCAAGAGCGTTGGTGGACAGCTTGTGCGCGTAGCCGTGGGAGATCGCTATGTGGTAGAGGAGATGCTACGGAGTGGGTACAACCTGGGGGGTGAACAGTCCGGGCATGTTATTTTCCTTGACTATACTACTACTGGCGATGGCCTCATTACCTTTCTTGCTCTTCTATCTATTATGCTAGAGCGTAGGCTATCCCTTTCTGAGCTAAAGCGAGTGATGCACAAATTTCCTCAGGTGCTTGTCAATGTGCCAGTGCGGGAGAAGCGAGACCTCAATACTGTTCCTCCCGTGGCGGCTGCCATTCAGGGAGTCACTAGAGCACTGGGAGAGAAGGGGCGCGTACTTGTGCGCTACTCGGGGACCGAACCCCTTGTGCGAGTCATGGTGGAAGGAGAAGATGAGGGGTGCGTGCACAGGTATGCTGGGGAAATTGCTGAGGTGGTGCGGAAACAACTAACATAAAAAGACCAAGGATTGGCATAATCCTGGCTGACCTTTCTTCCAAGACTGACGGCTGAGGGTTACCGCGGAAACATGTACCTTGTTACTGCTGCCGAGATGCGTGAGCTTGACCGGCTCACAATCGAAAAGTACGGTACCCCCGGACATGTACTCATGGAACGGGCTGGTGTCGGCGCTGCTGAGCTACTGCTCAGAGAGTTTCCCCATGTACACAAGGCTCTGGTACTTGTCTTAGCAGGTAAGGGGAATAATGGGGGGGATGGATTTGTCATTGCCCGCTATTTGCGCCAACATGGGATCAGATGTGAAGTAGTACTGACAGCAAAAAAAGCCGAGGTTAAAGGGGATGCCCTACGCAACCTGAGGGCCTTTTCGCGCCTACGTGGTCGAGTAACCGAAGTAACAGAACCAGCGCAGTTAAGAATAGTACAGGACAAACTATCCCGTTGTGGCCTCATTGTAGATGCTCTTCTTGGCACAGGGTTAAATTCTGCGGTAAGGGGCTTACTAGCTACGCTCATCGATCTGGTGAATGCTAGCCCTTGTCCGGTCTTAGCGGTAGACATTCCCTCGGGTCTAGACTCAGACTATGGAGTGCCCTTGGGCACCGCGGTACAGGCGCAGGTAACGACCACTTTTGCTTTTCCCAAGGTTGGGCAGCTAATTTATCCAGGGGCGGAGTATGTCGGGCAGCTTGTGATTGTGGATATTGGCATCGCTGCGCAGGCGCTCACTGATATTGATCTACAAACCGAACTTCTGCTTGCCGAAGAAATAGGCAGCCTTGTTCACAAGCGCTCTGCTGATGGCCATAAAGGAGATTTTGGCCATGTACTGGTCATTGCCGGGTCGCGAGGAAAAACCGGTGCCGCGCTTATCTGCTGCCAGGCAGCAATGCGGACGGGAGCCGGTCTGGTTACTCTGGGAAGTCCGGCCTCGCTTAACTCGGTCTTGGCTAGCGCAGTGCTGGAGGTGATGACCGTCCCTTTGGCAGATAATGACGAGGGAAGCCTGCGCTTTGATAACGAAGAGGAACTATCCCGTGCACTTGCAGGGAAAACCGCTGTGGTACTTGGCCCGGGAATCGGGGTTTCGTCTGATACCATAGCCCTTACCCGCTGGCTTGTGACCCATTGTGAGTTGCCTCTGGTCATTGATGCAGATGGATTGAACTGTCTTGCCCAAGGGATCGCCGCATGGCCGAAAGTGCTGCAAAAGCGCTCTGCTCCAGTTATTCTTACCCCGCATCCAGGTGAGATGTCGCGTCTAACCCGCCTTAGCACTACGCAAGTGCAAGAGCGGCGTGTTGAAATAGCCCATGACTTTGCCCAGACGTATCATTGTTACTTGGTGCTTAAGGGTGCACGTACGGTGATTAGTACCCCCTCGGGAAAAAATTTTATTAACCCCACAGGCAACCCTGGTATGGCGACCGGAGGAATGGGGGATGCCCTCACAGGTATTCTTGGCAGCCTGCTTGCGCAAGGGTATCCACCCGAGGAGGCAACCACCCTGGGGGTTTTCCTGCACGGGTATATAGGGGACAAAATTGCTCAGAAGCAGGGAGAAATAGGCATCTTGGCAAGAGATATTATTGAGGGCATTCCCCAAGGGTTAACAGAGCTGCAAAAGCTGGCTGAGGATGAAACAGAAGAATGAAAAAAGAAATTTATAGTCGTTCTCCTGAAGAGACAAAAGACCTGGCCGTAAAGGTTGCCAAGCTGCTCAACGGAGGGGAAGTGATCGGCTTGGTTGGCGACCTAGGGCTGGGAAAGACTTGCTTTGTCAAAGGCTTAGCGCATGGCCTGGGGATTGCTGAGGAGGAGGTTTACAGCCCCTCGTTTACTATTATTGCTGAGCATTATCAGGGAAGGCTACCCCTGTTTCACATTGATCTCTACCGTCTGGAGGGAAAGGAGTTAAGTGAACTGGGGCTTGAAGAGTATTGCTACGGCCAGGGGATAACTGTGGTAGAATGGTTCAATTACCTACCCCAGGACATGGTGGAGGAGTGTCTATGTGTTACCCTTTTGGAGGAGGATAGGGATGAGGAGCGTCGGATTGTACTGGAAGCCCTGGGGGAGCGGTATCATCGGCTTATGGAGACGCTATAAAAGTTAGGCCACCAAGCCTTCCATAGCAACCCATGATAGAGACTGACCTTGGAGGCTTTATCCATAGATGCATAGACTTTGCAGCATTGGAAGAACCTTTTGAGCTGGAAAAGCATCTGCTCAGAAACCGGCACATTACTGCCAGGGAACTGCGGCTTCGGGGAGCCACATCTGGACTTGACCGCTGATGAGACCCAGAGAGCAAAGTGCATTTGGCTGTGCCCAGTCGACCTGGCGGGGCATTGTTTGCTCGGTGAGCGCGCCAACATGGGGGGTGATGATGATCGGCGCATCCTGCTGGAGAAGCTCTAGCAGTGGGGGCGGTTCAGCAACGGCTTTACCAAACTCGTGTGTGATCATGTCAACGGCACCCCACCAATCTCTTGTCCCTGATACGCAGCAACAACGTCTTCCTCAACCAGAAGGCCACCCCAGGAGGGATTGATGAGAACAGCCGTTTTTTTCATCTTGCGCAGAAAGGCGGCGTTCACCATCCCCGCGGTATCGTTTGTAAGCGACACATGGATGCTACCACCTCACACTTTGGCAGCATCTCGTCCAATGCCGTAAACGCAGACATGGTAAACCCTTTACGGCCGAGAATGTCTCGATTGCCCTCGGCATTGTACTCTCGACATACTTGATCGAGACCGGACGAGAAGGGGTCGTATACGGCAATCTGAAGCCTAAGGTAGCCTATCTGGATGAGCAAAAACAGGCCAGTTCCTGGCCTCAGTGAGGGTTACTCTCCATACCAGTATTGTACAACAAGACCTATTGCTACGACAGCGGTGGGAAGAGCCTTGCGTAACAGCTCAAAGAGTTACCACCATAGCATAAACGCATCGATCGGCCTGTGGATGATGAGCGCTTTATGGACTCCCTTGAAGGAAACGGGGGTCAGATCTTTGTTCTTGCGTAAAGTCCGTGTTATTGAAACTATTGATTTCTACATGGTACCCTGAAAAAGTGTAATATGGGTGCTTGGTTAGTGGAAGGGAAGGTACTTATAGGTTTCGCTGTCCTATAAACCTATAAGTAAGGATAGATGAAGTATGGAAGCTTGAATTTTTACGCAAAGGCCGTTTTGATGAGGTCTTCTTTGTGGATTTGCCTCATCCCGATACTTTCCTCATACCCCAGCGTTTTACCGCCGTGAATTGCCCCAACTGCGAAGATCATTGCGAGATTGGAAATGCGGAATTTGTTATTTGTAGGAGCGGGAGGTTTTCTGGGCTCAATTTGTCGTTATCTCCTTGGCGGAGCAGTCCATCAACTCTTACACAACAGTACGTTTCCCTATGGTACCGTAGTTGTGAACATGTTTGGCTGTTTTTTGGTTGGCTTTTTCAGTGGTCTGGCTGAAGTGCGTCAGCTTTTGACGCCGGAATCGAGACTATTTCTCTTGATTGGCCTGCTTGGAGGCTTTACCACGTTTTCAACGTTCGGATACGAGACTGTCGCGTTGATGCGAGAGGGTGAGGTACTTGCAGCTCTATCTAATGTGCTGATTCAGGTAAACTTTGGGTTATTGTTCGTGTGGATTGGTTTCAACTCTATACGCATACCTCTGGGGTAGACGATGTTGTTGCCTGAAGAAGGGCAGTTGCTGCGAATTTTCATCGGAGAAAGTGACAAGTACGGAGGCATTCCGTTGTTTGAATGGATTGTGCAAAAGGCGCGTGAGTGTGGACTAGCGGGAGCGACGGTAATTCGGGGGTTAGAAGGATTCGGCGCTCACAGTCGTGTTCATACGACAAAGATCCTTCGTTTGTCATCAGACCTTCCGATTATTATTGAGATAGTGGATATAGCCGAGAAGATAGAGGAGTTTCTACCGCTCATTGATGATGCCATTAAAGAGGGTTTAGTCACATTAGAGAACGTCCGCATTCATTTATATTGCAGTGGGGAGTCAAAGTAGAGGATTCGCAGCTTCAAGGTCAATAGACCTCAGACCATTTACTCTTGAGGTAGCCCCGTTTCCACCAAGCTTTGCGTCTATTGCTCTTTTCTGGGTTTAGGGCTAGCGTAACGATAATAAAGCAGTGGGACGAGGTACAAAGCCTCCATATCCCTCACCTTAAACGTTGTGTCTCTTACCAGCGTTATCCCTAACACGATCTTGAGGAGATGACCATGAAGAAACAAGATCTACCCAATGGGGACAGAGACTCGAACGATATTGAACAAGAAGTTAGAAAAAGAGTCAAAGAACTCAAAGAGTTTTATGCCCATCTAGCCAGTTATTTACTGATCAATGCCTTACTGATTGTCATTAACCTGCTCACCTCTTCCAGCACCTTTTGGGCGATCTGGCCTTTGATGGGTTGGGGAGTAGGTTTAGCCTCACATGCCGTTTCAGTCTTCGGGCTTTTTGGCATAGGCAACAAAGCCTGGGAAGAACGTAAAGTCCGAGAGTTAATACTCCAGAGGCAACGAGGACTCAGTGCCGAGCAGGTAAGGCAGTTATTGCGTGAAGAGGTATATGCTGAAAAACAATCTGCCCCGAGCCGAGCGGACTGGGAGCGTGTGCTACTACGTCTTGCGAATCTGGAAACCATTGTAACAAGCAAAGACTGGAACTTTATGGAAAATCTATCCGAGCCTGCTCGTGCGCCTGAGTCTAACGGTGACTCGAACAACAGACAGGAAGAGAAGGATTCTGCTGAGCAATCAGCTAACCTCGCCCGTCGGATACAGTAGCCTTAGTCTCGAGGTGGAGGCCGCCCTATAGCTTGAGGACGCTTAACTACCGAGTTCTCCGCCTTGGACGTGAGGGAAAAGGCCTGATTTGTCAAGAGCTTTCGCAAGGGCGGGGGTTGCCGAGAAGAAGATTTACAATCCCTCATTCACCATCATTGCCAAGCATTATCAGGGGAGGGGGTAGAAATTAAGGCTCATTCTGTTATTGAGTCAATTTTTAATACTTACTTAATGTTCGGGGGACTATGAAAATGAGTGATGACAATAGTAAAACGCACCTTGGTAAGACTCCGTCTGGTCATCAGCAAAAAGCCACATTTGCTGGCGGCTGTTTTTGGTGCACGCAATCTGCTTTTGACCAACTAGAAGGCGTGATATCGACCGCTGTGGGATATGCCGGTGGTCATACAGAAGATCCAAGCTATGAGGAAGTGTGCTCAGGCACAACGGGTCATGCTGAATCCATTGAAATTCTATACGATCCGTCTCAGATCACTTATGAGGAGTTATTAGAGGTTTTTTGGAGAAATATCGATCCTACGGCTCGTAACCGCCAGTTTGCTGACGTTGGGACAGAATACCGGACGGCTATCTTTTATCACGACCAGGAACAGAAACAGTTAGCCGAATCCTCCAAGGCCAAGCTCGAACAGTCAGGCAAATTTGCTGCTCCCATTGTTACAGAAATTGTACCTGCGTCCACGTTTTATAACGCTGAAGATTACCACCAAGAATATTACCAAAAAAATCCGGTCGGATATAACATGTATAAGTATGGGTCAGGTAGGGTGCAGTATTTGGCAAGGACCTGGGGACCTGATTCAAAGCGATAAATTCCTGAGTATGGTAAAGTTTGTCATTCACCGATCTTATGTTTCCTCTCAGGGAGGCATTTAATAGCCCGAGGATCTCTACTTATACTGGCTATCATGAAGATGTGCTGGCGTTAATGAGCCCGGATCGAGCTCCGGAATCATTAAGGGCCGCTTTGCTGCCCCCTAACTCAAGCCCCAGCCCTTATTTGTGCCGTTCTTAAATATTGATCGCAGGTACTGGTGAGAATCCTAGGTGAGGGATTCGGGTGTTTTTTGCCATATTATGATACGATAAGCTCTGTGTTGATCGTACAGAAATATGGCGGGACCTCAGTGGGGTCGGCAGAGCGGATTAAGGAGGTAGCCAAGAGGGTAGGAGCCGCAAAAGAGGCAGGTCATCAAATGGTTGTTGTGGTCTCGGCTATGGCTGGGGAAACGAACCGGCTGCTTGACTTGGCCGGGCAGGTGGCAACAGAGCCAAACAAGCGGGAGATCGATGTCTTGCTCTCTACCGGAGAACAGGTGTCCGTGGCCCTGTTGGCTATAGCCTTGCGAGACCTGGGTTATCCGTCCCTTTCTTTACTTGGACATCAGGTCCGCATTGCCACAGATGACGCTTTCGGTCGAGCCCGCATCAGGCGAATCGACGCTCAAAGGCTCTTGTCTGCTCTGGATGAAGGGCATATTGTGGTCGTGGCCGGGTTTCAGGGAGTTGATGCCAAAGGGAACATCACTACACTGGGCCGAGGAGGGTCAGACACTACTGCAGTGGCTATTGCCGCTGCCCTCAAAGCTGAGGTGTGCGAGATCTACACCGATGTGGATGGGATCTACAGCGCTGACCCCCGTATTTGCCCGCAGGCAAAAAAACTAGCGCGCCTCTCGTATGATGAGATGCTTGAGCTTGCCAGTCTTGGTGCCAAAGTGCTGCAGATCCGCTCAGTGGAGTTTGCTAAGCGTTACCAGGTGCCGGTACATGTGCGCTCCAGTTTCCTACCGGTAGAAGGTACCTGGGTTGTGAAAGAGGATCCGAGCATGGAAGATGTCATGATCTCTGGAGTAGCCTCTGATCTCGATCAGGCCAAGATCACGGTGCTGGGGGTACGAGACCGGCCAGGGTTAGCGGCCAAGCTCTTTACCCCGGTTGCCGAGGCTGGCATTGTTGTGGATATGATCATTCAGAACGCCAGCGAGGATGGCTACACGGACCTCACCTTTACTGTGCCGAAGGGCGACTGCCAGAAGGCTCTGGCCAGGGTAAGGGAGATAGTGACAGAAGTCGGTGCCCGTGGGGTTATTGCAGGGGAGACCGAAGTAGCCAAGGTCTCTATTATTGGCCTGGGCATGCGCAGTCATGCTGGGGTGGCAGCACGAATGTTTCAGGCGCTGGCCTGTGAGGGTATCAATATCCATATGATCTCTACCTCTGAGATCAAAATCTCAGTAGTGATCGATGCCAAGTACACGGAGTTAGCCGTGCGGGTGTTGCACGATACCTTTATCTCACCTAAGGAAGGAGCCGGGCAGGTAGATTAGGGGAAGCGATAAGGAAGATGAGACGAGTGATCATGTACGACACCACATTGCGAGCCGGCTGAAGGTGCAGGGTCATGTGGAAGCAGTGGCAGTACCTGAAAGAGGATATCAGCGTAGTATTTGAGCGGGACCCGGCTGCCCGTTCAATATGGGAAGTGATTTTCGCCTATCCCGGGTTTCATGCGGTCTTCTTTCATCGACTGGCTCATTGGCTGTGGACACACAACCTCAAGACGTTAGGCCGTCTGGTGAGCCATCTTTCCCGTTTTCTTACTGGTGTGGAGATCCATCCTGCGGTGAAGGTCGGTCGTCGCCTATTCATTGACCATGGGATGGGGGTAGTGATTGGTGAGACCGCCGAAATTGGCAATGATGTCACCTTTTATCAGGGAGTGTCGCTTGCCGGTACTAGCCGGGAGAGAGTTAAGCGTCATCCCACAATTGAAGACTGGGTGCTGATCGGTTCTGGAGCGACGGTCTTGGGGCCGGTGACCATTGGTCGGCATAGCCGGGTGGGAGCTGGATCGGTAGTGGTTAACTCGGTTCCTCCACATGCCACGGTGGTGGGTATTCCTGGAAAAGTGGTCAAAGATGGAGGGCTCCATCTTCCCTCTGGCCAACCGCTTATAGACTTCGATCATGCCAACCTACCTGACCCGATCTTCCGTGCCCTTTCGACCTTGTTGGAGCATGTGGAGCGAATGGAGAAACGGATGGAGGAAATGACCTCTCGCCAGGGGTTATTGGAGGAACGGATTACTGAGGGGGATGAAGACCTGCAGCGGGTGCGGCTGCTCTTTAAGAACGCGGGTTCGGCCTAGGGGGACTCGCTAAAAAATTAAGCTGTTGTACTGGAAAAATGATTTGCGGATAGTCCCTCCTTACGTTAATTATTAGGGATGCTTAATTATTTTTCCATCCCTAGAGGTATGCATTTAGCAGTCAGTAGCCAGCCTTAGACCTAGCAGGAGCCAGGGATCGCTCTTGAGGACAGTGAATCAGGGATGCTCAACGTGTTTCCCTACTGGCTGCGTTATAACGATTCCCGACCTTTGCACTGAAGGCTGAATGCTATAGTTAGAGGAGTGGAGGGTGCGGCATAGGAAAATGTGGCAGCTCATCTTCTTCTTTTTCTTCTTTGTTGCTGCCTGCTCACGAGGTATCTATCATCAGGTGAGACCCGGAGAGACCCTTTCCGGTATTGGCCAAGTGTATGGTATTTCCTATCAAAAGCTGGCTCGTGTCAACGATATTCGCAATCCGAATAAACTTAAGGTCGGACAAAAGATTTTCATTCCCGGGACGTCGCGTCAGCTGACCAAGCGTTCCTCTGTGCTTCCACAACCGTCAAAGAAGATTTCACCTGAGCCGCGCTGGAACGGTAAAGCCAGGTTTGCCTGGCCGCTGAAAGGGATAGTAACTTCGCGCTTTGGTCCCCGTAATGGTAGCTTTCACGACGGTATCGACATTGGCGCGCCTATAGGTACACCGGTCCGGGTGGCAGCGGATGGCCAGGTAATCTACAGCGGCGTCCTACGTGGATATGGCAATGTGATTATTGTGCGCCACGGGCAGGGATATGTCACGGTATATGCGCATAATAAAGCCAACTCCGTTAAGGAGGGGGAGTCAGTCCGACGAGGTCAGAAGATTGCTGAGGTGGGGACCAGTGGTCGTACTACTGGTCCCAGTCTCCATTTTGAGGTGCGAAAGAACAATCTTGCTCGCAATCCCCTCCCTTACCTACCGTTGGACGGACGTCTGGTGCAGAAGCCATAGGAGAAAGTCATGGCGGACCTCAAGAGATATATTCGGGATGTTCCTGGGTTTCCTAAACCTGGGGTTATATTTAAAGATGTTACCCCTCTTCTCGCCCACGGTCCAGCGTTGCATGAAGCAGTAGGACAGTTCACCGAACGTTATCATGGACGGGTGGACGTGGTGCTAGGGATCGAGTCGCGAGGATTTATTATTGGCGCAGCAGTGGCCTATAGCCTTAACTGTGGGCTAGTGCTTGTGCGCAAGGCCGGCAAACTACCAGCGGCAACTTATGCCACCAGCTACGAGTTAGAGTATGGAGCAGACATAGTAGAGATCCACCAGGATGCTTTTCCACGCCACAGCCGGGTATTGGTGATTGATGATCTGCTTGCGACTGGCGGTACTGCCAGGGCCGCAGTTGAGCTGGTGGAGCGGCTTGAGGGTAAGGTGGTAGAATGTGCATTTATTATCGAACTCGCTTTTCTAGGTGGCCGTGAGCGCCTTAGTCCCAGTGAGGTATTTTCGCTCATCTCATATAATCAGGAGTGAGTGGGCATAGCAATCCCGTGTCAGCTGTGCTAGAGAAACCCGAGTTCTATGGATGATGACAGTGATAAACTAGTGCCTGTGTCTGTGCAGAAACGACCAGCAAAGGAGGTGGAACCGTCTAGGCACCGAACCTCTTGAGGGTTGCTTCCTCCGCCTCCAGTCTGTGTCTCTTCTCCAAGGGATGGATAAAGAGTTGCCTCCATCCGGATGGGTGGGAGCAGGATACAAGGGAGGGTATCAGGATGAAGAAAGTCCTTGGGAGGCAAGTCCTCCTAGAGTTTTATGGCTGCAGGCGGGAACGGCTTGATAATGTTAAATCTATTGAAACGGCAATGCTTGAAGCCGCTCGTCGCGCCCGCGCTACTGTTGTGCAAGCCACTTTTAACCGCTTCTCTCCGCACGGAGTCAGCGGAGTGGTAGTTATTGCTGAGTCCCATCTAGCTATCCATACATGGCCGGAGCACGGTTATGCAGCGATTGACATCTTTACGTGTGGCAGCAAAGTCCTCCCTGAAGTTGCCTGCCAGTATTTGATGAAAACGTTTAAGCCGCGAGAGATCTCTCGGCAGGACATTGACCGGGGCAGGGTTGAAGAATTGCGAGATCTGAGCAGATCAAATCCTTCGACTGGGCTCAGGACAGGCAACAAGCGTGATCCACAAGCGCCTCTCGGGGAAAGCATCCATGAGGCATCCGCCGCGGCTGGATGATTTATACTTCATTGACGTTGACCGAAATGGGGACGCTTACCTCTACCAAGTGGAGGAGGTACTCTCTACCCGCACCACTCCCTACCAACGTCTGATGATTGTGCGCAGTCCCACCTTTGGCAAAGCTCTGTTCTTGGACGGCCGGTGGCAATCGGCTACGGTCGATGAGTTCATTTATCATGAGGCCCTTGTTCATCCCGCTCTGCTCTACCATCCAGATCCCCACCAGGTATTAATTCTTGGTGGAGGGGAGGGGGCTACCCTGCGAGAGACTCTCAAGCATCATCAGGTAACTGAGGCGATCATGGTTGATATCGACCGTGAGGTGGTCGAGGAATGTCAACGGGTTGCTCAGGAGTTTGCGCAGGATGCCTACACGGATAGCCGGGCGCAGGTAGTGTACGGAGATGGCCTTCGCTTTGTGGAGGAAGCCCCTAAGCAACGGTGGGATGTGATCGTTTCTGATCTCTCTGATCCCTTAGAAGGAGGCCCCTCCCAGGCTCTCTTTACCCAGGAATTTTTTCGCCTTGTGGCGGAGCATCTGACACCGCAGGGCTGTTTTGTACTGCAGGCGGGCAGCACCTCTTTGCCTGATATAGAAGTGTTTGCCGGTGTGGTCCATACCCTGACCACGGTCTTCTCCCAGGTACACCCCTATGTTATTTCCGTACCTTCCTTTGCCCAGCCCTGGGGGTTAGTTTTAGCAGCACAGGGGGAATCCGACCCTGCGATTGGGTTTGGAACCGGCCTACTGCAGCTTGCCGCAGCAGAGGTGGATGCTTGTATCGCCCAGAGGATCCGCGAGGAGCTGCGCTTCCTTGATGGGGCAGTTCTTAAAGCTCTTTTTGTTCTGCCCAAATATATCCGCCAGGCGATTGCCACTTCCACTCAGATTTTTACCCTCGCCTCCCCTCCCAAGTAGGGGTGAGTACTCCTCATTCAAGGGAGATCATTATATGGGCAAAATACTATTTCGCCATTGCCGCTATTTGGTCTCTCGGCCGGCTCCATTGAGTGGCATCTGGGAAGATGGCGCCATCTACATCGAGGGCCCAATCATCAGGGCTGTTGGACCTTCGGCCGAGATTGAGACACAATACGGCACCCAGGAAGACCTAGAAATTATTGATGCCCATAATAAAGTTGTAATGCCGGGCCTAGTAGACGCCCATAATCACGTTGGCGAGGCCCATATGTTTCACATCTTTGGCTGGTTAGAAACGCCGCTGACCGGCATTGTCGATGCTGCCATACGTGTGCTCTGGCCCGCCTACAACTGGCTAACGGATGAGAGCGTGTACGATTTGACCCTGTTAGGATTAGTCAACCTCCTTAAGCACGGCACTACCACATTTGCCAATGCCTTCCCGTTTCCTGACGCTGTCTATAAAGCCTCGGTCTATTCCGGGATGAGGACGGTTATCCATGTGCAGATGATTACCAGCGTCAATTTACCCGATGCCAAAAACGAGGCTGAATATTTGGCCTTGAACGAAGCCGCCATTAAAAACTACCATAACACTGAAGACGGACGTATCCGCATAGGTGTCCATCCCAGCGCCACCTATAACTGCACGCAGAGCATGCTGGTCAAGGGGATGGAATTGGCGGAAAAGTATGATGTGCAATTTGCTACACACGTTGCCGAAGCCCTGGATGAGAAAGAGCGTGCCGATGCAACATGGGCTGCAGAGGGTGGACAAATTCAGCACCTGCGCAACCTGGGTTTGCTGTCGCCACGCTCCTTGTTTTTCCACGGGGCAGTGCTGAAGGAGCATGAAATTGATATGCTTACTGAGACCGGCACCGCCTTGGCTCATTGCCCGCCAACGAACTCAATCCTGGGTAATTGTGCCTATCTGCCCTATATGCTCAAGGCTGGGCTTAAAGTAGGCCTAGGGACGGATATGCCCATGCACAATTTGTTTAATGCCATGCTGTCAGTGGCGCAACAGCATAATATTATGTTGCGAGAGATACGAGGTATAATGCCCTGGACGCCGTTTGAGCTGGCAACGCTGGGCAGCGCCCGTGCGCTCGGTTGGGAGGACAAAATTGGCACCCTGGAGCCGGGTAAACGTGCTGATCTGGTGACAATTGACCTGACTCGTAACACTAGCCTTTTTCCGCTGAATGTGGGAACTTTGCTGACCTTTATGGCGTTAAACGGGCCTGGTACCGAGGTTGCCGATGCCATGGTGGACGGCAAATTTTTGCGGCGTAATGGTAAATTTACCATCTTTGATGAAGAAGCCATTATTGCCCGTGCGCAACAGTGGTGTGATAAGTTCGCGGTTGACTATATGGAGGCTAAGAAAATTGGGAATCCCATGTTCAACCGTGTTCACGAGGAGTACCAACGGATTTAAGGTTGTTTGTTATCAAGGAGGTTTTTATGGGACGGCTACGTCAGGTTTCGCAAGCAGAAGCAGCCCCGGAAGTATTAGAAATTTATCGTGAATTTTTTGGTGAGCGTGACCCCGTTGCCGAACCGGGAACCGCAACCGGGACTCCCGGTGACTACTGGACAACCTTTGCCTTGGTTCCGGACATATTGGTCATGGCCCGTAATTCGCTCATGGCCCTCTTACAGCCGGGACGCAAGCTTGCTCCCCAGCTTCGTGAGCTGGCAATCCTGCGTACCGGAATTGTAGGAGATTCAAAATTCGAGTACTCCCAGCACATGAAGGTTGCCCGGATGGTGGGCGTGCCAGAGGAAAAGTTAGTGGCCATCAAGGGCTGGACAACAAGCGAGCTGTTCTCACCAGCAGAACGAGCAGTAATGGCGGCCACCGACGAAATTCTGTCTCGTAACCTGATAGAGGATGATACTCTGGCAGCCTTAAAGAGAAATCTTTCGGATCCGGAAATTCTGGAGTTATTTGTTGTGATCGGGCTGTGGCGCATGCACGGTCTAATAGTTCGAGCCCTGCATCTGGAATATGACAATGACACAACCTCACGCATGCAGGAGGTGCCAGCCCCGGCAACCAAGGATTAATGACTGCCCAGTTATTGACAAGATTGACACTGTCCCACTGACCGTGTATCTCTGCACAGATAAAGTATTCCATTTTCTATAGGAGGGAGAAGAAATATGGCAACAAGAGAATTTGAGGTTCAACAGCTGCTTAAGGCGTACCGCAAGGGGTTGATCTCTGATGATCTGCTTGAAACGCAGATGAAGGAGCTCAACGGCCAGGGGAATTATACCTACGATGGTAAGAATTACGCCAGCGAGCGGGAGATGATCCTAAACTTCCTGGACAAATATCGCTGTCAGGAGAACTTTGCCTCTGAATTTCTGTCCCGCTGGATAGAGGTGAGCGATCAGGAGTGTGTCAAAGGCGGGCTGCGCACAGTACAGCAGCGCGAGAGCATCCATGCCCAGCTGCTTGAGGCCCGGCTGCGCGAACTAGGCGGGGTGCCACAGTGTACAGTTCCGCAAGAGGAGCGCGACCAGCGGATAGGCTTTTTTGGTTCGGCTGAGAAGAAGGATCTAGAGAAGCTGCAGTCGATTGCCGCCCAGATCAAGGATCCGGCCGAGGCTATCAAGCCCCTTAACGACTCTATTGCCCAGATTCAGGACGATCAGCATACCAAGGAGCTGCTGCGTACTATGGTTGATGATGAGATGTCTAGTGTTAAGTGGCTATTAGAGGCATGCCAAACGTTGAGCGCGCCTAACGGTAGTCTGGACGTTGAGAACGTGTTTAATTATCGCGGGCAATCGGTCAAGATGTTGCAGAAGACCCCGCAGAGTAACACTGCTGTTTTCACTCTTCCGGCCGGGTATACTGGCGACAAAGAGAACACCCACCAGGGAGACCAGATTCTCTATATTGTTGATGGTAGGGTCACCGCCCGGATCTCGGGGAAGGAAGTGGATCTCAAGGCGGGAGATGTGGCAATGATTCCGGCCGGGGCTCCCCATAGTCTGCGCACAGGAAGCGAACCGCTTTTTGGCTTCACTGTCTTTGCGCCTCCAGAGGACATAGGATAGGCAGATCACAGGTTCTGATCCTGTCAAATTAGTCATCTTTCTCACTACCGGGCTGGCCTTGGTAGGCAGTTTCAGTGCTTGGCCAAAAATAGCCAGCCCGGTAGGAGTCCTATTCCTCTACTGGCTATAGGCACAACCATACCTATAGCCAAACTAACAGCTCCCATATTCAATCACTTTCGTCCCGCACCCCAGCCGGCATTTCCCCACGGAGGTTACACAATGAGGACCGTCTACGGTATAGGCTTGCTCATTCTGTTTTTGGCTCTTCTCCCGGCTTTTCCGGCATTGGGTGCAACCACTGTGCTCCACTGTGGCCAGTTGGTGGATGTGGATGCTGGCAAGCTGGTCAGCGAAGTAAGCATTTTGCTTGAAAACAACCGCATCAACGGTGTTGAGTCCGGATACCGCACTCCTAACAAGGATTCCCAGATTGTTGACCTGAAAGCGCACACCTGTATGCCGGGATTGATTGACTCGCACACCCACCTATCGTCTCAACTGAGCAAGAACTCCTATTCTGAACGTTTCCGCCTGGACCCGGCAGACTATGCCTTTCGGGCCGCGGCCTATGCGGAAAAGACCTTGTTGGCAGGATTTACTACAGTGCGCAACGTGGGCGATGGTTACAACGTAACCGTGTCTTTGAAGCGCGCCGTAAACCGAGGTTTAGTAAAGGGTCCACGGATTTACACCGCTGCCAAGTCCCTGGCAACCACGGGTGGGCATGCCGATCCCACGAATGGCATGCGGGCCGACCTTATGGGAGACCCTGGTCCCAAAGAGGGAGTGATTAACAGCATCGAAGATGCCCGTCAGGCGGTCCGTCAGCGGTATAAGGATGGTGCCGATCTGATTAAGATTACGGCAACTGGCGGTGTACTAAGTGTTGCTGCCAGTGGGCAGAATCCGCAGTTCACCGAAGAGGAAATTCGCATCATTGTGGAAACCGCTAAGGACTATGGCTTTCAGGTAGCCGCCCATGCTCATGGTACAGAAGGCATGAAACGGGCTATTCGTGCTGGGGTCCGGTCCATTGAGCATGGAACTTACATGGATGACGAGGTGATCCAGCTGATGAAAGAGCACGGCACCTTCTATGTGCCAACCATCATAGCCGGCATATGGGTAGGAGAGAAAGCCGAAGTTGAGGGCTTTTTCCCGGAAGTCGTTCGCACCAAGGCTGCGACTATTGGGCCACTTATCCAGCAGACCTTTGCCAAGGCTTACCAGGGCGGCGTAAAGATTGCCTTCGGTACCGATAGCGGGGTATCGCCCCACGGCGATAATGCCAAAGAATTCGAGTATATGGTGGAGGCTGGAATGCCGGTAATGGCAGCTCTTCGTTCGGCAACTTTGAGTGCTGCCACGCTGCTGGGTGTTGAGAAGCAGCTAGGGACAATAGAGACAGGCAAACTGGCAGACATCATTGCGGTGCCGCAAGACCCCACGGTAGACATTACGACCATGCAGCGGGTCAGTTTTGTTATGAAAGACGGCATCATCTATAAGCGACCGTAAGTGCTATAAGCAGGCGTGAGGCCAAGGGAAAAGAAAGTAGAGTTTTCGTAAATAGCCTCCCGCCTATATCTCATGAGGATCAACTTTTTCCCGAGGTGGTGCTTTGCCTAATGACCAGGAGAGGAGGCGCTACGCCATCCTCTTGTCTTTGTTAACCTTTCTGTTTGTACTGCGCGTTCTTGGCCAGATACTGGTGACCTTTTTCGGTGTTGAATTCTTACCTGCCATGGAACACTGGTACTCCGGCCTGCTTCCTTATCCGATCCTGCTGCCAATCCAGATCCTGATGATTATGGTGATGCTCAAGCTCATCAGGGTACGGCATCTTCGGCGTAATTGCGAGTGTTACCTTGCGCCTGATACCGCGCAAGAAACTGCAACGGGTGGTTGAGATCATCGATATAGACGATCTCATTCCGGCCTTTGATCAGCGCATTGCCAACGGATATCTGTATGGCGATTGCCAGTTCTCCATTGACCCGGAATCCTCTGGATTTCTAAAGAAAGGCGTGTTTTCCTGTTATCGGCCAGTAGATGAGTCTGAGCCTACTCCTGCGACTCAGAAGAGATTGAGCACTGATGACTGGCGCGAACTTTATTTCCTGGCGCACAAAGACCCAAAGCGAGTGTTTGAAGTCTATTCCTCGTATTACCTTTCTACCAGTGGCCAGATCTATTGGTCCGACATCCATCAGCTCAGCACTTACATCGACGACTACCACAAGGCTGTGGATCGGCGTACCGGTTTAGATTGGCCGGGTACGGAAATGATCACCGAGGTGTATGTTCCGCGACCCGCATTAGGTGCATTCCTTGACACCCTTTCCTCCGACTTCCGCCGCTACGCGGTTAAAGTCATCTACGGTACCATCCGTCTTATTGAAAAGGATGACGAATCGTTTCTTCCCTGGGCGAAGGAGTCCTACGTGTGTATTGTCATGAACCTCCATGTGTCTCACAGTCCACAGGGTATTGCCAAGGCGGCGAACGATTTCCGCCGAATTATAGATAGGGCGATCGAGCAGGGTGGCAGTTATTTCCTTACCTATCACCGCTGGGCCAGTCACCGGCAACTAGATGTCTGTTATCCACAGATGCCAAAGTTCCTGGACCTCAAGCGCAAGTACGATGCCAACGAGGTCTTCCAGAGTGACTGGTATCGGCATTACCGGCGGATGTTCACCTAAATGGACTCTGGGAACAACAATTTATGTTGTTAGTCCCGGCAGTGACCAAGGAGCATGGGATAGAGCCTGAGGTATTATTGCGAGCGGGTCATCAACGAAGCAGGGTGGCGGTGCGAGCGATGATAGTGTACTTGGGGCGGGAGTGGGAGAAGACCGAGGAGATGGCGAGGCAGTCACAGAGAGGTCCGGCGGTGATAAGTGGGCTGTATGACCAGTATAGAAGCAAGCGGGAGTTAAAGACTGAGGCTAGGGTACTCCAGGTATTTCAGAAGTAAGTCAATACACATGCCTGACCCTTACCCTGGTCCATGGACAGAATGTATGGCCTCCTTGTTGATCGGGAGGTTGAGCCGCTCCGAAAATTCAGCCAGAGATTCCCTCATGATGTCTTCTATTGTTCTCTTTTTTCTTTGCGGTTGCTTTGCAATCTTGGGCTTTTCGAGGCTAATAATGTCAAAAAAGTCCGTCTCGGAGAGTAGACTAATTTCTCGTCCTTGTTTTTTGATGAACGATTCGGCCTTTCGATGCTTGGAGCTTTTTTCATACCCCTTGAATTTGCTCCTATCCGGGAGGCCAACGACTAACATCATTGTCTCTTTTGTGACTCTCGATCCCACCGTGCAACCAGCGCGCACCCATTCATCCGGGTGAAGTCGTGCGCGAGGATGTGCTATCAGCACTAGGACTATCGGTCAGTGAGGCGGCCCGGCGGCTTGGGTTGAAAAACGAGCTTAAGAAAATAGAACCGGCGGCAGTGGAGAGTACCAGGCCCAGCGTCTAACTCACGGTGCAGGTGAGGGGGCCACCGTTTGCCCTGATCACCAGCCCATAGCGTATCCGTCTCTACGCGGGTCGGCAGCACCCTGAAACACGCCTGCCTCCATGTCTACCTGGATTGCTTGCGCACCGCCTACAGATATGGACCAGGGCTCAATGACACTAATTTCGTGCCCGCGGTCTTCCAGCGCACGGCGCACGTGGGCAGGGAAGCGCTCCTCCATCTCGACATGCCGACCCGTATAATAGCGGAACCGGGGCGCCTCAACAGCTTCCTGAATGTTCATGCCAAAGTCCAGAGCGTTCACCAGCAACTGGGGAGTTGTCTGCAGAATGCCCCAACTCCCAGGCGTGCCCATGCTCAAAAAGAATTTACCCGCCTTTAAGGTCTGGGTGGGAGCAACTACAAAATCAACTCGCTTATCTGGGCCTATGAGGTTAGGGCTGCCCTCTTCAAGGTCAAACCAGTAGCTCATATTGTTGAGGAATATACCGGTATTGCCCACAGCCAGCGCTGAGCCGAAAGCCCCACCCAAGGTCTGGGTTATGGACACCACGTTGCCTTCCCTGTCGGCAACAGCGAAGTGTGTTGTCATGCCGCCGTCGAATTCCTCCGGGCTTCCCGCGGTGAGGGACCCGGAGGGTACTTTTCGAGTATAGTGCTCACCGGAGACAAGGGCCGCCTTTTCGCGGTTTACCCTTAGCCTTTGGTGGGCCGCGTACTCATCCGAAAGAAGCCCCTTTATGGGGATGTCCACGTAATTCGGGTCACCAGCATACTTAATGCGGTCGGTCACACAGAGTTTGACCGCCTCCATGAACAGGTGCAGGGTATTGGGATGCTGGAATATCAGGTCTGTCGAGTGGAAGCCCTCCATAAGTTTTAGGGTCTGCAAAATCTGGAAGCCACTGGAATTGGGCGGGGTGGTATATATCTCATAATCCCGATAGTTGATGTGTATGGGCTCCTGCCACTGAGCTTCGTACTTTGCCAGATCGTCCTGGGTAAAGAGACCGCCCATTTCCTGATTACCCTTGACAATGCTTTGCGCCAGCTCACCTCTGTAGAAGGTCTCCTTGCCATGTTGAGAAATTGTGCGTAGAGACTCGGCAAGCTGAGGCATCTTGAGTCGGGTGCCCGGTTTGGGTGGTTGTCCCGAGCTGTCTAGTATGATGGATGCTGATGGGAATCTGGACAGTCTTGGCGTACTTTGGGCCATCATGCGACTGTTCAGCTGAGTCACCGGGAAGCCATATTCGGCATAATCTATGGCCGGCTGGAATATGCGCTCCCTGTCCAGCAATCCATAGGTTTCGTGGAGGGTGAGCCAACCCGCCACATTGCCTGGAACAAGGGGAGCAAGAACGCCAGTTTCCTTTGTCTCCTCTGTGAACCTGGAGGGCTCAGCAGCTTTAGGAGCCCTACCTGAGAAGTTGAGCGCTCGGACCCGATTTTCCTTGGCTAGGTAAACCAGTGCCAGGCCGATTCCTCCTACTCCTGACATGTAGGGCTCGACCACATTTAAGGTAGCAGCTGTTGCCACAGCAGCGTCGAAGGCGTTACCGCCAGCCATAAGCAGGCGCAGCCCCGCTAAGGATGCCAGAGGGTGTGCCGAAGCCACCATGCCGTTGACTCCGGTCGCCACCGGCCGGCTGGCAGAGGGATAAGCAGATAGGTTTGTCACAGACATACTCCTGATTCTCTAAGCTAAATATTGCTTGCAACCTAGAGGGTAGCTCACGGGTTGTCGGGTAACACCACCTCCGAGCACCTTTCTTTTAATGTGCAAGCTTAGCGAGCGAGTTAGTGTCACGCTCGCGAGCGTTATAACCGCACCTGTGCGGTGAGCCTATGACTTCGCACGAGGCGGGGCTGATTTTTCTTCCCTTCATAAGTATATTGTTAGCGCTGTGGAGCACTCCCCAAACGAGACTCTTACTCTGGCTTATCGTGTCAAGCTCTACCCTACCAGGATCAAGTCCGACCTGCTGGGTATGCTTTGTAGTTACTTTCAGCGCGAGCACCACACCCAGATTGATTTTCTGGATTCCATGGTGGCCCAAGAAGGAAAACTTTCTCTCAAAGGCAAGTCTCAGGCAGGTGAAGGTGAGTTCAAGCAGAGAGTACGTTACCGGGCCGCCACTGATTACAAACGGGCCAGAAAGTCTACCAAAGCTCTCAAGAAGCAGCGGTGCGCCGAAGCGATGAAACTGCCCTACCTGCACGCTGAGCTTTGTGATGCCGCAGAGGTGCAGCAACCCAGGAAGGACACCAGCTTTGATCTTTGGGTACACATCGAAGGGCTTAGCAGAGACTGCCAGCTCTACTTGCCAGCCAAGAAGCACCGGGCACTCAACCGGGCCCTGGAGCATCCGGGAGCAAAGCTGAGCAAGTCCACCCAGGTCATGCGCCGCCAGGGCAAGTGGTACGCCATTGTCTACGTCTGCTGTCCTTTGCCCGAAGCCTACGAAGCCGAAGAATGGTACGGGAATGACGTGGGCGTAAGAACAGCAGTGACCCGATCTGATGGATACCGTGGGCCGGACCTCCGCCCCATCCTGAAGAAACAAAAAGAAAGGACGGCCGAACGTCAAAGACAGGGCCAGCCCCATGACTTCGGCCGTCAAACCCCTCAGAGACAAGTGCTCGCTCATGAAGCCAGAAAACTGGTGTCCGTGGCATTGGCTACTGGCCGAGGCATTGCGCTTGAGGACCCTAAGCGACTCCTGAGATACAAGCAGCATGCAGCGCGGTTCTTTGCAAAACGCACTGCGCTTCTTGCCTCTTTGGTAGGAGTCCGGGTTAAGTTGATCGCCCCGCCTTACACCTCGCTCACTTGCTCCGCCTGCGGGTCGGTAGAGACTTTCCGTCGTCGGGAAATGTTCCGTTGTTATCGGTGTGGGTTTACCCATAATGCCGACTTCAACGCGAGCTGTGTAATACGACGTAGGGCCTGCCATTACGGTGATTCTCACAAGTCTCCTAAAAGTCTTCTCCTCTTGGCGGAGGCGAAGTCATAGGCGATTCCGTTTTATACCAGTCTAAGATTTCGCTGCCGGTCATGAAGAGCACGCCCTCATGCTGCTTGAGGTACTGGAAGATCTGGTCATAGTAGCGGATGCGGTGGGGTACGCCGGTGATATAAGGGTGGGTAGAAACCGCCATTATCCTGGCGTTCTCAGAGCCTTCTTGGTATAGGGTGTCGAACTGATCTCGCGACCGCTCAAATATCTCTGGCGAAGAATGGTTCTGTATCAGGTACATGGGTATATCATTAATCTCTACCGTATAAGGTAGAGCAATCAGGTTGCCCTTCCTCACCCTCATGGGGTAAGGCTGGTCATCGTTAACCCAATCGCACACATACTCGATTCCCTCCTCAGCCAGGATGTCGGGAGTGTCGAAGGTCTCGGCCAGCCCCGGTCCCATCCAACCCCTGGGTGCCTTACCCGTAGTCTCTTTAATGAGCTGAATGGTTCTTCTTATCACTTCCCGTTCGTCTTCTTCGAGGTTCAAAGCCCTCTGAATTACGCCGTGGCCGATGATTTCCCACCCACTCCCGAGGCTCTCCTCCACTATAGCCGGGTAAGACTTACAGACAGAGGCGTTGAGGCTTACCGTTGCCCTCACCTGGTGCTTGTCCAGGACCTGTTTCAGTCGCCAGAATCCGACCCTCAGACCGTAGTCGAACCAGCTAAAGTTAGCAATGTCGGGGATTACTGTGACTCCCTGTGGGGCGGGTAGTGCGGTACGGGCCATGGGTGCATTGATGTCCCATTCCTCTATGTTTATGATGGGCCATACGGCCACCCGAGCGTTGCCCGGCAGCTTAAGAGGTTTACGGTGGACAATGGGGGTATAGTCTGCCCTGGGATTACTCATGGATACTCCTTTCTGGCAGCGTACAAACCAGACACCAACCTTGACAAGAACGAGTGTAGTGCCACACTCTAATGCTGTCAATCTCGCGCTTATGCCCACAAAGAAGGTTCGTTGTGAGGCTAATCTGATGAGGTGAGGCCATGGGTTATGCCACCACTATTCGCGCTGAACGCTTTGTCTTTGCTGACCTCTGTGAAGTATTCGCCAAGGCCAACGAGGAGAAGTCCGGCGACCATCTAGCCGGGGTAGCTGCCGATTCCGAGCGCGAGCGTGTAGCCGCCAAGCGAGTCCTTGCTGATGTTAGCCTCTCCGAGATTGTTAACCAGCCGTTGATTGACCCCGACCAGGATGAGGTTAGCCGCCTCATTTTAGACAGGCTTGACCAGAAAACCTTCCGTTCCATTAGTAGCTTAACTGTTGGCGAATTTCGCGAGTACCTTTTGGATAATGCCGTGGGCGAAGACGAACTGCGTCGGTTGCATAAGGCCATCACCCCGGAGATGGCCGCGGCTGTTGCCAAGCTGATGAGCAATAAAGACCTCATCCTGGTGGCAAGCAAAATCCGTACGGTTACGCGTTGTCGTAATACCATGGGGGAACGTGGGGTACTGGGTATCCGCTTGCAGCCTAACCATCCCACTGATGACCTTGGCGGCATCCTCCTTTCCACTGTAGACGGATTGTTATTCGGCTGCGGCGATGCAGTCCTTGGGGTTAACCCGGCGACTGAATCCGTTGATACGGTTGTTAACATTCTCAGTAGTCTTGCCCGTTTGATTGACACCTATGGAATTCCCACGCAGGCCTGTTGCCTGGCGCATATAAGCACGCAGCTTGCCAGTCTGAAACGCGGTGCGCCGGTGGATCTACTTTTCCAATCCATTGCTGGCACTGAGGCGGCCAATGCCAGCTTCGGTATTAATCTTAGTCTGTTACGTGAAGGACAGGAGCAGGTCCTAGAGCATCACCGAAATCGGGACATTGCCTGGATTGGGGAGAATGTTATGTATTTCGAGACAGGTCAGGGTAGCGCCCTGTCAGCGAACGCTCACCACGGTGTGGACCAGCTTACCCTGGAGGCCCGTACCTATGGTGTGGCGCGTGCCTTTGACCCCTTTCTGGTGAACAGTGTTGTGGGCTTCATTGGACCGGAATACCTATATAACGAGAGACAGATTATCCGGGCCGGTTTGGAAGACCATTTTATGGGCAAGTTATTAGGTCTGCCCATGGGTTGTGACGTTTGTTACACTAATCATGCTGTGGCTGACCAGAACTCTGCCGACAACTTGATGATTTTGCTAGCGGCGGCTGGCTGTAATTATTTTATGGGTGTGCCCAGTGCCGACGATGTCATGCTGAGCTACCAGTCCACCAGCTTTCATGATGCGCTTGGGGTGCGCAAGCTTTTGGGTCTGCGGCCAGCCCCTGAGTTCCTTGCCTGGCTTGAGGAGGTGGGAATTTTTCGCAACCAAGAACCTGTTATGCCTGAAGAATCGGTCCGCCGGCGGCTTATACAGGGAGTGCAGTCAATTCAGGGAGAAACGGCCTAGGGTTCGGATTTCTACATCTTCCTGGCCGTGGAACAGAAAGATGGCAAAGCTATCCAAATCAGAATCTTCCGACCTTTCCGATCTGGTGAATGCGGTTCGGACGCGAACCCCAGCGCGTATTCTTGTGGGCCGTGCGGGTCCTTCCTATCGAACAACAACTCAGCTTGAATTGAGAGAGGACCATGCCGCTGCTATGGACGCTGTACATAGGGAAATCGATTTGTTGGGTGATTTCGGCCAGCTATTTATCGAGCGCTGGGGATTGTTTGAGGTCACTACTGGGGCCAGCTCCAAGGCCGAGTACCTCATGCGCCCGGACTTTGGCCGCAGTTTGAGCAGAGCGGCCCAAGCCGAAGTTGTTCGTCGCTGCCCTGCTGGGGTCGACCTACAGGTCGTGATCGGCGATGGTCTGTCCGCAGCCGCCGTGGTAGCCCAGGTTCCGGCATTGCTTGAGGCTCTGGAACGGGGTGCCCGGAAGCGTGGATGGCGTTTTGGACAGCCGTTCTTGATTCGCTATTGTCGTGTAGGAGTTATGAACAACATTGGCGAACTGCTTCATCCCACTGTGGTTGTCCTGCTCATTGGTGAACGACCTGGCTTGGCAACTGCAGAAAGCCTGTCCGCATATATGGCCTATCAGCCACAGGCTGAGCACACAGATGCCAACCGCAATCTGATCTCCAACATCCACGCCCGTGGCGTGGCTCCCCAAGCAGCAGCCAGACGGATTCTACGGTTGGTGGAAAGCATGAAGCAGCTCCAGACCAGTGGTGTAGATGTCAAGGAAGAATTGTCTAGCGACCAGGAGCAAGGAGAGTTACCACCATCGAAACCTCGTCCGGTCCTAACGTGATCAGCTGGATTTCTGCTCCCCAGTTTCTCGAGGACAAGCTTCGCGGGAATGACAGCAAGCTTTGTCATGCTTGCGTAATCAGCATCTAGGAAATTTGTTCACCGGAACTGGATGGATATAGTAGATGCCTCGAATTGCCCGGTGCGGACCGAGCGTCCCACCACCATCTCGACCGGAGCAGAGTGTTGCCGGTGTCGCTTTGTCCGGGATGCTGCCAAGGAAGGCAAGTTAGCCATAGATGTAGTGCTTGAACAGAGGGATTAACCTATGAGGATGCGGTGGGTGCCTCATGCCCGGAATAGATAGGGGTATTTATCGACAAAGGCCGGAGAGAAAAGAGTTGGCAAAGTTGGTATGACTAAAGGATATTCTAAGGATTTTGTTGATTGCTGGCACAACTACCGCTTGGCGGGATATACCACTGAGAGGCAAGCTATAGACTCAATAGTTAGCCAGCGATAGGAGAAGGCATAGAAAAGCACAGAGCAGCGCTCTATAAGGGCTAGCATGGAGCGTCAGAACAGGAACAGACTCTACCTTGACATTTGCACCCTCTGCCGTCCTTTCGACGACCAAAGCCTGATGCGCATTCGACTTGAGACCAATGCTTATTACCTGATCCTCCAAGCTCTTCAGGATGCACGCTATGTCATGGTTGTCTCTCCTGTGCATTTTGCAGAAGCCAATGCAATAAACGACGCGGAAGAACGACGAGAAATCGTAGCTATACTGGAGAAACTTGGGACAGCGGCTCAATGTGACTTGGCAGCCGCACGAGCAAGAGCGGAAGATCTCCACTCCAGGAATTTCGGCATTGCTGATGCTGCTCATGTCGCATTTGCCGAGGCCACGGTTGGCTTCTTCCTCTCCTGTGATGATAGGTTAGTAAGGAAGTGCAGAAGAGACAAGCTCACGGTGACAGCGATGAACCCTGTTGAGTTTACTATTGCGGAGAACCTGAAGTGAAAACCAGCATCTTTACAGACGAAGAGCAGCTTATTACGAAAGCGGTTGATGTTCTGATAAAGGAACTCGGACCGGTCGAGGCAAGCCGTTTCTTGACCTTAACGAGGAAGAAACGCACGGAATCGGTCAAACGCCATCGACAATGGCAAGCGCAGTTGCAACAAGCGGAGTTCTTTAACGAAGTATTCGGCGCAGGGTCGAGCGGAACTGCTAGGAAGTAATATCTCCCACGCTGAGACGCTGTCTAACACAGCCACTGTATCTGACCGCCGCCCGCTTGCGATTCTGAGGGAACGTGAGAAACCCCCTTTGGGCAGCAGTAGGTGACTGGCGGTGTTAGCTCGTGTCGAGAAAGATGATGGCAGTTTCACTTCGCCCTGCAACTCAAGAAGACTACGACTTCCTGTTTCAGAACAACCTTAAATGATATGGCTGCGGATACGGTTGCGTTAATGAAGGAGTTGTCCATCGACCGAGCGCATGTGATCGGAGCTTCGATGGGCGGCATGATTGCGCAGTCTTAGCCGTAACGCCTGAGAGCGAGCCTAGCTGGATGTCCCAAGAGTCCTATTCACGCCCTTGCCAGCCTGCGTAGGCTGTCACAAAGGCCTCGCAATAGCCGTGCTTGTGGGAATACTCCACATGCTGCAATAGCCTATGGAGGCGGAGCAAGTTATAGAATGGCACCGAGGGGTAGAGATGGTGCTCCAGGTGAAAGTTCACCTGTTTGCATAAGGCCACTTCTATAGCAGACAGCCTTGTCCTGGCAATCCCTGTCAGTCCTTGCTAAAAGGGCATGCATAGACAAAAACTCTGCAGGAAATGAGAGGAGGAGATATGCCATACGCTCAGGTTGACGGAATCAATCTGCACTATGAAATTGACGGCCAAGGACAGCCCCTTTTGCTGGTCATGGGTTTGGGCGCGCCTGCTGCAGCCTGGGATCCGGAGTTTGTCCAGGCAATGAGCCAGACCCATAAGGTCATTACCTACGACAACCGCGGTACCGGTCTGTCAGACAAACCGGATGAGCCCTACTCGATTGCTATGTTTGCTAACGACGCGGTTGGCTTACTCGGCACCCTCAACATTCCCCGTGCGCATGTTTTGGGCGTGTCCATGGGTGGAATGATTGCTCAGGAACTGGCAATTCACTACCCGCAAAATGTTGCCAGCCTTATTCTCGGTTGTACTACGCCCGGCGGCAAACACTCAGTCCCAGCCCCCCCGGAGTCACTAAAAGCTTTGGAAGGTCGGGCTGACATGACTCCGGAAGAAGCAGGCCGGGAAGGTTGGAAGCTTTCCTTTTCCGAAGAGTTTATTCGCACACACCGTGATGAACTAGAGACCCAACTTCAGCGGGCCATTGCCCATGCAACCCCACGCTTTGCTTTTGAACGCCATTTCCAAGCAACTATGACGCTCAGAGTTTACAAGCAGCTTAAAGAGATTACCGCGCCAACCCTGGTAGCAACCGGACGCAACGATGTCCTGATCCCGGCGGCCAACTCCGAGATTCTGGCGCGTGAGATTCCGGGTGCTGAGCTGGCTATTTTTGATGATGCCGGCCATGGGTTTGTCACCGAGGCACGTAGTCGATTCATCAAGACACTGAGCGGATTCCTTGATCGGCAGAGTGTATAGCGCAAAAGAAGAGATCTAAGAGGCAGGAACTAAAAAAGGAGGCCGGGCATATCTGCTGTGGCCTCCTTTTTCGGCTGCTAAATGATCGCCCTTCGGGGCCCTTTAGCTAGCAAAGGCATCACGACCTCGGACATAGGCCATGATGTGTTGCCCAGCATTGCGGTTCACCATCTCTCGTCCATACATGGGGTGATACATGCTGCGAATCTCGTGCTCAATCATGTGTAACGTGCGGCCCGTCTCAGGGTGGACAATATCCTGAAAACGGTACTGGTGAGCATCGGATTCTTGCGTAATGAGGTTCAGACGCTTGAGAAACGCATGGGGACCCGAGAAGTTTGCTAGGTATACGGCAATATGATGACCATCGTAGTCTGGCAGCTCCTCATTAGTTTCGCGAAAAATTAACTTTTGCGTGTAACCCACTCTTACCTCGGTCGCCGTACTCTGCATGTCCTGGGTCAGGCTACTGGGGGCGCCCATCACCTCCTTGTAGAATTGCCCGATCCCTGCAGCTGTGCCTGGTCTGACCAAAAATTCCACATACGGCATGCCTAGGGTCATATCACCAAATTGTGGGTCGGGTGCATAGCACCGTAGCTGATTTCCCCAGGGACAGGTGACCGCTATGTACCCATTTTCAACCGAGCAGGCAAATGCCGTGCCGGTCAACTTGTCTTGCACCCTCTTAAGACGTGATTCCAGGGCATTGAGGTCTGGAACTACTATCCCAATGTGGCCTGGAATTACCTGTGGGGCGCGTGTGGGCAAATGGAATTGTTGTTGCCCAATATTGACCCACATATTTTCCGTGCCAACCATCATATAGGGATCCCGGGTGAACCCTAACCCCGAAATATAGAACTGTAGGGCTAGGGTTTGGTCGGGAACGGTTACATTAACATGCTCCATTCCCAGGATGTTACCTACGTCCTGCGTAGTCCGATCATATGAATTCTCGGCCATGGTGTCCCTCCTTAGACTATAGTTAAAGTCATGAACCATTGTTAATTCAGCTGTTGGCAAGCGATTATTCCAACCAAGCGCGTGTTTTGCAATAGTACGGGTTTTTACTTGTTAGGTTGATCCTTCTTTCACTCCGACCAAATAAACATGCTAATTGTGGCTCTCTATGGTGTCAACCTTATAATTTTCCTCATCCCTGGAGGGTGAGGGGGAGAAAGAGGTTCGTATAGACTCTTATCTATGCTTACGAAGCCAAATTTTCATGATAGAACGGAGCGAGTGTCAAAAGGAGTTTAGGAAAAGGAGGTTTAGACGTGGCTGCTCTTAAAGTTGAGACCCTAGAGAGCAAGGAGGCTCTGACCGAGTTCATCCGGTTCTACGATCAGGTCTACGAGTACCGTGATGCCAGATGGCCGGAGGATTTGTCATGGAAGCTGTCTATTCTTACAACAGATAACCCCTTTGCCGAGGGACAAATAATGCGCCCACTGGTGGTACGCGAGGGCAGTCGGATTCTTGCCCGAGTGCTTGCGGTGGTAAATGAACGCTACAATCAGCACTGGCAGGAGCGTCTGGGTCATATCTGTTGGTTTGAGGCACTGCCTGATGCTCGCCAGGCAACCAAGCTTTTGCTGGACGAGGCTTGTCAGTGGCTGCAGAGCCAGGGTATCAGAGCAGCGCGCGCGGGTTTTGCCAGGCAAGAGAACCCCTTTGTCATCGATGACTACGAATCCCTGCCCCCACGCATTTTACGCCACAATCCCGCCTATTATCATTCGTTCCTTAAAGACGCGGGTTTTGAGTCAGAGAAAGGGTTCGTTGATTATAAGATCGAGGTTCGCCCCGAGTTAGTAGCTCGCTGGGAGAGCGCGCTTGAGGCAGCCCGTTGTAGTGGGTATGAGATCCTGCCACTCCGCGAGCTTCCCCCGGATCTCTGTGTGGCGGATTTTACTGCCACCTTTAATGACACCTTTAAAGCGCACTGGGGCTGGACACCAATGACAGAGGAGGAAATATCCTTTCTTTTCAAGATTCTCAAACCGCTCGGTACGCTGGATACCTCTGTCCTTGCTTATCGGGATGGCCAACCCGTTGGCATGCTGTATGTCACGCCAGAGCGTGCCTCCAAGGTTGTGCTGAAATCGGGTCGCGGGCTTAAGGACTCAGAAAGGCTCAACCTTCTGGCCATTGGGGTATGCGAATCAGCACGAGGACAAGGGGTGAATCTGGCTATGGCCGGGTATGGGTTCCTGGAGCTTGTCCGCCGCGGGGCAAAGTACCTGAGCTATACGCTGGTTGTAGACGATAACTGGCCCTCACGCCGTACTGCTGAGAAGCTGGGTGCCTATATCTGCGCCAATTACCTGGTATACCGACGAAACTTCCGTCAGTGAGGTGAGAAATGCACAAATGATCGAAAATTTACCCAATGGACCCCATGATGAGTGTCTTGCAAAGATGGGCGTCTTGAAAATAGGTGCTGGGTCAAGAATTGACTCGTTGACAGGAGGCGCCTGGCCAAATAGGTTATGACACACTCAACCAGAGAGGAGGATTAAAGTATGGCTCAAGGCTCGTATAGTAAGGAAATAGATAGAGAAAAGCTCGAGAAAACTGCGGGACATGTATTCGGCATCCTTGGTGGAGCAGTCACCTCCGGAATGATTTTTCTGGGTGATCGCCTCGGCCTGTATCGAGCTCTAGAAAATGCTGGATCGGTCACCAGCCAGGAGCTAGCTGACAAGACGGGTCTGCACGAACGCTGGATTCGCGAGTGGTTGCAGGGACAGGCGGTTTCCGGTCTGATTGACTACAAGGGGGACGGGCGCTTCGAGTTGTCGCCTGAATCGGCATTGGTTCTGGCAAACGAGGATAGCCCGACCTTTGCTGCCGGAGGGTTCTGTGCTCTACCGCAGCAGATGGCTGTGTTGGATCGACTTCCCGAGTCCTTCAAGAGCGGACTTGGCTTGCCCTATGATGCGTTTGGTCCAGAGGGAGCCCGCGGCGTTGAGCGCCTGCTTAGCCCGTGGTTTCGTACTCAGCTCGTTCCCCGAGCCCTTCCCAAGCTTGACGGCGTTGTGGCCAAGCTCGAGGTGGGGATAAAGGCTGCTGATGTGGGCTGTGGTACTGGTGTGGCCCTTATTCAGATGGCTAAGGCTTACCCCAAGTCAGATTTTCATGGCTACGATATCTCCAAGTATGCTCTAGCGCGAGCAGAAGAGAATAAGGCACAAGCCGGCATTCAGAACATTACTTTCCACGATGTCAACGGTGACGCCATTCCCGCAGACAAGAGCTTCGATTTCATTACTACTTTTGATTGCCTGCATGACATGGCCAATCCTGCTCCGGTCATTGATGCTATCTACAAGGCATTGAAGAGCGATGGGACTTGGCTGATTGCCGACATCCACAGCAATCCCACGTTCGAGGAGAACCTGGCAGACGATAATCCCTTCATGCCCATGATGTACGGCTTCTCGGTGCTGTGTTGTATGTCCTCGGCCCTGTCTGAGCCGGGCGGTGCTGGCTTGGGTACCGTGGGGTTTACTGAGCCGGTGGCCCATCAGATGGTGACCAAGGCTGGCTTTACCCGCTTCCAGAGCCATGACTTTAACAATCCAATCAATGCGTACTATGAGGTACGGCCTTAGAGACTGTCTGAAAAGTCATCTGGACATTTTTCTTCTCCCCTTCGACAAAGAGGCGACCCGCGTAGGGGGAGCGCGTAGCGCGGGGGAATTTCCCTAAGCGGTCGGTTGCCAATCCCCCCTATCCCCCCTCGTAAAGGGGGGAAGAAGGCTTTTCAGACAGCTTCTTAGAACGAGAAAGGTTCCTGAAAGGTTCCTGAGACGTATTCGGCCTTAAGGAGAACACCTGTCAAATTCGCTGTAGTGAGCTACTGGAAAGCTGTGGATCAAAGCACAGCTCTTGAGGGAAGGAAGTAAGAAATGGCTGAGGAAAAGGTGAGGTATCGGTGGTGGGTGCTGGTTAATACCTTTCTGGTATTCGCCATTGCGTTCGGGATGGGGTGGACATATGTCGTCATGGTGGTCTCTGAGGTCATAAAGGACCTCGGCCTGACCCTGGCTGACTGGGGAACTCTGTGGTCGGCGATTTCCCTAGGACCATTGCTTTTTGCCATTATTGGCGGGGCCTTGGGCGATCGCTTTGGTATTAGGCCGGTTGTGGGACTTGGGGTGATGTTCATGGGGATATTCCTGATCCTGAGAGCAACGGCGACTAGCTTTGGTATCATGTATGTTTGGATGTTTCTCTTTGGGGTGAGCATTGCCCTTACCTTTCCCAATGTCCCCAAGGCTGTGGGTATGTGGTTTCCACCCCAGGAATTTGGCTTGGCCAACGGCGTCACCCTGGCCGGCTATGGCTCTGGGGCAGCTTTGGCAGCTTTGTTTGTTCCTCTATTACTTGAGTCCTTGGGGGGGTGGCGAAACCTGACCTATCTTCTGGGTGGTCTCACTATGGTGTTGGGCTTTTTTTGGTTGTTCACCGTTCGGGATCGGCCTCTGGCAACAAGCGGTTCAACAGCCCAGATGGGAGTGGTAGAGGCTATGAGCCGAGTCCTTAAGGTGAGGGATGTCTGGTTGATAGCGGGAGCTTATCTCATGGCCTTCGGCGGCTACATAGGATTCATTGGCTATGCGCCCACCTATTTTTCTACGGTTCGGGGAATGACCCCCACCGCTACTGGTACTGTGATCTCAGGGTTCCTATGGGCCGCTGTTGTGGGAACCTTCTTGCTGCCCACACTCTCGGACCGAGTGGGTCTCAGGAAGATTTTCTTCTTTCTCGGGGTACTGGCCAACGGCATTTTTGTCTTCCTAATGGCTTACACCCTGGGCACTTCCCTGTGGATTTCGACCCTTTTGGCAGGGTTTGTGGCTGGAGCAGGTGCCATAGCCTTTGTGGTCCCCTTGGAGATGGAAGGAGTCGGCCCCGCGCTAGCTGGCTCAGCGATAGGAGTAGCGGTAACGGCTGGCTATCTGGGCGGACTTATCTCTCCCCTCATTGGCATGAGTCTAGTAAGTGCCCAGCCACTAGCCGGCTTTGCCTTTTGGGGTGGATGCTATGTACTCTCGTCCCTTATTTTCCTGCTGGTAAAGGAGACCGGGTTAAGAGCGCGAAAGGTATAACTCCTTATGCATGAATATTGGGGAAGGAAGGGATAAATGGCTGAGGAAAGGGCAAAGTATCGGTGGTGGGTGTTACTCAATACCTTTTTGACTTTCACTATTGCTTTCGGCATGGGGTGGACATATATCGTCATGGTTGCTTCTGAGGTCATAAAAGACCTTGGCTTGACTATAGTTGCCTGGGGGACCCTGTGGTCGGCGGTTTCCCTCGGGGCATTGCTCTTTGCCATTATTGGTGGAGCCTTGGGCGATCGCTTTGGTATTAGGCCTATTGCCGGGCTGGGGATTGTGCTCATGGGGACCTTGTTGCTCCTGAGAGCAACAGCCACTGGCTTTGCCACCATGTATGTCTGGATGTTTCTCTTTGGGGCGGTTCTCTCCCTTACCTTTCCCAATGTCCCCAAGGCCTTGGGCATGTGGTTCCCCCCTGAAGAATTTGGTTTAGCCAATGGCATCACCCTGGCCGGTTATGGCTCTGGAGCAGCCCTGGCCGGCTTGTTCTCTCCTATGTTGCTCAAGCTCCTGGGGGGGTGGCGAGGCCTGACCTTACTTTTTGGTATCCTCTCTATAGTGTTGGGTATTTTTTGGTTACTGACCGTTCGGGATCGTCCTCAGGCGGCGGGCTCAGAAAACCAGGTAGGGTTAATAGAAGCTATGAGCCAAGTCCTTAAGGTAAGGGATGTCTGGTTACTAGCCGGATGTTATCTTTTTCTTTTGGGCGGCTACATAGGATTCATTGGCTATGCGCCCACCTATTTTGCCACGGTTCGGGGAATGACCCCCGCTGCTACGGGTGTGGTGATCTCAGGGTTTTTATGGGCGGCTGTTGTGGGCACCTTCTTGCTGCCCACGCTCTCAGACCGAGTGGGTCTCAGGAAGATTTTCTACTTTCCCGGGATACTGGCCAACGGCATTTTTGTTGTTCTCATGGCTTACACCTTGGGCGCTTCTTTATGGATGGCCACCCTTTTAGCAGGGTTTGTGGCTGGAGCCGGTGCCATAGCCTTTGTGGTTCCATTGGAAATGGAAGGAGTTGGCCCGGTACTGGCTGGCTCAGCGGTCGGGGTAGCTGCAACCGCCGGCAATCTGGGCGGTTTTATCTCTCCTATCATTGGCATGCGTCTAGTAAATGCTGAGCCCACCGCCGGGTTTATCTTTTGGGGGGGGTGCTATGTGCTATCGGCCCTGCTCTTTCTGCTGATAAAGGAGACCGGGCCAAAGGTGCAAAAGGTGTAATACTTGACTTTATTATTCTACTTGGGCGATCTCGGTGAACAGGAAGGCCAGGGCTGCGATCACAACCATGGCTCCACTCGAAACGGCGCAGGTTGCCAGCGGCCCAAAGTGTTCGACCAGCACACCAGAGAGCGGCGCGCCGACCAGTCCCGCGGAGCCCATAAATCCCAGCGTGTGGACAGAGAGCACACGGGCACGGTGGGAAGGGCGAGCTCGCTCCTGGAATAGGGTGCGTCCTGAATTACCAAAGACCGCCGCCGTAATCCCCCAGGCGCAAATCATGACCAGTGTGCCCCAAAACGGCAAACCAAACGACACTATTGCCAGGCATCCAGACCCAACGATAAGGGAAATAAGTTGTGCTACCCCTTTACGGCGAATATCCCCATACCAGAGGAGGGCCAATGACCCCAGGATGGTGCCAACTGGAAATGCTGTACTGAGCATGGCCAGCTGGGCAACATCGCCTCCATAATAATCCCGGACCAAGATGGGAAAGACGACCATGAACGGGCCAATGAAAAAACCACCCACAGCAATGCCGAGCAAGAATATGGGCAGCAGGGTGGACGAGTGTACAACCTCGTTCACCCCCGCCACAACGTCCACTAAGCGCAAGTTGGTCTGGGGAACGCCGCCATGTGGTGGGGCAGGTGGCAGTTTGCTAAGCATTAACGCCCCAATGAGGAGAGTTAATCCGTGCACACAAAGGGTTGGAACCGTACCGACCCAACGTGCTGTCCCCGCTAAAAGCGTGCCCACAATCTGTAGGCCCCACTGAGCCAGCATCATGCCTGTTACCGCGCGCATCATGTTAGGACCCGCCACCTCGGAGAGAAAAGAGTCGCGTGCCGGCATCACAAAAGCCTGCACGGTTCCCATTACCAGCGCATAGGCAATTAAAGTGGCCAAGGAGAGCCAGCCACTGGCCACAATGGCGACCAAGCCCCCTGAGAGCAGGCTGGCAAGGAGATAAAGGCTGATCAGCAGGGTGCGACGATCTCGTCGATCTGCCACCACCCCAGCCACAAGCGTGAACAGGATCAAGGGGATCATGGAAGCGCTCTGGGCAATTCCTACCCATTCTGCCTTTGCTTGTAACACTCCGACAACAAGCCAGGAGAAAATCACCCCCTGCATGCCCATGGCGGCAAACCAGCTGCCAACGCCAGCAATAAACCAGGAATAGGCCACGGCTACAGTATCGCGTTCTTTTGGCTTGGCCTGATCAGGATAGGCACGGAACGTATTACCCATTTGATTGCCCGAGGATCTTGCTCGACAATACGACTGGAGTATGATGCTTGCCGGAGCAAGTATAATGCTTGCCGGAGCAAGTATGATGCTCGCCGGAGCTTAGAGGAATATGGTTATGGAAACAACACCAGTTTTCACGTCAGAGCACCTTTTAACTCGAACTATTATTAGCGATCCTTATCCCGTCTACCAGCAACTGCGTGAGGACACTCCTGCCACACGACAGACGGGGAGTTACCTCATATTTGGCTTCAGTCAACTCCCGTTAGTTCTGAGTGACTGATAAAGTTCGGAGCAAAATGTATAGCTCGTTGAGCGAATGAAAGGAGGAGTCTAATGGCACTACGGCTTCCGACGGTAGAAGATCTCCAGCAATTAGCTGCTGCCAACTACTTTGAGCTCAGCGCCGATGAGGCTGCTGACTTTCTCTCCTTAATGCCTGATATGTTCGAAAACCTCGACCAACTCGACCAAATGCCAGCAGAATCCCGGCCCCTCACTTACCGGGAACGCGACCCGGGCTCCCGGCCTAGTCCACAGAACGACCCTCTCAATGCCATTGTGCGCCGCTGTTCAGTCAAAGGCGCTCCTGCCGGAAAATTAGCCGGTAAAAGGGTGGGGCTCAAGGATAATGTCTGTGTAGCTGGTATCCCCATGACCTGTGGCTCCTTGGTGTTGGATAGCTATGTGGCGGATATGGATGCCACCGTTGTCACCCGGCTTCTGGAGGCCGGGGCCGAGATCGTAGCCATGCTCAACATGGACAATTTTGCTTTTTCGGGCGGGGGCGACACCAGCGCCTATGGTCCCACACGCAATCCCCATAATCCCGATCATCTGGCCGGAGGGTCCTCAGGGGGCTCGGCTGCCGCGCTCTATTATGACGATATAGACCTGACCATCGGAGGCGATCAGGGAGGGTCGATACGTATTCCCGCCTCGTGGTGTGGAGCAGTGGGGCTGAAGGCTACCCATGGCTTGGTGCCTTACACGGGCATTGTTGGCGCTGATCCTACAATTGACCATACCGGCCCCATGGGCCGCACAGTGGCCGACGTGGCCTTAATGCTGGAAGTGCTTGCCGGCAAAGATCCCTTTGATCCACGCCAGGGCGAGGTCCCAGTACAGCCGTATACCGAAGCATTGGGTAAGGATGTGAAAGGGCTGCGTATTGGTGTGCTACGTGAGGGGTTTGGGTTGGAAGGAGCAGAGGCGGATGTTGAGGCCGCCGTACACAGAGCCATAAGCGCTTTGCAGGAGCAGGGGGCACAAACCCAAGAGGTATCGATCCCAGCCCACCGGGAAGCTGGAGGCATACTCTGGGCCCTTGCGGCTGAGGGCACGGCCGCCTTGATGTATGGCAATGGTGCGGGGTATCATTGGAAAGGTTTATATAATGTCAGCCTGATAACTGCCCTGGGAAAATTTCGCCGCGCCCAGGGGAACGACCTCCCCCCCACACTCAAAATGATGCTCTTGGCTGGGACCTATCTCAACCAACGCTATCATGGGCGTTTCTATGCTAAGGCACAAAACCAGCGCCGTGCCCTGCAGGCCAGCTACGATCAGGTGCTAAAGCAGGTTGATGTGCTGGCCATGCCCACTACACCTATGAAGGCGCACCGGTATGACCCAAAAATAAATCGTCGGGGTCTGATCGACCATGGCTTGAACATGCTGGCAAACACGGCCCCGTTTAATGTAACTGGGCATCCTTCATTGAGTATTCCCTGTGCCAAGTCAAACGGTTTACCGGTGGGGTTGATGTTGACCGGCAGACATTTTGAGGAAGCAACACTGCTGCGCGCGGCACATGTTTTTGAGCAAAATGTTGCGTGGGAGGAGGTGTAAAGGAAGGGAAGAAACCTGTTACCTTATTATCGTGGCGGATACATGAAAGTCCTTTTCGAAAAAAAAGGTCCTCTTGCTTATGTGACCATTAACCGTCCAGAGCGGCTCAATGCCTGTGATTCCGCCACGTTCCAGATGCTGGCCGAGGTCTGGCGTGAGTTTGGCAATGACCCAGCTCTGCGGGTTGGTATTCTCACCGGTGCGGGAGAACGGGCGTTTTGTGTGGGCAGCGATTTGAAAGCAAACGATGTTGAGCTTCAAGATGTTCCCTTTCCCCTCCTTGCCAACCTCCCCAAACCGATCATTGCCGCGATCAATGGCCATGCCAATGGCGGTGGTTTGGAGCAAGCCCTGTGTTGTGACATCCGCGTTGCAGCCGAGCACGCGCAGTTTGGTGTAGGCGATGCCCGGCTCGGTTGGTTGCCAGCTGGAGGAGGAACACAGCTACTGCCCCGGCTGATTCCTGGAGGTCGCACGCTAGAGATGCTATACACCGGCAACCGTATTGGTGCCCAAGATGCCTTGCGGCTTGGGCTTGTTGATTATGTTGTCCCTCTGAGCCAACTTATACATAAATGCGAAGAGATTGCTCATGAAATCTGCAAAAGCCCCCCACTGGCCTTGCAGAAAATCAAGCAAGCCGTCCTGCATGGCTTCGATAGGCCACTGGCTGAAGGTCTCAAGCTAGAACGGGAATTATACAAAGAGCTGCAGGGAAGCTGAGCCTCGATGCCATACCGAAGATGGCGAAGTAGGTGGATGGAGTTTGGCCCTAATAGAACGGAAACTTACGCTAAGGAAGCAATGAACGCCTCTATTTCTTCCTGAAGGCGCTCAGGCTCTTCTAGGGGTATCATGTGAGCGCTCTTCTCGAACACCACCAAGCGAGCAGTTGGCATATGCCCCTGCATATACCTTGCTCCCTCTGACCCACCTATCCCCATGCTCCCAAAACAGAGCAGGGTGGGCACGGTTATCGAACTGAGCATGGGCCGGTAGTCTTGCACGGTTTGGTCAAACGCAATCGAACAGGCAATAGAGGCCGGAACACTCATGGCATCTTCGAGCGTTGCCCGGAGGTCCTCTGCGCAGGGGGACTCTTTGAACACACTGGTTAATAATGTCTCGCATGTTGCCCGTTGGTCCGTTTGCAGTCCTGCCATGAGCTGGGTGAGGCTGGAGAAGTCGAAGAACCCAAAAGGCCAGTCCGGCCATTTATAATCAGAGGCCATCTGGTCAATGACTACCGTGGCCTTCACCTTGTGGTCACCGAATTGCTTGATATAATCCCACATAATCATGGCTCCCATTGACCAGCCCACCAGGATGACGTCCTTTACTCCCAAGCCGTGTAAGACAGCCCTGAGGTCGCGGGCATAGTTAGCCACCGTATGGCCATCATGAACCTTACTAGAACGGCCCGTACCGCGCGGGTCAAGCGCAATCACGCGATAGCGTTGGCTCAAGGGAGCGATTTGTTTGCGAAAAGCGCGACTGCTCCCGGACCAGCCAGGAAGGAGGATGAGCGGCTGTCCACATTTTCTGCCCTCCTTTCCGTTTCATCTGTCTCTTTCCATTTGGCCAGGAGCAGTTCTGGTCGCAATATGGGTTACAAACTATAGTAGCTGGCGGTTGCACAAGGGGGTTCCTCTTTGATCTGGGGACAGGTAAAGCTAGGCTATGCCTTCTGAGATCGGTCGAGGGATCAGGTTTGGGATTGGCTTTGCCTTTGGGGTAGGGCTGGTAATGCTCTTCTTTGTGTTCGGTCTTTCCATGTGTGCCGGGCATTTCCACCGGCGTATGATAGAGCAGATGGAAAAGATGATGCCGCGAGAAAGACCCTCTGCCCCCCAGGCTCAAAGCAACGGTTTTCCCTCTGCTGATCTGATAAATTAGGATTCCGCCTCTGTTGCCAGAGCCTGCAGGGCTTCTCCGTTCAGTCGGTAAGGGAGCCACTCTTCCATATGCTTCATGTTAAAGCTGTGGTAGAACTCCCGTGCCGGGTTCCAGTGTAGGACCTGGAGGTCTAAGCGGGGACAACCGCGGGCAACCGCAATGGCAGCAAGGGTTGCAACCAACTTGCGCCCCAAGCCCTGACCACGGGCCTGCTCGGCCACAAAAAGGTCTTCAAGGTAGATCCCAGGACGTCCTTCCCAAGTCGAATAGGTAGAGAAAAAGAGGGCAAAGCCTGCTGGCTTTCCTTCTAACTCGCCAATAAGAACCTCGAACTTGGGGTGTTCTGTAAAACCGTCCCGTATTAGATCGCTCTGTGTTGTCTTGACCACGTCCGGCTGCCCCTCAAAGGCGGCCAGGTCTTTGATCCATCCCAGTATGGCATCAACATCCGCGGGTGTTGCCGGACGGACAGAAATTTTCTGCATGACTACTCCTTGCTTTCTATTATGCTTCACAGCCTGCACTGAAGCGGAGTTGTCGTCAAGCTGGCTGGGCGTCTATGCAAAATTCGTATACGATGACTCCTTTTCAAGAGCTTGCAGAGATGTATATAATGCGCGGTCGGCGAGGAAAGGAATCCTTGCATAGGAGTCGGAAAAATTCTTTTTTTATAGAGGAGGTAGTATATGGCAGAACTCATCGAAGTAGCTAAAGCCAGCGACATTCCCAGCGGTAGTATGAAAGCGGTCACGGCCCAGGGACACGAGATCCTTCTGACCAATGTGGAGGGTAAGATATACGCTATAAACCGACGCTGTGGTCATATGAATGCGCCGCTCGAAGATGGGGTGCTTAAGGGAAAAGAGGTAACCTGTCCCATGCACGGAGCTAGATTTGATATAACAACAGGCCAGAAGCTCAGTGAACCGGTGATGGCTCCTCCACCAGGGGCAGACAAACTGCCGCCGGAGTTTCTCCAGTATATGGGTAAGCTTGGTCAACTTATAGGCAAGATCTCAACCCTGAGCTGTCCGGCTTATTCGGTCTCGGTGGAAGGAGACAGCGTCAAGGTAAGCGTGTAGGGGAGATTATGCAAAATATACGCATTGTGGTTGCCTATGTGGCTCTAGTTTCTGCCGTACTGTGCTTTATGCCCCTTGGGGGGCAAGCAGAGGACGGCAATGGCCGAGAGAGAATCCTCTCTACCTTTCATCCTTATCGTTCAGGCCCTCCTCAGGTAGAAGGAATCACGCCAGGGATGAAGATTGACTCAACTAACTTTCAGGCAGCCCAGGAGCTGCTTCCGCCAGAGATCCTTCAGTATGTGCAAGCCGGAGACTTTGCCTTTACGACACAGGCAACCACGGATATGCCCGTTAGGGAGAACTATATTGAGGCTACTTTGCAACACTATGCCCAGGTCGGGCTGGGAGACGGAGTGCTGACAAACTATGTAGCGGGGCTGCCTTTTCCCCTCATTGACTCCCAGGATCCCCAGGCAGGGGAGAAAGTGGCGTGGAACCACCGCTACCGGGACGAGGGTGAAACTACACAGTACTGGCCCTCAAACGAGATACGCAGCAGCGGTGGGGCCGTAGAGCGGACTCAGAGATTCTATTTTGTTACTATGCGTGGGATGCACAGAGCAGAGGCGGACAAAAACCTTCGGCAGTGGGAAAAAGAGGGAGTTTTCTCCAGGGAATACCTGCTTACAACGGCTCCTTCTGATCAGGAAGGCAGCCAGGTGCTGACCTTCATCTACGATAACGACACCCTTGTTAGCGATAATTGGATATACGACCCTCAAAGCCGTCGTACTCGTAAAATAGCTGATAATCCCTACGATTCTCCTGGAGGGGGGGTGGTACTTATGGAGGATCGAAGAGGATTTTACGGATACATCCATCCCTATGAGTGGCGTTATTTGGAGGAGAAGGTGGTTCTGGCCCCGGGAGCTATAAAGGCAGCTGAAGCTACCTGGGGCGGCAAGGGAAATTGGTATCCGGTGGACCCCTGGGAACTACGCAGAGCTATAGTTCTTGAGGCCATACCCAAACAGTCTCATCCCCTCTACAGTCGCCGGATACTCTATGTGGATCTGCAAACCCATAACCTGCTCTACACCCTGACCTACGACCATAACGGCGACCACAAACGCACCTTTTTCCTGGTGTACATACATCCGGAATTTGACCCTTGGAACAATGAGGTCGGGATTCCTCTTTTTGCTGCTCAGGCCTCTCTTGATTACCGGCAGAAGAGAGCGGGCATCTTCCAGACGCACAAGGTCGTCTACAACAAACGCCTGAGTCGGAATAGGTTTAGCGTTAGAGGCCTCATGCTTTATGGCAAATAAGCAGCGCGGTTATTTCACCTTATAACACGGAGAACAAAAATGATTGAGCTATTCACCGCGGCCACGCCCAACGGCTGGAAGGTATCCATTTAGGAGCCTACTCGATTGCCGATATTGCTAATTGGAGCTGGGCGCGCACCTACAAGTGGTCGGGCGTTAGTATTGAAGGGTTGCCCCATCTGGAGCGCTGGTTGAGAGCCATTCGAGCCCGTCCTGCTGTGGAGCGGGGTAAGGATGTGCCTGAGCGACTTGACCTAGGGAACAACGCCCTCTTTCATGGGCGGGTAGTTCTGCGCGCTCTGTATTGTTGTACCCCTAATCCTGGTTTACAGCTTCTTCTGAGCTATGTAGGATGTAACCTGGTTTACTATGCATAGTTGTTATGAATAATACTATAGTATCTGATTGACGTTTTCCGGTCCTTGCCAGTGACAACTGGGTATTGACCGGCATAATGGTGCGAAGCGGCCTGACCCATTCCTGTCGCGTGCGCCAGAGAGGAGATATTTGCGGATGTTCCTTGCTGCCACTCCTTCTTGTGTGGCGAGTTCGCCTTGGATATGGCCTTGGTGGCGCCCAGCGCCTGGCCAATGGATAATTCTCCTGTGGGTGGTGCTGATCCATGTGACTGCCGCCGTAGGACTGGTACTCTGTCCACTACCTGGATGGCCAATCTTCCTGATGGCAGGGGTACTGACCTGGGTAGGAGGCTTAGGGACTACGGTGTGTTATCACCGCGCTCTCGCTCATCGTGCACTGCAGCTACATCCGGTCGTCCGAGAGGTTTTGATTTTCTTTGCTATGTACAATGGCTCTGGCGCTCCGCTTTCATGGACGGCAAACCACCGTCTTCATCACGCTACTGCGGATACCCCGGCAGATATCTCCAGCCCTCAGGTCGGAGGATTTTGGTGGGCCCACCTACGATGGTTGTGGCAGGCTGAGTCGGCGTCACCCATGCGCTATTGCCCTGATCTACGGGGAGCCTCCTACGGGGTTTGGCAAATTCTTCAGGTCCCGCTCCTGGTCGTCTCCTTCTTTGGCGGCCTGCCGTTCGGCATGGCCGCCTTCTTCTGGCTCGGAGCCATTCGCTTGGTGTTTGCCCTTCATGGGCAGTGTTTTGTCAACAGTGTGTCCCACCTTTATCCCGGCTCCCGGCTCGGAGAGGACTCAAGCCGAAATGTGGTCTGGCTGGGGCTTTGGCACTGTTTTCAAGGGGAGAATTGGCATCGAAATCACCATGCCCGACCCGGCTCAGCACAGTTCGGCTGGACGCCTGCGCAGATAGATGTGGGGTGGTGGATCATTGTTGGACTGGAGGGAGTGGGGCTCGCAACAGAGGTTCGCAGGCCTCGTGCCTTTTGTGACTGACACGTAGCGAGCAATGTGGGGGGAAGAGGGGGAGTTACGTGTGGAACCAGAGGAGACCCGGGATTGGCATGAGTATGTACAACTCACTCAGGAAATCTTGGCACAGCTTCCCGGCGCTGGCGTTGCTTGCTCTTAAAGTTTCGGCCGCCCGCCATATCTCATGAGTCCCCACTCTTCGGTTTGGCTGCACTAGGTGAGGCCCTCCGTAGCACAGGCAAAAGATGGACAGCCCGCGAGTATAGGTTGTCAGATGATCTCAGGTTATCCCCAATTGCGTGGCCAGGAGGACTTTTCCCTGTCAAATAAGGGTTTAGAATCGCTCTAGAGGGTCTACCAGCGTCGCTCTCGTCCACCCCCACTGTCTGAGCGTCCCCCCGAGCGCTCGCCCTGGGGCCGAGCCTCATTGACTTTGAGAGCGCGTCCCTTTAGGTCATATCCATCAAATTGCTTAATGGCCGCCTGCGCTTCCTCGCCCGACGCCATCTCCACAAAACCAAAACCCCGTGACTGCCCGGAAAACCTATCGGTAATGACGTTCGCGGACTCCACAGTGCCCACCTCGGCAAAGAGATCTTGGAGATCCGTCTGCGTTACACTATAAGAGAGATTGCCAATATACAGCTTCGTTGCCATTGCTACCTCCTGCGGTGCATAAACAAAGACCCCTGGAGCCATGAGCGGCTCGAAGGGGTCTTGGAATCTCGAAGCTGCTCAACAATCGAACGGACTGAACCAGTAATTAATACTCTTTATATACCTTTATTGTCATATTGACAAAGGGGATCGGCTAACCTTGTCTAGACATTGGGCAGATCAAGAAGGTTAGCTCTAAGAGTCTTTCAATACTGGCCGTCTGAGGTGCCAGTCGGTTGTCTGCTGATAGGTCCAGGCAGCTCTGAAGAGTAGGGCTTCTTCCCAATGTCGGCCTACCAACTGTATGCCAATCGGCAGATTATCTTCAGTAAACCCACAGGGGATGCTAAGCACCGGGACCTGGGCCAGACTAAAAGGATAGGTAAAGCGAGTTAGCAACCGGGTGGTCTCCACCCCATCGCTCTCTTCGATGAGGGGGGCGGGAATGCCGCAGGTAGGGGCTAAGAGGAAATCGTAATGACCCAAAACCTTCTCTAGCTGTCGCTGCCAGCGACGCTGCTCCTGCCGGGCGATTGCATACTGTATGCCTGTGATCCCGGCTCCAATTTGCAGCCGAGTAAGGACATCCTGACCGAAATCATTTGGTCTTTGCTCTAGCCTGGCCTGATGAAAGGCGGCTGCTTCTGCAAGAAACATCTCGCTTGTTCGCTCGATAGCTGCTTCTGCGCCGGGCAGCTCTAGTTCCTCCACATGGGCACCTAGATCTTCGTAGACTCGGGCTGCCTGCAAAACCAGCTTACCTGCTTCGGGCCTGGGCTCCTTCTGGAAATGCCCCCCTACTAGACCCACACGTAGCCCGTTCACCCCTTGGTGTAGCCCGGAGAGGTAATCGTCCACCGGCATATTGATAGAAGCGGGATCCTCAGGGTCATAGCCGGCCAAAGCCTGGAAAAGGTGAGCTACATCCTCCGCCCGTCTAGCCATGGGGCCAACGGTATCAAAAGTCCCGCTCACCGGAACCACTCCCCGGTTGCTGATCCGGCCACCGGTGGGGCGAATCCCGGAGATGCCATTAAGGGCAGCCGGAATGCGTACCGAACCGCCGGTATCCGTCCCCAACGTTGCCATAGCTAGATCAGCCGCCAGGGCCGAGCCTGAGCCTCCGCTGGACCCACCCGGAATTCGGCTGGGATCCCATGGGTTACGACCGGGTCCATAGTGCGGGTTGCGAGTGGTTCCGCCAATGGCCCACTCGTGCATGTAAAGCTTTCCTAGGATGATAGCCCCGGCCCGCCGGAGTCGGGAGACAACCTCACAGTCCTCTGCCGCAACATGATCCTTGAGAAATTTACTTCCAGCGGTCATCCGCACGCCCGCTACCTCATAGTTGTCCTTGAGGGCCACCGGGATGCCATGAAGAATACCCAGCGAATCCCCCTGGATCACCGCCTTCTCCGCAGCCTCAGCCGCTGCCAAAGCTTCCTCTGCCATGATTGTCAGATATACATTCAAGGCGGTATTGAGCCGATCAATACGCTCTAAGTAGCTGTGAACCAGTTCTACTGGGGAAAGTTCGCAAGCACGGATTCTTTTTACCGTCTCAGCAATCCCCAGGTTTAAAAGTTCAGATAATGCCATGGCGTGACTTCCTCCTTAACTCGACGCCTACCGAGGTCAAAGCAGGGTAGGGCGGTCGTGCTCAGCGCTCGAACTCCTCGTGGTGTTCCAGCCACCAACGGGCAATATCAATGCGCCGGGCGAACCACACGTTTCCTTTCCCTAACGCATATTCGATGAACTCCCGCAACCCAGAGGTCCGGCCAGCCTGTCCTACCATACGGGGATGCAGGCCAATAGACATCATCTTGGGATAGCCCGCCATTCCCTCTCGCCACAGCTCGTCTAGCCCCCGCTTACAGGAATCAAAGAAGTCTGTCGGGCTACTGTATCCCTGGGTCACAATATAGCGTGCATCGTTATAGGTAAGGGTGTATGGCACTATCAAGTGGCGCTTTCCCTTTACTTGGGTGAAGTAGGGAAGGTCATCGTTGTAAGCATCTGAGTCGTAGACGAACCCTCCTTCTTCCACAATCAACTCCCGGGTATTCTCACTGGGGCCGTAGCGGCAATACCACCCCAGAGGACGCTCCCCACAAGTTTTTTTGATGGACTCAATGGCCCACTGCATGTGCTGCTTCTCCTCTTCCCGGTTGAGGAGCCAGTGTTCACTCCAACGCCAGCCGTGGGAGCAGGGTTCGTGGCCGCTCTCCCGGACCCACTGCCCCACCTCAGGATTCCGCTCCAGGGCCACTGCGCAGGCGAAAAAGGTAACTTTCACTTTATACTCATCAAAGAGGCGCAGGAGTCGCCAGATCCCGGCCCGGCTGCCGTACTCATAGACCGACTCAGCACAAAAGTCCCGGTACTTAGGGTTTAGCGCATAGTTAATCTCGGCTAGCCCCTCGTTGCGATCATCTCCTGCCGGCTTGGAGTACTCGGAGCCCTCTTCATAGTTGACCACTAAGTTCACAGCCACCTTAGCGTCATTGGGCCAGAAGACCTTAGGCAGACGCCTTCCATAGCCAATAAAGTCACGCTTAGGGCCCGGAATATCTTGGTCTACCAGTTGCATTTCTATCCTCCTTGGTCGCAGTAACGACCTGATGGTGTTAGCAAGCCAATGCTGCTTTGAGGTAGACACTACCTCTTATGCCCCTCAAGAATCAAGAGAAAAAGGGCTATGGGTAAAAAGCCAGGAAAACTTGGCAACAGCTCTGGGGAAGGGCTGACGGGTAACTCGACATCATGGTAAAATAAACAGCTTGGCGTAGCTGATTATTTAGGAGGTATTACTATAAGCGAAGGGGAAAAGACAAATAAGGTCAGAGATAAATGGCACTGCAGGACGTCAGAGCGCCGAGCGCGTGAAGCCTAGGCAAACGGCAGCATAGCGGAACGAAGGACAACGCCCATGCTCGCCGCTGATTTCTGCATTTCGATCCTCCGCGCCTTTAGGCTGCGTTTCGTGGCGCACTCACTTGGCAGGCTGGTCTGATGCGGCTGTCATGGAACGAGGTTCGCGCCCGCGCCGCCGCCTTCGCCGACGAATGGCGGGACGCAGCCTATGAGAAGGGCGAGACGCAGAGCTTCTACAACGAGTTCTTCGAGGTGTTCGGGGTCCGGCGCCGAACCGTCGCGCGCTACGAGGCACATGTAGAGAAGCTGGACAACCGCTCGGGGTTCATCGACCTGTTCTGGCCGGGCGTCGTGATTGTCGAGCAGAAGAGCGCCGGGCGCAACCTCGCCCGCGCCTACGATCAGGCCGGGGAGTATTTCGACGCTTTGCCCGAGCGGGACCGGCCGCGCTACATCCTGGTGAGCGACTTCCAGAGCTTCGAGCTTCACGATCTCGACGAACGGGAGACCATTGCTTTTCCGCTCGCCGGTCTGCCCGCCCATGTCGAGAAGTTCGGCTTCATCCTCGGCGTGCAGCGCCGGACATTCCGGGATCAGGACCCAGCCAACATCAGGGCCGCCGAACTGGTGGGGCTGCTGCACGATGCGCTCGACACGGCGGGCTACCGGGGTCACAACCTGGAACGTTTCCTGGTGCGGGTCGTCTTCTGTCTCTTTGCCGACGACACCGGTATTTTCGAGCCAAGGGATATTTTCTTCGACTTCATCGAGACGCGCACCGGCGAAGACGGCGGCGACCTTGGGCCGTGGCTGGCGCAGATCTTCCAGGTGCTCGATACGCCGGAAGGCGAGCGCGTCACCACGCTGGACGACGACCTGGCCCGGTTTCCCTATGTCAACGGCGACCTGTTCGACGGGCCGTTGCGCATTCCCTCTTTCGATGCAGCTATGCGCGGAGCGCTGCTCGACGCCTGCCGCTTCGACTGGTCGAACATCTCACCCGCGATCTTCGGCGCACTGTTCCAGTCTGTCATGAACCCTGCCGAGCGCCGCGCCCAGGGCGCGCACTACACCACCGAGAAGAACATCCTGAAGGTAATCGAGCCGCTGTTCATGGACGATCTGCGCGCCGAGTTCGCGCGGCTCAGATCCCGCAAAGACAGTCGCCGTCTCGCCGAGCTTCGGAAGTTCCAGGAGAAGCTGGGAGGGATGCGGTTCTTCGACCCGGCCTGCGGTTGCGGCAACTTCCTTATCATCGCCTACCGGGAATTGCGGCTGCTTGAAATCGAGGTGATCCGGGAGATTCGTGCCGCGACCGGCACCAGCGCACAGGGAGCACTCGACGTCGGGTTGCTCTCCCATGTGGATGTGGACCAGTTCTACGGCATTGAGATTGGCGAGTTCCCGGCCCGCATCGCGGAGACCGCGCTGTGGATGATGGACCACATCATGAACAACCGGCTGAGCCTGGAGTTCGGCCAGACCTATGCGCGCATCCCGCTACAAACCTCGCCGCACATCGTCCACGGGGACGCCCTGGAGACCGACTGGGCGGAACTGCTGCCGCCGGAGGATTGTTCCTTCGTGTTCGGCAATCCGCCGTTCATTGGCCAGAGCTACCAGTCCAAGGAACAGCGGGAGCAGATGCGGGGGCTGACAAATCCGCGTGGCAAGACCGGCTCGCCACTGGATTATGTCGGCGCCTGGTTTCTGAAGGTCGGAGCCTATGTGACCGGAGCGACACGCATTGGCTTCGTTTCGACCAACTCCCTCACCCAGGGCGAGCAGGTCGCTTTGCTGTGGCCACGTCTGTTTGCGTCCGAATTGGAGATTGCCTTCGCGCACCGTACCTTCGCCTGGGGATCGGACGCGCGCGGCAAGGCGCATGTGCACGTCGTGATTATTGGCTTCGACCGCCGGGAGAACGGACGCTTGGACAAGCGCCTGTTCAGCTATCCTGACATCAATGGTGAGCCGGAGGAGAGCCGCCACACTGCGCTCTCGCCCTATCTGTTCGATGCCGGCAGCCTTGCTGATCCGCACCTGATCGTAACGGATAGCTCTCAGCCCCTGTTGCCCCGTTCGGTCATGCAACGAGGGGTGCAGCCAACTGATGGCGGGCACCTCATCTTCTCGGATAGAGAACGACAAAATTTTCTGGATAAAGAGCCAAACGCCGGGAAATTCTTTCGTCCGTTCATCGGATCTCGCGAACATATCAACGGTCTCTCACGATGGATACTCTTTCTGGAAGAGGCTGAGCCGGAGGCGTTACGCACGATGCCGTTGATCGTCGAGCGCATTCGTCGAGTACGCGCCATGCGCTTGGCGAGCAAAAAAGCTGCGACCGTCAGACTTGCCAGCACTCCCACCCGGCTGGAGGGAAGGTCGATCCCGACCGCGCCGTTTCTGGTTATCCCCGAAGTCAGTTCGGAGCGGCGGGAGTATGTGCCAATAGGCTGGTTGGAACCGCCAGCGATTCCGAGCAATCTTGTCCGTGTCATTGAGAACGCCACACTCTCGGATTTCGCGCTGCTGACCTCCGCCATGCACATGGCTTGGCTGCGTCACATCGGCGGACGCTTGGAAAGCCGTTATCGTTACTCCATCGGTCTCGTCTACAATACATTTCCGACGCCGACGGAAAGCGCTGACCTGTCGAAGCTGGAACCGCTGGCGCAGGCCGTGCTCGATACTCGCGCTACCCATCCCGGCGCGACGCTGGCCGACCTCTACGACCCCGACCTGATGCCGCCCAACCTGCGCCGGGCGCATCAGGCCCTTGACCGCACGGTGGACCGGATGTATCGGTCCGGCGGCTTCGCCTCGGAGCGTGAGCGTGTCGAGCATCTGTTCATGCTTTACGAGAAAATGCGCGCACCGCTTGAGGCAGGGATGAAAGGAAAGCAGCAACGGAGGAAGGGAAGAGGCCTTCGGACCATAAGGATGTCATCATGAACATGCGCTGTTGACCTCTTTCCGTTCTATCATGCGCTGAGGGAGGTTAAGAGGACAATTCATTTCGTTCTGGTTCGCCATGTATCTCGCGTGGGTAGGTCTTTGTGCGTATGCACCCTCAGTCGCGTTTGCCAAATCGTTTGTAATCATGTGGGAACTTCAGGGGTCAGGCATGTATATTGACTTGTTGAACATTACTTCCTAGAGTGCTGACATGGCTAGAAAACCTAGAATCGAATTCTCCGAGGCCCTCTACCATGTCATCGCCCGGGGCAACCACCGCCAAACCCTCTTCCATGACGAGGCCGACCTTACCCTGTATCTGGACCGCTTAGAGCATTACTGGCAGCGATACCATCTCACCCTCTACGCTTACGTGCTTCTGTCCAATCATGTTCATCTCTTGCTTGAAACCCACACCACTCCCTTGTCCAAGTTCATGCAAGGCTAGGCTGCTCAAGGTCTTTCAGCAGTAAGTCAACACACATGCCTGACCCCTTGACCGACATTCCAGGAGGTAGGATATAATCTGTCAGGAGTTATGAGCTTGACAGCATATGCTAACCAGATCATATTCAAGCCGATAACGGCACGTGGCGAGTCGCTTTTGCCTTTGATCCCCAGCGGAAGGCCATCCTGCTGGTGGCCGGCGACAAATCGGGCGTCAGCGAAAGACGCTTTTACAGACAGCTGATCAAGAAGGCGGCCGAAAGGTTTGATACACATCTGGACCGGCTGAAAGACGAAAGGAGGTCACAATGAGGACTCTAACGGAGAGAATGGACAAGCTCTCAACAGCGCGTCGGAAGAAGGTGGAGGAGCGGGCGAAGGCGCTGATTGCCGAGGAGATGTCTCTACAAGACCTGCGCAAGGCGCGGAAACAGACGCAGGTGCGTGTAGCAAAAAGACTCGGCATCAACCAGGAAAACGTCTCCCGTATCGAAAAGCGTAGTGATCTGCTGCTATCCACGCTCCGTGGCTATGTCCAAGCGATGGGCGGAAAATTGAGCTTGGTGGCGGAATTCCCCGACCGTCCACCCGTCACGCTGACCGGCATTGCGGCTCTGGACAAGGAAGACCCTCCGGCAAAGTCATAGCCCTGCAATAGCCCGCCGTGTTGTCAGGCCATCGCCAAAATGGCAGCCGTGGTGGGGCTTGGGACCCACATCTTTCAGCACTAGCACAACGGGTTTGGGCGAGTCTTGGATGGCTTCGAAGCACCTGAGGCGCGCTTCCTTGTCGTGCACCCGGCCGTGCGTTGTGGTGTCAAGCGTGGCCGTAACGGCATAGCCCACCATCACGCCAAACTCCGGGAACATACAGCGGATATCCTAGCCCATGAATCCGTCGATATTGCTGCGGACCTTGAAAGGTTCAATGGCGTTGGCTATAGTAGGCGTGTCGATCTGCTGTAGGGCGTCCAATTCGCTAGTTGGTTAGGGTAGGCTGCATGCCAGTTTCTCCTTTTGAATTCGATACGGAAAGGTAGTGGACAGTATGGTTAACACGGTGCTTATGACCGGCGCAACAGGGTATATTGCCAACCAGCTTTTGCCCACCTTCGGTGAAACGTACAAGATGGTGCTAGTGGATGTAAAGGAAGAGAATCGGCACGGCGAACGCGTCGAGGGTGTTGTCCTGGCTGACCTTATTGACACGGACCGCAGCAAGTACGCTCATCTCTTCCAGGGTGTAGACGCAGTGGTGCATCTGGGCTACACGCGCAGGTCAGGCGACGCTCTGGAGCATTTCTATGATGAGAACCGCAACGTGGTGATGGCATACAATGTGCTGCGCTGCGCCTATGAGGCCGGAACCCCCCGCGTGGTGATCGCCAGCTCCAACCATGCGGCTGACTGGTATGAGCACGATCTCATTCATGCCCGCAAAATGGACGTACTTGATCCGTACGCCCTGCCATTATCGGACAACTTCTACGGTTGGGCCAAGGCCACCTACGAACATCTGGGGTTTCTGTTTGCCTGTGGCTTCGGCGACTTTAGTGATGACTCGGGCCGTCAGCAACATACCAAAGCCCTCGCCACCAAGCGCAAAATGGGTGTGGTCATGGTACGTATCGGGGCGCCGCGTGAGCTTGACGTGCGCCTGTATCAGGGGAACCCGTCCAACTACAAGCGTGACCTGGGCGCTTACATCAGCCCGCGTGACCTGACACAACTCTTTGTCAAGGCGATTGAGGTTCCCAACATCGAAAATGAGCATGGCATTCCCTGGCAGGTCGTCTACGGTATTAGCAATAACACCCGCGCCTTCTGGTCACTGACCAGCGCCCGTCGCGTCCTGGGCTACGAGCCGGAGGATGATTCGGAGGTCAAGTTCGCCAAGGACATCCAACAGCTCCTCCTTGACACCGGCGCCCCAGGCGGCAAGGTTGGCCCGCCCTAGCGGGTTTTATTTGAATCTCGCTCCAGAGCCGCCGTAAAGAGGAGGCCTTAGCGTTTGGCTAAGCGAATTGCGGCTGGGCCACGAGTTGCGCTTCGCTACATCAAAGAGAATCTGAACCGTGCGCTTACCCAGGACTTACGCACATGTCTCGACATGGAGGCCGACCGGCTGGTGCGGACCAGCCTGACCGAAGATTTCCGCGAGGCGGTAAAGGCGTTCGTTGAGAAGCGGCCGCCGGTCTTTCGCGGCCGGTAAGATGCCTAAGTCTTTATGGGGGTGAAAAGAGAGGAAGAGAAAGGAGCAGGTATGAACCTGGGAATTGGTATTGGTTATTCTGGTGGACGGATGGAGTTACCGCTTGACCTTGTGCTTGAGGCCGAGCGGCTGGGTTATGACTCCGTCTGGAGTGCCGAAGCTTATGGCTCGGATGCGGTCACCCCGCTGGCTTATCTGGCGGCTAAAACGACTCGGATCAAGCTAGGCACCGGCATTATGCAGCTTGCGGGGCGTACGCCGGCCATGTGTGCCATGACCATGTCAACGCTTGACGCCCTCTCCGGTGGGCGGGTGCTGGTTGGCTTGGGTCTCTCTGGCCCGCAGGTCATCGAAGGCTGGCACGGGGTCCCCTATGATAAGCCGGTGACACGTTTGCGCGAGTATGTGCAGATCCTGCGAAAGATCTGGGCGCGTGAGGAACCGGTAACGTTGGATGGGAAGGCGTACCAGGTACCTTATTATGGCCCAGGTGCGACCGGCCTGGGGAAACCGCTGAAGTCGATTCTGCACGGTCGTCAACTCCCTATCTATCTTGCCACCATGCAGCCCCTGAGCGTTCGCGCAACCGCCGAATTGGCCGATGGCTGGCTGCCGATCTGGTTTTCGCCGCAGCGGATGGACTTATTTCGTCCAACGCTTGAGGAAGGGTTCCGTCGTGCAGGCAACGGCAAATCACTGCAGGACTTGGATATTACGGCTGGCTGTACGGTTATTATGGGTGATGATGTGCGTGCCTGTCTGGCTCATATGAAGCCAACCCTTGCCTTATATGTGGGTGGCATGGGCGCCAAGGCAAAGAATTTTCACAATGAGATGATGGTGAGGTATGGCTATGGCGACACTGCCGCGCGCATTCAGGAACTCTACCTGTCAGGGCATAAGGCTGAAGCAACCGAGGCAGTGCCAGATGAACTCTGCGATGAGATGTCGCTATGCGGCCCCGAGGCGCGGATTCGTCAACGCTACCAGGCGTGGGAGGACGCGGGTGTGACAACTATGCTGGTGCAGTCAAACCAACGGCAGGGGTTCCACCTGATGGCGGATATTGCCGGCACCAATCGGTAAAGCGAAAGGCTCCCTCCGTCCTAGATCACCTCTTGCTCTTTAAGCTCAGCAATCTCGGCGGTAGAGAGTCCCAGGAGTTTCTTGTACACCAGTTCGTTGTGCTGCCCCAGGGTAGGGCTGGGGGAGTCGATGGGTGGGTGCTCGCCATCGAGCCGCCAGGGTGACCCCAGGACCGCCATTTTCCCCACCGTGGGGTGCTCAACCTCTTGCAGCATCCCACGGCTGCGTATGTGAGGGTCGGTCAGGAGCTCAGACACTTCTTTTACCGCCCCGCAGGTAATATCGAGCTCACCACATTGTTCCATTACTTCCTGTTTGGCGTGCTGGGTTGTCCACTCACTTACAATGGCATCAACCTCTTCAGCCCGTTGTCTGCGGGCCGCGTTGGTGGCAAAGCGTGGGTCCTGGGCCAGTTTCTCGCGCCCCATGAGCTGGCAGAGCGAGCGCCACCGCTGATCGTCGGCTGTGAGGAGTAGGACATACCCATCCTTGGTTGGGTAACAGTTGTATGGAGAAAAGGCCCGGTCGGGAGGGGTATTGCCAGAACGCGTGTAGGTACCCCCTTTGGCCAGATAGCTGGAGATTTGGGTAACCAGCGGACCCATGGCCGCATCATAAAGAGAGGTCTCTACAAAAGCTCCCTCTCCGGTTCGGTTCCGCTGATACAGCGCAGCCAGGACCCCTGCGGCCAAGTGAATCCCACCCAAAATGTCCATAATAGGCGGCCCTGCTTTCAGCGGGGGGCCGTCAGGAAAGCCGGTTGTGCTCATAATCCCAGACATGGCCTGAATAATGGGGTCAAAGGCAGGATAGGAGCTATACGGACCAGTCTGTCCATAGCCAGTACTCGAGGCATACACTAAGCTGGGGTTAAGCTGCTTCAAGACCTTATACCCTAGCCCCAGCCGATCCATAACCCCAACCGCAAAGTTCTCCACTACCACATCAGCGTGTGTTACCAACTCCTTGAACAGCTCCTGTCCACGTGGGGCTTTTAGGTTCAGGGTAATACCCTTCTTGTTGGAGTTGAGCATTACAAAGGGAAAACTCTCCCGAGAAGCTCCCGGTATGGGAAAGATCGTTCGGGCCCTCTCTCCTTGGCGTGGTGGGCTCCACTTTGATCACTTCTGCTCCCAGGAAGCTAAGAACCAGGGTAGAATAGGGACCGTTATAGAAGTGGGTCAAATCAATAACCCGCACGTCATCTAATGCATTGGCCATGTGTCCTTCCTTATAGATAGAATGCTAAGAATTCATCCCATAGAAATAGCCTGAAATCAAAGGAATGTTAGTACTAGGGTTACAATGAGAGTGGGGCAAGCTTAGCGCACCAGGGCAGGGTGTCAGCAATCAAGCCATATATCTCGCAATGTCCATGATCGTTGCATAAACCATCACTCCAATAATTAGCAGGAGCCCGACCAGGGCGAATGAAACTTGGAATCGCAAAAGCCGTCGATCAAGTTTCGCTAGAATATGCAAGAGGATCTTCCCGCCATCAAGAATCGGGATGGGCAGCATGTTTATCACCGCCAGGTTAAGACTCAGAATGATTGCTAACCCTAGCCACTTGGTGATCCCTACTAACGTGGCGCCATACATAACAATCCCTACTGGGCCCGAAAGCTGTCCAGGGTCGGAAACGATCTGCGGAAGGGCCAGGTATATTTGCCAGAGTACCATAGTGGCCTGAACAAACGGAGCGATCAATACGTGGGCAAAAGATGCCCCATTGGTATAGATGTTCAAGACGGCGAATAGTGGAATCACTACCAGCATATTCGCTAGTGGACCGCCAGCAAAGAAGGCAATCCGCCTCCTTAAGGGAACAGCGAAGAACTCCGCCTCTTCCTCAAATGAGGGCAGGATATACCCCCCAATAGGTAGCATAGCAAGGATATACTCCGTCCCTTTATACTTCCTCGACCAGAGCCGAGGGCCAATGCCGAGCGAGAAGCGAGCTATGGGAATTCCTCCCCACTTGGCCGCCACAAAGTGACCCAGTTCGTGAATCAGAATAAGCACGCCCAGCATCAAAACCATCAGTGCATACATCATATGGGTCCTACCTCCTTGTGGTGTATAGACGCCTTAACAAAACCTCGCCCCGAGACTGCCTAAAAAAATAGAGAAGCCTATAGGTGTTAAAACAGGCTGAATCTTAACACCCTTACTGAGCATGCTTCAAGCAATGTGTCAATTGTATTAGGCCATGTATCTTGCTGTCTAACACCGCTGCGTGATCGGGTATAAATTCACCAACTACTGTCTTCTTAACCAGCTCGGCCACCCGAGGGCTCGCTCCGGGTCCCACACCTCCCAACCCTACGGCGCAGTATGGACAAACG
>CBDCRK010000023.1:0-157402 GCA_965220955.1 uncultured Binatia bacterium (SeqCode) | reverse complement strand
CGAAGGCAAATCCGGATGGGAGTTCGGCACGAATAAGAACCCGAAAAGCAAGGCCGAGAGCGATTACGCGGCCCGCCTTAGTTCCGTCTCTCCGGCTGAGAGGTCAGAATGCACCTTTGTCTTTGTCACGCCGCGCAACTGGCCGGGTAAGACCGAGTGGGCGAAGAACAAGAACGCAGCAGGCGACTGGAAGGCGGTAAGGGCACTCGACGCGAGCGATCTTGAACAGTGGCTAGAAGAGTCGATTCCCGCGCAGATGTGGCTTGCCGAGCAACTCGTCATGCCAGTCGGCGGATTCGAGACTCTCGATCGATGCTGGCAGCGTTGGGAAGATGCGAGCGAACCGAAGATGACGCCCACGATGTTCGAGCCTTCAATCATCGCATACCGCGGCACCTTCAAAGAGTGGCTCGAAAAACCAAGCGAAAAGCCATTCGTGGTCGCGGCGGATTCCATAGATGAGGCGCTCGCGTTTCTCGCATGTCTGTTCCAGGATAGCACCATCGCGCCGCGCTCAAGAGACCTTGCCACAGTGTTCAAGTCGGCTGAGACGTTGCGGACCCTGGCAAATTCGTCGTCACCATTCATTCCAATCGTCTATACCGAAGAAGCCGAACGCGAACTGGCAACCGTCTACCGCCGACTTCATTGCATCATCGTTCGTCCTCGCAATGCGCGCAATGCGATTGGTTCAAAGCCGGATATTGCTCTTGACCTTCTGAATCACGAGACCTTTGAGAAGGCCCTTGCGGTGATGGGCATCAAGGACGATGAGGCCGAACGGCTTGCCAGAGAGTCGGGCCGCTCTCCAACCATTCTGCGGCGGCGGCTCTCAAGGATCGATGCTATCAGGAAACCCCAATGGGCCGGAGATGTAGAGAGTGCAAGGAGCCTGATCTCAATGACTTTGGTCGGTGCATGGCATGCACAGGCCGACGCTGACTGTAAGGTTGTATCCACACTTGCGGACAAGCCGTATCAGGAAACCGAAAAGAGCATCGCACGTTTGCTACAACTCGACGACTGCCCTGTCTGGTCCACTGGGCAATATAGCGGCGTCGCCTCGAAAATCGACGCCTTGTTTGCGCTCAACAAGGACGTGACCGGAGACAATCTCAAGGATTTCTTCTCTCTCGCTGAACAGGTGCTTTCTGAAAGCGATCCCGCGCTCGATCTTCCAGAGGATAAGAGATGGGCGGCTGGAGTATATGGTAAGGTACGCAATTACTCTGCCGCGTTACGTGAGGGCATCTGCGAAACCCTCGTCATCCTCTCTGTCCATGGCAATAATCTATTCCAGAAGCGGCTTGGGACAGACGTTGAGACCCGTGTCTCCTTACTCATCCGAGGTCTGCTTACGCCGCTCACCCTCGACAAACTACTCTCGCATGACAGAGACCTCCCATACTACGCCGAAGCAGCGCCAGACGAATTCCTGAAGTTACTTGAGGAGGACTTGCGACAGCCTCAGCCGGTCGTTCTTGGCCTCTTAAAACCCGTCGAAAGCGGCCTGTTCAGTTCACCGACACGAACAGGGCTCTTGTGGGCGCTGGAATGCCTCGCCTGGAAACACCTCGGGCGCGTAAGCCTGATATTAGCCCAGTTGTCGAAAACCGTTATCGACGACAATTGGACCAACAAGCCGATTGCCAGTCTTGGATCGATCTACCGGTCGTGGATGCCGCAGACGGCCGCTTCGCTCGAAGAGCGGATGCCGGCCCTTAAGATGTTAACGAAACGGTTTCCGGATATCGGCTGGCAGATTTGCATAGATCAGTTCCGGACTGGTCCAAGGATGGGGCATTACAGTTACCGCCCGCGTTGGCGCAGTGACGCTTCGGGCGCCGGCCAGCCACTAACGCAGAAAGAAAACGTCGAGTTCACCCGCAAAGCGCTCGACCTTGCTCTTGCATGGCCAAGCCACGACCAGAAGACGCTCGGCGACCTTGTTGAGCAGCTCCCGATAATACCCGAGAAAGACCAGACTGTGGTCTGGGACTTGATTGATGCGTGGGCGGATTCAGAGACCGATGACAGTACCAAGGTTAGCCTTGGCGAGCGGATTCGTCGCTTTACGTTCACATGGCGAGGTCAGCAGCACAGCCTGAATGACACGACAAAAGACCGGGCGCGCATGGTGTACGAGAAGCTGCAATCGTGTGATTCTGTTGTCCGGCACGCTTGGCTCTTTGCCAACTACTGGCTCGACTTTTCCGACGACGATATGAAGAATGGCAGGCTCGATCCTTCCAAGCACGAAGAAAGAACCAGCAAGCTCCGAGCCGCAGCGATCAAGGAGATATGGGCGGAACGCGGATTTGAAGGTATTATGGGACTCCTGTCCCGTAGTGAGGCACCCGATACCGTCGGAGGTTCTCTGGGGCTGAACATCACAACCGCAAATGCGCGGACTCATTTTTTGCGGCAATGCCTTTCCATTACCGGCGACCTGGGGAGGAAAGTTGACGGCTGCATTCAGGGTTTTCTGATATCTCTGGGCGGCGACGCGCGTGGTGCGATTCTCTCGACTGTTGCCGAGGGCACGGACACTGCCCGGATCGTGCGGTTGTTCCGATGCGCGCCGTTTAGGCAGGACACATGGCGCCTGCTCGACCAATACGGCGAAAAAGTCCGGGATCGCTATTGGCAGGAAGTCTTTCCGCCCTGGAACCGCCACAGCGAGGCGGAGTTGATCGAGCTTATCGATCGCCTGCTTGAAGCACAGCACCCCCGCGCCGCCTTCCATGCCGTGCATACTGATTTTTCCCGAATTGAAACATCGCGACTGAAGCGTCTCCTTTTCGCTGTTGCCACCGTGAGTGACTGAGCCTGTGGATTGGTACAGACTCGATCCTTGCTACATTTCGGAAGCGCTGGATTCGCTCGACGGACGCACCGGCGTCAGCCTAGACGAGATGGCGCGACTTGAGTTCATGTTTATAGATGGCCCTTGACCATAGCGAACATGGCATCCCCAATCTGGAGCGGCAGATTTCCGAGTCCCCGGCTCATCTTCGTTCAAGCGCTGGTTCTTGTGTACAAACGTAGACGACGACGGGCAGGACCCGCCCGACTGGCGAATTGAAGACCCCGAGCGACGCGCTGGTCTGGCCTCCGCAGCGCCTATCGTCTTCTTGATCGAATCAGGCGTATTCCGGGCACCGGGCCGGACGGCAAGGTCGATGCCGAAACGCTGTTAGACTGGATGACCAAGGTGCGGCGACTTTGCGCTGAACACGACCGTGTCGAGGGCGGTGATGAAAGAGATCGGTGAACTTCTCTCCAAGGCCCCTGCCGAAGAGGATGGCGGCTGGCCGTGCCTTCCGGTCTGCGAGGCGATGGAACGCATTGGTTCCGAGCACATCAACATAGGCTTCAATATTGGTGTTTTCTAAAGGGCGGGGCGGGTCCATTCGCACGGAATAAACGAGGGTGGCGGGCAGGAACGCGAGCTGGCCGCAAAAGTACCGGAGTTGGGCAAAGCAACGCGCCTTCGACTATCCCTATGTCAGCAGCGTCCTTGAAAGTATCGCGGCCGGCTATGACCGAGATGCCAAGAGGGAAGACACAGAAGTGGAAATCAGGAAGAGGCTGGGGCATTGAACGGGGTCGTAGGAGAGGCGGGATGAAATGCAATTGTATTCAGATAGCTTTGGGTAACTTATCTTGAATACGCTAATTCTCGGTGACCCGCGCCTGCCTTTAGGGCATCGAACAGCAAAGCCTCCACTAGCCGCCCGCGTGTCTCGTCGCCCGTAGCAAGGCTTGCCTCCAACCGGTCACACAGCGACCACCAGTTTATCAACCTTGGCGACGATGCGGTGTTGTTCGGCGAGGGGCGGGAGGGGGAATGGGAGGTCAAGAATGACTTTCCGCGAAACGTTCTTCATTGAAGGACTAGTACCTGTCGCGTTGGCTGTATAGTAGCTGCGCGCGAAGTCTGAGATGTTGTTAACCAGCAAAACATAATTGTGATCGCAGAGAGCGCTGAGACGAAGGCGAACGATCTTGTCGCTCATCATCAAATTGCGTGGTTCATCCTGCACCAGAACCGCCCGCGCAACCAGTTCTGCTGTGTTGGCTCGGGAAATCAGAAAGTCGCCCTTGTGGACCTGTGCTTGCAACCGTGGTTCGGTTCCTGGCAAGACCTGTTTATTCGCTGTCGGGTCGAAGTGACTCCAAGATACGGCACTCACTTTCAGAATACCCCATGCATTTCCCTCGCGGGCATGATTTTCCGTTTGCGGGCTCCACCCCGATTCCGAGTCTAAGACGAGCGTGCCCAGGCGAGTCCACTTCCAATCGGATGGAGGGTCGAAGCTCAAATCAGACTCAAACAGTGGCAGAAGGGATTTTGGCTCTCCGATCTCCCCGGCTTCCACCATCCGCGTCTTCTCCGCCGCAATCCGCTTCAACAACTCCGACGCCGGTTCGTCGTTCGGGTCCTGCTCAACGAGCTTCCCCCGCACGGCGAGGTTTAGGATGGTTTGGCGTAGCGCCTTGATCTGGTCGGGGCGCGTGGTAAGCGGGGTGAGGTTGTTGAGAGCAAAAGCCGCGTGGCCCTGAAATACCACCGGGTCGGGGTCGGGCGCGTTGAGGCGGGCTAGGCTTGCCGCTGCCAGTCGGTTGCGCGTTGTTTCCCGCTCCTTCCGCGCTGTTTCCAGCCGGTCGCAGAGGGCCATCAGTTCATCGACCTTGGCAACGATGCGGTGTTGTTCGGCGAAGGGGTGGGAGGGGGATTAGGAAGTGAATACAAGAGTTGTCTGATTAATCTTCGGCATTGTCGCTTGAGCACCCGACGCGTTGTCGGAAAAATAGGCGCGTGCAGGGGGCGAGACAGCAGCCAGATGGACGAACCGAAGACTGATTAGGGAGGATATCCTCACCTTCATGATCAGATCGGGGAACAGAAAAGTTTTCGACGGGCCTTCGTAAATCGCCGCGATACCGACGTATTCCCGCGTGTTCCCTCTTTGGAAAATCAGGTCCCCATCGCGCAACCAAAATTCTGACTCATCGGGTATATTGGCTTCGACGTGCTTGAAGTTATCTGGCTTGAATGTGCCACTTGTCGTAGCGGTCAATGTTATAGCCTTTGGTGCATCCGTTCGTGTGGTAGGTTTTGGCGAAATACCATTCTGTGGACCGGTTGTAATCAACTCGTCGAGTGCGGCCCATTTCCAAGGCGTAGGAAGTCCGTAAGGCTCTGATTCGCTTTCAATTCTACATCGCGACCGCCCTTTGGTTGCCGCAATCCGCTTCAACAACTCCGACGCCGGTTCATCGTTCGGGTCCTGCTCGACCAGCTTACCGCGTACGGCCAAGTCAAGAATAAACCGGCGTAAACGCGGAATGGCGTCCGGCGCGTTGGCTCGAATGCGGTCGAAGTGCGTGAGCAGTTGTTCGGCGTTCATTGAATTTGCATTCCCCCCTCACCCGCCTGCCCTGCGGGCAGGCGCCCTCTCCCTCCAGGGGAGAGGGAATGGAAGATGGAGAGGCAACCCCCTGTGGTTGCCCGGTTGCGGCCTGAGCTTGGCCAGCAGTTCTTTGGGGTCACCAAGGTCGTCTTCCTGGATGCTTCGATGGAGCCAATTGGCAATCATCCCACCCACGGATTGAAGACCGAGACGCCTGTTTTGCGCAAGTCGTCCTCGTTTCGGGTGCACACAACGAGAGAATGCACATACGCGGTGGCCGCAATGAAGAGGTCAGGCTGGCTGAAAGTGAGCGAATTTTCTCGACCCCGTGCCACCATCCGACGCCATTCCAGGATCACATCCTCATCCACAGGCAGAATACGCCCGGCAAACCACGGCCGCAGCCGGTGGTCGAGCCACACTGTCAGCTCATTGCGAAACTTGGGGTCAGGCTGTCTTTCGATGCCATATCGAATCTCGGCCAGCGTGACGCTGCTGAGGAATAGGCTGTCTGCGGCCTGCGCGTCCGACCACGCTTTTACATGATCATCGGGCCGCTTCTTTCGGAGTTCGGAGACCACATTGGTATCGAGTAGCCACCCCGTCACAACTCAACCTCACGGACTGGGCTCCGAACACCGTCTCCACCGAACGTGATACGGCTCAGAGGAGATTGGGACAGGAGTTCGTGTAAGCTGCTTGATTGCTCCCGTGCCTGGAGGGCTTCGAATGTCTCTGCCGCAACAATGACCACGGCGTCCTTCCCGTGAACCGTGACCCGTTGCGGCTGCCCGGACGTGGCAAGGCGAACGAGTTCACTGAACTTTGCCTTAGCCTCTCCCAACTTCCAGCCGGGGGTCGGCGTCGGGCTGACCTGCCTGGCTTGACGAGATTTATTCAAAGGAGCCTCCCCTTATGACTAGATTAGTCAAATTTATGGGAAATAGCCGTAGGCGTCAAACTCGTTCCGTAGGTCGGATGAGCCGGAGGTGTTCCAATGCGATGGTAAACGACAGGGTAGGCGAGGGCCTGTTCTCTTTTCCCCTCTCGGGAGGGGTGGCCGTAGGCCGGGGTGGGTTGGGGCCTGTCGTCTCGGATTCCCTGTCCAGTGAGGGAACTCCCTGACAGCAGAGGCGATGTCCCCTGCTCCTTTCTGCGGACCGGGTGTCGTGGAGCGGCAGGTCGCGCGTGGACCCACCCCGCCGCTCCGCGGCACCCCTCCGAGGAGGGGAGAGGGAGGCCCAAGAGAAAAGCGAGAAAGGGGGCTGAAACGGGAGATTGCAATATGAGACACGACTCTCCATTTTCAGGCATGTCCTCATCCTCTTATCATGAATATTCCCGAACGACACAGACGGGGTGTCAGAGCGGTATTCTTGACTTATACGGATACCGTATTACAGATGCAGAGATAACGGACTACCACCGATGATCGGACCTATACATCCGGGCGTGACTCTCCGTGAGGATTTCATGGAGCCCTACAAGCTGAGTGCCAACAACCTTGGAAGCGGTTGGAGGATACGCAACTTTTCAGCGTTCATCCCAGCGGCCTTTATTGCAGCAGCGCCTCGGCCAATATCGCCTTCAACTGGTCGCGCAAGTCCGTGACCTCAGCCTCGGTTGCGGCTAGCTTGGCCAAAAGTTCTTGCGGATCGCCAGGGTCGTCTTCGTCCGTGTGCGGGTTCTTGATGTCCAGGTTGTAGCCGCGCGCTTTCACTTCTTCAGCCGTCACCTTCCAGGCGCGTTCGGTCTCTTTGCGGCCCTTGCGGTCTGCTCCACCCCACCAGTCAATGCAGCCTTGCAGATGCTCCAGCCGGATCGGCTTGGTCATGGAATAGGCTTTCTGGCCCTCGGGCACAAGATGTTCGTAGAACCAGATATCCCTGGTTGGCTCGCCCTTCTCGAAGAACAGCAGGTTGGTGCCAATGGAGGCGTAGGGGCGGAACACGGAGTTGGGCAGGCGGACAATGGTGTGGAGGTTGCACTCCTCCATCAGGTGTTCCTTGAGCCGGGTCTTGACGCCCTCGCCGAACAGCGAGCCGTCGGGCAGCACCACGGCGGCGCGTCCGCCCGGCTTCAACAGCCGGACGATCAGGGCAAGGAACAGGTCCGCGGTTTCCTTGGTGCGGAAATGCTGGGGAAAGTTGCTCTCGATGCCGTCTTCCTCTTTGCCGCCAAAGGGCGGGTTGGTGAGAACAATGTCTACCCGGTCCTTCTGTTCCCAGCCAATGTAGGGCCGCGCTAGGGTGTTGTTGTGGCGGACGAAGCTTGGGTCTTCGATGCCGTGCAGGAGCATGTTGGTGACGCAGAGCATGTGCGGAAGCTGCTTTTTCTCGACGGCGCGAAGGGCGGCCTGCAGGGTCCGCTCGTCCTTGGGCCGCTTGACATAGCGGTCGCGCATGTGGCGCAGCGAACAGGTCAGGAACCCGCCCGTGCCGCAGGCCGGGTCAAAGAGAGTTTCGCCGGGCTTGGGATCGATGCGGTCGGCCATGAAGGCGGTGACCGCGCGCGGCGTGTAGTACTCGCCGGCGTTGCCCGCGGATTGCAGGTCGTTCAAAATCTGTTCGTAGATGTCGCCGAAATGCTGGCGTTCGGTCAGGTTGTTGAAATCGATGTCGTTGATCTTGTTGACTACCTGGCGCATCAACTGGCCGGATTTCATGTAGTTGTAGGCGTCCTCGAACACGTCCCGTACCACGCGGCGGCGGTTATCGGACCGGCCGGTTGTCTGAAGATTCTTCAGCGCGGGAAACAGCGCGTTGTTAATAAACGCCAGCAGTTCCTCGCCGGTGACGCCCTCGGGGTCCGCGGCCCAGGCGCGCCACCGGAACCGCTCCGGGATCGGTGACATATAGCCTGCTTTCATCAATTCCAGTTCCTGGTCCTGATCGTCGATGATCTTGAGGAAGAACATCCAGCACAACTGGCTGATGCGCTGGGCGTCACCGTCCACGCCGGTGTCCTGGCGCATAATGTTCTGGATGGATTTGACCAGGGTGCGGACGGACATGGGCTACAGCATTTCCTTGTCTGATCGCATTGTTTGCGTGCCGATGGACTCCCCCCACCGGCTCACCTGCGGGCTACGCCCTTGTTTCGCCGACTCCCCCTCAAGGGGGGAGTGATGGATGGTAACGAATAAGCAGACCATATTGATCCGAATCCGCTCTAGGCGGTCTCCTGGTAGAGGGCGGATTGCAGGTCCTGGACGGCTTCGACAAATCCGTCCCGTCCGCCGAAGGCTTTGATCAACTGCACCGGAGTGCCGAGTTCGGTGAATGGCAGGATGCGTAGCACGGTGGCGTCAGTGGGGTCGAGCACCCCTTCATCGGCGTACTTGGCGAGAAGGGCATTGAGCACGGCGCGGGCCTGGTCCCCGTATTTGTTGAATACGTTGCGCTTCTTGACGTTCTCGGCGCGCTCGCGGCGGGTCAGCGGCTTGGCGTCGAAGGCAACATGGCAGATGAGGTCGAAGGGGTCAAGGTTCTTGCCCAGTTCCTCGGCAATAGTGTCGAGCGCCAGCCCCTCGGCCTCCAACTCCTCGATAATCGCCTGCTTGCGTTTGCTTGCTTGCCAACGCTTGAGGAAGGCGTTGAGGCTGGCAAAACGCTTTTTCAGCGCCTTTTTTGTGAAGTCGCGCAAGGACTCGGTGACCAGCTTGCCATACTCGTCAAGGTATTCCACCCGCTCGGCAACGATTGTTACGTCGATGCCGTCCACATAGACCTTGTACCTGCCGCGTCCATCGAGCGGCCGTTCGGGCGGGGCGTCGACAAGAATCTTGTCCTCACCCGGTTCCGGCGGTATGGGATCGTTGCCGTTGTCCGGGAGCGGTACGTTGTCGGGCGGAGTGATGGGATCGTTCTCACCGGGTTCGTAAATCTGCACCGGTTCGCCGTCGAACTCCGGGTCGGCAAAATGATTGGTTGCGCCCCGGAAGTCCATCAAAGTGAAGTAGAACTTGCGGGTGTCCTCGTGGACGCGGGTGCCGCGTCCGACGATCTGCTTGAATTCGGTCATGGAGCCGACTACGCGGTCGAGCACAATCAGCCGGCAGGTCTGGACATCAACGCCGGTGGAGAGCAGCCGCGAGGTGGTGACCAGCACGGGGTATTTGGATTCCGGGTCGATGAAATTACCCAGTTGCGCCTGGCCCTCAGCGTCGCCGCCGGTGATGCGCATGACGTAGCGGTGGTTTTGGGTCGCCAAGTCGGCGTTTTCGTTGACAAGCGCCTGTCTCATGCGGCCGGCGTGTTCCTGGTCCACGCAAAAGATGATCGCCTTTTGGAAGCGGTCGCCGCTTTCCGTCAGAAATTGGGTGACCTTGCGGGCGACCAGCTTGGTGCGGTTGTCCAGCACCAAGGCGCGGTCAAAGTCCTTGACGTTGTAGATGCGATCCTCGACTTCATTGCCGTATCGGTCCAGTTGGCCCTTTTCGGGGCGGTAGCCTGCTATGTCACGGTCGATATGGACCTTGATGACCTTGTAGGGAGCAAGGAAGCCGTCGCGGATGCCCTGTTTCAGGGAGTAGGAATAGAGTGGCTCGCCAAAGTAATCGATGTTGGAAACATAGGCCGTTTCCTTGGGCGTGGCGGTCAGGCCGATCTGCGTGGCCGTGGAAAAATACTCCAGGATTTCCCGCCAAGCCGAATCCTCAGCGGCGCTGCCGCGGTGGCACTCGTCGATCACGATCAGATCAAAGAAGCCGGGCGAGAATTCACGGAAAATCTTCTGACTCTCCTCCGGCCCGGTGATCGCCTGATAGAGACCCAGATAGATCTCGTACGCGGTGTCGATGCGGCGCTTTTTACTGATGGCGGTGGTCAGGTCCTCGGAGGAGACGTCCCCGCGTTCGATAGTCCTGGCGTTGGTCGAGAGCTTGGCCATGGCCGCGCCAAAAGGCCGGAAGTCGTTGACCATGGTCTGATCGACCAGCACGTTGCGGTCAGCCAGGAACAGGATGCGCTTCTTGCGGCCGGCCTTCCACAGCCGCCAGATAATCTGAAACGCGGTATATGTCTTGCCGGTTCCCGTTGCCATGACCAGCAGGATACGGTTGCGGCCCTTGGCAATGGCTTCGATGGCGGCGTTGATGGCGTTGACCTGGTAGTAGCGCGGCGCTTTGCCGCTGCCGTCGTCGAAATAGTCCTGCAAGACAACGGCCTCGGCCTCTTGTGTCAGGCCCTTCCAGGCACAATAGCGCGCCCACAGGTCGGCCGGGGACGGGAAGGCGTCGAGGGCGAGAATCGTTTCCTTTTCAGCGTTGGCGCCCGTCCGGTCATGGAACACGAAGCCGTCGCCGTTGGCGGAGAATACGAAGGGAACGTTTAGCGTGCCGGCATAGTCGAGGGCCTGCTGCATGCCGTCGCCGACGGCATGGTTGTTGTCCTTGGCCTCGATCAAGGCAATGGGAATGTTGGGCTTGTAATAGAGGATGTAGTCGGCCCGCTTGGCTTTACCCCGGCTAACCAGCTTGCCGCGCACAATGATACGGCCCTTGGTGAAGCCGACCTCCTCGCGGATTTGCGTCATCTCGTCCCAGCCGGCATTGCGCAGGGCTGGAGTGATGAACTTAGTGCAGATGTCGCGTTCGCTGAGGCTTTTCTTGTCCATTGTGATCAGCCTCTCTCGGCCGCCAGCGCCGCCGGCCCGCCACGCGGCAAGCCTCGCTGCCACTCAATCCATGTCGGAACACGGTCATATGAGAGCTGCAGCATTACACGGATAGCACCACCCAAACGGAGTTCTCCCTAGGAAACAGACCGCATAGAATACAATCAGGGTGAGATAATAAGGGTTTTCATTGGCAGTGTTTGTCTTTTATCAAAGCAAGAAGAATACTGTCAACCTTATTCAGGAGAGCGATCCTACTGGGGTGGCTCTGTTGACCCCAAGCCCTGTCCCTTGTACTCTTGCCTCATGCCCCTTCATCGACAACGACCCAGTTACTCGCGCCACGAAGAATATAAACCTTTCTGCCCGCATTACCCCGCCTGCTACGGCTGTCCCTTCATCAAATTCCCCTACCCCCAACAGCTGGAGAGAAAGCGGCGTATAGTCGTGCAGGCACTGGCCACCTATGCTACCCTTACCCCTATCGAAGTACCGCCGCTTATTCCCTCTTCGCATCGATTTGGCTACCGAGCACGGGTCAAGCTGGTTGTACGCAAGGCACAGGGTGTGCCCAAGGCACGGGGTGTGCCCAAGGCACAAGACGAAGTTCTTGTTGGTATCTATATGCCGGAAAGCCACCAAGTGGCGGACATTTCTGGCTGCCCGGTCCATCCGGACATTGTCAACCGGGTGGTGCAGTATCTCAAAAAGGAGATACCAAAGCTCAGGATCACTCCCTACGACGAACACAATGATAGCGGGCAGCTTCGCTACTTGGATATTCGCTACAGCTTCTGGCGGCGGGACCTACTTCTTACCCTGGTAACAAGGCACGCTGACCTTCCCCACGGCCGGGAACTCGCTTGGGCGCTGCAGAGACGCTTTCCCTTTATTAGCGGTATTGTGCAAAACATCAATGAAGAGCGGGGTAATGTCATTTGGGGAGAACGCTTTCGTCCCCTTGCCGGCCGCGACGCGATTATGGAACGCATTGGATTTCTAAAACTGAAGTTTCCTGTTGGGGTATTTTCTCAAGCTAATCCGCCGGTAGCCCGACAACTCTACGAAACCGTTGTCAGGCTCTCAGGTTTGAAAGGGCAAGCAACAACCCTCGATCTCTACTGCGGGGTTGGGCCCCTCTCCTTCTACCTAGCCACCGCTTCCCGCCTAGTGTGGGGTGTGGACGAGAACCGGCTGGCCATCTCAACTGCTAAGGAAAACGCCCGGCTTAACGGATTTCACAACTGTCGCTTCTTTGTTGGCGAGGTGGCAGAAAAGGTGCAAGAGGCAAAACTCGTGCTTCCTCAGATAGACCTGGTTGTCCTCAACCCTCCTCGCAAAGGGGTAAACTCTGAGGCCCTTACCGCGATTCTTTCCTTGAAAGCGCCCAAAATCATATACGTCTCCTGCAATCAGACCACCCTAGCACGTGACCTAGATCAGTTTGTCCAACAGGGCTACCAGCTGCTTAAGGTACAGCCCTTTGATATGTTTCCTCAGACAGAAAAGGTGGAGACGGTAGCGCTTCTGGAGAGAGCCCGGGAGGCCGGCCCAGGGTAAGACGGTAGTTATTCACATCATTGACGATCAATAAACTTCCCCTATCCTTTGCGCCTTAACCCCCTCCCACCAGGAGAAGGGGAATGATATGAGATTCTGTGGAGGTAACGTATGCTGCAAATCTATGCCATGGGCTGCGGATATTTGGAGTTTGACCGTAGTCTCTTTTTCCCCGATAGTGAAAAGGGAACGGAGCTAGTGCTTACTGGCGATGCCTGCTACACAAAGGAGAACATGGATAGAAATATCCTTCCTCAGGTTGCCTGGGATGAAGGAGAAATGTACCATTCCCTGGCCGTCCTGCGGGACCTGCGCGATAAGAAAGGTGCTTCCCTTTTTTATGGACATGACCCCGGCCAATGGCAGGAGATTCGCCGTGCTCCAGAACCGCTGGCTTAAGAATGACCCTCATCTCGACCTTCTTCAGGCTGAAGGCTGGGAGCGGTTTTATGGACTTGTTCATGGGTTCTCCAGTCGTTTGAGGGGATGGAAACCCCTGATACATAAGGGTGGGGGTGAATCTGGTATTTACCCGGTTCGCTATAGTCCTCCCAGCAGGCGCTCGCAAGGATCGCTCCTACAGAACAGGGGCGGGGACCATGAACAGCGGCCCAACCGAATGAAAACGGCTCTGTATTTTGGTAGCTTTCCTCTCTTTACCTTGCGGCAGGTACACGGAAGTGAAGTGGTCACCCTTTCACCTCAGCTCCCTCGAAAGAGACCGCATGCCGATGGCATGATCACTCAAGAGAAAGGAGTGCTCCTAGGGATCATAACTGCGGACTGTGTGCCAGTGTTGTTGGTTGAACCACAGCGAGGTGTGATTGCGGCTTTACATGCAGGCTGGCGGGGAACATTAAAGGGTATTGTTCCCTGCGCAATAGAGAGGCTTGTGGAAGAGTATGGAATTGATCCCTCTCTTCTCTTTGCTGCCTTAGGCCCGGCCATTGGTCCTTGTTGCTATGAGGTAGGAAGAGAAATTGGAGAAGACATTGTGGACAGGTGGGGGGAAGCTTGTACAGCGGCCTGGCAGCCCGAAGGAGAGAAAGGATTTCTCGACCTACGGTTGGTAAACGCGATCCTTTTGGAGCGGGCCGGAGTGCCGTGGGTACAGATCCAGTATACCGGTCCTTGTACGGCATGCCGAGTAGACCGCTTTACCTCGTACCGGCGTGAAGGGTCCAGGGCAAGCAGGCAGTTAAGTGTGATCGGCTGGGCTCCCCCTGAAGAGTGAACAACTCTGACCTTTAACTCTTAATTTTTAACTTTCATGCGTGTAGGTATCATTGGGGCAGGAAGCTGGGGAACAGCTCTCTCCTGGCTACTGGCAAGTGCGGGGAGTCAGGTGTGTCTCTGGGTGCGCAGCACCAACCTTTGCTGTACGCTGCAAGAAGAAAGGGAAAACCATCTCTATCTTTCTGGTGTACGTCTACCGCAGGAGGTAAGGTTTACCACTGACTTGGCTGAGGTAGTAGCAGAACAGGATCTGGTCCTTTCTGTGATTCCCTCACATGCCGTACGAGAGGTTATGAGTCAGGCAAACCCTTTGATGACAGGAGAGCCGATTGTGCTCAGCGCAACCAAGGGCATAGAGCAGGAAAGCCTGAAGACAATGAGCCAAGTACTGGCAGAAGTGCTTAATCCACGTCACCAGGACCACATTGCAGTGCTATCTGGTCCTAGCTTTGCCACAGAAGTGGCGCGGGGACTACCCACTGCGGTGACAGTGGCATCCCACTTAGCAACGATGGCCAAAAAGGTACAAAGGGGTCTTTCCACTTCTGGCTTTCGCATCTATACCAGCACTGATATACTAGGTGTGGAGATAGGCGGAGCGGTTAAGAACGTCATTGCTATAGCAGTCGGGGTGAGTGATGGCCTTGGGTTTGGACACGGCGCCCGTGCCGCCCTGATCACCCGGGGTCTTGCGGAGATGTCCCGGCTAGCGGTAAGAATAGGAGCGAATATGCAGACCCTCTCGGGGTTGTCTGGTCTGGGAGACCTGGCTCTGACCTGTACAGGTGAGCTGAGCCGTAACCGTAGCGTCGGGCTGCGCATTGGTCGAGGAGAAGCACTTTCCGATATCTTTAGGGGTATGTATATGGTGGCCGAAGGGGTACGTACGAGCAGATCGGTATATACCCTGGCTAAGAACCTGGGTGTGGATATGCCAATTACTGAGCAGGTCTATTTGCTCCTCTATAAGAACAAGCACCCTGAACAGGTAGTGGCGGATCTCCTGGCCCGAGAGGTTAAACCGGAATTCTATGGTTAGAGGAAAATTGACATCCGACTAAGGGTGAGTAAAAATATTGGATAGAAAATGAAGAGAACATATCAACCAAGCAATATTCGCCGCAAGCGGACCCATGGGTTCCTGGCCCGCATGAGTACCCCAAATGGACGAAACGTGCTCAGGCGTCGGCGGGCTAAGGGCAGGAAGCGCTTAACTGTCACAGTACCATCAAAATGAGCCCTACGCTTCGTAGGAGATTGAAAAAAACCATCCGACATCGGTTACCCAAGGCTGCACGCCTGCTCAAGAGGCGCGAGTTCCTTCTTGTGCAGCGCCAGGGGAAGAGGCATTATGTCCCTTCTTTTACGGTTATTAAGTACTCTCATCTGCTGTCCGCCCGGCACGGTAAAGCAGCAGGGGAGCCCCGCTTAGGTTTGGTGGTCACCCGGCGCGTTGGCAAAGCGGTTGTGCGTAACCGTATTAAAAGGCTTGTGCGAGAATTTTATCGCCTGCACAGAGAAAAAATACCCCCGGCCCATGACATAGTGATTATTCCCAAAGTTGGAGCGAAAAAGCTCGCATATGCCCAGGTGGCCGAGGAGCTGGGGAGGGCCCTACACATTGCCAACAGAGACAGAGAGATCAGACGGGGAGACTAGACAGAGGCTCTCTTTCTTTCCCCAGCCTCTATCTGCTGCCCTTTCCACCTTAGCGGTAGATGTCCTGGTTGCCACCCTGTGGCTCTATCGGATAACGATCTCCCCGCTTCTAGGCCCGACCTGTCGATTCTATCCCAGCTGCTCGGCCTATGCCGTGGAAGCAGTTAAGCTCTATGGGGCAACAAAGGGGATGGGCCTAGCGTTGTTCCGCCTTCTCCGGTGTCATCCCTGGCATCCTGGCGGGGTTGACCCCGTACCCGTGAGGAGAAAGACAGAAACAGTGATAGGGCAGTGACAGGGACAGTTTATCTCTGTCTGAGAAAGGTAAGCCCGTGGAAAAGCGAAGCCTCATAGCTATTGTACTCTCTTTACTTGTCTTAATCGCCTATCAGGAGATCGTTTCCTACCTGTACCCACCGGTAAAAAAAGACATGCCTACATACCCAGAGGAGCTGACAACCCCTCCCCTACCCTTGCCTGCCCCTACATCGCCAGCTAAGTCTGTTCTGCCTTTCCAGAGGAAGGCAGAAGTAAGCGGAGCCTTAGTCAACGAACAAGAGAAAGTGCAGGAGATCACGGTTGAAAATGAGGTCTACACTGCGCTCTTTAGTTCTTTGGGAGGAAGATTAAAGAGCTTCCGCCTCAAACAGTACCGAACTGATATTAAGGAAGATAGTTCTCCTCTAGAGATAATTGTCTCCGGATATAACGGAGAGCTACCCTTGGGGATAGAGTTTGGCAGCAATGGGGCAACCGAGAAAGATGACTTCCTGCTATACCAACTCGAAGGGGGAGACCTGTATTTGACTGGGGACGAGACGGGATCGCTTACATTTATTGGTCAGGAGCCAGGGGGTTTGATGATTACCAAAACCTTCTTGTTCAGTGGCAGTGGGTACGGGTTTGAGATGGAAGTACTGGTGGAAGGGGATAGGGGGGATAGGGTGTCTGAGATTACCCTGAAGTGGGTAAGGGGGAGTGTAGCAAACCAAAACGGAGGTTATTACGATTTTTCTGGAGCAATAGCTCTGCTCGGCAGAAAGCTCATCAAAGAAGAGACTTCTGACCTTGAGCAAGGAAAACTCCTACAAGGGGAAGTAAGGTGGGCAGGATATGCAGACACTTACTTTCTTGCCGCTGCGATTCCTCCCGATCAGGAAAATGCTAGTTTGCAGCTTCAGACACACAACGGAACGCTGGAAGCCAGGATCTTGACCCCTTGGAACCCACAAAAAGGATCAGCCATCTACACCCTCTACATTGGACCCAAGGATCTTGATGCCCTGGATGCGGCTGACCAAACGTTCTCTCGTGCCGTCGATTTTGGGTGGTTTAGCTTTATTGCCATTCCTCTCCTATACCTTCTAAGGTTTTCTCATCGCCTGACGGGGAACTATGGGGCGGACATTGTACTCCTCACGGTTCTAGTCAAGATCCTCTTCCTACCCCTCACCAACAAAAGCTTTAAGTCAATGTCTGATATGAAAAAGCTGCAGCCCCAAATGGAGCGGATGCGGGCAAAGTATAAAGATAACCGGGAACAGATGAACAAAGAGATCATGGAACTCTACCGCCGCTACAAGGTGAACCCGTTGGGCGGCTGCCTGCCGATGCTTTTGCAGTTTCCCGTTTTTATTGGTCTGTATCAAGTGCTGATGCAGTCGATCGAGCTGCGACATGCGCCTTTCTGGGGTTGGATCAATGACCTCTCCCAGCCAGATCGCCTGGGAACATTGGCCATTCCCTTTGTCGATCCTCCAGGCTTTCCAATTTTGACGCTGTTTATGGGGGGGACAATGTTTCTCCAGCAGTTGATGACTCCTCCGATGGGTGATCCCATTCAGCAGCGCCTCATGATGTTCATGCCCCTGATATTTACAGTCATGTTCGTTAATTTTCCTGCCGGGCTGGTCTTGTATTGGCTTATCAATAATGTACTCAGTGTTACCCACCAGTATCTGTGGAATAAGGTTAAGAATTAAGCTATGAAGGCCTGCCTAATGGCAAGTGGGGAGGAGGAATACGATGAACTCTGTAGAGACCGAAGGAAAAACAATCGACGACGCCATTGCCGCCGCCTTAAGGCTCCTCAATGCTGAGCGTGACAGAGTAGAAGTAGAGGTTCTCTCCCAGGCAAGCAAAGGGTTCTTAGGCATTGGAGGGAAAAAGGCCCGTATCCGGGTAACCGTGCGCCCTTCTTTACAGGCTGCGGCTACACCTTTGAACCCTTCGAGTACGGACACAACACGCCGTGCCCCTATCAGGGCAGACTCGGTTCAGGATAGGGAACCTTCTCTCTCCCAGCAAGAAACAGGGGAGAAGACAAAGAAGATGCTCTCCGAGGTGCTACAGCTTATGGGCATTGAGGCCAAGGTTGCCTCTGAAGTGAGTTCCGAGGAAGTCCTTCTCAAAATCGATAGCGAAGAGGGAGGGATTCTCATTGGTCGTAAAGGCCAGACCCTTGATGCACTCGAATACTTGGTCAACCGCATCATCAGTCGCAACGAAGAGGGAGAAGCCCACCTCGTCCTCGATATAGAGAATTACCGCGAGCGACGAAAAAAGGCCCTGGAAGAGCTTGCCCTTAGGCTAGGAGAGCGAGCCAAAAGGCGCCGTAAGACCGTGACGCTTAATCCTCTCAGCCCTAGGGATAGACGGGTGGTACATTTAGTTCTGCAGGATGATCCCCTGGTCACGACCAAAAGTACCGGTGGGACATACTACCGCAGGCTTCTCATCATTCCAGAAGGAGCACAGAGGCAGGAAAGGAGGGGCAGGCAAAATCACGGTGAGGGAGAAGACCGCGGCCGAAAAGAAGAAGGAGGGGGACGGCGAAGAAGAGTAAGAGGATAGGTTTTACGCAAGCCTTCAGCCGTCAGCCAAAATCTGTAGGGGCGATCCTCATGATCGCCCGATAGGAGCATTGTAGACAGCAGGGCGAATAAGATTCGCCCCTACCGCCTGGAAAATCTGAAAGCTGATGGCTGAAGGCTTACCTCACCATGTACGAAGAGGATACTATAGCAGCCATTGCTACTCCCCCTGGAGAGGGAGGAATCGGGATCATCAAGATAAGCGGTCCTAAAGCGGAGGAGATTGCGGCTTGCCTCTTTTCCCCTAACAGAGGAAAAACTCGCCTACGCTCTCATCATCTGTACTACGGCAAAATTATTGACCCGAGAACAAACCTTCCTCTCGATCAGGTTCTCCTTGCCATAATGCGCCGTCCCTACAGCTCTACCGGCGAGGACGTTGCTGAAATCCATGGCCACGGGGGACCTCTACTTATACGTAAAGTTCTGCAGGTTGTTCTAGACCAAGGCGCCCGCCTTGCCCAGCCAGGAGAATTCACAAAGAGGGCATTTCTAAATGGCCGTCTTGACCTCACCCAGGCAGAGGCAGTACTTGACCTCATTCAGGCGAAAAGTGAGCAGGGGCTTCACCTCGCCTGGGAGCACCTTAACGGAGGTTTATCTTGCCGCATAGCAGAAATTCGTGATCGCCTTGTCAGTCTTACAGCTTATGTTGAGGCATTCATTGATTTCCCTGAAGAGGACATTCCGGAGCGGAAGAAAACGGAGATGGAATATGATCTGACTAGTATTGTCGCCGATCTCTTTGGCTTGGCGCAAACATTCTCTCAGGGAAAAGTATACCGAGAAGGGGTCCGCACCGTAATCTTTGGTAAGCCCAATGTAGGCAAGTCAAGCTTGCTGAACATGCTTCTCGGCGAAGAACGAGCGATTGTTACTCCCATTCCCGGCACCACAAGGGATGTTGTGGAAGAAAGGGTTATCGTTGGGGAGATTCCGCTGATGATATGGGACACGGCAGGGGTGCAAAGCACAATCGATGAAGTTGAGAAGATCGGCGTGCAAAAGGCCAGAGAACGAATGAACTCTGCACAGCTTATCATTGCTATCTTCGACTCTTCTCGTCCTTTGGATAAGGATGATCGTGAGGTCCTCCGTAGCCTTTATGGACGAAAAGGAGTCATCTTGCTAAACAAGACAGACCTTCCACAAGTCGTACACAGAGAGGATCTGGACAACCTGGAAATCGAAATGCCGGTTATCTCTTTCTCGATCAAAAGAGAATGGGGAATGAATGAGCTAAAGACGGCCATCCAGGTCGCTGCTCTAGGAGAGAGCGGAGAGAACGGCATTATAGTCTCCCGCCTCCGCCAGCGAGACGCCCTGATTAAAACAGGAGAAAGCCTCTGTCATTCCTATCAGAGTCTATGTAACAGTATACCCCTTGACCTCATTGCCGCAGACCTCCGTGCTGCCTTGGATCACATAGGGGAGATTACCGGGCATGTGACCACGGAGGATATCCTCGACCGCATCTTTAGTGAGTTCTGCATTGGGAAATGATTATTGAAACAGAAAATCTTCCCTGATTTAGATCAGGGGTGAGGAGAAGGAACAGCCTGAGCGCGTTGCGACACAGAAAAGAGCCTATATTCCTGCCAGCTTTCGTGCATAGGCTGCCATACTCTCAAAATCATATTCCCGGTAAGTCTGAATCTTCTCTGCCTCCAGAGAGCCTTCGGCATGCACAGCCAATACCTCCTGGTAGCCACCAAAATCTGAAGCAGTTAGGTCAGAGATGAGGTTCAACATGCGCAACCGATGCTCGGCCGGGGTGCCTTTCTTGCCGCCTAGATATTTCCGAACATAGGGACCAGTAGCTTCGCTGCGCCAATCCTCTACGCCAGGACCGGTAACAAGTAACCCACCACTGACATCCTGCACCATTTGCACAGCCTGATGATAGTTGGAAGCAAACTGCCACTTAGCTACATTGGTGAGGAGAGTGTTGGGCACAGCTATATCAGGGGGAATAGTGGTGCACTCCTGGGCAGCCTGGGTAATGAGACCCTGTACAGTTGTGTGGTAAGTGGCCAGCTTAGTCAGCTTCTCTCGTATATGCCCGGCTCCTTCTACTCCATTGTAATCGGCCATGGCTTTAGCTGTCCCTACAAGCAACTCAAGCAAGGGAAGCTTGTAGGAGACTGCGGTGAAGCGGTGGAATTTAACAAAAGTCAGGGCAAGGAGACCTGCAGCTTCCCACTCTCCACAGAGAAATACCCGCTCCCAGGGAACAAAGACATCGTCAAAAACGGTGAGCGTTTCCATCATCTTGTGCCGGGCGCTGATAGGAAACTCAAATGGATCCTTCTTCCAGCCACCGTAAGGGCTGGCAACGAGCTTTAACCCTTTAGTGGCCACTGGCAGGGCAAAGGCAACTGCGTACGCCTTATCGTCTGCTCGCATCGCCCGAGTAGGCAGAACAATAACCTCGTGCGTGTTGGTGATCACCGAGGTGTGAACTTTGGCTCCCCGCACTACAATACCGTCCTTGCGTTCCTCGACAACACGAACATAATAGTCAGGGTGTTCCTGCCCAACAGGACCAAGACTACGGTCGCCTTTCACATCGGTTTGGGCCACTGCCACACCATAGTCCTCCCGACGGCACAGCTCATAGTATTTCTGTACCCGTTCCCTATATTCGGGTTTACCATGTTTGGCCAATTCCTCAGCAATAGCAAGCAAAGCAAAGAGAGCATCCGTGCCGATCTCTTTGATCAAAACCACAAGCGTAGCTCCCTCACGAGTGCTGGCAGCAATAAGGCGGCTACGCTGCAAAAGATCCTCGGTATTGCGGGGAATGTGATAGTAGCGGCTATATTCTTCACCACTTTGGGGGTCAGTTACCACCGCCAGGCTGCGATAACGCGGATCTTCGGCCATCTGATAGTCGATACAGGCATGCTCTACCGCCACGCCAATGATCGAATGGGTGGTTACATCAGCTACCCGCTCCCCACGATAGTAAACCTCCCGTTCGTCTTGGAGGCTCGCTTTATATTGCTCTGCTGTCTTAAGGCCCATACCATTCTCCTTAGAGAACAAGCTCCATCTGGAAAATAAGATTGTCTCGATCGCGTAGAAAGCCAATACCATTGTATTGGCCATCGAGATAGTTGTACTGCAGGATAAAACGAAAGGGATCACGGATGAAGGTGATTTCTGGCTGCACCAGCACTGAGCCCTGCCAGTCGTAGAAGAGAATCAACCTGGGCACCACCAAGCCGGAGCGAAAAGACGTTGAGACCAGTAAGGTGTTGACAAGCTGGTGTTGATCCATGTTGATAGTGACTGCGTTACCGCGGTTAGGATCAGCCACTCCAGTCGAAAAATGGGCAAAGTCATAGGGACTATTAACCAAGTCAAGGGCGCTGTTATCAAAGTCCACAATATGCGTACCAAATATCTGTCCGCTAATAATGAAAGACTGCTGGGGGTTTAAGAAACGGATATAGCGGTTCACATCAAGCCCCAGGGACCAACGGACCACATTGGAGCGGTCAATGTCGTTCTTATAAGTGAGCAGGGGAGAGCCAGTCTCTGGGTCCACTCCGATCTGTCTAAAGCCAGGGGTGATCTGCCCACCGCTGTCTACCGGGCCAATAAGATTGCGGAAGTGAGAGTTCTTGAAAAAGGGCTCGCGCCAGAAGATCGCCACCTCGCTACGCACTACCGTGTAAAGGCTGGGTACGCTGAAAGACGCCGTAGCACCAGAGATAGCAATCTTAGGATAAAAAAGGTTGGCCACAAAATTGTCTACTAAATATTTTGAGGTCCCATTTTCTTCTCCTCCTGTCACAGCCCTGTCAAAATCGGCCAAGTTGATACAAAACTTGTCTCCGATTGGACAAGGTGTTACCGCCCGGTTTGAAATTGAGGGTGTTGTTTCCGGTGTCATAACTCGCACCATCGGAGTATCAAGAAAAGTATAATAGTGGGCCGCAGAGAGGGTTAGATCGCCCAGAACCCCCGTGACCCGAAACCCTCCGCGGGCATCGGTGAGGTTTCTGGCCGGCTTTTTGACAAAGCTCTTGATCCCGGCCGGGCCACCCACACCCCAGGGCGAGCCAGCAGACACAGGTTCAGCGATTTCGTTGTCAAGCGCACCGTAAGCTTCCAGGTTCAACTCAGAGAAGGGGCCAATACTGCCAAAGCCATAGACCACTCGGGCCATATCCAGAGGAATACGTCGTTCATCTAGAGAAACCAGGAAGCCACCAAAACCCGCGTCCAGGGGATTAATGTTGTCTAGGAGCCGAAACCCATCGGTTTCTCCCCAGGACAGATTTTGCCGGCCAACACGTAGGAACAGCGCTCCCTTAGTGAAGTCCAAATAGGCCTCAAACAGCCGGTGGCGGTGACGGAGATGGTCACGAGGCTCCAAACGGGTGCAATCGGGATTGCTACGAGGGTGCTTTCTGGTTCTCTTATCAGTGGAGCCACAGTCCGCAAGCACAGGAAATCTCTCACTAAACACGTCCGGGCCATAGTCCCATACCCCGTCATACTCGCCCCGGTAGGTAACGAAGTAGCTCAAGTCCTCGGCACCCAGATATCGTAGGGGCATAAGCGGATACTTTAGAAAGCTGAGGCGACCCTCATAATTGCCCTCGACGAGGTCGGTAAGGTAATGCCTGAGCTCTAGCTGAATGAAGGTGCGGTTTTGCAGCATGTTAAATGACTTATAAGGAGTCTGAATCTGGGTGTTGCCTTTCGCCTGCTGGACACTATAGGCAGAGCGGTTATACACCCGGCCGTTAAAACGAATGGTCTCGGCCTCATCCACAAAAAGCCCGTGGGCCATACCCGGCAAAAGCAAAAGAAATAAAAGAAAACCAAGGCTTAGATATCTCAACTCTCTCCTCCTTCAGGGCTCGCGCAGCAGTTGGCTCCCAGGGATCAGCAAATCCCAAAAAACTGACGGCTAACTACTGAACGCTGCCATAAAAAAGGGTGACTCTCCCTGTGCCAAGCAGGTAAGTTCACCCGTATGCGGAACTATCTAGCAGCAAAGGCTATCGGAAATGGCTGGTAAAGTCAAAGGTTTGATGTAGAAATTCTTCCTTTCCTCCTTAATCCTTCCCGGCGGAGACTTTTATGTGGAGGCTGGGAAATGGCTCCTTCTCCTTGATATGGGAAGAGGCTGAGGTGTAAGATGGTTGTAGGTCCTAAGGACGAGTGCTAGCATAACCGGCAATGAACTTGATCACGGAACTCAAAGCGATTCAACACCGCTGCGGCTTCCTCCCCGAAGAAGAACTGCGGGCTTTTGCTCAGCGTACTTCTACCCCTCTCTACAGGATAGAGGCAGTAGCCAGTTTTTATCCCCACTTCCGCCGGACTCCTCCGCCAGTGGTGGAAGTTAAGGTTTGTGCTGATCTCTCATGCCATCTCTATGGAAGCAGGAAATTAAAAGAGGTGGCAGAACAGGAACTGAGCAGACTTGGTCTACAAAAAGAAGAGGTGCGAGTAGTTTCTTGTTTAGGACAGTGCGATCGTTCCCCAGCAGTGGCTATCAACGACCTCATTTACCCAGCGATGAACGAGGAGCAGTTACGAGAACTCACTCAAGCAACGCACCAACAAAGATTTAAAAGCCATCCGGAACCCTCACCCGGCCTCTGGCCACCCTCTCCCTTGAAGGGAGAGGGAAAGGGTGAGGGTGAAATCTCTGTCCCTATTTCCACCCGAACGCCTGCTATTGACCCTTATGCTGGAGAAAAAGAACGCTTTGCCGTACTCCGGCAACTACTAACAGAACACGACTTTGGTAAAGTTATCCAGACACTCAAGGAAAGTGGTCTGCGCGGCATGGGTGGGGCTGGATTTCCTACCGGGCTTAAGTGGGAGATTGTGCGTAACGCTCCGGGCCAAGAGAAGTACGTAGTTGTCAATGCTGACGAAAGCGAGCCTGGCACCTTTAAAGACCGCTTTCTGCTGGAAAAATTTCCTCATCTTCTCATCGAGGGAGCTCTTCTTGCCGCGTTTGTTGTAAATGCCCACAAGGTATATATCTTTATCCGCCATGAATACTCACAGCAGAAGCAGATCTTGGAGGAGGCACTTAGCATTGCGCGGGCAAGTGGGCTTATTGGTAAGCGACTTCTTGGGGCTAACTTCTCCTGCGATGTGGAAGTCTTTGAGAGTGCCGGTGGCTATATTTGCGGTGAGGAGACCGCCCTTCTTGAAGCGTTAGAGGGCAAACGAGCAGAACCGAGGAATAAGCCGCCCTTTCCTGGCACTTATGGATTGTGGGGCCAACCAACGCTCATCAACAACGTGGAAACTTTGTGCTGTGTTCCTGCCATCCTGCTGCATGGGGCGGAGTGGTTTAAGAGTCAGGGGAGGAATGGGGACGGGCTTAAATATCTGGCACTCAGTGGCCATGTAGAGCGACCTGGAGTATACGAGGTGCCTCTGGGCCTCTCGGTAAGGGAGTTTATCTCAGAGTATGGGAAAGGCATTAGTGGAAACAAACCTCTTAAGGCATTTTCGCCGGGAGGCGCGTCATCAGGCTTTCTCCCCGCCTCCATGGCAGACATTGCTCTCGACTTTCAGTCATTAGCCCAGGTAGGCTCCATGCTTGGTTCAGGTGCGGTAGTGGCCCTGGCAGAGGGCACATGCATACTTGATGTTGCCTTAAACGTTGTCAGTTTCTTCCGCAACGAGTCTTGCGGTAAATGTGTGCCCTGCCGGGTGGGAAGTGAAAAAATTGTGCAGATCTTGCAGCAAGCAACATGTGGGCAAGCAGAGACCAAAGAGATTGATCTTATTGGTGAGCTGGCTGAGACCATGCAGCTCACCTCGATCTGCGGGCTGGGACAGGTTGCGCCTTCGCCAATCACTTCAGCGCTAAAATATTTTCCGGACGAGATCATGACGCACCTCACACAAAAGCGATGTCCCGAAGGAGTGTGCTTCCGGGACGAGTGAAGAGTTATGAATGAAGAGTGAAAAATCGAGAATGATGAGCTATGAACGACCAACAAGGACCTCCAACTCTTAACTCTCAACTCTTAACTCTCAACTGCTCTGCTATCGTTCTGGCTGGTGGCAAGAGTTCGCGTATGGGACAACCCAAAGCCCTGCTTGCTTTTGGTGGCGAGCCTCTAATTGCCCTCATTGTGCGCACACTCAAGCCTTTGTTTGCTGACATTGTTGTGGTAGCTACGCCAGGGCAAGAGCTGCCTTCATTACCAGTGACTTTGGTACGTGACGAGGTGGCATACCAGGGGCCGGTGGGTGGGATCTACTATGGGCTGAGAGCGACAAGTAAGGAGATCGCCTTTGTGACTTCGTGTGATGTCCCCTTCCTCAACTTCTCCTTGATTTCACACCTTATATCGCAAATCTCAAATTACGACGTGGTGGTGCCTTACTGGCAGGAGCATTTTCAGCCATTGCATGCGGTCTACAGGCGCAACGTAGTGCCACTTCTTCAGGAGCAACTCGAACGCGGCGAGCTACGCCCAATCTTTCTCTACAAGAAGGTTCGTACTCGTGAAATCCACGAAGATGAGGTTCGCCGTTTTGACCCCGAAGGCTTGAGTTTCTTCAACCTGAACACTCCCAAGGACTATCAGATCGCTTTGACCCGCTGGCAAGACAGAAGACAGCAAGATCAAACAGAAACCGCCTTATCTCTCTCTGCCTCAAGTCCCTGTCTGACTTGTACGGTCGAGTTGTTCGGTGTTGCCCGCCTACTGGCAAAAACCCCAGAAGTTTCCCTTACACTACCACAGGAGGCCACTCTCTTCCACGTCTTTGGGGCTCTGGCCGAAAGACTGCCAACCTTGGTGGGGCCGGTGATTACCCTTGACAGAAACCGTCTTACCAGCGGTTATGCCTGTAATATTAATGGTCAGGACTTTGTGCGCAATCTGAGCGTCAAGGTTAATCCAGGAGACAGCATCCTTATTATTTCCAGTGATGCCGGAGGGTGAGCTGTGTACGGGTTTCACGGTCGCCTGCTCCACATCGACCTAACCACCAGAAAATATTCCTGCCGTGACCTGGAAGAACCCCGTCTGCAGGCATTCCTTGGCGGCATTGGCCTTGGCACCAGCCTGCTCTACGACTTTGCTCCACCAGGGGTTGAGCCCTTTTCCCCAGACAACCCTTTGATCCTTACCAGTGCGCCTCTGGTTGGCACTGGCCTAACCACCACAGCTAAGTTCGCCGTGGTTACCAAATCTCCGCTTACCGGCCTTATTGCCGACTCACTCTCCTCCAGCTTTTTCGCCCTAGAGTTAAAGTATACTGGCCTTGATGCCCTGGTAATTACCGGCCAAGCTTCCTCCCCGGTATACATCTCTATTAGTGACCAAGAGATAGAGATAAGAGCGGGTGAGCATTTGTGGGGGAAAAGCCCCCGCGAGACTGAAGTTCTCATTCGCTCCGAACTCAGGAACGCAGAAGCACGGGTAGCGGCCATTGGCCAGGCCGGAGAAAATGGCGTGCGCTTCGCCACTATCAGCAATGAGGGCCGCCATGCCGGCCGTGGCGGCGTTGGCGCAGTGATGGGGGCAAAGAACCTAAAGGCCATTGCTTTACGTGGCCATAGAAGAATCTGTGTAGCCGATCCGCACGGGGTCGAAGCTATTGCTGAGTCCATGCGGCAGAGGAGCCTGAGCTCGCTAACCGCCAAATACCGCAAGATCGGCACCGTAGCCAACCTAGCGGTGTTCAACCGCCTGGGTACTTTGCCTACGCGCAATTTCCAGCAATCGACCTTTGATCAAGCTGAAGTCCTAAGTGGAGAAAGCCTTTTGGCAAATAATTTCAGCCGCAGGCATGGTTGCGCATCTTGTACAATCCGCTGCGAACGTCTGTTCAAATCCTTCGACTCTGCTCAGAACAGTCCCCTAGCCGGAGAAGAGCAACGCTTAGAATACGAGACTCTCTTTGCCTTGGGGCCATTATGCGGCATTGAAGATCCGGAAGTAGTACTTCAGGCCGCCCATCTCTGCGACCTTTATGGTCTTGATACCATCAGTACCGGGGGCACGCTGGCCTGGGCAATGGAGTGCGCAGAGAAGGGGTTGTTACCGCAAGCTCATGATCTTAGCCTACGCTTTGGTAACACAGACGCTCTCCTGGCAACCATCCCTGCGATTGCCAAGCGTAGCGGTCTTGGTGCCCTCCTGGCCGAAGGTTCAAGGCGGGCGGCCGCGCGGGTTGGTAAGGACGCCACCTACTGGGCGATGCATGTTAAGGGTTTGGAACTGCCCGGATATGAACCACGCAGCTTGAAAACCATGGCCCTGGGTCTGGCAGTGAGCCTACGTGGAGCCTGTCACAACCGCTCTGGGGCCTACGAAGCTGACTTCTCTGGACAGATTGACCGCCTAAGAGCAACCCCTGGCCGAGGTGCCCTGGTTGTTGCCTCAGAAGATTTTGCCGCTGTTCTGGACTCGCTGATTATTTGCAAGTTCCTGCGTAAGTGCTTCACTGATTTTTATGCTGAGGCTGCAGACCTGCTCAGCAAGGTCACTGGCTGGCCCTGTTCTGGTGTTGAGCTGCACCGGATTGGCGAGCGAATCCATACGCTCAAGAAACTGTTCAACCTACGTGAGGGCTGGCAGCCGCGGGACGACTGGTTGCCCCCGCGCTTGCTGAACGAGGCTCTTCCCACTGGTGTGGCTCGCGGTGTAAATTTAACCGCTACCGAACTCCGTGAAATGATCCAGGAATATTATAGAGCAAGGGAATGGGACGAGAACGGGTTTATTCCGGAAAAGAAAAGAAGGGCATTAGGTTTGTAAGGGTAGAACACGAAGGATAGCGATCATGACTAATACGCACATGCAAGAAAGCAAATCTCTTACTCTTACCATCGACGGCCGCGAAGTCAGCGTACCCGAAGGTACGACCATCTGGGATGCAGCCCGCAAGATTGGTATTGATGTCCCAACACTTTGCCATGACCCGAGGCTCTCGCCAGCAGCGGTCTGTCGGGTGTGTGCAGTCGAGGTCAAGGGCGCCCGCGTGGCCCAGGCTGCTTGCATTCGCCAAGCTGAGGCCAGTATGGAGGTGCAAACCCACACCGACAAGATTGAACGCGCTCGTAAGATGCTGGTCGAGTTGCTCCTGGCCGATCATCCTACTCCCTGTATCAAGCACCAGAAAAACGGCAACTGCGAGCTTGAGCTGCTCGCGGAAAAATATGGGCTTACGGCTCCCCGCTTTTCCGCCCAGGTAAGCCACAACGGCCACGACGTCTCCTCCCCAGTGATCGCCGTAGATCATAATGCTTGCATTCTGTGCGACCGCTGTATCCGTGCCTGCGATGATATTCAGAACAACGAGGTCATTGGTCGCACTGGCAAAGGCCATGAGGCAAACATTGGCTTCGACCTCAATCTCCCCATGGGTAACTCCACCTGCGTGTCATGTGGAGAATGTATGGCCGCCTGCCCGACTGGTGCATTGTTTAACAAGCCGCTCACCATCAATGTACCTCTAAAGGAGACGCAGGCGGTAGACTCAGTTTGCCCTTACTGTGGAGTGGGCTGCGCCATTACCTACCATGTCAAGGACAACACTATTGTTCAAGTAAGCGGGCGTGAAAGCCCAGGGAACCAGGGTCGTTTATGCGTCAAAGGACGCTATGGTTTTGATTACGCCCTCCATCCCCAACGACTTACCATGCCCCTTATCCGTAGAGTTGAGTTTTATCCCAAGGGACCTCTCTCTCAGGACGTACGTGGCGAGGATGGAAAGTGGAAACGTAAACCCGGTGGGATTGTTGATTATGCGGAGGTGCTGCCTGCCTTCCGCGAGGCAACCTGGGACGAGGCCCTAGACCTTGTTGCCACCAAGCTCAAAGGCATCAGGGATCAACACGGGCCTGATGCGCTGGCCGGCTTTGGTTCAGCCAAGTGCTCAAACGAAGAGGCTTACCTATTCCAGAAGCTGGTACGCGCCGTCTTTGGTACCAATAATGTTGATCACTGCACCCGCCTCTGCCATGCCTCCTCTGTAGCAGCCATGCAGCAAACCATTGGCTCTAGCGCGGTCTCTGACGTCTTTGGTGATGTGCAATATGCCGATGTGACTATGGTTATCGGTTCCAACGCCACCGAGAACCATCCGGTTGCGGCTACCTTTTTTAAGCAAGCGGCCAAACGGGGCACTAAACTTATTGTTATAGACCCACGACGACCAACTTTAGCAAATCACGCCCATTACTATGTCCGCTTTAAGCCCGGGACAGACGTAGCTTTCTTAAACGGCCTGATGCATGTCATTGTTGCCGAGGGCATGGTAGACGAGCAGTTCCTCCGGGAGCGGACCGAAGGGTTTGAGGCCCTCAAAGAAACGGTCGGAACTTACACCCCCGAGGTGGTAGAGAAGATCACAGGGGTGCCCCGTGACCTTATTGTAACCGTGGCCCGCCTCTATGGCCGAGCTAAAAATGCCATAATCTTCTGGGGCATGGGTATTTCGCAGCACACCACTGGTACTGACAATGCCCGCTGTTTGATCTCTCTTGCTCTCATGACCGGTAACTTTGGCCGGCGGGGAACCGGCCTTCACCCGCTGCGAGGACAGAACAATGTACAGGGAGCTTCAGATGTAGGTCTTATTCCCATGGTCTACACTGATTATCAGAGGGTAGACAATCCTGAGGTACAAAAGAAGTTTGAAGAGGCTTGGGGAGTAGCCCTTGATCCCAAGGCCGGGCTGACCGTGGTAGAGATTGCTCACGCGGCACTCAAAGGAGAGATCAAGGGCATGTACATGATGGGCGAAAACCCTTTCCTCAGCGACCCCAACATAAACAAAGTGCGTAAGGCGCTCTCCAACCTGGAGTTTCTGGTAGTACAGGATATCTTCCTCACCGAGACCGCGGAGTTCGCCGATGTCATTCTACCGGCCACCAGTTTCCCCGAAAAAGAGGGTACCTATACCAACACCGACCGCCGGGTTCAGCTTGGTCGCAAGGCCTTGGAGCCGCCCGGTCAGGCCCGTCTGGATGGGCAAATCATCTGCGAGATCTCCACACGCATGGGCTATCCCATGCACTACAACTCAGCCGAAGAGATCTTCCGCGAGATAGCCTCTCTTACCCCCAGCTATGCCGGTCTCACCTATGAACGGCTGGGAAAAATCGGCCTTCTCTGGCCTGTCCCTGACCTCAGCCATCCCGGCACTCAGGTGCTGTTCACAGATACCTTCCCTGCCGGTAAAGGGAAATTTATTCCCGTGGAATTTGCCGAGGCCAAAGAGATGCCCGATAAAGGGTACCCACTAGTGCTCAACACCGGCCGAGTGCTAGAGCACTGGCATACCGGAACTATGACCCGTCGTTCTAAGGCTCTGCATGCCATTCAGCCCGAACCCTATGTAGAGATTCATCCAGAAGACATGCACGCTTTGGGAGTAGAAGAAGGAGAGCTTGTGCAGGTGGCTTCGCGGCGCGGCTCTGTTGTTCTGAAGGCCAAGTCGGCCGAGCGCACCTCCAGGGGCAGCGTGTTTATTCCCTTCCACTTTCGCGAGGCTGCGGCTAACCTTCTTACCACTGACGAACTTGACCCCCATGGCAAGATTCCCGAGTATAAATTCTGCGCGGTAAAGGTGGAGAAAATACAGTAACCCGGCGAAGATCCTCAAAGGAGGCAGGTATGAACGGAGCAGAAACTACACAAGCAGAATCCATTTATAATGCGGCAAAACTCCTTCTTTCCGCCCGCTATGTAGGAGGACTAACCGGCGCCGGGGTGTCGGTAGAAAGCGGTATCCCTCCATTTCGCGGGCCAGGAGGACTGTGGACAAAATATGGGGAGCCGCCTATGGACGGCTATCAGCGATTTCTCAAAGATCCGAAGAAAGCCTGGGAAGAACGACTCTCCCCCAAAGGTCCAAGCCGTGAGATTTGGGAAACACTGCAGGTAGCAGAGCCAAATCCCAGCCACTACGCCCTGGCCGAGCTGGAACGCATGGGTATCCTACGCTTCCTTATCACCCAGAATGTGGACAACCTTCACCGCCAGGCGGGCAGCCAGAATCTAGCCGAAATTCATGGCAACCATACATTGATTCGCTGTATCCAATGCACCACCCGTTACCCTGCGGCTGAAGTTCCTCTCAACGAAATCCCTCCTCGCTGCCCTCAGTGTGAAGGAATCCTGAAGAATGACACAGTCTCCTTTGGCGAGCCCATTCCACCCGATGTGCTGGAGAAGTGCTTTGCCGAGTCCCAGCTCTGTGACTGTATGATTGTCGCCGGTACCTCAGCCACGGTTTATCCAGCGGCTTCTTTTCCCTTGTCTACCCGGGAAAAAGGGGGAAGCTTAATCGAAGTCAATCTCTACGAAAGCGAAATCACTCCGCTATGCACGGTGAGTCTGCAAGGAGCATCAGGGGAGATGCTATCTATACTTGTAGAGAAAGTGAAGGAATTACGATCATAAAGGGGGAAACATGAAAGTCGGTTTCATTGGTGTTGGGAATATGGGCAATCCCATGGCGCAGAACCTGATCAAGGCAGGACATACCTTACTGGTCCATGACCTCAAACGAGAGGCAGCGCGCAATCTGGAGGATATGGGAGCAGCTTGGGTCAACCGTTCTCAGGAGACAACAACAGGCACCGAGGCAGTCTTTACCTCACTGCCCATGCCTGCGGACGTGGAGAAGGTAGTATTGGGGGAGGACGGGATTTTGGCGGGAATGGCTGCGGGCGCAACCATTATTGACATGAGCACCAACTCACCCACTATGGTCCGCCGCTTAGCCGATAAAGTAAAGGAAAAGAGGGTGAACTTCCTCGACGCACCGGTGAGTGGCGGGGTCAGGGGTGCCCGCAATGCCACCCTGGCAGTTATGGTTGGTGGGGATAAAGAAGTTTATAACAAGTTCGAGCCCTTGCTTAAGGCCATTGGCTCAAATGTTTTTCATGTAGGGGATAGTGGGGCAGGGAACGTAGCCAAGTTAGTAAACAACATGATGGCATTTATTAACATGCTTGGAGCTATCGAGGGGCTGGTGCTCGGTGCCAAGGCTGGTATGGACCCCCATACACTCTGGCAGGTGGTAAAAGCAGGCAGTGGTAATAGTTTCCTTTGGGAGTCAGGCGGCCGGGCGATTCTCAGAGATCGGCTTCTGCCTACCTTCACCGCAGAACTGGCTTGCAAAGATATTGGCCTGGCCTCCTCGCTTGCTGAAGAGTTCGGTGTTCCGCTGAAAATGGGCGCCCTAGCCCAGGAGCTGCTCCGCCAGTACCGCGACGCCGGTTTTGGCAAAGAAGATATCCTAGCTACGGTTAAGGAGCTGGAGAAACAGGCCGGGGTTACGGTCAGGGGCTTTTGGCAAGATTAAGCAAATAGCCCTTTTCTCTGAGATACTCCTCCAACGCCTGGGACCAGGGACGGAGGCGCCAGCTAAGCTTTGCGCTCCGTAAAACTGAATAAGCCGGGCGCAGAGCCTTGGAGCCAAAAGCCCTAGTGGTTGTTGGAGAAAGATCAGGGCTAAGGCCAAGAAGGGTAAAAATCCTCTGGGCAAACTCATACCAGGAGCACTCGCCATCGCTGGTGACGTGGTAAAGTCCCAGGGAGTCCGAGGCTAGGAGTTGCACAATTGCCTCTGCCAGATCCTTTGTATATGTGGGTGCAAGTGCCTGGTCGTCCACCACACGGATAGGTTTTCCCTCTTTGGCCAGACGAATCATGGTCTCAACAAAATTGCCGCCTTTTCCGCTTGATCCGGCCAGACCATAGAGGCCAGAGCTCCGGATCACCAGGTGCCTCTCGCAAAGGGCACGAACAAAGTATTCTCCCGCCAGTTTGGCAACCCCATAGACGCTAAGAGGGTGAGGAGCATCATCCTCGAGGTAAGGTTCGTATTTCTTCCCGTTAAAGACGTAGTCTGTACTTAAGTGAACAAGTCGGCAACCCAGCTCCTGGCAGACCTGGGCAAGATTCCTTACCGCGTAGGTATTAACCTGAAAGCATCTCTCGACCTCATCCTCACACTGGTCCACTTGCACAAAGGCAGCGGTATTGATAACGATCTGCGGTTCGAGTTGCATCAGCACCTTTCGGGTCTGAGCAAAGTCACATACTTCAAGTTCTCGGCGGGTCAGGGGGAAGACAACGACTGGATACGGAAAAGGGAGAGGGGAATCAGTCTCAGTCTCCGTCGCTACTCTCGTCTTTTCTCCGAGCCTATGGACAAGGTCAGTACCCAGCTGACCATTGGCACCAGTAATAACAACTTTCACGTCTATCCCTCGCTCATGCACCTTGATACCCAGCCCATTTTTGTACTACAACCCTCTTCTCTTCAAGGCTTATCTTTACCTATATCTACTGCAGAAGAGGATTAAGATAGGGAAGGGGCTGATTTGATGGCCTGGCTAATAGTGGGGCTGTACGTTGCCACAATTTTTGTCACTCTGCCCTTCGCTCCCCTTCTCTGGTCTGCTCTGTCGACCTACTCACATATTTCTTATCGCTTCGCTGCTTCCTTTGTGCTCCTTCTTCCTCTAACTGGATGCACTCTTTTTATTCTCTGGCAAAGTAGCCGGAGACGTCTGGAGATAGAAAAAAGGGAAATAGAAGGTGATCTTTGTCCCAATTCTCTGTCTCAATTCTCCCCCTTTTGGAGAGTGGCCGGACTTGTGCTGATGGCCACTCTATCGCTGCTTATGCTCATCTTTCTTGCCGAAACGCCAGCAGAGACCCTCCATTTGCTTGAATACGGCGGTCTGAGCTATCTTACGTTCCGAGCTGCCAAGCCCCATACTTATCACTCCTACCTTTTCTGTCTCCTTTTTATCTTTTTTGTCGGGAGTGTAGATGAAGCCATACAATTTGTCCTGCCAAATCGCTTCTTTGATGCCAGAGACGTTGTGCTTAATGGCCTATGCGGGATTATTGGCCTAGCAACTACAACAACTCTTCTCCACCCCCCAACCCAGTCCCCTCCCTGCTAAGGCGAGAGAGCTAGAGATAACTATAACCCCTCCAGAACAGAAAGCGGACAGCTTGGGTTTAGCTGCGAAAAGCAGATTTTTGCGGTAAAGCTCAGCAAACAAATAACAGGCTGAGGGAGGGGGAACCCACTACCTTATCACTGGTAGAGCGGGTTTTAGCTGGCTAAGCTAGTTAGACAAATGACCCACAGCTCCTCTGAGATTCATCGTATTCCCTATGACGAGGCCGGGAGTGCTCGAGCAAGTGAGCCAGGGTTGGGGGCGGGTCAAAGAGCGCGCCGCCGCCACCTTGACAGGCAGGGTAGATCTCTCCAAACCCTTACTCCCGCACATCAAGCAGTGGATGAAGACAGGCAGAGTAGCCACCGAGAAGATCCTTCACACGGGAATCGGCTGCGGCTCGGGCTATCCCCACTTGAGGGCTAAAACGCACTCGCCAGGACTCGGCAGAAATACTCTCGGCAGCCGCAATGTGGGTCTGGGACTTGACCGCATCAGCCCCAGCCAGCTATTGACTAGAAAACTAGACCCCCTCCTCCAGCCAACACACTGTCTTCGCGCTAACCCCTGCCCGCTTCAGCTCTGCCTCTGCTTCTTCCCGTGGACCTGGAAAGACGGCAAATGATCCTGTGGTAGCGCAGCCGCCCTAACTCCTTCACTCCAAGCACAGGATAAGCAATGCCCAGCCGCTGGCTGAGCTCCCTTTGGATATGGTCTCCCCTTCCTGAGCAATGGTTTTAATCAGCCCGAGTGTACGCTCCACCTCGACCGCCGGCTCCACCGCCTCCTGATCCTCTTTTGCGTTCACTGTGTGAACTCTTATCCCCTCTCCCGTTTTTATTGTCAATCCAGAGGTACTTGTGCATCAAGGAAGGAACAGCTGCTCTTGCTTTTCTTTGAGAGCATTGTTAAGGGAGGCTAGGAGGAAAAGCCATGCGGATCAAAGACATAGTTACTCTGGTAACCGGTGGCAGCCGGGGGATCGGAAAAGCGATCTGTCTGCGTCTGGCTGAAGAAGGAGCAAGGATAGCGGTAGTTGATATTCTAGAAAGAGAGGCGGAAGAAACAGCAACAGAAATCAAAAGTAAGGGTGGGCAGGCTATTGCCATTAAAACCGATGTCACCCAGCTAGGTCAGGTACAGGCATGCGTTCGCAAGGTGGAGGGAACCTGGGGACCAGTGGAGATACTGATAAATAACGCGGGCTGGGATAAGGTGGAACCGTTTATTGAGAGTAAGCCCGAGACCTGGGAGAGGGTTATTGGCATTAACCTAAAAGGGCCTATTCACTTCTGCCATACGGTGATCCCGAAGATGATAGAGCAGGGAAAAGGAAAAATTATCACCATTAGTTCAGACGCCGGGCGAGTGGGAAGCTCGGGCGAGGCCGTGTACTCGGCCTGTAAGGCCGGGGCGATTGGCTTTAGTAGGACTCTAGCCCGGGAGCTGGCCCGAGCCAAAATCAACGTCAATGTAGTCTGTCCAGGGCCAACTGACACCGCGCTTCTCAAAGAGGTCACTTCAGGAGAGCGTGGAGCCCGAATTATCGACGCCATGGTCAAGGCCGTACCTTTTCGCCGCCTGGGACAGCCCGAAGAAATCGCTGCTGCGGTGATGTTCTTTGCCTCACCCGATTCTGATTTTATCACCGGTCAGGTACTGAGCATTAGTGGTGGGCTGACCATGGTCGGATAATGGGTCCGATAATGAGCGTTCAGCAGTCAGTCATTAGCTCTCAGCTAGGAATTTTTCTAGTCAAGTCAGTAATATAGCCCCTTCTCCCTCAATGGGGGAGGGCTAGGGTGGGGGTGAAAATGCAGTTTCAGGATATCATCTACGAGAAGAAAGATGGCATTGCCAAGGTTATTATTAACCGCCCACAGGTGCGCAATGCCTTTCGCACGCTCACCGTAGACGAACTGATCGCTGCCTTTCAGGATGCCTGGTATGATCATGCGATTGGTGTGGTCATTTTCACCGGCGCCGGGGATAGGGCGTTTTGTGCTGGCGGAGATCAGAGCGAGCGAGGAGCTGAGGGCTATGCTACCGGGGATATGGGTCACGAGATGAATGTGGAGGGGCTGCACAATATTATTCGTAACATCCCCAAGCCGGTGATTGCTGCAGTGAACGGCTTTGCCATTGGCGGTGGGCATGTGCTGCATGTCATCTGTGATATTTCTATTGCTTCGGATACCGCCCGCTTTGGTCAGACCGGACCCCGGGTAGGAAGCTTCGACGCCGGGTATGGCAGTGTTTTTCTTGCCCGCGTGGTAGGAGAGAAAAAGGCACGGGAGATCTGGTACTTCTGTCGGCAGTACTCAGCCCAGGAGGCGTTGGAAATGGGACTGGTAAACAAGGTAGTGCCGGCAGACAAGCTTATGGAAGAAGCCGAGGCCTGGGCCGGAGAGTTGTTACAGAAGAGCCCCACCGCCTTAAAATTCCTCAAATACTCCTTCAACGCTGACACCGCCCACATTGGGGGTATTTCCAACATGGCTATGAGCGCGCTTGAATTGTACTACCAGACTGACGAAGCTCTGGAAGGTGTTAGTGCCTTTAATGAGAAGCGGCCGGTAGATTTCTCCAAGTTCCGCAAATAAGGACGGGTTTGAAACCCGCCTCTACACCCTGAAGGGCAAGGGTGAGAGTAAGTACGATCTAGGGGAAATACTAAGATTGACGGTGGCCTTTTGTCTTCCTCGATTGCCAGCCGCCTTCATGATTAGATCAAATGGAGATGAGTTCATTGACCTTCACCTTTCACTGGCGCTGGCATTTGCAAATAATCCGGGAGCAGAGTTCTATCATCTATAAACGCTCCCCCAATCTACTTTCGGGTAAGACTCACTGCATCTGTCAGGTAAGCTGCAGTGAGATCGGCTCTCTCTAGATGAGCCGCAGTAAGATCTGCCCTTTCCAGGTAAGCTTGACTAAGGTCGGCCATATCCAGGTGGGCTTTAACCAGAACAGCTCCCTGGATGTCTGTTCTGGTTAAATCGAGGCCCTGACCCTTTCCTCTTATGTAGGTTTGCGTACGTCGTCTGAGAACCGTAAGGATGGCTTGAATATCAGTGGGAAACCGGGGCGGTCCTTGTGATTGGCCCTCCTGCCAACGGGCATTTTCTCGAATATAAGCGGTCAGAACCTCCATAACCAGCCAGTAGTCTTTTTCAGAGTCCGTGGCAATGTGTTCAAGTGGATAGATCCCACTTAGACGGGTCTCGATCTCTTCACTTCCAAGCTGTTCAAGCGCCCGGGTAAAACGTGCCGTGATTTGGTCCTCTTGGGAGACCTCTAAGATCTTCCCCATAGCGGCAATACGCCGCCATGGGGACAGGAAACTATGCCGCAAAAAGGTAAAGACCTAATTCACAGTACCACGCATAGTGTCATATTCTGCCCGCGGTCTTCAGCCGCTTTCCCCGACCGTCCCTCTTACGGTTTGCGGTTTAGGATTGACGGTTTACTGTCAACTATCAATTAAGGATCGTATTGTCTTTTCTCCAGACTTATGAGAAGTTTGGGCAAAGATATGACCGCAAAATTTACCGTTGGTATTGCTCAGATTAACCCTCGCCTTGGGGACGTAGGGGCGAATCTGGAAATCTATGAAAAGAAAATCTTGGAAGCCAAAGGAGCAGGAGTAGATTTTTTGGTCTTTCCGGAGCTTAGCCTTACGGGCTATCATCTTCGTGACATGGTACCAACAGTGGCGCTGCACCAAGACGCCCCAGTGGTGACTAAGCTTAAGACCTTAAGCCAACAGGTTCCTTTTGTTGCCGGTCTAGTGGAAGAGAGCCCAGACTATAAATTTCACAACGCCTCCTTCTTCTTTGCCAAAGGCGAGATCCACCACATTCACCGCAAAGTCTACCTCCCTACCTACGGCATGTTTGACGAGCAGCGCTACTTTGCCCGTGGGGATCGCATCCGGGCATTTGATAGCGGATTTGGTCGAACCTCCATCCTTATCTGCGAGGACCTCTGGCATCCCTCTACCATTGGCCTTGCCGCCCTGGATGGGGCACTCATAGTGATCTGTCCCTCTAGCAGCCCCATTCGTGGGGTCTCTGATGGCCGGGTACAGGATGATAATGCTCGCTACTGGGAGCTTATAAACCGCATGTATGTAGAAACGTTCAGCCTTTTCCTGATATATGCCAACCGGGTAGGCTTTGAGGATGGGGTGGGTTTTTGGGGGGGGTCGGAGGTCCTGGATCCTTTTGGGCAGAGATTGACCAAAGCTAAATACTACGAGGAGGACTTTGTTGTTGCAGAGGTATCTTTAGAGGTAGCCCGGCGAAAGCGTGCAGCCTCACCACTTCTTCGGGATGAGGATACAGATCTCACAATCAACGAGCTGATGCGGATAAGAGAGCGGCCAAGAGATAAGGGCAGAGATAGAGATAGAAAAAAGGGATAAAACCAAAAGGAGGGTTTATTATGGAAAAGCGCGTTGTCCATTTTTATAGCGAGGGGAGCCAACTTGAAGGAGACCTTTTTCTTCCCCCTGACTTGCGTCAGGGAGAGAAGCGGCCAGGAATTGTACTCTGTCACGGATTTACCGGCATCCGAGAACTCGTTTTGCCAGATTACGCCCGAGTGTTTACCGAGGCCGGATATGTAACCCTTGGCTTTGACTACCGAGGCTTCGGCGGAAGTGAAGGCCAAAAGTGGCGTCTCATTCCTCTTGAGCAGATAGAAGACATCCGTAACGCTATTACCTTTCTCCAGGCACAGGAAGAAGTCGACCCTGAACGGATTGGGGTGTGGGGAACAAGCTTTGGCGGTGGACATGCTCCCTATGTGGCTGGAGTAGATGCCCGGATCAAAGTAGCGGTTGGGCAGGTTGGGTTTGGCGATGGGGAGAGGTTCATTAATGATGTCCGTTCTTATAGTGAGCGAGTAGAGCTGGCGCAGGAGTTGGAAGAAGACCGACGACGCCGGGTACTCACCGGCGAAGGGCGTAAGCTCGATCCCATAGAACTTTCGTTGCGCGACCCACAGTCGCGAGCTTTTCTGCCACCAGCGCTCGAGGCCTTTCCGCATATGCGCTGCGAGCTATCCTGGGAGACAGCAGAGAGAACGCTTGAATTTAAACCCATAGATGTAGTCGATCGCATCTCTCCACGGGCCCTTCTACTGATTGGAGCAGAGAAAGATAGCATCTGCCCGATTGAGGGATACCGCAAGCTCTATGAGCGGGCCAAAGAACCCAAAAAGCTTGTTGTTCTGCCCATTACCCACTATGAAATCTACTCTGGTCAATGGTTCGAAGAGTCCTCGCGTACAGCCCTAGAGTGGTATGACCGATTTTTCAAGTAGAAGAAAACGGGAGCACATCTCAATGAAGATTCTTGTTTGTATCAAACAGGTTCCGGTGGTCTCAGCCATGAAGTTCGACCCTGAGACAAAGACGCTCAAACGCGAAGGGGTGCCCTCTGAAGTCAGCTCCTTTGATGTTCGTGCGCTCTTAAAGGCAATCGAGCTGCGAGGCATCCATGATGGAGAGGTAGCCGTCATCACTATGGGGCCACCTCAGGCAAAGGCGGCATTGGAGCATTGCCTGGCGCTCGGTGCCGACCGGGCCATTCACATGGTAGACCGGGCATTTGCCGGATCTGATACCCTAGCCACTGCGCGTGCGCTAGCTATGGCTATCAAACGAGAGATCTTTGACCTTATTCTCTGCGGTCGGCACAGCACCGATGCCGAGACCGGGCAGGTAGGGCCGGAGCTGGCTGAGTTCTTGGGTATCCCACAGATAACCGCTGTACGCAAGGTTACTGTGGGGGACAAGAAAATCACTGTTGAGCGGGAAACCGACATGGGGTTTGAGACGGTAGAATGCCCTTTACCGGCGCTCCTCTCTGCCACTGAGGACCTTGCCCCTGAACGCTTCCCCTCTAAGGCTGACAGAGAAAAGGCCAAGGAGAAGCCGATTCAGGAGGTGACGGCTAGTAACCTCTCTGCCGACCTTTCTCTTTTTGGTGCTTCTGGCTCTCCAACCTGGGTGTCTTCCATCGAAACGGTTGATGTTCCCCGGGAAAAGAAGGTTATCGAAGGTGAGTCCTTGCCAGCCCAGGTGAATCAGCTGGTTGAGGCCCTCCTTGAACGCGGCCTCTTTGGCCAATGGGCAGAGGAAGACAGAGAGGCAAGACAGAAACAAGCGGGTAGGGCTACAAGTGGCAAATCCATATGGGTAGTGGCCGAAATACTTAACGGATCAGTACGGCCAGTGAGCCTGGAGCTTCTTGGCAAAGCAGCAGACTTGGCAGAAACGACTGGCGGGCAGGTAGCCGCCCTAGTCATAGGAAATGGGCTAGATCAATACACAGAAACTCTTGGGATTCATGGAGCGGATACAGTCTATGTAGCCGACGACCCCCGCCTGGAACCCTATACAACAGAAGCGTACGCTGCCGTACTTACCCAGGCGATCCGGAACTTTCATCCTTCTATTGTCCTTGTCCCCTCAACGGTGAACGGCAGAGACCTTGCTCCCCGGGTGGCAGCACGGCTTGAGCTAGGACTCACCGGTGACTGCATCGATCTTGACATTGATAACCAGGGCCGTCTCCTACAGTATAAACCTGCCTTTGGTGGCAATGTGGTGGCACCTATCCTCTCTCGTACTTTCCCAGAGATGGCCACCCTACGACCAGGGATGCTAAAAAAACTTCCACCAGATCTCTCACGGCAGGCACGGGTAGAGAAAATTCCAGTAAATGGGTTGGCGCAAGCACGTGTGCACATTATTGCCCAGACCGGCGAAGAGGCGGCTGGAGCAGCTGCGCTAGATGCTGCCGACATAGTGATAGGAGTGGGCAAAGGGGTTGGTAGCCAGGCTAATCTGGAGGTGGTAGAAAAACTGGCAGAGATTCTAGATGCTCCGCTAGCAACTACCCGGGACGTTGCCGATCTGGGCTGGTTGGCAAGGCAATATCAGGTGGGTCTTACCGGCCGGGCAATTGCGCCTAAGCTCTACTTTGCTATTGCCATTCGCGGCGCGTTTGAACACCTGGTGGGCATTCGCCGAGCCGGAATTGTTATAGCGATTAACAAGAACCCCAAGGCGCCAATCTTTAAGGCAGCCGACCTTGGTATTGTGGGAGATTATGCGGAAGTAGTTCCTCTTTTAACTGCCGCACTTTCTGCTGCCAAGGAGAGGAGGCCAAAGTAGGCCTATGGTGAGCAGCTTCTTTTTCGTCCCCACCCCAGCCCTCCCCCACGGAAGCCATCTTCTTGTATTCGCTCAAAAATTTCCTCCCCCCTAGCGGGGGAGGATTAAGGAGGGAGGACAGTTCATCCTTGATCACGGACTTCGCTGCTTTTCTCTTTGGCGCGGTAGTGGGGAGCTTTCTCAATGTGTGCATCTACCGTTTGCCACAAAAGGAGTCTATTATACTTCCCGCTTCCCACTGCCACGCCTGCGGAACCCCCATTGTCTGGTATGATAACATTCCCCTGCTGAGTTACCTTCTGCTGCGGGGACGCTGTCGTTTTTGTGGGGCGCGCTTCTCTTTTCGCTATTTCCTGGTTGAGCTTCTCACCGCGCTTCTTGCCGTGGCCCTGGTGCACCGCTTGGGCTTGGGGGTCCCGATACTCGTCTATTTTGCCTTTACTGCGGCCCTTATTATTGTCACTTTTATTGATCTCGATCACCGAATTATTCCTGATGTCATTAGCCTTCCCGGGGTTGTTGTCGGCATCCTCTGCTCTTTCTTTATTCCCACTGTCGCACCACTCAGTTCGCTTTTAGGGGCAGGGTTGGGCGGGGGACTACTGTTTCTTGTAGCTGTTACCTATCAGCTGGTCAGGGGTGAAGAAGGCATGGGGATGGGAGACGTCAAGCTTTTGGCCATGATTGGTGCATTCCTAGGATGGCGAGCAATCCCAATTGCTCTTTTGGTCGCCTCATTCACCGGATCGGTGGTGGGTGTTGCGGCTATAGCCTGGCAGCGGGCGGGCAGCCGTTACCCGATCCCTTTTGGTCCGTTTCTTTCGTTCGGCGCTCTCTGTTATCTGTTTTTCGGTAAAGAAATAATAGAGTGGTATTTTTAAAGAGGGTTGGATACAATCACTTGCTGTTCGGATTATACACTTTCCGAAGGTTTTCTGAATATGCCCTAGAAAGCCTTCACTTTGGAGCCAACAGCGTAAGCGAAAGCCGCTTTATTTCCCCTTTTTGGTTTTTACCTTTTGCTCTATGGTTTAAGTAAGGTTGTGGCGGGATTCTTCATTTCCTTTGAGGGTATTGAGGGCAGTGGCAAGACTACCCAGACTGCCCTGATCAGCAAAATACTTCAAGAGCAGGAGAGAGAAGTAGAAGTAATAGTTACCCGCGAGCCTGGTGGCACCACCGTTGGACGCGCTATTCGGGAAATTCTGCTCCAGCCAGACTTTTCTACCCTGGCCTCATCGGCGGAATTATTTCTCTGCCTAGCAGATCGCGCACAGCATATAGATGAGATTATTGCTCCGGCCCTGGCTGCAGGCAGGGTTATTCTCTGTGACCGCTTTACCGACTCTACTGTAGCCTATCAGGGCTACGGGCGAGGAATGGACCTGGCCCTTATTGCCAGACTGAATGCTCTGGTCTGTGGCCGCTATGCGCCTCAGCTCACTTTTCTCCTCGACTGTCCGGTAGAGGCAGGGCTTATGCGAGCCCTTCGGCGGAGCTCAGGACAGGCAAGCGGTCGTAGTCAATTATCGGCTGACCGTTTTGAAGCGGAGTCAGTAGGCTTTCATGAACGAGTGCGCAAGGGATATTTGGAGATCGCCCGTAGTGCCCCTGACCGGGTAGTGGTCATTGAGGCAACGCTTAGCTCAGAGCAAATACATGCAGAGATCCGTGCTGTGGCGATGTCTCGGATGGCAGCAGCTGCCCTGTAAGGGATTGAAACAGAATATGCCTTTTGCCGGCATTCGTGGACATGACCGAACGCTTGACCTTCTTGGCCGTGCTCTCAGGCAAGGCTGTGTGGGGCACGCTTACCTATTTACCGGACCGCAGGGAATAGGAAAAAAGCGCGCCGCCCGGGGGATAGCGCAGGCCCTTTTGTGTGTAGAGAAGCCCGGCGAGGGGTGTAACACATGTGAGAGTTGCCAGAAGGTAATAGCAAACACTCATCCGGACTGCACCGTGGTCACTCTGGCCCCGGAGAAAAAAGAGATCACCATTGATCAGGTACGTGAGCTAAAGCGACGGTTTGGTTTGCGCGCGTTACGCGGTGGAAAAAAGGTAGCGCTTATTGATGGGGCTCACTTGCTCAATTCAGCGGCTCAGAGCGCTCTCCTCAAACTGCTTGAGGAACCACCAGGGAATGCATTACTTATTCTTATTGCCATCAATGCTAGTCTGTTCTCGCACCCACTTCTCTCCCGCTGTCAGCAGGTCCGTTTTGCTCCTCTGTCCCTTACACTTGTAGAAGAAATCCTTATTCAGGACCAGGGATGGGCTCCAGAGATGGCTCGGGCATTGGCCGCATTCAGCCAGGGGAGTGTAGGCCGGGCACTGACGCTTAATGCGCGGGTCTTTACCGAAGAACGTCCCGCACTGCTGGCTGCGCTTGCTAAGGTTCCACAAGCGTCTTTTATGGACCTTTCTCAATTAGCAGAGAAGTTGGTTCAGAATGAGGAAGAGGTGGTGGCCCACCTGGAGGTGTTACTGTCATGGTATCGGGACCTCCTGCGCTATCAGCTCTTAGGGGAAGAGGCGATTGAGCAGAACCCTGATTACGTTTCCTTACTAGCCCAAGCAGGTGTAGAGGGAAAGATTGATCAGTCCCTTCACCACCTAGATTTGGTTTATAACACGATACAAGCCTTGGGGCGTAATGCTAACCGCCAGCTTGCCCTGGAGCGTATGCTTCTGGGGTTGGCCTCCGGTACCGGCCCTACATCTGAAATGGTATAAGAAAGGGAAAATCTTCTTTGGCTTCTGGCGGTTTGATTGACTCCCACTGCCACCTCACTGATCCGCAGTTCGATTCTGACCGAGAATCCGTGATCGAGCGGGCGCGAGCCCTGGGGGTGAGACGCTTTCTCGTTATTGGCGCAACGGGCGAGTTTGCCCATAACCAAAGGGCAGTAGAGCTAGCCCGCCACTATGATGATGTCTTTGCCGTAGTAGGGGTGCATCCCCATAATGCAAACAGCATCACGGAGGCAACCTATGCCCAAATTCGGGCTCTTGTCCGTGAACCCAGGGTTGTTGCCCTGGGAGAAACCGGCCTTGACTTCTACTATAATAACTCTCCTGCGGATGTGCAGCGCGCTCACTTCCGTGCCTTTATTCGCCTAGCACGGGAAATAAAGTTGCCTCTAGCCCTACACATCCGTGATGCTTATAGCGAGGCCGCCCAAATCCTGAAGGAAGAAGGGGAAGGACAGGTAATAGGGGTGGTTCACTGCTTTACCGGCAACCTAGAAGAGGCTGAGAAACTCCTTAACCTGGGCTTTTTTCTCTCTTTCACCGGTATTGTCACTTTCAAAAACGCCGCAAACCTACGGGAAGTGGTTAAACAGGTTCCGCTTGATCGCTTGCTTATAGAAACGGACTGTCCCCTTCTGGCTCCTGTTCCCCACCGGGGCAAACGCAATGAGCCCGCCTTTATAGTACACGTGGCAGAGAAGCTTGCCGAAGTGAAGGAAACATCTTTGGCAGAAGCAGCCAAGGTGACTACACAGAACGCCGAGAGGTTGTTTCAGTTGGTCTAAACTGTACGCGTTCAGCTGAACGCTCGCTTATAGTTGGTGCACACCTTTTTCCTGCTGGTCGGACAAATCTCTGCCCTCGCGGCACTCACGGCATATGCCGTAGATCTCCATTTTGTGGTAGGAGACAATAAAGCCGAGTTTTTGGGCGATCAGATTCTGTAGCCGCTCAAGCTGGGGATGGGTAAATTCAACAATCTTACCGCAGCGGTCACAAAGAAGGTGATCGTGGTGATCTTCTTCCTTGACATTCTCAAAGCGGGCCTCACCATCAGCGAAATGACGTTCGGCCGCCAACCCACACTCTTTGAGCAGCTTGAGAGTACGGTAGACCGTAGCATACCCTACCCGGGGGTTAATTTTACGCACCTCGAAGTATAACTCCTCCACGCTGATGTGTCGGCTGATGGCAAAAAAAACCTGTGCAATGTCATCCCGTTGGGAAGTAGATTTTAGCCCCCTCTCCTTCAACCACTGATGAAAGACGGCTATGCGGTCGGTCATGAAGTTTCCTTTCGCACAAGCAGACGGCGCAGGGGAGTAGACAGAGGCACATTATCAAGGTTCTTTCCCATAAGCTCTTCGACAAGAACATCGATACGTTCAGAAATCGGACGCTCCCTATCTAAGAAAACCACCTCCTGCCCTCGCACCCAACAGCCCCCGCCACGTACACGGTAGCCCACCTCACGCAACAACCTCTCTTCTCGCACTCGAATGCCGAGTTGGACAGCTATCTCTTTGAGCCCCTGGAGAAGAGTTCCTTCCCTACCTACAGCAGATGCTTGCTTGTTTGACATATTCCTATTTTGGCCAAGGGCTAGAGCATTGTAAAGAGCTTGCAGCGAGCGTGGCCGTCAGGTAAGATTTGCCCGACCGTTTGGTTAAGGAGGAGAGGATGCGATTCCCGCTACACATAACCACTGACATGATGAAATGGCAGACTAAAAACTGGCATCAAGGCCGTAAACGCTATCCAGTAGTGCTCATGCTTGAGCCCCTCTACACCTGCAATCTTGCTTGTGTTGGCTGTACACCAGAGCGTCATAATGGAGACTTAAAAGACCGTCTCAGCCTGGAGGAGTGCCTTCAGGCTGTAGAGGAGGCTGGTGCCCCGGTTGTGTCCATCTGTGGAGGAGAGCCAACCATTTATCCTGAGTTACCCGAATTGGTGGACAGCATTATCGCTCGCAAAAGACATATTTTTCTTTGTACCAACGGCATCCTATTGGACCGCTTTTACCAAGCGAGTGAGCCCCACAAGCGCCTGTCGATCAACGTACACCTCGATGGCATGAAAAAAACGCATGACTTAGTCTGTGATCGAGAAGGAGTGTTTGACAAGGCCATGGAGATGATCAAAGTGGGCAAGCAGCTTGGTTACCAGGTGTGCACCAATACCACCATCTTTCGCGAGACCGATATGGCGGAGATTGAAGAGATGTGCGAACTGCTCAGCAGCTTAAGAGTGGACGGTATGCTGATCTCACCGGGATATCACTACGAAGCTCTAGACGGGAATCATTTCCTTTTCAAAAATGAAATCCATGAGAAATTTAAGGAGGTTCTAGAGCTATCAAAGAAGTATCGTCTTTCCTCCACCCCACTCTTCCTTGAGTTTGCTGCGGGTCTGCGCGATTATCCCTGCACCCCCTGGGGTAATGTCACCCGCACACCGTTTGGTTGGAAAGGACCCTGCTATCTTATAGGCGAAAGGTATTTCAAGACCTGGGAGGAGTTCTGGAATGAGGTGGACTGGGATTACTGGGAAACCCGCCAGGATCCTCGCTGCCACAACTGCCTGATGCACTCAGGCTTTGAGGCTTCGGTGCTGCGCAAACTGCCGGAAAGCCCATCCGATATGTGGACCATGGCCAAGTGGAATTTTTTGGGCTGAGGCGGTCCATTAAGAACTTCCAGTGACACGGACTTATCCAGAAGGCACCTACAAACCAGAGTGAGCAAAGGGCAGCAGCCAAAAAGATCAGCACTGTTTCAGATCGCCCTTGTGATTCTCGGCATAGCTAGGGGCAGTCCGCTTTTAGGGATAAGATCTTTCACCCCTCTTAAGCTAATGGCTGATAGCTATAAAAAGGAGGTAGACAGTGACACTGTGGCGGACCGCTCAGATGAAGCTCTCTCCGATTAAAGAGATCGAGCTTGAGGCAAGCCGGATCCCTGGGGTAGTGTCTCTTGCCCAGGGGATTCCTAGCTTTGACACACCGGAACCGATTAAGGCTTTTGCTCAGCAAAAGATTGCCGAGGGGGCCTGTGCCCAGTACTCCCTTAGCCCTGGTCTGCCACAGCTCCGCGAGTTGATTGGTGAGACGCTTTTATATGAAGGCATGCACTACGATCCCGAGGATGAGATCCTGGTGACCTGCGGCTCCATAGAAGCGCTCGCCGCCACTATGCTCACCGTGATTAAGCCTGGGGATGAGGTCATTCTGCCATCACCAAGCTACACCTCGTATCAGGAAGTAATCAGAATGGCCGGAGGTACTCCCAGTTTTGTGCCGCTGCGGGAGGAGGATAACTTTGACTTTGATCCAGAGGCTCTTGAGAGGTGCATCTCCCCCCGAACCGCCGCTATCCTCTATAGCAATCCCAACAATCCCACTGGAACCGTGTTTTCCCAAACCGAGACCCTGCGAATTGTGCACCTGGCTGAACAGTACGGCTTCTTTATAATCATTGATGAGGCGTATAAAGATTTTATTTACACCAAAGAGCCGTACTTTACCCCTGCCCAAATTCCCGAGATACGCGGGCGGGTGATCCGTATATTTACCTTCTCCAAAGCCTACAGCATGACCGGCTGGCGGGTAGGATTTCTCCACTCAGACAAGGAGAACATACAGGAGATTCTCAAGGTTCATGATGCGCTTGTGACCTGCGCCCCAGTTGCCTCGCAGTACGCTGCCATAGCTGCCCTGGAGCTGGGTCAAGAGCATGTACAGGTGTTTCGCGAGGAGTTTAAACGGCGCCGGGACCAAGTCATCGAACACCTTGACCGTCTCTCCTACGCCTTTGACTATCAGAAACCCAGCGGCTCCTATTTTGTCTTCCCAAGGGTCAAAGATACGGTTCCCTGGGCGCGAGATTCTCGCCGACTAGCCTACGATATCCTGAAACAAGCTAAGGTGGCTTTGGTTCCCGGGGTCGCCTTCGGACCACCAGGCGAGGCCCACCTACGCGCCAATTTCGGCCGGCCGGTAGCGGAAATAGACGCTGCTTTTGAGCGCCTTGAGGGATACTTCAACCAAAGCACCTCCTCGGCTACTAGAGGGGTTTCTGTTTATTCTGGGTCTCGCCGCCCGGCCAAACAACTATTAAGGCGGGCAGGGGTAGCCTACCTAAGCGCTCTGTCCCGTCTTTTCCTTCGGCGTAAGCGACCCCGGGTCATTGCCATTGTTGGTAGCAGAGGAAAAACAGTAATGAAGCGGCTCCTTGGCGAGCTGTTTGCAGAATGCTACCGGGTACGGACCAATCCCCGTTCGTCCAACACTGAAATTGGTTTACCACTGGCGGTGCTCGACCTGGAGATCGACACGCAGAGCACCGGTAGGATTCTGCGTGCCCTTGGGCAGGCAACCCGGCGGGCCCTCTTTTCTCGCGAGTGGGTGGAAGTGCTCATCCTCGAGTTCGGTGTGCGGCAAAGAGGAGATATGCATCAGCTCCTTAAAGCTGTTCATCCCAACGTAGTCATTTTAACCAACCTCAGGCCTCAGTACACAAGCGATTTTGCTTTTCTTCGCACACTACAGGAGGAAGTTCGTGTCCTCTGTCGAGAAGTTGGACCACGCTGCCAATTTATTGTTGATGGGGACGATCCACTTTTGCAAGAAGCTGTCTCGGGTCTACCAACCGCTCCCGTCACCTTGCACCGTGACCAGGTGCGGCAGCATAACCACGGCCTTTTGTTCCAGAATAATGGTCACCCATATTATATTTCCCGCGAGGTTGTGGGAGAAAGCGAGCGGGTTGCTATCCAAGTAGCGGTTTTGCTGGCTGAGAGGTGGGAGGGCTTTTCACAGGAGGGGATCGAAAGGTTCCTCGCTGGAACCTAGATCTCCTCATTATAAAAATACCTCAATTAATGCTGACCCTTACTCTATATACTCGCCCAGACTGTCACCTCTGCAAGGAGATGGCAGAGGTGTTAGTCGAGGTGACAAAGGATGTTCGCCATACGCTTACAGCAATCGACATCTCTGGCAACCCGGAGCTGGAAAGCCGCTTTGGCCTGGAAGTCCCTGTGCTCTTTATCAATGGTCGCAAGGCTTTTAAATATCGGGTGACAGCCAGAGAGTTGCGAAAAAAGCTAAAACGGCAAGGAACGAGCCACTTCTGGTCTTATTTACAAAAAAAGACGCCGCAGGATTAGGTACGACTCTGCATCGGACTGCCTTGACGGCAGAGAGCGGACCAAGCCATAATTGAAAACGTGAGTTCCTCAATTGCCACTACTTCCCCTCTAGTGAAACGCTATACCTTGGAGGAGTTCTGGTCTCTAGAGAACCCTCCTGGAGGGGGGCATTACGAACTCATTGCTGGGGTGCTGTATATGGTCCCACTGCCTTCCGGGCCACACGCTACCGTTGTGGCCCGTTCGAACCGTCGCTTGGCCGCTCATCTTATGGCTCATTCAGAACTCGGTGATCTCTTTATTCCCCGCGCTGCCATTTGGACCTCGGCAGATATTTATCTAGAGCCAGACCTCATGTTTGTCAGCGCCAAGCACTTTAAGAACATGGATCCCGGGCATCTGACTATCGCCGCCCTAGTGATCGAGGTAATCTCGCCGAGCACGGCTCTCTATGATCGAACCACCAAGGCTGATACCTATGTGGCTTTAGGAGTAGGTGAGCTGTGGCTTATTGATACTGAAAAGCGGACAATAGAGCAGCGTATTGCAGAGCAGGGAAGATGGACGAGGATACAAGTTTACACTTCCGGAGAGACGATCCATGCCGGATGTCTTCCCGGCTTCGCCTGTGATGTAGGATCTCTCTTTGCTTAATCGGCCCAGTTTCTATAGACACGAGTGTGGTTGAGTCTAGCTGTAGGACATTATTAAGAGGAATCCATGGCTGAATTTATTGTTGTTTTAGTCACTGCTGGATCAGAAGAAGAAGCGGAGAAGATTGCCAAGAACCTGGTCGGAGAGGAGCTGGCCGCCTGTGTAAACATTATTAGCCCTATCCGTTCAGTGTATCGCTGGGAGAATGAAGTCGCGGATGACAAAGAGTGGCTTCTTCTCATCAAGACGCGTGGGAGTCTCTTGCCGCAGGTGGAAAAACGGGTGAAGGAGTGGCACAGCTATGAGGTGCCAGAGGTGGTTGCCCTGCCCATTTTGGGCGGGTCACCAGCGTATCTCCGCTGGGTTAAGGAATCTACGGAAGAAAGCACTTAGCTCTCAGCCCTTGGCTGACAACCACCTAATCACGTTTCCTCTGAGACTAACTCCAACATATGGGCATTGGGAAGGACACCACCGAGGTTTATTTTTACCGCCTCCAAGGCAGTGTGCAAATGGCGAAAAGAAACCTGGCCCCGCAAAGCAGCAAGGGTTTGGGCATTCTCTTCCAAGAAGCGGGTGATCACCGTCTGCGAGACTGACTCAAGACCATTAAAGTCCAGCACAATCTTTTGGTGACCGACCTGTACTGCTTGATGAATGCGACGGAGCAGTTCCTTTGCTCCACGCAGATCCAGCACTCCCTCAAGGTGGATAGTAAGGGCTTCCAGCCGTTCATCTCTGGTCGCCTGGGTTTTGAGCCACGCTCCTTTAAGCTGCCGCCGGGTTTCGTCCACTGCGCCCCTGAAGGTGGAAATGAAAGCCGCCCGTTCTTTAACCCGAATTGGCTGCGCAAAACGACTGAGTAGCTGCATTACCTCGGTATAGTAACCGCGCGGCTCGCGGATAAAGAGGCGACGCTGAGCGTAGCTAGTCATGAGGCGGAGCAAGGAGCTGGAAAGCGGGAGAAAGGACCGGCGCCAGATGGCCACATGGCTGTGCCATTCTCGGCGGGCCCAATAAAGGCCATTTTGCAAAGCCTCAGGTGTCATCAGCTGGGGCTGAAACACCACATGGTTGCCGTCATACTCCTGCCAGTTGTGGTGGAGGATACGGCCCTCTTGGTCCAAGGTAGAAAAAAGGGCAGCTCCGGGAACCGGGGTAAGCACAGAAAAATGGGGGAGCCCGACCCTGGCCCGATGGCAAAAACGGACAGTGCGCTCAAACACCCCTTCGTCATCCGTGTCAAGACCAAAGACAAAACGGGCAGCGCTCAATATCCCATATTCCGGCAGCCGCCGCATCTGGTTCATTAAACGGTGAAACGCCCCGGGAGAAACCGTGGTAAGGGTGGTAAGGTAACGGGCAGAGATTTCTTCCCCATCAAAGACTAAGGCCCGGCAGTAGCTTTGGCGTAACAGCTTCAACAGCGAGGTTTTCTCCAGTACCCCTAAGCTTGTCCTCCCAACCCAGCTGCGGCGCAGCGAGGCGAGACGCCGTAGGAGGTCAGCGGCATAAGGAAAAGAGTCCAACCTTTCTTGTGAAAAGACAATGCACTTCTGTGGAGGTACGTCTTCGATCTCTTTAATAAGGTCAGCGGGAAGTCGTCTCTCGCCGGCATCTCCCTTTAGGGAGACAACCCGCAGAGGGACACCGAAAGGAAGGGAGATATCTCTTTCAACAGCCTGCTGTCCTGCCACCACAATTCTCCTTATTTTTTTCAGCATCAGCGGTCTAAGAGGAGGACATTGTACCCTCCTTGGTAGACCAAGTCGAGAGGCTATGGACGAGGGTATCATTATTGAGCCATTATTGTCTCCTCAACAATAATGGCACGCAGCCCTGAGCCAGCCACTTCTACGGCTCGCTTTTCTGCTTGTGCGCGTATAGAAAAGGGTCCTAGACGGACCTGGTAATAGCGAAGCAGGCTTGCCTGCAGCGGGCTGATATAGACATCAGAGTAACGAGATGTCAGGCGAGACCGTAGAAAGGCAGCTTTCTCTGAGTCGACAAATGACCCGACCTGTACAGCATACATGGCTGTAAAAGAACCGGTAGGAGGAGAACCAACCACTTCAATTCGCACTCGAGCAGTGCCTGGACCGATGAAGCCAATGGCGCGGCCCGCAGCATAGGAAAGGTCAATGATACGATCGTCCACAAATGGACCCCTATCGTTGATCCTTACTTCAATAGACCGGCTACTTTTAAGGTTTGTCACCATTGCCCTGGTTCCTAGGGGCAGAGTGCGGTGGGCAGCAGTCAGTTCATACTGGTTATAGACTTCGCCGTTGGCGGTGAGGCGACCATGAAATCCTGGCCCATACCAAGAAGCAACTCCTACCTGTATAGGCTGGCGAGAGAGTGAAGACAGACTCCCACTGTCTTGCACAGCGGTACAGCTCTGGGTTGCCAGAGAAAGCAAAAGACCCGCCCCAAAGCCTATCCTGAGCCAAGCACGCCCTGAGCTTAGCCGGAGGGCTCGCCAAAGGGCCAACGGAACAACAAGGCCCTTTCTTTTAGCAAACATCATTGTTGGGCAGCCTTATACAGAATAGATAGAGATAGAAATAGAGACAAAGATAGGGGTAAGAGGAAGGGTCTCTGTCTAATAGCTCTGTCTGATATTGTCGTTTACTCCCTCCCGGCAATGTGGTAACACTTACATCTAGATTTCTCCACGGGCTTTGCTGTGGGCCCAACCAAACGGGAGGAAGGGGTATGTCTGGCCATTCCAAATGGAGCTCAATCAAACACAAAAAAGCGGTTACTGATGCCCGGCGGGGTAAGCTCTTTACCAAGCTAATCAAAGACGTCACCGTTGCTGCGCGTGCAGGCGGGGGAGACATTAATGCCAATCCCCGCCTGCGCACCGCTGTAACTGCAGCCAGAACCGCAAGCATGCCCGGGGACACTATAGAACGAGCCATCAAGCGGGGCACAGGAGAGCTAGAGGGAACGACTTACGAGGAAGCTCATTATGAGGGATATGGTCCGGGTGGAGTGGCAATCCTGCTGCAAGCACTTACCGACAACCGCAATCGCACCGTCTCCGACGTTCGTCACCTTTTTACCAAATACGGTGGCAGCTTGGGGGAGAGTGGGTGCGTATCCTGGATGTTTAGCAAGCAAGGTCTGCTCACGGTTGAGAAAGACAAAGTAGAGGAAGATCGACTGATGGAAATTGCCCTGGAGGCCGGGGCCGAGGATGTGACCGATAGCAGCGAGACATTCGAAGTGGCCACTATACCCGAAGACCTTGATACTGTGCGGGAGGCAATGGAGAAACAAGGAATTGCTATTGCCTCAGCTGAGGTAACAATGATTCCGCAAAACACTGTCACCCTCTCAGGAAAGGAAGCGGAGCAGACGCTTAAGCTCCTTGAGATATTGCAGGACCATGATGACGTACAGAATGTTTCTGCTAACCTTGACATTGCCCAGGAGGAGCTGGAGCGTATAGGTGCTACTTAAGTCGATGGTAGCCCTCGGTGTGGGGTTGTAGGAGGAAGAGGTGAGTCTTAGCACAGCACATTCAACATTTCTACGCGTTCTTGGAGTTGATCCAGGAACCGTAACTGCAGGCTGGGGTGTAATAGAAAAACAGGGACCAGACTTTGTGTTCCTTGCTGGTGGGGCGATCACAACGCGCCGGTTCAGGGGGACGGCTTACCGTGGGGCGGCCTACCGCTCTTTGCCCGAACGGCTTCGGATTATCCACACCAGCCTTATGGAAGTGATCACTAAGTGGACCCCACAAGTATTAAGCCTAGAGAAGGCTTTTCTTGCCCCTGGTGAGAAGAGCAACGTGCAGAGTACACTACGCCTGGGTGAAGCACGTGGGGTGGCACTTCTTGCCGCGGCTCAGACTGGGCTGGCGGTACACGAGTACAGCCCGACAGAGATCAAAATGGCGGTGGTTGGGTATGGCCGGGCAGATAAAGAACAGGTGCAAAAGGGCGTCTTTTCTCTTTTGCTCGGTACAGGCAGTACCCCGCCGGGACAGATAGAAACCGTACCCCGCCGGGAGGCTTCTTTTCCGACCAGCAAAGACGCTACCGATGCACTTGCCGCAGCCCTCTGCCATCTCCAGAGCAGTTCTTTACAGGAAAGAATTCGAGATTCAGGATATGCGCAAGAGGCAACAACGAGGCTATCTCTGGCTGGTTCAAGAAGACGTGCCGGCCTACGAATGCTTCGCCCCTACTAAGACATGATTGCTCAGATCACAGGAGTGCTAGCGGAGAAAAGTCCCAACCAATTGATTATTAATGTGGGAGGAGTCGGGTATCAGGTATTTGTTTCCCTGCAGACTTTTTATCGTCTCTCCGCTATACAAGAGCGAGTCAGCCTGCACATCTACACCCACACTCGTGAGGATACGCTACAGCTTTACGGCTTTCTTGAGCGGGAAGAAAAAGATCTCTTTCTCCTTCTTAGAGGGGTGACGGGTATTGGCCCTCGCTTGGCTCTCAACATCCTCTCTGGTATCCCCGTGCAAGAACTAAAGGAGGCGCTCAGTGACAGCGATGTCACCCGACTTTTAGCCATCCCTGGGGTAGGAAAAAAAATGGCTGAGCGGTTGGTAATCGAACTCAGGGAGAAGGTCAGTGTGGTCTGGAACGGACAGGCACAAGGAATTCCTGGAGAGCAGGCCCAGGTAATGACAGAAGCGGTCTCTGCCCTGGTTAATTTGGGTTACCGCAAGACCGAAGCAGAGAGATGGGTCGGGTTAGCCCTGAAAGGAGGAAAGAAAGAGGTCGCTGAAGTCATTCGTGAGGCGCTACGGAATCTGGGAGTATGAGTTCTAAGCCAAAACCAGCCTCTTATAGGGAAGAGAGGGAAGTTCTTCAACCCACCCTTCCTGACACCCAGGGGGATGCTCCTGCGGAGTGGCAGGAGGAGGAGCGAAGTGTTGATGTATCGCTTCGCCCCCGCAGCCTCGATGATTACATTGGGCAGGAAGGGACAAAAGAGAATCTGCACATTGGCATTGATGCGGCCAGGGGACGGGGGGATGTGCTTGATCATCTTCTTTTCTGCGGCCCTCCGGGTTTGGGCAAGACCTCCCTAGCGCACATCATTGCCAGAGAGATGGGGGTCAATATTCGCTCTACTACCGGCCCCGCTCTTGAAAGACAAGGGGACCTGGCTGCTATTCTAACCAACCTAGAGCAAGGGGATGTGCTCTTTATTGATGAGATTCACCGTCTCAACCATGTGGTCGAGGAGATTCTTTATCCGGCGATGGAAGACTTCCAGCTCGATCTAGTCATCGGCCAGGGACCTTCTGCTCGTGCCATTAAGCTAGACCTAAAGCGGTTTACTCTAGTAGGGGCAACCACTCGGACCGGACTTCTTACCTCCCCGTTGCGCGATCGCTTTGGCGTCACCTTTCGCCTGGATTTCTACCAGGTGGAGGAGTTGGAAAAGATCATCAGGCGCTCAGCAGCTATTCTTGAAGTGGTGATCGATGCGGCAGGTACCCACGAGATCGCCCGCCGCTCGCGCGGCACTCCCAGGATCGCCAACCGCCTTCTACGCCGGGTACGTGACTTTGCCCAGGTGAGAGCCAGAGGGCAGATCACCCGGGAGGTGGCCCACAAGGCTCTAGCTCTTCTAGAGGTGGACGAGGCAGGATTTGATAAAATGGACCGTTTGCTTCTGCGCACTATTATAGAGAAGTTTGGCGGAGGGCCGGTAGGGTTGGAGACATTGGCCGCGGCTGTAGGAGAGGAAAAGGGAACTATTGAAGACGTTTACGAGCCTTACCTTATCCAGGAGGGGTACTTAAGTCGCACTCCGCGCGGGCGTCTTGCCACTCCTCTGGCCTATAACCACTTTGGTCTAGAGAAGAAAGGGGATTCCTCACAGGGCAGATTACTGTAGGGAGAGAGTATGGCCGACCTGGGTAAGCTGTTGATAGTTATCGGGGTATTTGATTATTGTGGCTGGTGTTGTTCTGGTGATGAGAGGGAAGCTCCCCTGGATTGGGCGTCTCCCCGGAGATATCTACATCAACCGGAATCACCTCACCTTCTATTTTCCCTTGGCTACCTGCCTGCTGGTGAGCGCCTTCCTCTCGCTTCTGTTCTTCCTATTTCGCGGTTCCCCGCCGGACCGTTAGGAGAAACCTATGGCTGAAGAACAAAAAGTGAGAGGGAGGGAAGGTGAACCCGAGCGGCGGTCGCAACGCGAGGGAATTCTCATCCTGGCTACTGCCCTTGCTGTCTTTCTCTTTACCTTGCTCGAAACCCGTCTCCCTCAGTTTAGTGATAGTCATTCACTGAGCACCAATGTTATTTTCTTTCTCCTGACCAACATCATCATTATCCTGCTTGTTCTGCTAGTTTTCCTTGTCGGGCGTAATCTAATCAAGCTCTTCTACCAACGTAGCCGGGGACTGCTGGGCTCACATCTACGCCTGCGTTTGGTCCTCGCTTTTCTAACCATTTCTCTCTTTCCGGCCCTACTCCTTCTTTTCATTGGTGTTGGCTTTATGACTAACTCTATCGAGAAGTGGTTTACCGTGCAGGTCGAGGGTTCACTGGCGAGTTCGCTTGAGGTGGCGAACTCCTTTTACAGTCATTTGCAGGAGAACGCGCTCTCTTATGCCCGGAACCTGGCGGATGAAATTGGTAGAGCAGAGCTGGCAGACTCTCAAAGCCGTATAGCCCTCAAGGAACTAGTCAACCGCAAGCAACGTGAGTATCACCTGGGAAGAGTTGAGGTCTTCTCAGCACTAGGAGAATCCTTAGCTATTGTCCCTGTAGAGAAGGCTCCTGGAAAGGAGGGAGCAGAAAGAGCGGGACGCCACCCGGATGATTTACAGGGGGGGGGCACATTTCCCTCGACGGAGTTCAAGACAAGCCCTTCGACGGGGCTCAGGACAGGCTTGGAGCAGGCCCTTAGGGGAGAAGAAGTGAGACAAGTACGTTCTGCTGGTGAGGCGGACGTAGTACGTGGGCTAGTCCCGGTAATGGCCGATGGCCAAGTGCGGGGAGTAGTGGTGGCTGAGTATTATATTCCCCAAAGTGTGGTCCGCCAAAGCTCTCAAATTGCTCGCGCTTTTCACGAGTACAGCCAACTGAAATACCTCAGACAACCGATTAAGAACAACTATATCATGACTATGGCGTTAGTAACGCTGGTGGTGGTCTTTTCCGCCATCTGGACCGGGCTGTTCCTTGCCAAAAGGATTGCTGTCCCACTCCAGCAACTCGCCGAGGCTACCCGAGAGGTGGCCCAGGGCCACTGGAGGCATCGGATCGAAGGAGAAGGGAAAGATGAAATAGGGACTCTAGTAGCAGCCTTTAACCGGATGACCGGAGACCTACAGAGAAGCCATACAGAGTTAGAGGCGAGGCGGAGGTATATGGAGATTATTTTGGCTAACATCACTGCTGGGGTTGTCTCGCTTGACCGCCAGGGGATAATCACAACCATCAATCGTGCGGCCGAACGGCTCTTAGGCCTCAGTCCTAAGGAAACAATAGGCCAGGAATATCAGGAAGTCTTTGCCCAGCCCGAGTTCAGTGAGGTTAGACAAGTGGTGCAGGATCTCCTTCCATTAACGCCCAAGGGAGTTACCTCAAGAGGACAAGAAAGTAAGGGTCAGCTCAAGCTTGAGCGCAATGGGCAGGTCCTCTCCCTCCTGATAACCGGTACTCCCCTCACCGACGATAGAGGAGAGACTCCAGGGGTGGTGTGTTTCTTTGAGGATGTCACCCAGATTGTACGAGTGGAGCGGATGGAAGCGTGGCGTGAGGTAGCTAGGCGCATTGCCCATGAGATTAAGAACCCGCTCACTCCCATTCAGCTTGCCGCCCAGAGATTGCACAAGCGTTTTGCCCCGCAGATCAGCGAGGGTGCCGAGATATTTGAAGAATGCACACAGACCATTGGACAGTCGGTGACAGAGCTTAAGGAGTTGGTGAACGAGTTTTCCACTTTTGCCCGCCTACCCACAGCCGAACATACCCCACAGGACCTCAATGCTCTGGTGCAGGAGGGTCTTGTGCTCTTTCGTGAGGCACACCGTGATATTGATTTTGCCTTTGTGTCTGGGGTTGGCCTGCCGCCTTTGGAGATTGATCGTGAGGGCATGAAGCGAGTTTTGGTCAACCTCCTAGACAATGCTGTAGCGGCTTGCCGTATGGTGGGGGATAGGGGCCAGGGACGGATCGAGGTTGTTACCCGTTACTTGCATCCTCAAGGTATTGTACGGCTTGAGGTGGCAGACAACGGCTACGGCATTGCTCCTGAGGTTAAGGCCCGTATTTTTGAGCCCTATTTCTCCACCAAGAGAGAGGGGACTGGCCTGGGTCTGGCAATTGTGGCGTCTATTGTGGCCGACCATCAGGCATTTGTCCGGGTGCGGGATAACCCACCTGGGGGTAGCCGGTTTATTATTGAGCTGCCAGTAAAACGTAGTATACGGTTGTTTGGTTCGGGAACGGATTTAAGCGAAGCCTTAGACCTACCTACCGTGCAACAGGCAGACAACGGGTCGGCCCTGTATCCAAGCGGAACATCAGTCAGTGAACCAAGGGAAGCGCTAGGGGAAGCGTTAGTCAGCGAACTCAGGGAGCAGAGCTTACCAGACGGTAGACTTGTCTCCCCAGGACCACGGGGGGCTTTTCGTGAGGAATTAGGAAGGAAGGGATAGGAGGGGGTATGGCGGGAATTGAGCGAAGTAGTAGTCAACGAGGCGAAGCCGAGTGTTTCCAGCCGCAGGCTAGAACCATCCTCATAGTTGATGATGAGAAACAGATCAGGAGTACCTTGCGGGGGATTTTAGATGACGAAGGATTTTCCGTTCTAGAAGCCGAAGGTGGGCGGCAGGCACTCGAATTCGTGGCCAAAGAGCCGCCCTCTCTGGTCATCCTGGATATTTGGATGCCACAAGGAGACGGCATCGAGCTGCTAGAAAAAATTAAGCAGCACATACCGGGATTACCAGTGGTAGTAATCTCGGGTCACGGCACTATTGAGACCGCGGTTAGGGCGGCTAAATTGGGAGCAGCAGATTTTATTGAGAAGCCCTTTTCCATTGATACGCTCCTCCAGACCGTCTATCGGGCCTTGGGGCAAAAGACCGAGACGCAGGAATCCACATCTCTATTTAAACTTTTGCGTTCCCCATCTACCCTGAGGCCAGTCGAAGGCTGGGCCGACCAGGACAAGAACGGAAAAATATTGCCGGAACGAACGATCAGGCACAGTGTAGTGAAGCATGGCCAGGGACTCCACTCCGGAGTAAAAACCGGCCTGATTCTTCACCCCCTACCACCTGGGAGCGGCATTGTCTTTGGCAGTATCTCCTCCGACGTGACCATCCCCGCTCATTTACGCTATGTGGACTCAACCGCTTATGCCACAAACCTCTACCATGGTGGCATGGCTGCCAAGACTGTAGAACACCTGCTCTCAGCGCTGCACGGGCATGGAATCACAGACCTGCTTATCAAGATACAGAGCGAGGTGCCGGTCCTGGACGGCTCGGCTTTGGATTTCTGTAGGATGATGGAGGAAGCGGGCATTAAGGAGCAGGGGAGAGAAACCGAAGAGATCGTCATTGATCGGCTTTATGCCATTGGCGACCCGGAACGGGATGAGAAGTTTATTATGATTGAGCCCGCTGACCGCCTGGAAATACGCTATACTCTCGTTTATCCTCCACCAGTCGGACATCAGGAGTATACTTATGTTCATCGCGGTCCTGACTCTTTTCGAGAAGAAATTGCCCCGGCTCGCACGTTCGGCTTTCTGAAAGATATTGAAAAGCTAGAGAAAATGGGGCTGGCCGGCGGCGGCCGCCTCCATAACTGCATTCTTATTGGTGAGAGTGGGGTGATTAATCCCCCGCTGCGATTCCCCGATGAACTGGTGCGCCACAAAGTTCTCGACCTTATGGGAGATCTCTATCTCCTCGGCCGTCCTCTGCGTGGCCGGGTTACTGCCTGTCGTACCGGCCACGGAGATAACGCTGCCCTACTCAGAGAAGTTTCCCAGGGGATGGGGTTATAACAACCGATGGGCAAGGAGCCAACCAAGGCCAGGAGCGCCTTGGAGGAGATTAAAAGCCTTTGCCATCAACCACCTCCCTCTCTCGCAAAGCCGCGGGAGAGGGCTGGGGTGAGGGTCCTACAATGTCAAGATTGTGGATTATCACTAGAGTAAGATGCAAAGCTATAGGTCGGCGGTAACCGCTAAGCAGTGCCCATTCTACTGCCAGGCAGCACTCGGACGCACCTTGACGCTTACGTAATAATCCCTTTTTCTCTTAACCCGGCCAGGTCCTCCCATGCATACCCTGCCGCCAGCAAGACTTCTTCGGTGTGCTGGCCCAGCTCTGGGGCTGCATGGCGAACACTAGCGGGGGTTTCGCTGAAATCAATGGGGCTGGCAACCAATTCCATCCTCTCCCCGGAAGGATGATCCAAAGGCACAAAGGCCCCATTCTCCCGCGCCTGGGGGTCGTGAATAACATCCTCTACAGTTTGCACCGGACCCCAGAAGATGCCCGCCTCATCCAAGATTCGGGCCCACTCGGCCCGTGTCTTGTTCTCCAGCACTGCATCAATAATAGCCACTAAGGTGCTGCCGTTTTCTCGCCGGGCGGCGGCGTCCACAAAACGCGGATCTTGCGGAAGGTCTTCCTTGCCAATGACTTGGCAGAAGACCGGCCAGTGACGATCACTCTGTAGCATGACCAAGTAGAGCCATTTGTTATCCTTGGTTCGGTAGGCATTGAACAGGGGATTGCCCACAGATTTGCGGCTTAGGCGCGTAATGTCCTGACGGGTCAAAAGCGCAGTCTGAATATCCATCGAGTCTACCCACATGCCGGTACGAAAGAGAGAAAGGCGGACCTCCTGTCCCACACCGGTTCGCTCGCGGGCAAAAAGGGCCGCCGAGGTCGCAGCAACAACCGCGATGGAAGTGGTGTGATCTCCCATTCCCGGCCTCTGGCTGGGCGGAGGCGTGCCCGGTTCTCCCATGGATGCCATAATTCCGGAACGAGCCCAAAAGCCCGCATAGTCATAAGCAGCACGGTCCTTCTCCGGGCCAGTATGCCCATAGCCGGTAAGACCCACATAGACAATGCGAGGATTGCGTGCCTTGATGATTGGGTAGCCCATACAATAACGCTCTATGGCAGCGGGCCGGAAATTTGTCAGGAAAACATCGGCTTGCTCTACCAGTCGATAAACAATTTCCTGGCCCTCTTGAGTACGGATGTCAACGGCAATACTTTTTTTGTTGCGGTTGTCGCTTTCAAAGACACCGTTGATTGAGGTGATCGCCGCCCCGACGCCCAGAGACAAAAAGGCTCGAAACGGGTCTCCTCCGTTTGGATCCTCGACCTTGACCACCTCGGCTCCCCAATCTGCCAGAATGGCTCCACCTCCGGGAGCGGCGGCCCAGATGGCTAACTCAACAACTTTCACCCCTTCTATCGCCCCAGCCATAGATCCCTCCTTACCGGCAATGCGGCATCACTTCCTTGGCAAACAGCTCCATTGATCGTCTGACTATGGCATGGTCCACCAGCCCACCCTGATTGAAGTAACCAATGAATTCGTCCATGTGGAATTCCTGCTGTAGGGCTTTAATCCTCTCTATGCAATGATCCGGGTCACCAAACACCCCCATGTTTCTATCAATGCCCTCGTATGTCACTCGCTCCAGCCTGGCCAGTACCTGTTGAAAGGCTTCAAAGCTCTTGATGCTAGTCTCACCCAAGGGTTTTAGCCGTTCACCGGCTGCGCGAAAAAAGTGCATAAGGCTGGCCTCACACTCCTCACGTGCCTGCGCCCGGCTGCTTGACACATGGACAGGAAACATCAGGGCCACATCCTGCTTCGCTCCCGCCTTGAGGATATCTCGGTGCACCGCCAGGTACTCACGCAGCTTGTCCGGTGGATTGATCAGCGGCGAAGCAAAAATGGGAGTACCAAGTTCTCCGGCAATGGTGAAGGTATCAGGGCTGTTGGCAGCCAAGCGAATAGGCGGGTGCGGCTTTTGTACCGGTTTAGGGACAACCGGCAGGTCCTGGGCATGAAAATACTTACCCTGGTAGGAAAGACGCTCACTTGTCCAGGCTTGGATAATGACCTCAAGTGCTTCGGCAAATCGTTCCCGGCTCTCTTCCTGTGGCACATTATACCCAGTGTAATGGACTGGCGCGGTTCCTCTCCCGACCCCCAACTCCAGGCGCCCACCGCTGAGGATGTCGGCGGTGGCGGCCTCCTCGGCAATTTTCATCGGGTTGTGCAGGGGCAAGAGCGTAACAGCCGTTCCCAGGCGGATACGCTGGGTACGCTGCGCCGCCACCGCCAAGACCATGAGAGGGGAAGGCATGATCGAGGAGCTACGACCAAAGTGCAATTCCCCAAGCCAGACCGTATCAAATCCTACCTTGTCCCCGAGCTCGATCTGAGCCAGGATGTCATGGTAACGCTGGCTCTCCGACTGCTCTTCTGCACATGGCAATTGATCAAAAAATCCGAAACGCATATTCCCTCCTTTTTTTGCTTAGGCTCAGCCCACATTGTACTCCTGCTATTCTGGTGGTCAACGAGAAAATCAAGCCCTTTTTTCATTGTTCCTACCCGCCCTTAGGTGTACAATGCACTAGAAAAAAGCAGAATGGGGGAACCCATGAACCAGAGGACACTCGGCAAAACCGGCTTTACGGTATCAGAAATCACCCTGGGCGGTGGGGGAATCGGGATGGTATGGGGGCCAACGACCGAGGAGGAGTGTGTTGAGACGGTAAAGCAGGCCGTGGCCAGCGGAATCAATATTATCGATCTAGCGCCGGTCTATGGTACAGGTAAAGCAGAAGAGATTGTGGGCCAAGCCTGGCCGGATCTTGATCCCAAGCCTCTTATTGCGACCAAGGTCATGGTAATGCCTGACGAACGAAAAGATCTTCCCGGGGTAGTACGTCGTTCATTAGAGAGAAGCGTCATACGCCTGGGACTCGGCCAGATCGATCTTTTCCAGCTTCACAACCAGGTCGAACCCCAGGAACCCGTCTCTCCTCGGCGGCTTACCCTGCAGGAGGTCATCGGTGCAGGAGGTATTCTGGAGACCATGCAGAAGCTAAAGGAAGAAGGGCTGGTGCGGGCTCTAGGATTTACCGGTATTGCCCGGCATGACATGGTCCGCGAATTATTCGCCGACGGCAGGCTACAGACTGTACAGCTGGTAACGAATATCATGTGCTCGGAGGGAGAAATGGGAGCACCAGGGGATGCCCTCCACCGAGATCATCAGGAAATGGTGCGACTGGCACAGACCGCAGGGCTCGGCGTGTTTGGTATCCGCCCCTTTGCTGCCGGTTCTCTCACCGCAACCCTTGATCGCGAGCTGCCCGCGGATCATCCCGTAGCCAAGGATTTCACCCTTGCCCACCAACACCTTGGCTTTCTAACTGCCGAAGAGCCCTTCTCCCTTGCCTTTGGGGCCATGCGCTACGCTCTCAGCCTGCCAGGCGTGAGCACGGTGGTAACCGGTGCCAAGAACCGAACCGAGTTGGCCGAAGCAGTATCTGCGGCGGAGGCTGGTCCGCTCCCGCCGGTAACTATGGAGAAAATCGCGGCACTCCAGCAGTCTGTATTCGGAAAACATTAGCAGCAGGGATCAATCAGTTATCCAGCAGCACAGGGAACCCTCTTTGTTTTTATCCTTTCCACGGCGTCCTGCCATCCCTGGTAAAGCTCCTCTCGCACGCTGCTTTTCATCTTGGGCCGAAAAACTTTCTCTGTTTTCCTTACTTGGCCTAGCTCCTTAAGGGACGACCAGAAGCCCACGCCCAGACCAGCAAGAAAGGCGGCCCCCAGAGCCGTTGTCTCCACAATCTGGGGTCGATCTACGGGAACGCCCAATATGTCAGCCTGGAACTGCATAAGGAAATCGTTGGCCGCGGCTCCTCCGTCTACTCTTAAGCCGGTTAGGTCCTGCCCGATCTCTGCGGTCATAGCTTCTACTACATCGCGCGTCTGATAGGCAATTGCTTCTAGAGCCGCCCGAACAAGATGGGCTTTGGTTGTCCCGCGGGTGAGCCCTACAACGGCACCTCGCGCCTCTGCATCCCAGTAAGGAGATCCCAAGCCCACAAAGGCAGGAACAAGGTATACCCCTAGGGTGGAGTTGACCTCGCGAGCGAGACGCTCTGACTCCTCCGCTTCGGTAATAAGGCCCAAACCGTCCCGGAGCCATTGAAGGGTTGCTCCAGCAATAAATATAGACCCCTCCAGCGCACAGCCTGGTCTACTTTCTGCACTGCAGGCCAGCGTGCTGAGAAGACCCTGTTCAGAGAGGACAGAACGCTCGCCTGTATGCATAAGGACAAAGCAGCCGGTTCCATAGGTATTTTTTACCATTCCCGGCTGAAAACATGCCTGGCCAAAAAGGGCTGCCTGCTGATCCCCGGCAATGCCAGCCACTGGTATGCGTACCCTGCTAAAGCGGCCGCTACCCAGTACTCCTAAACGGGTCTCGACAATGGGGCCACTAGAAGGAAAAACACGAGGGAGAAGTAAAGGAGGAATGTTTAACAGGGACAGAAGCTCTTCATCCCAGGTAAGGGTATGGAGGTTAAAAAGGAGGGTACGGGAGGCATTGGTGTAATCCGTAGCATGCACTTCCCCATTGCTAAGCTTCCACAAGAGCCAACTATCAATGGTGCCAAAACATAGATCTCCCCTCTCTGCCTGGCGACGTGCTCCTTTCACATGCGCTAGTAGCCAAGCAATCTTGCTAGCAGAAAAGTACGGATCAAGAACAAGGCCAGTCTTGTGACGAAAGGTGTCAAGAAGACCCTGCGCCTTTAAGCTCTCACACAAGGGGGCTGTACGTCTGTCCTGCCAGACTATGGCTCGGTGGATAGGGCGACCGGTCTTGCGATTCCACATAACCGTAGTCTCTCGCTGAGTAGCAATGCCAATAGCAGCCAGAGCGGACCAGGGGAGGCGTTTTTTACCCCAGGCTTGCTGGATGGCTTTTTGCGTTACTGACCAAATCTCCTCCGGATCGTGTTCCACCCAGCCCGGCCGCGGGTAGTATTGGGGGAATTCTAGGTAGGCCCGGCTCACCACGTTTCCCGCCTGGTCAAAGATCATCACCGTGGTCCCGGTTGTCCCCTGGTCTATGGCTAAGACATACTCACCCATACCGCTTATTTGTCTGCATCCAGCATTTCACTGCCAACTAAGATCCGCGTGGGAGAACAGATTTACTCAAAGTTGACAACTTGGCAGGATGCAAGAGGACTTTATTCTGTAGTTTCAGGACTTTAAGCAACACTGGGGTAGAGGCGGGTTTGAAACCCGCCTCTACCAGAAAACCGCAGATTTTCAGAGCAAATGCCCCCTGAGATCAGCCATTCTGTAAAGTTCGGGAAGCCTGGCCAGACTCATTTCCCGTAGCGCATGAGAGTCCTAGTCTTAAATATTTTCTCATCCAGGGGCTCATTGTGGATAACCTTATGGGTCTGAAAGATCGAAGCCCGCTCCCTCTGGTAGTCAATGGATAGCTGAGCAGCAATCCGCGGGACCTTCACCTCACTACTCCACGGGTTAAATTCCGGATGTAAATGCACTAACAAGAAGGTTCGCTTGTGATTGCCTTCATGGTCATAGGTTAAGGAGTAAAGGGCTACATAAGTCTGCAAATCAATATATAACACCCGGCGGCTGTAGACCGGATGGGATTTCTTGGGTCTGGCCTCAACAACTACGGCTTTGCGCAATTCCCAGGGATCCAGTGGATACCACCTTCCTCTACCGCCCAACGTGGGTTCGGCTGTCTTAATTGAGCCTGGGGCCAGGACCACCTTCTCTCCCAAATACTTCCACTCATAGTCGCGGATATACCCGCCAAACCCTCCCCTATCCTCCATCAGCAGTTCCCCACCCTCAGAAGCTTCGTAGGGGTTATAAACCACCTTGCGGACACGCCGGCTTTTGGGATCATAGAGCCACAGGTCATCAGCAACAGAGTCCTTATCGTAGACGTGGCTCAGCACTTGGCTGCCCTCCATGTCAGCCGGGGCCAGCATACGCATGTACATCTTTCTGAGAATGCCGTCTTTCTCCCACTCTGAATGATTATTAGTAGGCTCGGGTAGGTGCATGCCATACATGGAAACCGCATAGAAGGTTGTAGTTCTTTCCACTACACCACTACTACTGCGCAGCTCGCTGGTAGGCCAGAACTGCGAGGTATCCCCCCAGTCACGGTGACGGAGGTTCCAGGCTATTTTCTCCGCCGCTTGAGAATCTTGGCTATCAACCAAGGGAAAGGGGAGCCCAGCCACATAGTTCTTTAGCTCCCCATCTCCTAGCTCCACTTGGGCGTAACGTTCCATAGTGGCCTTAATATATGCTTCCCTCAGAGGCGTGTCCGTAGTCTCCTGCACCGTGATGGCAAAATCCCCAGCTTGCAGGTACTTAAGAATCTCGGGTGGAAGCACCTCTTGGGCTACCTGAACATTGCTTTGATCGATTTTCATCCCCGGAGAGATGCCCTCTATCTGGGGTGAACCCTGACGATAAGGATGAAAAACCGAAAGGATTCTTTCCTGTGCGCCATTTTCCTCTGCCTGAGCCCATAGGGGTGTAAAGCATAGGATAAAAAGAAGGAAGAAAGGGATTTTATTAGCTTTTTGTTTCGTTCTTTTCACTGGTATAAGCCTCAATAAGATAGTCCCAGGTATGATGGGCTATGCCCACCTACCTGAGGTGTTGACCGCACCAAGCACGTAGCCGCCACCATGCGGGTAGAGCAGGACCCGATCACTGCGCCGCTCCAGGGGCAACAACCCACTCGGCAGGTACACCACCAGCATCTACTGGTTCACACTTGATGTCGTTCGCAATCGGGGTCTGCGACGCCATTTCTTCAAATGAGGCACGGAGACCTTCAATAGTCGGAGGCGCGTTCCCTGCCATTGACTTGAGATTCTGTATTACGGTCTGAAGCTGCTCACTAGCCATAGGGATCTCTCCTCACATTTTTTTGCCATCTTCATACTAGAAATAACTCCAGAAACAAGCCCTCAGCTACTGCCGGTCAAATCAGGCCAGAACCTTACCAGCAAGTTCTTCTATTTCGGCTATAGTTCCACTTCCTTCAGTTTGTGTGAGCCAGATAGTCATACGACTAACGCCGGCCTTTTCCAGGTCTTTGACCTCTGCACGATCTCTAAACTGGCCAGGCCGCCCAAATGCCATAACTTCTATGGACTGGGGGTCCCGACCTGCTTTCTCTGTCAGCTCATTTAGCGTCTCCCGTCCCTGCCTTATTTCCTCCACGGACGCACGCGAGGGCATCCATCCGTCACCCCATTCGACTACTCTCTTAAACACATTCTTGGCCGTCCCCCCCAGAAAAATCGGAGGATGGGGTTTCTGCGCGGGCTTGGGAAAGGACTTTACCGCAGGAAAATCGTAGTACTGCCCATGATACTCGGCTTCCTCCTTGGTCCACAATTCTTTCATGGCCAGAATGGCATCACGAGTCTGAGTCCAACGGTGGGCAAAGTTACCCCCCATAATCTCGGTCTCCTCCTTTAGCCAGCCGGCGCCAATGCCAAAGATGAACCGCCCGCCAGAGTAATGGTCAAGGGTAGCAATCTCTTTAGCCAAAAGTAGCGGGTTGCGCTCCGGGACCAGACAAATCCCGGTTCCCAGCTTTATGGTTTTAGTGACCGCAGAGGCCCGTGCCAAGGCCACAAAAGGATCAACAATACGGCCATAGGCATCAGGAATGACGCCATCTGCGGAGGCTGGGAAACGTGTAGTGGCCTTGACCGGGATAATAGCATGCTCAGGAACCCAGAAAGAGTCAAATCCCAGCTCTTCAGCCCTCTTGGCTAAAGCGGCCGGATCAGGCGAGTGATTCGTAGCAAATATAAAAACTCCGATTTTCATGGCTACCTCCTTTTCAACGGAAAAAATGCCTGGATTGCGCTTCGCTGCGTCCAGGCTACAATTTTTCATCTGTAGGCAAACCGGCAATGATCTCCCGTCTTTCCAGCTCGGCAATTTCTTCGGGGCTTATCCCCAGCATCTCTTGGAGAACTTCATAGGTATGCTCACCAGGACGTGGAGCGCTGGGGAGCACAATCTGCTCTATACAAGGCGTGTCAATGACCGGCCCAGGCATATGGATCGGTCCCAGGCTAGCATCATCGGCCGGGTGAAAACACGGCAGGGTCTGGGCATATTTCTGCGCCTCAAGGCTATCCCGACAGGGCTCTATTATTAGCCCGGCCCCTTGCAGAATGCTCAGCACTTCTTCTTGCGAGCGGGCGGCAATCCAATTGGTAATCTGCTGTTTAATCTCCCCGACCACTCGGTAGCGGGCATGGTCACCACGAATCTCACGCCCTTGCGCGTTGTAGGCAAGGTCATGCATTTCTGTTGCCTCGCGTAGCCTGCGCACCGTCCCTTCACCCAAAAGGTTTAGAGTAACAAATTTTCCATCCTGGGTGCGATAGTGACCATGGACAGAGTCCAATAGATTATCCCCGATGGGTTCACGCTTTTCGCCCGTCACCTCAGCGTGTGGATACCAGGCCACCTCAGCTAGGGTTTGGAAGGCCACCTGTTCCAGCGAGATCGTGTAGCAGCCTCCCTCGCCGGTTTTTGCCAAATGGCTTAGGGCGATATGGAAGGCGTTTACTCCGTGCAGCCCTGTGATCATGTCAAAAAAGGCCGCGGGAACGGTTAACGGTCTCCCACCAGACTCCCCGGTGGCATAGGCCAAGCCGGTTGCCCCTTGCATCGAGTAGTCATTAGCCACACGGCCGTCATACCCACCGTCAAACTGAATCTTAATCACTTGTGGGCCACAGTATTCCACTAAATGACTGTGTAAAAGCCAGGGAGCCAGGCGCGTGGGCCAATTGCTAACAAGCAAACCGTTTTTTTTGATCAGATCGAGAACTAACTGTTTGCCCTCATCCTGGTGGAAATCCACGGCAATAGCTTTCATCCCTCGATGGAGTACTTGCCAGGGAATGCTAACACCCTCCTTACTAAGCGGGCCACGGTTCCGGTCGGGCTGCCCACGGCCTCCGTGGAGGCCGATAATGGGCTCAATGAAGATCACCTGTACACCTAGACGCATGAGTTCGAGTAGCATCTTGTTGGGAGCAACAAACAGGCCGATTGCCACAACAGTAATTTCCTCGCCACTAATAGTATGCCGAAGTTGAAAAGACATACTGGCCCTCCCTTCTGGGCTGCGATATAGTGCAACTCTATGTTCTTTGTGTTTCTTTCATTTTTATCATAAAATTGTGCTGTCTACTGCCCCGTAACACTATATTAGGTTAGGGGAAAAGAGGGTAGGGGTGGCCCTAGGTGGCCACCCACAGGAGGGCAACCACCTAGGGTTGCCCCTACGTGTCGAAGCACAAAGAGGAACCTTTTTAGCAACTTGCTAAGAAGCTAGCAGGGGGCTACATGAATTTTCTTATGGGTCTGTTGCAGTTACTGCGCGAGAGCAGAAAGAAGATGATCTTAGCAGTGGTTTTTGGCCTGCTCTTTGCCGGCACCGGGCTAATTCCGCCGCTGCTCATCCGCCGTATTATCCAGTGGATCACCGAAGGCGGGGGGACGCCCCAGGCGCTAATCGGTATTGCCGTGCTGCTTCTGCTGGTTTATCTCTGCCGTGGTGCGTGCCGCTATAGCTATGGCCGTTTTTCTCATGCAGCGTCTTTCGACGTACTGCACAGCCTCACGGTGCGCGTGTACACCCACCTGCAGAGCCTGCCACACGGTTTCTTTCACAACCAGAGGACTGGATCACTAATGGCCCGATCGGTCAACGACATTGAAGCCATCGAGGACTTTATTGCTCATGGTATTCCGGAAACAACCATAGCCTTTGTCCTGCCCACGGCTATGATTAGCGTACTCTTCTACCTCAACTGGCAACTTGCCCTTGTGGCTCTTCTGCCGCTACCCTTTGCTAGCTGGATTGTTTTTCGCTCGATTTCCAAGACACGAGTCTCGTGGCGTCCGGTGCGGGAGAAGCTTGCGGATCTTAGCGCACAGGTCCAGGATAACATTTCCGGGGTGACCGTGATCAAGTCGTTTACTCAGGAACAGCAACAGGCTCGCGAGATCGAGACCCGCAGCCGGGGACTGCGGGATGACATGCTGCGCGCCATTACTCTCTCGTTTGTTCCAGTGGGAGTTATTGAGGTAACCAATGGAGTAGGCATCATTCTTGTAGTGTTGCTGGGTGGTGCCATGGCCCTGAGCGGCTCTGTCAGCGCGGCGGATCTCTTTGTATTCATTGTCTATCTCACCCAGATCTACCAACCGTTTTTGCAACTGGCCAATACTAACGACACACTCCAGAAAGCAACGGTTAGCTCAGAACGTGTCTTTGATCTTCTCGACCTGCGCTCTGATATTGTCAGCCCACCAGACGGCCTGCGGCCTGAGCGGATGACCTGGGACATCGCCCTACAAGGGGTGACTTTTGCCTATCAGCCGGATCGGCCGGTTCTCTTCGATGTGAACATTAAAATCAAAGAAGGCGCAGTGGTGGCCTTGGTAGGAGCAACCGGCGCCGGTAAAACTACTGCGACCAACCTTATTCCCCGCTTTTACGATCCCCAGGAAGGCTCAGTCCTGATTGGTGGTCACAACGTTCGCTCTCTGGATCTTGACTTCCTGCGGAGCCATATTGCCATAGTCCTGCAAGATGTTTTTCTCTTCCATGGCACCGTGCGCCAGAATCTCCTCTTTGGCCGTCCGCAAGCCACAGAGCAGGAAATGATAGTAGCTGCACGTGCGGCTAATGCAGAGGAATTCATTCTCAACTTACCGGACCGGTATGACACGCTCGTTGGGGAGCGCGGGGTCCGGCTGTCGGCTGGTCAAAAGCAACGCTTGTCTATTGCCCGTGCGCTGTTAAAGGACGCCCCTATCTTGATTCTCGATGAGGCTACTTCCTCGGTTGATACCGAAACCGAGCATCTCATCCAAGAGGCCATCTCACGGCTCACGGCACACCGCACCACGGTGGCCATTGCTCACCGCCTCAGCACTATTCGCAATGCTGACCTGATTATTGTTCTTGATAAGGGACAAGTGGTCGAGCAGGGGACTCACGAGGGGCTTCTGGCCCGCAACGGCTACTATGCTCGCATGGTCCACGCCCAGGATCTCTCCCGTGAGTGGCGGATTGGGGTCAGACCGGAGATTGCTCGCGAAGAGGATAGGGTTCCCCTGGCGGCCAAATAAGAACCCTGATATCAGCGCTTTCTGTCTTATTGGAGCAACGGCGTTGCAGCATAACCTGACCGTGCTGACCAATAATCGGAATCACTTCGATCGTATTGAGGGACTACGCATCGAGTCTCTTTCGACTTCAGTAGGGTCGAGATAGGGTTTAATATGGTTACTGGAACACAACATGTTTTGAGCGGTCTGCGGGTGCTTGATTTCACCCGCGCGGTTGCTGGTCCGAGCTGTACCCGGATGCTGGCCGAGATGGGAGCCGAGGTCATTAAAGTCGAATCTGCTCCAAAGGGAGACTTGATCCGCAATGCCTCCGTTTTTCGCAATAACCGCAGCCTTGCCTATGTCCAACATAACCGGGGCAAGAAGAGCTTGTGCGTCAATTTGCGCGATCCACGGGGAATGGCCCTGGTGACCTCACTGGTTCCCAAGATGGATATTGTGGTTGAGAATTTTAAACCTGGGGTTATGGCTGACATGGGGCTGCACTATGAACGGCTCAAGGAGTTGAAACCTGACATTATTCTCTGCTCCATCTCAGCTATGGGACAGACCGGTCCGCTGGCCCATAAACCTGGCTATGATTACATTGCCCAAGCCTACTCCGGTGTAACCTCAATGATCGGTGAACCAGGGGATGCCCCGTATATTACCCCGGTTGCCATAGGAGATGTTAGCACCGGCGTGCATGGCGCACTGGCCGTGCTTGCTGCCTTGCGTCACCGTGACCAAACTGGCGAAGGCCAACACCTCGATGTTGCCATCCTCGATGTCTACTACCACTATCATGAAGTCAATGTGCACCAGCCCAAAGCAACCAATGGGAAGATGAAACCCTCTCGGGTAGGCCGCCATATGACCTATGCCTGCCCAGCTGGTGTGTTCCGTGGCGCTGGGGGCTACTTGGTGATTATGGCGCCATTACACCACTGGGCCGATCTATGCCGGGCTCTGGAACGGCCTGATCTGATTGATCATCCTGACTACAGCATGGACCGAGCCCGGCTAAAACGCCGAGACGAGGTCACCCAGCTCCTTGAAGATTGGCTCCAGACCTTTTCTGATGTTCCCAGTGCAGTTGCCTACTTGGAAAAATTCCATGTCCCCGTGGCCCCAGTATTATCCGTTGTCGAAACGCTCGAGTATCCCCATCTGCGTGAGCGTGGCACGGTCCAGACGATTCATGACCGCCTGCATGGTGATCTTGATGTTCCTGGGTTTCCCATCAAGTTCTCGGGATTCCCTGAAGACCTCCTTCTTGAAGCTGCCACCCTCGGACAACACAACGAAGAGATTCTGACGACCTATCTTGGACATACGCCTGAGGAAGTGCGGAAACTGCAAGAAGACGGGGTATTAGTCGAAAAAGAGATATAAGAGGCCTAAGACAATCCAGCAAACATTAACAGAGGACCACGGGCGTAAGGCCGTGGGTAAATATGCCAAAAATTAAAACGCATTTCTTCCTCATGGCAGGACTATTAGCGATCTCTGATTCATCCGACAAAGGTGAATAAGGCGACTTGTACACCACCCCTGCCCCCGCCTTCTCAAGGGCTTTCTCAATCCCGTGCACCTTATGGGCTTTAAGATTATCCATGACCTGTAAACTGACACTTAAAATGAAAATAATTTACATTCAAAATGCAACATTAGTTTTTGGGTATTTTTAGGGCAGTTTCAGGGTAATTTTTGCGGTGTTTTTGCGGTGTTTTCTGTAGGGGCGAATCTTGTATTCGCCCTCTTATCTTCCCCCCCCCGTTAGGCGGTCATGTAAAAGGCAGCCTGAGATGGATAGTGCTCCGCCGCTAAATACTCCGCCCCGGTAATAGGCTTCATCCAACAGACTCCTGCTGTTTACGCCCCCTACCCCAGGATTGCCCGCTGTAGCTGTGCAGCTATTTTGCGACCTGACTCGAATTACGTTCTTAAGTCAATACGCATGCCCGACCCCCTGACCTCCTCCACGGTCGATGTCCTGGGGAGACGGATCAAACGTTACGTAAGCGTCAACACACGCAAAGAAACAATCGATTTCTCTAATTCAAGAATGTCCCTAGTTGACTGCTTCAAGTCAAATCAGCCGCTTCTCTGACATGGGGATGGGGTGAGGGGGTGTGGTTCAAGCGGTGTTGGCGCACCCACCGTCAGAATGGCGCTTGCGCAAATATGGTGAAATCACTATAATTAGATATGGCCAATGAGGTGCTGAAGCCTGTCGAATGGGTCGGCTCGAGCAAAGGAGACCTGAAGAGGTTTCCGGCCGCCGTGCAGGGACCGAGTCGGCTTTGCCCTGTATCAGGCCCAGGTCGGACTCAAACACCGCGACGCAAAACCGCTCAAGGGGTTGGGTCCCCATGTCCTGGAGGTCGTCTCCCGTCACGACGGCGACACCTTCCGGGCGGTGTACACGGTCCGGTTCAAGGCAGCTATTTATGTCCTGCATGCCTTCCAGAAGAAGGCCAAGCGGGGTACCGCGACACCGAAGCAGGAAATCGATCTGGTCAAGCGCAGGCTGAAGGCAGCGGAGCAGCACTACACCCACACTTATGGCGAAGGGTAGATCAATGAAGAAGAAAAAAATGAAGATCGAACGTGGCAGCGGCAACGTGTTCGCGGACCTGGGACGCCCTGACGCCGAAGCTCACCTGCTCAAGGCGGAACTCGTCACCCGCATTGACAAGATCATTCGCCAGCGCGGACTCAAGCAGGTCGAGGCGGCGAAGTTGCTTGGACTGTCCCAACCCGACGTTTCGCGGCTTCTGCGGGGAAACTTCCGGGAGTATTCCGTGGAGCGACTCCTGCGCCTGCTGATGGCACTTGGGCGTGACGTAGAAATCGTCATTCGAGAGCCCCGTTCACAGCGACCGGGCAGGCTCAGTGTCGAAGCATAGATCGGACAATGGGCAGAAAAAGGAAAAGGGTCGCGTCTTGATTTTTGACTTTAATCATGGGGCCCTATACTATGCCTGGGAATCAATCTAGCCTCAAGCACCCTGTACGCGCCGCTGCCGCGGTTTCCAGTAGTGACCCCGGATTCCGTTCCCCTTCATCCGGGTTACATTCACTAAGATTCCAAGGTCAGCGCCTGATTAGCCAGACCGCCGCGTCCAGGGGCAAAGCCCCTGGACCCCCCAGACCCGCCCCAGGCCGCCCGCTTGGCGCGCCCTAAGGGGCGCCGCGCTGGGCGCCTGCCCCCCACCACCACAAAGCGTAAAAGGGTAAAAGTGCAAAGGGTTAGGGAGTTCTCGCTAGGCGGAAGCCGAGGGCGTAGTAGCGAATGGATTTAGAGGTCAGGCATGCATATTGACTTGTTGAACATTACTTCCTAGAGTGCTGACTTGGCTAGAAAACCTAGAATCGAATTCCCCGGGGCCCTCTACCATGTCATCGCCCGAGGCAACCACCGCCAAACCCTCTTCCATGACGATGCCGACCTTACCGGGTATCTGGACCGCTTAGAGCATTACCGGCAGCGATATCATCTCACCCTCTACGCTTATGTGCTCATGTCCAATCATGTTCATCTTTTGCTTGAGACCCACACCACTCCCTTGTCCAAGTTCATGCAAGGCTAGGCTGCTCAAGGTATTTCAGAAATAAGTCAATACGCATGCCCGACCTCCTGACTTTACATTCAAAATGCAACATTAGTTTTTGGGTAGTATTTCAGGGTATTTTCAGGGCAGTTTCAGGGTAATTTTTGCGTGTTTTGGGGTGTTTTCTGTAGGGGCGAATCTTGTATTCGCCCTCTTATCTCTCCGCCCCGGTAATAGGCTTCATCCGACAGACTCCTGCTGTTTACGCCCCCTACCCCAGGATTGCCCGCTGTAGCTGTGCAGCTATTTTGCGACCTGACTCGATTACGTTCTTAAGTCAATATACATGCCCGACCCCCTAACTTCACGACACACCACACTCCGCCAAAACACCGCTTCTATCTCCCCCACGGTCTAGCCCCAGACAGCAGCCGGGAACACCAGCAGAAGCAGGACCAAAACCCACCTGACCAAGAACCGCCTCATGGGTTCATTCAACGCTGTTCCTCCGGGCAAGTCAAGCCGCAGACAAGCCAAGCAAAGTGTCCTGATTGCCCCCTCCTATCCTCGAAGAACACGGCCCTCTCCTCTTTATTCATGGGCCTCCCGTAAGTCAATATACATGCCTGACTCTATTCCTTTATGGCGGGCAATCAATTCGATTCCCCATAAAAAGCTGAAATAAGGCTATGGAATCGTTCTTGCCAGGCGGAAGCCGAGGCTGATGTTGAGATCGCTCGGCGCATAGGGGTGGCGATTCACCGCGCGACACGAGTCAGCGTGGCTGCGCCACCCACAACCGCGACGAACCCGACTAGTGCCCGTGGCCGGGCCTTGGGGGTCTGTGACCAAATCAGCAGGATATTCTCCATACCAGTCCGCCACCCACTCCCAGACGTTGCCGTGCATATCATACAGCCCCCACTGATTGGGCTGGTAACTCCCGACCGGGGCGGGTCCGCTGGCGACACCGTCTGAACAGGTCGTGTTCCGCCACGCCAAGTCCGTGCTGCTGTCGGCATGATTCGCATATTGGCAGAGTTCGGACTCCGCATCGCCAAAGTGGTATCTCGTCTGCGTCCCGGCTTGGGCGGCGTACTCCCATTCCGCTTCGGTTGGCAGCCGGTAGGTCGTCTCTCCCGTCCATGTGTTCAACTCCGCGATAAAGGTCTCGACCTCCTCCCAGGAGATTCCCTCCACCGGGCAGGTATCACCACAGTTACGAAAAAACGCCGGATTGTCTCCCATTACCGCTCGCCACTGCGCTTGGGTGACTTCGTACTTTCCCAGGTAAAACGGCTGGCTGATCGTCACCTGGTGGAGTGTTTCGTCCTCTTCATGGTCCTCCGCTTCCGCCGGTGATCCCATTTGGAACGTGCCCGCCTCAATCCGCACGAATTCCATCGCGAGGCTGTTGATCAGGTCCTCGCCCTCCGGCCCGAGCACCATCTCCAGGTGTTGCGTACTCTGGTTCCACTCAAACCGCATGCTCTCCCCAGGTGACGGGAAATCCAGCACCCGAACCTGGGCACTCGCCCCTCTCACAAACTCCTCCCCGGTGGTCGCCACCTCGAACGTACTCCGCGCAAATTCCACCCCATTGTCGTAGGCTACGGCGGTGTGGGTCCCATCACCCAGATGCGCCCAGTTCTGGACCGTACTAAAGCCGTTGTTTGTGTCACTACACACCCCGGCGGTATCGAACCGCTCACTGCCATACGGCAGGGGAATCGGGTCTCCACCGTTAAACCGGACCGTAATCGGCCCGCTGGCCTCACACTTCCAGCCCGAGATGACCCCGATGCCCGACAGTTTGGCTCCATTACCGGGAATCTCAAGCACGGCGGCCTGAACCAGAGCCGGAGCTAGAACAATGAGACCGCAAAGACTAAGTAAGAGATGCATCAGGTCCTCCTCATCCAAAACTGAATGAGGATCGATATAGCATGCGGCTCCGGCGGCTTCACGGGCGGTCACCGTAGGGGTGGAGTGCCCGTGGTGATAAGAGCGCCAATCAGGATGTGGGTATCAAGCACGACCCGCACGTGCGGCGTCCACTTCCTCGTCAATCAGGTCGAGGAGGGCCTGTTGGTCCTGCCCGGCGTTACAGTCCTTGATCTGGCGCACGGTGAGGTCCAGCACGCGACGGCGCACGGCTTCATCAACAAACCGGGACAGGTCGCCCTTCTTGCCGCCGGTCCGGGCAAGGAAGGTGCGGACCGTCCGGTCCGTCTGTTCAGGGATGGAGAGATTCCAACGGGTCATGGACCAATCTCCCATATATGCATATACGCTTACGCTATAACGCCTCAGCCCGTACCGTCAATTTCCCGTATGAGGTTGCCGCTGATACTTCCGGTGATGACTAGAGCAAATGACGATGCTGTGTAGCCGCCCGTCATTCCTGCGAAAGAACGTCACCCCTGTGAAAACAGGGGCAGAAATCCAGGTCCCCGGCCCCGGACAGGCCCTTCGACTTCGCTCCGCTACGCCCTTCGGCTTGGCTCAGGACAGGCTCAGGCCGAACGGGAGACCCTTCGTGCTGAGCGTAGCCCGCAAGGGCGGAGTCGAAGCATGGATGCCGGATCACGTCCGGCATGACGGGAGCGGAACGGGTCGTGAAACGCGCTAGGTTTTTATCACGGGGCTGTATACTATCGCCGCTTGACGGAACTTTTGTGGCAATAACCGCATGAACAAGAAATCCCTCAGCGAGCGCGACATTTGTACCAAATTCATCACGCCCCATCCTATTTCAGCCGGGTGGGATTCATAACCAAGTGCGTGAAGAATCAGAAACAAGAACCCGCTGATTGTGGAGGTAAAACGCCCATCCTAACCCCGACGCGGGAAAAGAATCCGCCCATAACATAACGGATTAAACTGTGGGAAAGACACTAGACGCGATTATCTCGGATTTCGGCAGCATGGCGAAAGCCAAGCTCAGCAACGCCGCGATTTCGGGGGCACCCGAAGATCAGCTCAGAGCGCCGCTTGAAGGGTTGATCTCCGACATCGCGGAGTTCCTCGGTCTGCCGAGCGACAAAATCGCGGCGGTGGGTGAGACATCGCTCGCCGATCTCAAGACGCGGCCCGACTATGCAATCACGCTCAACTCGGCGTTGGTAGGCTTTATCGAGGTCAAAGCGCCGGGCAAAGGCGCCGACCCTCGGCGTTTCACCAACAAGCACGACCGGGAACAATGGGAAAAGCTACAGACCCTCCCGAACCTGATCTATACCGACGGCAACGCCTTCAGCCTGTGGCGAAACGGCGACCTTGAAGGTAAGGTCATTGCGCTCGATGGCGATATCGAAATCGCCGGCGCCAAGCTGACAGCCCCGTCCAGCCTGCCGAGTTTGTTCGCCGACTTCTTCCAATGGCAGCCGCAGCCGCCGAAATCAGCGCCCGCGCTGGCCGAATTGACGGCCCGGCTCTGCCGGTTGCTGCGTGAGGAAGTGACCGAACAACTGGCCCAGGGCTCCGCTCCGCTGACCAACCTTGCCACCGACTGGCGCAAGCTGCTGTTCCCGAGCGCGACCAACGAAGCCTTTGCCGACGGCTACGCCCAGGCCGTAACATTCGGGCTGCTCATGGCGCGGGCACGCAAGATCACCCTCAGCGACGGCCTCGACCGCGTGGCCGGCGAACTGCGCCAGACCAACACCCTGATCGGTACCGCACTGCGCCTCCTGACCGACAACGTCGAAAACCAGAAAACCCTGAAAACCTCGCTGGCCACCCTGACGCGCGTGCTGGACGCCGTGCACTGGGACGCCATCAGCAAGGGCGACCCAGAGGCGTGGCTCTACTTCTACGAAAAGTTCCTCACTACCTACGACAACGAGCTACGGCGCAAGACGGGGTCGTACTACACTCCACCGGAAGTCGTCATGTCGATGGTGCGGCTGGTGGATGAAGCGCTGAAATCCGGCGACTACTTCGGCCTGACCGAAGGGCTAGCCTCGCCGGACGTGACCGTGGCGGACCCGGCGACCGGCACCGGCACCTATCTGCTGGGCGTGTTGCGACGCATCGCCGAAACAACGGAAGAAGACCAAGGGCCAGGAGCGATTCCGGGGGTGGTCGAGGCCGCCATTCCCCGGCTGATCGGTTTCGAGCTGCAACTCGGTCCCTTCGCGGTGGCCCAGCTTCGTCTAGTGGCCGAGTTGCAGGAACTCGTGGGTGACGCCTTTGCGGGCAGGTCCGACCCGCTACGGCTGTTCGTCACCGACACCCTGGGCAACCCGTTTGTGGAGGACGAATACATCCCGGACATCCTCATGCCGCTGGGTGAATCGCGCCGCCAGGCAAACCGGATCAAGCAGCAGGAGCGCATCACCGTTGTCATCGGCAATCCCCCCTACAAGGAAAAAGCCAAGGGGCTGGGCGGCTGGGTGGAGAACGGCAGCGACAACCGACCCGCACCACTCACGGACTGGATGCCGCCGCTCGAATGGAACGTCGGGGCGCACACCAAGCACCTCCGCAACCTCTACGTATACTTCTGGCGCTGGGCCGCCTGGAAGGTGTTCGGCGACGGCGATCCCGTTGAGCTCGGAGGCCGGCAACGCGACCAGACGGGCATCGTCTGCTTCATCACCGCGGCAGGATTCCTGAACGGCCCTGGCTTCCAGAAGATGCGCGCCGACCTGCGGGCCGAGGCGGACGAAATCTGGGTGATCGACTGCTCGCCGGAAGGCCATCAACCGCCCGTTCCCAGCCGCATCTTTCAAGGCGTTCAGCAGCCGGTGTGCATCGTTATGGCCCTGCGTAAGAGCCGGACGGCGTCGCCCCAGCCTGCGCGGGTTCGTTACCGGACCCTGGACGGCAAAACTCGCGAGGACAAATTCGCCGCCTTCGACAGCATTTCCCTCGAAGACGATGGCTGGGTTGCCTGCCCGGACGAGCCGCGCGCGTCGTTTCTGCCCAAGGCGTCCGGTGCTTGGGGCGACTTTGTGCCTTTGGAGGATATCTTCACGTACAACGGGTCCGGCGTGATGCCGGGCAGGGTGTGGGTTATTGCCCCGGACAAGCAGTCGCTCGAAGCACGCTGGGATACCCTGGTGCGGGAGCCTAACGCCACAAAGAAGGAGACACTGTTTCACCCTCATCTCAGGAATGGGGAGCCCGGCGACAAGCATGTGAACAAGCCGCTGAAGAGCGGTCTCTACGGTCACGAATTTCGCACGAACTCGGCGGCGACCGACACGGGGCAATGTATCGCCCCGGCACGATACGGCTTCCGGTCGTTTGACCGGCAGTGGATCATTCCAGACGGTCGTGTCATCAATCAGCCAAATCCAACCCTTTGGGAATACCACTCCGAAAGGCAGGTCTACGCCACGGTTCCGCACGACCGAACGCCTACGAATGGCCCGGCTCTCAGCTTTACATCCCTCGTCCCGGACCTGCATCACTACCACGGACGCGGCGGGCGCGTCTTTCCGCTCTGGGCCGACAACCAAGCTGCCGCTTCAAACGTGAAAGGTGCCTTCCTAGATTTCCTGGTAGAGCAACTTGGCACGCCTGTCTGCGGTCAACAGGTAATGGCCTATCTAGCTGCCGTCATGGCCCATCCCGGCTACACCCACCGCTTTCAAGACGATCTGGTACAACCCGGACTGCGTCTGCCCCTCACCCGAGACGATGGGCTTTTCGAGGAAGCCGTCGTCTTGGGCGAAGCAGTGATCTGGCTGCACACCTTCGGCGAGCGCTATGCCGACCCGTCCAACAGCCGACCCGTCGGCGCGCCGCGCATGCCCAAGGGCGAAGGACCGCGGATACCCAAGGACGGCGCCATCCCCCCCGCCCCGGACCGGATGCCCGCCCGTATCGATTATGACGCCGGGAAGCGCCGCCTTCTGGTGGGCGAGGGCTACATCGACAACGTACCGCCGGAGGTCTGGCGGTACGAAGTTTCGGGCAAGCGGGTGCTGGTTCACTGGTTCAGCTACCGCAAAAAGGACCGGACGCGACCCGTCATCGGCGAACGTCGGCCACCGTCACCCTTGGAGAAAATCCAGTCGGACCGCTGGCTCGCTGAATACACAACGGAACTCTTGAACGTCCTCCACGTCCTGGGACGCCTAGTCGCCCTGGAAGACCGCCAAGCCGACCTTCTCACCCGTATCTGCGACGGCCCGCTGATCAGCTCCGACACCCTGCGCACCGCCGGCGCCTTCGACGTCAAGCGCAAGGGCAAAGGCGACAAAGCTGACGCGCGGCAACGCTCATTGCTGTGAAGGGTACGTGGACTCTTGAGGCTGGCTACCGACTTCAGAAGCCCAAAAACAAAGCTGGAAGCGGAGATTGAGCGGGCTCGTAGCCACGCAGCCCAGCTTTTGCAAGCGATTCTCAAAGAGGCGTTTAATCCGACATCCTGAGTTTCCCCATGACGATCACAATACCCGACTTCGATCACAATTCAGTCCTCCCTCCCCACAGAGGCGACCCGAGAGATCCCTCGGACGTTTCACCATATCCCTGTACGAGTTTGGAACTGTGCCAACGATTCTCTACTTCACCGGAGCGCCGTGAGATGCTTGAGAACTTCCTCATATTCCGAGAGCGGATACGCTCGTGCGGCATCACGCGGGGCTATCAGTGGCTCGATGGCAGCTTTCTGGAAGATGTTGAGACTCGGGAGAATCGGGCACCCAATGACCTCGACGTTTTGACGCTGTATTCGGGGTATGACTTGGATTTTCAACGTCAGGTATTTCAAAGATTTCCCGAATTTGCGGATCGTAATCTTGCAAAGGATAATTTTCGACTTGACCACTTTCCGCTTGATGGGGGATAATTGGTGATGGGGGATAATGGGATAATTGGTGGGATAATTGGGGTCAGACTCGATTTATTGCCGAGCAGAGCACAAGGGGGTTAACCGTAGTGAGCAGGGACAAGGCATGGTATCCTGCGGGTCCGTTTCTCCATCTCTTGGCGTTCTCAGCAGAGTGTGGTACATGCTAGCCTATCTATAGCTGGTCAAAGGAGGGACGCCATGGATATAGCCGCACTCGAAGAACGAATTACGCGAATCGAGGACCGGGAGGCAATCAAGGAACTGAAAGCACGGTACTGCGCGGTCTGTGATGATGATCATAATCCTGACACCATTACCACCCTGTTTGTCGAAGACGGCATCTGGGAAGGGGGCGATTTCGGTCAAGCGCAAGGCCATGCAGCGATTCGTCAGCTGTTCCAGACCTTCCAGAAACTGATTAGCTTTTCCCAGCATATGGTTATGAATCCGATCATCAACCTTGAGGGCAACCACGCCAAGGCCACCTGGTATTTTCTGGGACCGTTTACCTTTCGCAAGCAGAATGAAGCCAAATGGACTGCTGTGCGCTACGAGGATGACTATGTCAAAGTGAACGGCGAATGGAAGTTCAAACATCTCCGCGCGTTTATCCGCATGCATGCTCCGTATGCCACTGGCTGGGCTCCCAAAGAGTAAAGCAAGTGCCCCCCGCCATGGAAAGAAAGGAGCAAGCCAATAGGCACTGTCCCTAACGCTGAGCAGCTCAAACCGGATAACGAGCAATACCCATGGAGGTAGCTATGATTGTACAAGCACGAAAAGAATACAAAGTTATCACCGAAAATAATGTTCCGATGCAGACACGGGATGGAGTGACCCTCCATGCCGACGTGATGCGTCCAGATACACCGGGCCGTTTTCCAGTACTGCTGAGCCGGACGCCCTACAGCAAAAAGGGATCGGACGATCCCAATGGGCCGAACTACTTGTTTGCCCGCTATGGCTATGTCTCAATCATCCAGGACTGTCGCGGCCGCTTTGAGTCCGACGGCGAATACGACACCATTTTCCAGGAAATCGCCGATGGCTACGATGCTGTCGAATGGGCAGCACGGCTCCCGTGGGCGAACGGCCGCGTTGGGACAACCGGACAGTCCTACCTCGGCCTAACGCAATATATGATTGCTTGCCATGATCCCATGCCACCCTCACTGCAGGCAATGGCGCCTGTCTCAGCCTCGTCGGACTACCATGCCAGCTGGATCTATCACACCGGCGGTGCGTCACTGTGGGGGTGGATGATTCCCTATGCCATCTTTAAAGGGCTCAACACCCTCAAGCGGCAGGGACGCAACGATCTGGTCGAAAAGATGAAGGATTATGTTGAGGGCGGCGAGTTCCCCCTTCCCCGCAAAACCCGCTTTGGCTTCAACGCCTTCACCCCGCTCACCGAGGACTGGTATCGTCATTTACCCCTCAAAGACTGGAGTGAGCTGCTCAAAGAAACCGCGCCATACGTTGCCGAGCACATCAAACAGGCTGACAACGGCGAATACTGGGACCGCGCCAACGTGAACCGCCATGCCGCCAGCGTCAGCACACCCATGCTGCATGTCACCTCATGGTACGACATCTTTGCCGAAGGCGGGCCAAGCGCTTATCAGAGCATCAAAGCAAATAGTCAGTTTGAGGTAGCACGAACCGGCCAGCGGCTGATCATTGGACCCTGGGGTCACCTCCTGCCCTACCATATGCCCAGCTCGCGCGGCACTGGGGATATCGATTTCGGCCCGGCTGCCCTGATTGACCTCAACGAAACGCTGCTGCGCTGGTTCGATTACTGGCTCAAAGATGTTGCCAACGGCATTGTGGACGAGCCACCGGTCACCATCTTCACCTTGGGCGAGAACCGCTGGCAGAACCTGTCCGACTGGCCGCCACCCAATATGCGCCAGGTCCGCTATTTCCTGCACAGCGAGCAGGGGGCCAACTCCCTGCTCGGAGACGGCACGCTGTCCACCGTGCCGCCCAGCCGCGAACGGGCGGACACCTATGGCTATGATCCCAACAATCCCGTCCCATCGCTGGGCGGTGGCAACCTTACCATCGATATCGGCGTGCAGGATCAGCGGCCGGTCGAAGAGCGAAACGATGTGCTGGTCTACACCTCCGCCCCGCTAGAGCAACCGCTGGAAATAACGGGACCCGTCACGGTTGCTCTATGGGCGTCGTCCTCGGCGGTTGATACCGACTTTACCGCCAAACTGGTGGATGTGCACCCAGACGGCTATGCGCAGAATCTCCTCGATGGCATCATCCGGGCGCGCTATCGGGATTCTGAGACCACGCCCCAACTGATGGAGTCGGGCAAGCCCTATCCGTTCACCGTTGATTTGTGGGCAACAAGTAACGTCTTCCTGCCGGGGCATTGTATCCGGCTGGAGATCAGCTCCAGCAACTTTCCGCGTTTTGACCGCAACCTTAACACTGGGGAGCCGTTTGGAGAGGGGACACAGGGAGTGTCTGCGCAGCAGACCGTGTTCCACCAGGACGACAGGGCTTCATACGTTCTCCTGCCAGTCATCCCGAGGTAGAGAAGCAGAGCCCAGAATGCAGCGGCAAAAGTAACTCCCTGACGCCGCTGCATTCTGCAACTTTTTACGGCTGCTGCCCAGATTCGCGTCCATGCGAGTACCGGATCATGTAGAAGGGCTGTGCGCCTAGAGCGTAACGGTCTCCGCCTGCGTTGACGCAGTCGAGGGCTCTCAGTCACCTGCCCCAGATTAAGGCGTAATGCCCTATTTTCCGATAGAATCTCTTTCCTTTTGTGGTTTACCGATGCTAGAGAGTGGTTGTCTTGCTCAAGGAGACACGAAGCAAGGCAAGGCAGAGTAATCGTGACACTGAGGAAGGGCTTCCGCGTTAGGATTACTGTTGGAGGCATTGAGAAAGGGGAAGCTATAATGAATGACATGAAGGCCCTGGTCGAGAAGCGCTTGTCAGTCGGGGACATTGAGCTCGAAGTGATCCGCCAGGGCACGGGCCGGCCGGTCCTGTTCCTACACGGCATGCATAACGTTGATCCGCGGGCGCGCTTTCTCGATCTACTCGGCCGGCGGGCGGAGATCATCGCCCCCTCTCACCCCGGTTTTGGCCACTCCGTGCGCCCCGCAGATTTTGACACGGTGTACGACTTGGTACACCTGTACTTAGACGTCCTCGACACTCTGCCCTACGAGAGGGTAACACTCGTGGGATTGTCCTTCGGCGGCTGGCTCGCAGCGGAAATCGCGGTCAAGTGTAGCCACCGCGTCGACCGGCTCATCCTTGTGGACGCCTTCGGCATCAAGATCAGCAATCGCGAGACGCCCGATATCCTGGACATCTTCAATACCTCACCCCAGGAAGTGCAGCGGCAGAGCTGGCACAATCCCGGGGAGTGGGCACCGGACTTCAACGCTATGTCGGACGACGAAATTGTAGTCCGCGCCAGGAACTGGGACGCCCTGTGCCTGTACGGCTGGCATCCCTATATGTACAACCCCCAGCTGAAACGTTGGCTGCGCCGGATCATGCGGCCGACTCTGGTGCTGTGGGGGGCAAGCGACGGAATCGTGACGCCGTCCTACGGGCGGGCCTACAGCGCGTTGATTCCTGGCTCGCGCTTCGAGCTTATTGCCAAGGCGGGACACCATCCCGAGATCGAGCAGCCCGAGGCCTTTGTTGACCGTGTTGCTGCCTTCTTGGAATAATAACCACTTGATGAGCTGAGGAGGGAAGAAGCCATGGAAGTGTGGTATCATAACGAGAACCCCTATCCCTTCGTACCACAAGAAGTGCTCGACCACGCGGATTCCGTCCGCGCCAGCCTACCGAACAAGTATTGCGATCCACAGATCTCTGCCGACCTGTTTGAGGAAGTCTTAGACGAGTTCATGCTGTGCGACGAACAGGGAATCAATGTTGTTGCCATCGAGCATCACGCCGGGATCAATTCCCTCTTTGGGGCCAACCCGCTGATCCTGGGCATCCTGGCCCGTCAGACCCGGAAGGTCCGCATTCTCAGTATGGGGACGCTGGTCTCGCTGCGGCCGGACCCCGTCCGGGTAGCGGAGGAGTATGCCACGGCGGATGTCATTTCCCGTGGACGTCTGGATATCGGCTTCGTGAAGTCGGGCGCCAGCGAGATGGCGTCCAACAACGCCAACCCGGTCACCAATATAGAACGCTACTGGGAGGCAATCGATCTTGTCACCAAGGCGCTGACCTATCAGGAGGGGCCGTTCAGCTGGGAGGGGAAGCACTACACGCACCGGCATGTGAACATCTGGCCGCGCCCATGGCAGCAGCCGCATCCGCCGCTGTGGGCGGCAACGGGCGATCCGGAAACGGCGAGCGAGGTCGGTCGGCGGGGGATGATCAACGTGCTGGTCTTGCGCGGCGAAGAGGGGACCAAGCGGGCCTGGGCCGCATATCGCCAAGCGCGAATGGAGGCTGGGCTCCCCAAGGTCATGACCGATCACTTTGCCTATGCAGCGTTAGTCTATGTCGGCGACACCCACGAGGAGGGCGTCCAGATTGGTAGCAAGCTACTATGGTTCCTCAACACCAGCATCAAGATGGCACCGCAGTATGCGCGGTTTCTTCCTGGCGCAACGCCGCTGCACTTTGCGCCGCAGGTCTACCGCACCGCACCCAAGCCGAATGCCCAGGCCGAGGGGTCGACTGGCAGCAGCGGTGCGCAGTCGGCGAACGCGGAGAAGCCCGTTGCCCCGGCTATCCTGAACGTCGGGGGGCTTACCAACATAGACACAGCGCAAGCCATGGCGCGGGGGATCCTGTTCGCCGGCAGCCCTGACACCATCTACCAGCAGATCATGGATTTCTACAGCAAGGTTGGCGGCTTTGGCCATCTGGTGATGATCGGGCGGTCAGGATTCATGACGCATACCGAGGCCGAGAAAGGCATCAAACTCTTCGCCAAGGAGGTGCTGCCCCGACTGAAGGAGATCGCACCCGTCACCGCTGGCTGACAATGCGAATCTGAGGAAGAATGATCCATAGCCAGAGAGCATCAGAGAGTCGCTGCCACACCAGAGGACCGCATCCTTCCATAGATGATGTAAGTTCCGGAGTAAAAGTTAACTCAGGAAAGAACATCCTTACTTCCCTGTGCCCTTTCCTGTGCGATACACAACCGCTATAGTTCAGCTCTATAGGAGGAAACTCAATGAGACTTGGTTTAGTTACTGGCTACTCGGGCCCGCGGATGCGGGAGACAATGGACGTGATCCTGGAAGCGGAACGGCTTGGCTTCGAGTCGGTCTGGTCGGGCGAAGCGTGGGGCTCAGATGTGATTACGTTTCTTGCCTTTGTTGGGGCCCGGACATCCACTATCAAGCTTGGCGCGGGGATCATGCAGATGCAGGCGCGCACGCCCGCAATGACCGCAATGACCGCAATGACGCTCGATGGTCTGACCAACGGCCGCTTCCTCATTGGTCTGGGGCCGTCGAATCCGCAGGTGATCGAGGGCTGGCACGGCATGCCCTACGGTAAGCCACTCCAGCTCTACCGAGAGTACATCGCGATCCTGCGCCGGATTCTGGCCCGCGAGGAGCCGCTGCGCTTCGACGGCCGGGAATATCAGATTCCCTATCGCGGTCCCGACGCCAGCGGCTTGGGCAAGCCGCTCAAGAGCATTCTGCACGGCCGCCCTGACATGAAGATTTACACCGCCTCGATCAGCCCCAAGGGAATCGCGCTGGCGGCCGAACTGGCCGACGGGATTCTGCCGGTGTGGATGAGCCCGGACTGGTACAATCCGTACTACAAGCCGCAGCTCGAAGCGGGATTCGCGAAGGCCGACGGCGATAAGAGCCTCAAGCACTTCGACTTCGCGCCGTACGTCACATGCGTGATGGGCAATGATCTCGAGAAGTGCCGCGCGCCAGTGAAGGCAAGCCTGGCGTTGTATATCGGTGGGATGGGCGCGCGCAGCAAGAACTTCTACAACAGCTATGTGCGCAACTTCGGCTATGAGGAGCTGGCAACGAAGTTGCAAGACCTCTATCTTTCGGGCCGGAAAGAGGAAGCGCAGGCGGCGGTGCCCGACGAGCTTGTCGACGCGGTCGCGCTGGTTGGCCCAAAGGAACGGATTGGCGAGCAGCTCACGAAATGGCAAGCATCGCCGGTCACAACCATGCTCATCGGGACCAATCAGGTCGAGACGTTGCGCACGCTGGCGGAGTTATGCCTGTAGGGTTTGGGCAAAGAACTGGGCAAAATCTCGGGCAAACATCGGAGAGGGCAGAAACTTATCAAGTTTCATTGGACCCCAAAACCCGCGCATACCCCTTCTTGCACCTTGATTTTTGCCGAGAATAGGGAGCCAAAAAGGAGGAAGAAATGAAATTCGGCTTGATGCATGACTTCCGTAATCCCGCTCCTTGGTTCCGGCCCTATTCCGACCTCTACCAGCTCTTGCTTGACCAGTGTGTGCGGGCCGAGGAACTCGGCTATCACCATATCTGGCTCACCGAACATCACTTCAGCGGGGACTATAACCCTGCACCGTTACATGCAGCTACCGCCATTGCTGCGCGTACCGAACATATCCGCATTGGCACGTTTGTGCTTCTGCTCCCGTTCTATCATCCTGTGCGCGTGGCCGAAGACGTGGCTTTTGTTGATAACCTCTCTAAGGGGCGATTTGATCTCGGGGTAGGACAGGGCTATCGAGTTGATGAATTCTCCGGCTTTTGTATGCCCCGCAAAGAACGCTCGGCCCGACTGACTGAGGGTCTTGACCTAATCCGACGCCTGTGGACCGAGGACAAGGTCACGTTCGCAGGGAAGTTTACCCAGATCAAAGATGTTCATATCCAGCCCGAACCCTTGCAGAAGCCCCATCCCCCTATCTGGATTGGTGCCCGCACCGAAAAAGCTATGGAGCGAGCTGCCCGTGAGGGGTATCACCTGCACCTCACTCTGGGCCCGGATTGGGCTCCCCGCTACCATGAGCTACTGAAAAAGCATGGCCGTACTCCGGCTGATTTTTCTACCAGCCAACTGCAATTTGTCTATGTGGCGCCCACCGAGGATGAGGCGTGGGAGGACATCCAGGAACAGGCTCACTGGATGATGCAAGTGTACGATAGCTGGTTTAAGACCAGCGGGGATATAGCGGGCGACGAGCGGCTGTGGGAAATCAAGGAGGCGCGAGACATTCGTCACTCTCCCTATGGACGGGCGTGGATGGTGGGCACCCCAGACCAGGTCGCCCGTAAGGTCGAGGCATTTGTTAAGACCTCGTCCTGTACCCACTTAGTCATGGGCATGCAGATCCCGGGGGTCGATCCAGCCAAGGGCAGCCGCTCAATGGAACTGTTCGCTCAAGAGATTATGCCTGCATTCCGCTAAGGGCGCGTCGCCGTGCGCGCTGAGTGCAGGCTGAGGGTGTGTGGCTTCGCACTTTGGGGACGGATGGCAAAGTAAGATTAGCCTGGGCGGGTAACCCCACGGCAACATACGAAATCCAATATGATGTCGGTGTGAGGAATCATCATCTTGAAGGGACCCTGGCAGTGACAGGTATTCGTAAGGAATTTGGTCCTCTCACAAGAGCCGTGTGGGATCTGCTGCCTCTGTATAATCCCTTTCGTTTCCGTGTTAGGAATACACGGTGCCAACAAGAGCTACTGGAGCGAGTGGGTCAGCTTTCAGGTTAGGGGTGGGTAATGAAAGTCCCTTTGTTAGACTTAAGGGCTCAGTACGCTAAGATCCAGTCTGAGATACGTGGAGCGATCGACCGAGTCTGCGAATCCCAACACTTTATCTTAGGACCAGAAGTAGCGGCACTGGAGGAAGATATTGCCGCTTTCTGCGGGACTCGGTTCGCTATTGGGGTATCATCTGGAACCGATGCGCTCCTAGCGTCACTGATGGCTTTAGGCATTGGATTAGACGATGAGGTGATCACGACTTCCTACTCCTTTTTTGCCACCGCCGGTGTCATCGAACGCCTGGGCGCTCGCCCTGTTTTTGTAGACATCGACCCAGCTACCTTTAACCTTGATACTAAAGCAGTGCCGGCAAGGATAACATCCCGGACCAAAGCTATTCTGCCGGTCCATTTGTTTGGCCGCTGCGTTAACATGGACTCCCTATTAGAAGTCGCCAAAGATTGGAATATCGCCGTAATCGAGGATGCTGCCCAAGCCATCGGGGCAAGGGACGATCAGAAAAGACAAGCCGGAACTATGGGTACCCTGGGCTGCCTTTCCTTTTTCCCCAGCAAAAATCTTAGTGCCTTTGGTGATGGCGGTATGATTGTCACGAATAACAAGGAACTAGTCGAGACCCTGCGGGTACTTCGTGTCCATGGCGGCAAGTCTAAGTACTATCATCCCATGGTTGGAGGCAATTTTCGCTTAGACGCTCTGCAAGCAGCGATTCTGAGGGTGAAACTCCAGTACTTGGCTGCGTGGACTCAGGCGCGTCGGATAAACGCACAACGGTACCGGGAGTTGTTTACAGAGGCGGGGTTATTGGACTGTATTAGACTGCCGGAAGACGCGCCCGGACATGTCTACAACCAGTTTGTTGTTCGATTTCCTGACCGTGATCGCTTGCATATGTTCCTGCGGAAGCAAGGTGTAGAAACAGAGATCTATTATCCCCTTCCTCTTCATTTCCAGGAATGCTTTGAGAGCCTCGGCTACCGAAAGGGAGACTTTCCGCAAGCAGAGGCTGCCGCACAAGAGTCGTTAGCCTTACCGATTTATCCCGAGCTCACCGAGGCACAGCAGCAGTATGTTGTTAGCCGGGTCAGAGAGTTTTACCAAAGCACAAATGGGTAGGTTATATGCGTCATTGCTGACCCTTAAACGCTGACGTCGGTGAGAAACTTCCGTACCGCTTCAATCAAACCTTCAGGGTTATCTAGCATGACATGATGGTGGGTGTCTTTAATCTCAACCCAACGTCCGTGGGGGAGATGGCTCATAAGCTTGTCAATTTTCTTGTAGGAAAGGAGTGGACTATGTTCCGCTCGTACAAGGAGGGTGGGACAGGTGATCTGGGCTAAAAATGGTCGCCCATCAATAGGATCACGAAAGAGGGTTCTACGGTCAAGCTTAGCGCTCCACTTGCCATGGGGTAGTTGGGTGAAGGCAAAGGAAGCCAGATAGCGCGGTTTCTCTACCGAGATAAAGGTCTCGCGGGGCAGCAGACGAAATCTGGCCATGGCTTCGGCAAATGAGTCGAACTCTTTGGCAGGTTTTTTCCCCAGGCTGCGCAAAAACTCTACAGCGAACTCGGGATAGGCTGCATCGGTGTCAATCAGGATAAGAGCTGCCAGCTCTTGGGCATGCTGGGTAGCATAAATCAAAGCGTTGTGCCCACCCATAGAGTGCCCCATGAGCACGGGTCTGTGCAGTCCTAGCGAATGAATAAACTGGTGCAAGTCAGCAAGATAGTGGCGGGTACCATAGGCTGGGGAGGGTCGGCATGGTCACTATCCCCATGCCCGCGTTGATCCATAGCAATAACACGGAAATTCTCAGCAAAGACTGGGGCAACAAAGTCCCACCAGTGAGCATAGGCTGAACCCCCATGAAGAAGGAGAAAGGGAAGCTTACCCTCTGTCCCCCAGTCGAGGTAGTGCAGCCGCAGCCCGTTTACCGTGAAGACCCGATCCTGGCATTTGGGTGTTGTCACTGCGCTGTATACCCACCATCAATGACCAGCTCGGTGCCGGTGACATAGGCTGATTCGTCAGAGGCTAGATAAAGCGCGCCATAGGCAATGTCGTCAGGCCGGCCAAACCGACCAATGGGCTCGGCTTCCATAAATTCAGCCCGGGCTGTGTCCGGATTGGGGGCTTCTCTTAGTACCTGAGCAAACATTGGGGTCTCGATCACGCCCGGACAGATCGAGTTCGCACGGATGTTATCGCCGGCGTGAGCTAGCGCGGTTGATTTGGTCAGTAGCTTTACGGCTCCTTTGGAGGCATGGTAGGCCGCAAACCCGGGCGAGCCGATTAACCCAAAGATCGATGAAGTGTTAATAATCGAGCCACCACCGTTCTTCTTCATTTCCACTATCGCATGCTTGGTGCCAAGGAATACTCCCTTAACATTAACATCCATCACCTTATCCCATTCAGCCACACTGGTCTCGACCTCAGGCTTAGAATTTTCTACTCCAGCATTATTGAACAAAATATCCAGGCGGCCGTACTGTTTTACGGTAAACTCGATCATTCCTTTAGCCTCTTCCTCGCGCACAACATCAGCCTTGATAAAGGCGGCTTCGCCACCGGCTGCCTTTATTGCTGCTGCTACTGCCTCCCCTTTATCTACTTGCATGTCCGCAACGACTACTTTAGCCCCTTCTTGGGCAAAAAGTTTGGCCGTGGCCTCACCAATGCCTGAGGCTCCGCCTGTGATCAGTGCAACTTTACCGTCGAGTCTGCCTGGCATATATGTCCCCTCCTTAACTGAATAATGAGTAGCAAGGACTGAGGGCCAAGGTCAGGACTGAGCGATGAGTAAAAAAGAGAAAAAAACTCAGTCCTCATTACTGTCCGTTGTCCTCAGCACTTTCTGGCTACTGCGCTGTGTATCCCCCATCAATGATCAGCTCTGATCCGGTAACAAACGACGACTCGTCTGAGGCTAGGTAAAGCACCCCAAAAGCAATATCTTCTGATGTGCCGGCACGCTTGAGTGGCACGGAGTTGAGAAACCACTGCCAGGTCTCACGGTTTAGATCGGCTATCATCGGCGTGTCGATGGGGCCAGGGTGAATGGAATTTACCCGGATACCTTCTTTGGCATACTGTATAGCCGCAGTTTTAGTCATAATCCGTACTGCACCTTTAGTTGCCTGGTAGACCGTCTGCATCCCGGTGCCAATCAGGCCAGAGATTGAGGATATGTTCACAATCGAACCGCCACCGGCCTGACGCAGAGCCGGTACCGCAGCCTTCATGCCCAGCCATACACCAGTCTGGTTCACCGCAATGACCCGATCCCAAACCTCCTGGGTAATATCCTCAACTCCCTCCATTTGCAGGATGCCGGCATTGTTCACCAGGATATCGAGCTTAGCGTAATTGCTCACTGCCGTGTCCATAGCTTGCTGCCAATCATCGTCTCTGGTCACGTCCAGTTTAACAAATACAGCCTCTCCCCCCTGGGAACGGATCTCCTCAGCTACTTGTGTTCCTTCGGCCTCCAACACATCTCCTAGAACCACCTTTGCTCCTTCCCGAGCAAACAGCTTACCCTCAACTGCGCCCTGGCCGCGGGCACCGCCGGAGATAAGTGCAACTTTACCTCTTAGCCTGTTTGCCATGTTGCCTCCTCTTTTGTCTGCGCTTAGCCGTCAGCAATCAGTAGGATAAAGAATATAGTGAGCTTGTTTTATGTCTCCCTGTTCTTGCTCAAAGCTGATCGCTAATTGTTTACAGGATCGATATAAGATCTCGCAGATGCTGGATCTTTTCGCACCTAACTCCTTGGTAATAGTCAAGCATGTCAATCAGTATTGGGCGTACTCCGGCTTGCTCGGCACCAAGCACATCAATGGCATAGATATCACCCACAAAGATTGTGTTCTCAGGCCGGGCTTTGACCTGTTCCAGAGCCAGGTGAAAAATGCGCGGATCCGGTTTCTCTACTCCCACAAGGTACGAGTCAATCACCACAGCAAAGAATTGCTTAATCTCCTGCTTTTGCAGGAGGGTAGCAACGCGGCCGTCGGCGTTGGACACTACGCCCAGAGTAAAGCCCCGATCCCGCAATTCTGTCAGTACCCGCGGGGTTGAGGGCAGCATTAAGCGCCAGAGGTTATCCTGCACATGGGCAACATTAAGGCGCTTGATTACTTGTACAGCAGTATTCTTGTCTACCGCGAGCTGGTCGAGAATAACAGCAAGATAGGGTCGGCGGCGGGTCTCGTCAGTCTCCGGAGTCGGCTTGAGTGCGAGGCGGTCAATCTCGGCCCTAGCTGCATACTCGGCTCGGCGGATTGCCCGGGTAGTTACTCGTATCCCTACTCGGAGTAGTTCCTGACGTATAAAAAAATAATCCAGATGAAGCAGGGTACCACCAAGGTCGAACAGAACTGTAGTGATTGCCACTCTTCCCTCCGCTCCTAGAAGAAAGGACTGAGCTATGAGGACTGAGTAAAGAAAGAATGAGGTGGTAGAATCTTTTACAGAAATCGCCTTAGTCCTCAGTCCTCGGCACTTTTTATCTTCCTTTGGGCAGTCCCAGTACCCGCTCGCCAATAATCTCGCGTTGAATCTCATTGGTGCCAGCGGCAATAGTACCAGCGCGCGCACCCAGAGCGCGGTGCGACCAGCGAGCCTGATGCACAGCGAATGGCGAACCTTTCTCCAAGGTTGCGTAAGGGCCAAGAAGTTCCATGGCAAAGTTGGCAATGCGCAGGTTGAGTTCGGTAGTAACGATCTTGGATAGTGAGCCTTCCGGCCCGGGAGGCTGGCCCTTAAGCCGTCGGGTTAGGCCGCGCAGGTTGTTGTACTTAATTGCCTCGGCCTCGATGGCAAATTGAGCCAACTTCTGGCGCACCGAGGTGTTTGCCATCGCTGGCTGGCCATTCAACTCAAGGCGACGAGCCAGGTCGAACAGCTGTGAGAGGGTTTTCTCAAAGCGGAAATAGCTGCCGGTGGCTACCCGTTCGTACATCAGGGTGGTGGTTGATACCATCCAGCCGCGGTCTTTCTCGCCCAGGATGTTCTTCTTGGGCACACGCACATCTTCGAAAAAGACTTCGTTGAATTCGGCGTCCCCAGTGATCTGTACCAGCGGGCGGACGGTGATGCCAGGGCTATGCATATCGACTAAAAGGTAGCTAATGCCCTGGTGTTTGGGGGCGTCGGGGTTGGTGCGAACCAATAAAAAACAGTAGTCTGCATACTGAGCCTGGCTAGTCCACACCTTCTGGCCATTGACCACGAAGTCGTCGCCATCTTCAACCGCTCTGGTCTGCAAGGATGCCAGGTCAGAGCCCGACCCAGGCTCGGAGTACCCCTGGCACCAAATCTCCTCTGCCGGCAGTATCTTAGGCAAGAAGCGTTTCTTTTGCTCCTCGGTGCCCCAGTGCATCAAGGTGGGACCAAGCAGACTAATGCCGTTCATATTCACTCCGAAAGGAGCGCCTAAGCGGCCCATTTCATCACCAAAGATTGCCTGCTCAATGAGGGTAGCACCGCGGCCGCCATATTCTTGGGGCCACCAGATACCGACCCAGCCACCTTCATAGAGTTTCTTGTGCCAGGCTTTGTGACGCTCCCAGCGCTCGTCCTGGGTGAGTTCTTCGTCCCGGCCCTCGCGTAAGTCGTCAGGTAGGTTCTTCTCCAGCCAGGAGCGGATTTCCTGGCGAAACTGTTCTTCTTCCGGAGTGTAGTTGAAATCCATAGGCCCTCCTCTCCATTAGGCTGCCTTAGACAGAGCCTGCGAGGCAGCCCTCACCGCCTGTACAATCTTATCATATCCAGTACAACGACATAGATTACCGGAGAGCGCCAAACGAATCTCCTGCTCGTTGGGGTTAGGATTACGCTCCAACAAAGCCTTGGCCGACATGATGAAACCCGGGGTGCAAAAGCCACACTGCAGCGCTCCATTTTCGATAAAGGCTTGTTGCACGGGGTGAAGCTGGCCTTCTACCACAACCCCCTCCACTGTGGCAACCTCGGCCTCGTCTGCCTCAACCGCAAACACCAGACACGAGTCTACCGTTGCGCCGTTCAGAGTCACTGTGCAGCTTCCACAGTTGCCATTACCACAGCCCTCCTTAGAACCCATAAACCCCAGGCGGTAGCGCAGGGTATCAAGCAGGGTCTCTCGTGTATCTACAATGATGCTGTATCTTTCGCCGTTGACTGTAAAATCGACTTCGCGTTTCATGTTGTCCTCCTTAGGCAGTCAGATCTGTAGCCTAAGCGCCCACTCTTTCCAGCGCCTTTTGCAGGGTTCTGCGGGTTAATACCTTAACCAATTCCATTCGGTAGGCGGCCGAGCCGCGCACGTCAGAGATGGGCTTGGCTGCTCTGGCGGCCAGCTCACCGGCCTGTGTGAGGTTCGCCTGATCAAGTGGTTTCCCAGCAACAAACCCCTCAGCCTCACGCGCTCGCACCGGCGTGGGTGCCACTGCCGCCAATGTGATCCGCGCCTGCTCACAACGCTGTCGATCAGCACTCAGCTGTACAAAGGACCCCACCCCGGCTACAGCAATATCCATTTCCTCGCGAGGTATAAAACGGAGATAGGCAGCCCCAGAGTGAGGAGGGGGTAAAGGAATAGCAATCTCTACCAGAATTTCTCCTTTCCCCAGCACAGTTTGCCCGGGCCCGACAAAGAATTCTTCTGCTGGCAGCTCCCGGCGCCCACCAGGGCCGGCAATGATTACTCTTCCCTCGTAGGAGAGGACCGGAGGTACCGCATCGGCTGAGGGAGCAGCATTGCAGAAATTACCGCCAAGCGCCGCACGATTCTGGATCTGAATCGACCCAATTAAAGCGCAGGCCTCAGCCAGCGCGGGATAGTGCTCTTGCACTGGCGCAAAGGTGGCAATGCGGGTACAGGAAATCGCCGCACCGATCCGCAGCCCCTGTTGCTCATCACAGGAAAGAACATTTAGCTCCGGGATCTGCTTGACATTTACCACTAGGCTAGGGCTTCTACGGTTTTCCTTTATCTGGGCAATAAGATCCGTACCACCAGCAAGAGGCCGGCCTTCGCCATTTGCCCGGGACAAGAGGTCTATGGCTTCTTGCAAACTTTTCGGAGCAGCATATTCAAACTCATGCACAATTCTACCCTCCTTTACGAGCAGGATTATACTTGCTTCTGCTTCGCAGAAAAAGATGGAGGAAAGATTTAGGGTAGGGGCAGGCTTTAATTGCCTACCCGCCCCCAATGGCGGGCAAGAAATAGATTTCGCTTGTCTCCTGCACCGGCTCGAGCAACCCTGTAGGGACTACCTCTCTGTTAACCGCGACAGCCAAAGAAGGAGCCAGATTGTCGTTCTGCACCAGCCGGTCGCGAATCCCAGGAAACTGTCGTTCCAGGTCGTCAATAACATCCCCAACTGTGCTTCCTTGGGCCTGTACCCGGTGCTGGCCACCGGTGAGAGAGCGGAGCAGAGCAGGAATATAAACAATAGCCATAGGTTCTTGTTGCCCTATTTTCTCCCTCTCCCCAAGGGGAGAGGGAGAAGAAGTACTATGGGTTATTTCTTCTCTAGAATCGCCTTGGTAAGCCGTGGAGGCGACATGGGAAGCTGATGCATACGCACACCCACAGCACGGTAGATTGCGTTGGCAATAGCCGCAGGCGGCGGCACAATAGGCACCTCGCCCACGCCGCGGATACCAAAAGGATGACCGGGATTAGGTACCTCAACAATGATCGTTTCGATCATGGGCAAATCGAGACATGTGGGCATACGGTAATCAAGAAAACCGGCATTTTGCAGCCTGCCGTTCTCGTCGTATACATACTCTTCGTTGAGTGCCCAGCCGGCCCCTTGTGACACCCCACCCTGCATTTGACCCTCAACATAGCTAGGATGTATGGCCTTACCAGCGTCTTGTAGTGCCGTGTAACGCAGGATGTCAACTTTTCCAGTCTCTGGATCTACTTCTACATCTGCAATATGCGTTGCAAAGGTAGGTCCTGCCCCTCGGGGGTTAACCGTAGCCTTGGCGGTGATTGGACCTCCTGTACGCGCAAGGTTTGGCGCCAGCTCTTTAAGGGTCATGGACTTCGCCTCACCGTTTGTCGAGGAGAGGGTGCCATCCTGGAAGACAACCTCTTCGGATTTGACCTTCCACAGGGTCGCCGCACGCTCCTTGGACTGGCGAATAACATCCATAGCCGCTTCGTATACCGCATAGCCGGTAGAGTAAGTGACCCGGCTACCTCCGGTGACATCGGTGTAGCCAATGGACTCGGTATCGGCAACTACTGGATGAACTTCCTCTGCCTTAAGCCCCAGCACCTCAGCAGCAATCATGGCACACGACGCCCGGGTCCCACCAATATCTGGTGACCCCGTGACAATGTTGACGGTGCCGTCAGTGTTGATGCTGACCATTGCCGAGGACTGGAAGCCCACATTAATCCAATAGCCCGAAGCCACTCCACGACCCCGGGGTTTGCCGTTGCCCTGTAAGGGCGATTGGTAGTGAGGGCTATTCTTAGCCGCTTCCACCGTTTCCAGACAGCCGATCCGACCATAGGGACCACCGTGGACCTGCTTTGTTCCTTCCTTAGCCGCATTAATCCGCCGGATCTCCAGGGGATCGATGCCTAGCTTCTCGGCCAACTCGTCAATCACCGTTTCCGAACCAAACGAGGCGTTGGTTGCACCCGGCGCCCGGTAGGCACAGCTCTTGGGCTTGTTGAGCACAACGTCAAAGCCGTCAACCAGCATATTCTCTATGCTATATGGAGAAAAGATACAAATCCCTGCTATCATGACGGGCGAGCCTGGAAAGCCTCCAGCCTCGTATGCCAGCCAGGCTTCCGCAGCGGTGATTGTTCCGTCCTTCTTGGCCCCCATCTTAACCCTAATATGGGAGCCTGACGTTGGTCCGGTGGCACGGAGCACTTCGGCTCGGCTCATCACCATCTTGACGGGTTTCCCTGTTTTTTGCGATAGACACAGAGCCAGGGGTTCCAGGTAAACGGTGGTCTTGCCACCAAACCCACCACCAATCTCCGCCGGAATCGCCTTGATATTGCCAGAGGGTATCTTAAGAAGCAGGGAGCAGTACTCACGCACCATAAAGGAGCCCTGGGTGCTGCACCAGACGGTCGCATGGCCATCCGGATTATACTGAGCCACGGCGTTATGTGGCTCGATGTAGCCCTGATGGACCATAGAAGTATCAAATTCGTGCTCCACAATAACATCGGCTTCGGCAAACCCCTTCTCTATGTCACCAAGCGCAAACCGAGTATGGTTGGCCACATTAGTAGGCTTGTCACTCTTTTCTGCCGCGCCGCCGGTGCGAAGATCTGCATGTAAAATAGGCGCGTTCTCTTTCATGGCCTCACGCACATCGAGCAAGTGCGGTAGCATCTCGTACTCAACCTCAATAAGCTTCAGCGCTTCCTCGGCAATATGCGGGCTGGTTGCGGCCACAGCCGCCACGGCATGCCCGTCATAAAGGACCTTTTCCTTAGCCATAACGTTAAGGGAAAGATGCTGGGGATTAAGAGGAATCTCGCCCATTTGCACAGAGCCGGCGGGAAGCTCCGGTAGGTCTTTTCCAGTGATAACTGCTTTGACGCCTGGCAGAGCAAGGGCCTTCGAGGTGTTGATTGATTTGATGCGGGCATGCGCGTGTGGGCTGCGCAACACCTTGGCATGCAGCATCCCGGCCAGAGCAATGTCGGCTCCATACTTGGCCCGACCAGTAACCTTGTCCACTCCATCGTGGCGAATAGGACGGGTGCCAACAACCTTATATTTATACTCTTGCTGTTCCATATCTCCTCCCTTCTTACATAATAACAGCTTACATAGCAGTGGCGGCATCTAGAACCGCCCGCACAATCTTATCATACCCTGTACACCGGCAGAGATTTCCAGCTAGAGCGTAACGAACCTCGTGCTCCGTAGGTTTGGGATTACGGTCCAACAACGCCTTAGCCGCCATAAGAAAACCCGGTGTGCAAATGCCACACTGCAGAGACGCGTGCTCAAGGAACTTCTGCTGCAGGGGGTGAAGCTTATCCGCACTGGCCAGCCCCTCGACGGTCTGGAGGGTCTTGCCTTGGGCTTCTGGTCCCAGCACCAGACACGAGCAGGTAATGCGTCCATCTAGAATCACACTGCAAGCCCCACAGTCACCTGTAAGGCATCCCTCCTTGGAACCGGTGAGGTCCAGAACATCGCGGAGTACCTCAAGCAGGCTTTGTCGCGGTTCGCAGAGGAACTCGACGGACTCTCCGTTAATAGTGGTTTCGACATGTACCTTCTTTGGCATAGGTTTCCTACCTTCCCCTAATATTTTATTGAGTATTTTATTTGGCCCGGGCCCGTTCTGCTGCTCCTGTGAGAGCGCGACGCGTTAAGACACCAACAAGATGACGGCGGAATTCAGCCGTGCCGCGCATATCGCTGATAGGCGAAGAGGCTTGAACAGCAAGCTCAGCAGCCGCAGCAATATTGGTGTCATTTAGTGGCTTTCCTACTAGCGACGCGCTGGCCTCCTTAGCAAAGAGCGGCGTTGGCGCAACCGCCCCTAGCCCAATGCGGGCGGCCGTGCAGGTCTCGCCGTCCAACGTTACGGCAGCCCCTGCTCCCACGACCGCAATGTCCATTTCGTTGCGGGGAATGAAGCGGAGATAAAAGTCGCTTGAGTGCGGCTTAGGTGCCGCAATACGAAATTCAACCAAGAGTTCGCCAGGCTCCAGGACTGTACGACCCGGCGACACCACAAAATCCTCAACCGGCACCTGACGGGCACCCTTCGGGCCAGCCACATGGCATACAGCTCCCAGAGCAATAAGCGCTGGGGTTGTGTCTGCAGCCGGCGAGCCATTACACACATTACCACCCATAGAGGCTCGGCTCAGAATCTGATCAGAGCCGATCAGGGCAGCGGCATCAGCCAAGCCAGGATAATGTTCCTTCACGGCCAAGTCCTCAATAATCCGGCAACAGGCAAGAGAACCACCCACACGCAGACCCTCTTGCGGACTAAATGATAGGACCTGCAGCTCGGGTACGGTCTTGGCGTCGATAATTTGCTCTGGTTGCCTAACGCCTACGCGCATCTGGATGATAAGGTCCGTGCCACCGCTCAAAGCCCGTCCCTTCTCACCCGCAGCAGCAAGCAAGCGTAAAGCTTGATCCAGCGATTGGGGAGCTTCATAAGTAATTTCTTGCAAGGTTCCCTCCTTATAAACCCCTGGGTATGGGGCTATTAGTATCGTGGTTTCAGGCCAGAAGTCTTGCTCTGCCGATTGTCAATCTGAAATCGATTCCCTGCATGACCCTGCCTTCATATAAACCATAAAAAAGTAGTTATAAGAAATTTAGAGCAATGAAAAGAGCCTCTGTTTCCCCAGCGAACAGTACGAAGTGGACACCGCCAGGGCTTTAAGACACCTCTCTACCATAATAGACTGACCTTTGACAATGAAGGTTGGCAGTTTGCCGAAAGGATTCTAAAAAGCGCTGACTACGGTTCGGAGCTCTCTTAGAATCGCGTTTGAGAAGGCTTGTTTTTATCAGATCTACCCAATGTTAATTGCTAACAGAAGGGGCGCTGCCGGCAGTGATAAGCTTGAGCCGGTTGTGACAAGGGCAAGACAAGAAAGAAGAAGCTCTGCGTGGGGAAGGTAGATAAATATATGAAGGCGGTATTTTTCACTGAGCATGGAAACCTGGATGTTCTTCGATACGGCGATTTCCTGGACCTGGAAGTCAGGCCTGGTTGGGTTAAAGGGTGAGGGCCAACTTCAAGATAAACACCATAATCGAAAATCTGTAGGGTAGAGGCAGAACAAGAGATTGCCGTGTACAAAAGGGCTATGATCGCTGCTTCTACGATTGTAAATTCCGGGCTCACCGGAAGGGGACCATAGCTGATGCCAACCCTGCACTGGCTGACCCGAGACGAAGACCTCCGCACCGCCGCGCGTGTGCCGTATCGGCTGTTGGAAGAAGCGCCCGACCTGTCGGCGGGGGAGCCGGACGCGGGCAACATGTTGATCCAGGGCGATAACCTGGAGACGCTCAAGGCGTTGCTACCGTTCTATGCGGGGCGGGTTAAGTGCATCTACATTGACCCGCCATACAACACGCACTCAGCCTTCGAGCATTACGACGACAACTTGGAACATACCCAATGGTTGGCGATGATGTGGCCGCGGCTGGAAATATTGAGAGAGTTCCTGACGGATGAAGGGTCAATCTGGATCAACATTGACGACGACGAGGGACACTACCTCAAGATCATTGCGGACGAAATCTATGGTCGAAGAAAATTTATTGTCAACTGCCTTTGGCAAAAGAGAACGTCGCCTGACGGACGGATAAATATGGGTGATGCTCATGACCATATCTTTGTTTATGGCGGTCAGACGACAAGAAGCAGCTTAAATAACCTGCCACTAACGGAGGAGCAGCGGAGTTCGTACAAGAACCCTGACAACGACTTACGCGGCCCGTGGGTTTCTACGGATTTCACTGCCCAAGGTTATCGACCAAATCAGATGTATGAAGTCGTAACTCCCGCCGGCGTTCGCTATTTTCCACCAGAGGGCCGCTGTTGGGCTAATGTTGAAGAGAGCTTTGGTCGTCTGCGTAATCAAGGGCGGATATGGTTTGGGAAGGACGGCAGATCCCGACCGCGTGTGAAAAACTATCTGTCGGAGGCAGAAGGAGTGAAATCCTGGAGTTGGTGGACCAACAGGGAAGTTGGTCATAATCAGGAAGCCAAGAAAGAAATCCATGCTCTGTTTGGAGCATCAAATGCCTTCGACACTCCAAAACCCGAACGCCTCATCCAGCGCATCCTCCACATCGCCACCAACCCCGGCGACCTCGTCCTCGACTCCTTCCTAGGCTCCGGCACCACCGCAGCGGTGGCGCACAAGATGGGCCGGCGCTACATCGGCATCGAGATGGGCGAGCACGCGGTGACGCACTGCCTGCCCCGCTTGAACAAGGTCATCGACGGCGAGCAGGGCGGCATCTCGAAAGCCGTTGGCTGGCAGGGCGGCGGCGGGTTCCGCTTCTACCGGCTCGGACCACCGGTGTTTGATGAGGCGGGACAGATTCGGGCGGACGTTCGCTTTGCCGTGCTGGCCGCGCACGTCTGGTTCAGTGAAACCGGGCGTCCGTGGAGCGGGAACGGGGATTCGCCCTTGCTCGGTCTGCACGACGGCCACGCCTATGCGCTGCTGTACAACGGCATTCTGGGCGACAAACGGACAGATGGCGGCAACGTGCTGACCCGCGCCATGCTGGCCCTCATTCGTGAGGAAATCGCCAAGGCGTATCCCGGCTTTGTTCGGGACAACCTCGCCTATCCGCTGACGGTCTATGGCGAGCAATCGCGGCTGACCCCGACGACCCTGGAACGTAGCAGTGTCACCTTCAAGCAGCTGCCGTATGATGTAAAGGCGAGGATATAAGGACCTGGGGTTCAGGGTGTTTGTCCCCCTCTCCCGCCTACCGGCGTCCGGCATCCTGCCGGCAGGCCCCCTCGCCCGCCAGGGGAGAGGGGGCAAAGGCCTTCCGCCTGTGGGGAAGGGCAGCACCTGAGCCGGTAGTTTCAAACTGAGACACTACCTGGCAGTTTGCTGCCTGGCAACCCCGGCCTGGTAGTGTTATGCTGATCTGGTTGCTTAGTGTCACCATTATGGTCTTAAACATCATCATTGCAATTGGTTGCAAGTGATGATTCAAAAGAAATAAAAATGGCACTAATATACTTGACTCAGTAATGAGTGAGACTGACTAGAAATCGGAGTATTAAGGGATAATTATCAGACTGGAAGGAGGTTCGTTATGCCAGACAATCAAGATACCTTATTACTCCGCAATCAAGAGAAATAGGAGGGAGAGATAATGGACAGATTGCCCCTGTTGTTTCTTTTTAAGAACACAATACAAGGCCATGGTTTCCAGGCAGATGTGACCGTTAAAGGTCGAGCATTGGTCGAACGTGGTGCTGAAGAAGAGGGGGAGGTGTGGGTGACTAGTGTCCAACCTGGAGGAATCGCCGAAGGTGCTCAGAACGAAGAAGAGGCGTATAAAAAATTCAAAGCCCTCTTCTTGGACGTTCTGTATGATGTTGCTGACGAGGCGGAGAATTTCGAGAAGTTCAGATTAGGAGTCCAAGATTTTTTCAAGGGAGTATGCCACACAACAGAAAAAATGTGGTGGGAGGCCGTTCAGGCAGTAAGGAGGGAAGAGTACACAGAAGAAGGGTTGACAAAGAAGCCAGCGGAAACCCCGGTAGATGTCATTATTGAGTGTGTAAAGCAGCCATGTCTTGAGTATCAAAACGTTGCTGAGGAGGCAGAGCAAGAGACCGCTCTTGCGGCTTAGGGTATGGCAACAACAGGAACGGCTCGCATAAGTCAGGTTAGGATAATGCTAGATTTTTGTGCTCCCGGGTGGTCAGAAGAATCCAAAAAACATCTGATATGGGTTCGCTACAACGGGAAAACCTTTCATCTGCCAAAAGGAGGGCATGGGAAAAAGGACCCGGAAATCCAGAAAGGCTATATTAAGCGTATGGTCAGATATTTAGAAATTGATCCGAAGTGCGCCAAAGATAACTTGGCCATCTTGCAGATAACTTGGCCATCTTGCAATAGATGAGCAGAAGAGAAAGGAGAAAACGATAGCATGAAAGAAAAATTGCCTGCCGAAAAGCCCCAAGGCTCCAAGGCTACTAAGGTGGTTGAAATTGTCCGCTCTGACTATCAGCCAAACTAAAGGCCACAGAGATGGTGTGTGCCGCTATCAAAGGTTCGGCAGAGATAAAGCCACCCGAGATGCCTTTCATGTCTTTCTTAATTCTCTCCTCCCTGACAACCTTAGCCCCGACCTCGACCCAATCTGTCGGGCGGGTATAACGGACTTCCTCAAGGATGTTGCCACAAAGGAGGTCAGCAAGCCTATTGTCAACCCTAGTATATAATTCCCAAACGCTCCGGGTCACCCCTGCTATGGAAGCGGGAGTCGCAGAACATCTCTGGGGCATTGATGATATTTTATCTTTGCTCTATCCAAACTGACCCACTACCCGGAAGTCCGATGACTTGATCAAGGATAAATAAGTTGGTAAGGGCTGGCCTGATAGTATCTAAAAGGAGGAAGTTATGAAACTTGGTGTTTCGATCTTTTCCACGGATTACGCAATGCGCCCGGACGAGTTTGCCCGTGCCTGCGAGGAACGGGGCTTCGAGTCGGTCTGGTACCCCGAACACACCCATATCCCCGCTAGTCGGCGTACTCCATTTCCCCTGGGCGGGGACCTGCCAAAGGATTATTGGCATACTCACGATCTCTTTGTTGCTCTCATGGCTGCAGCAGCAGCCACCAAAACAATCAAGGTCGGTAGCGGGGTTTGCCTAGTGATCGAGCGCGATCCCATTGTTCTGGCTAAGGAGGTGGCTTCTCTCGACCAACTCTCAAACGGCCGATTTCTCTTTGGCATTGGGGGTGGGTGGAATGCCGAAGAGATGGAGAACCATGGAACACCCTTCAAGCGACGCTGGAAGGTATTACGCGAGCGCATGGAGGCTATGAAGGTGATCTGGAGTGAGGAGAATGCGGAATACCATGGGGAGTTTGTGAACTTTGATGCGATCTGGTGTCATCCGAAACCCGTACAAAAGCCGCATCCACCGATTCTCCTCGGCACTCACACCTCGAACGGGCTCGATCGGGTAGTGAACTATTGTGATGGCTGGATTCCGGTTGGGCTGGTTCTCAAGGATCTACCAGGGACCATCCGTGACCTGCATGCTCGGGCTGAAAAAGCAGGACGCCAGCCGAATGATCTGTCGATTTCCCTATTTGGAGTTCCGGGTGAGGAGCCAGCCCTGCGCCAATACCAGGAACTTGGTGTCGAACGAGCAGTCTTCGGGGCACCGGCCGAGGGTAGGGATAAGGTGTTACCGCTCCTGGATAAGTACGCCACTTTTATTTCGAAATTCGCATAACGGCTTATTTGAAGTGTCTCCATAGTGGGACTCTTCAATTTGCCGCGATCCCTTGGTGGGCTGCTCCACAAGGAGGTCTGGGCCTTACCGCGACGGTTTGCCAAAAAAGCAATACCTAAGTTTCGCTAAGGAGGGTATCATGGCAGAGTTGTTTCACATTGGCCTAACTGTGAAGAACCTGGAGCGATCCCTGGCCTTTTACCGCGATGTGGTTGGGATGGAAGAGGGAGAACCACTCGAGGTCAAGAGCAAAGAATTCGACACTCTGACTAATAACCCGGGAGCGCAGTTAAAAGTTGTTCACCTTACCTCGGGAACCTTCATGCTCCAGCTTATTGAGTATGTGGCCGCCGGGGGCGCCGTTCTGGACCTGCACCACAATAATGTTGGCAGCCCACATATGTGCTTCTATGTGCCTGATGTTGAGGCAAAGTATAAAGAAGTACAGCATAGAGGAGATGTAAAAATCACCTCTGGCTTGGTGCAGATTGCGCCCAAGATGCGCAGTTTCTACACCGAGGACCCCGACGGAGTGCCAGTAGAGTTCCTGCAGAGAACAAAGTGAGGAGATTCGATTTCACTAGTCAGCAATTAGCTGGTAGTCTTAAGCTGAATAGTGAATGCCTATAGTAGGGGTATAAAGTCTGATAGCTGGGCGCTTATCTCCCGCGGAACATCGGCTTTCTTTTCTCCCGCCACGCTTGATGGGCCTCATGGCTGTCCTCGGTCTGGCCTAGGAGCATGAAGCGGTAAATGTCGGTTTGAGCCGCCTCCTTAAGCGAAGCAATATCCAGCCCCTTGTTGAGTGATTCCTTAGCCATACGTACCGCTAGCGGTGGCAAAGCGGCCAGACGCATGGCATAGTCCCGAGCTAGGGGCATAAGTTTCGGCAGCGGTACCACCCGGCTTACTAGGCCTACCCGATAGGCCTCAGCTGCGGTAATGCGTTCTCCAAGGAGTACCATCTCCATGGCCTTGCCCCGGCCGATATAACGGGCCAAGCGTACTGCACCGCCGTAAGCCGGAATAATACCCAATGGTACCTGTGGCAGACCGAGTTCAGCGTTGTCTGAGGCCAGCAAAATGTCGCAGCATAAAGTAATCAGACAGCCAATGCCAATAGCAAAACCATTGATTGCCGCAATCACCGGCTTAGGGTAATCCGCCACAACGTTGAACACATCAAAGCCACGAGGGCTCACCGTGGCCAGGTGCTCGCCCACGGTGGTAACCTTATGGGTTTTGGGGTTACCCAAGTCAGCCCCGGCGGAAAAAGCCCGATCCCCTTTGCCGGTGAGGATTGTTACCAGCACCTCGGGGTCCTTCTCCATGGCGGCGAAGACCTCGATTACCTCTTCGGAGAGCTGGTTGCTCCAAGCGTTGCGCTTCTCCGGGCGATTAATTGTAATAGTGGCAATACTATCCTGCTTCTCGTAAATAAGCGTGTTGTAAGTCATAGAGATCTCTCCCTTTCCTAGCACTCATTATTTGTGTTACAGAGACACAAGGCAGAACTACCATACCCTTTCTGCTATTATCCAGCAATCATCAAAAACGGCAAATTCTTGTAACCCTTAACATGAGAAGGCTGCAGATAACCATTTCGTTTAGCATGATGCTCCTGGCCTTAGGACTCCTGGGCACTACCATACCGGTGGACGCAGCGCCACCAGAGCTGTCTGCAACTTATATCAATGAGATCATTACTATCGATGGGCTGCTGGACGAGCTAGCCTGGCAACAAGCCCAGGTGACTGATAACTTTCGGCAGCGTGAACCTGACGAGGGGGCCTTAGCTTCTGAGCGTACCGAAGTGCGAATCCTCTATTCCCGCTCGCGGCTCTATATCGGGGTAAGCTGTTTTGACTCTGACCCTAGTAGCATTGTGGTTTCTCGCTATGATCGTGATGCAGACCTGGAGGCTGATGACCGGGTGACCCTGCTATTCGACACTTTTCATGATCACCGCAATGGATTTATCTTTCAGGTTAATGCCGTTGGTGCACGCTTTGATCAGATTATTACTGACGAAGGGCAAGATCAAAACCCGGACTGGAATGGTATCTGGTATGCGCGCACCCGCATTACTGACAAGGGCTGGACCGCGGAGTTCACCATTCCTTTCCAGACACTGCGTTTTGCCCAGGGGCAATCAACCTGGGGATTCAATGTGCAGCGAACGATTAAACGCCGTACTGAGGAGGTAGTATGGGCCGGGTATCAACAGAATTTGAATTTTTTTCGTGTCTCTGAAGCTGGACATTTAAAGGGTCTTGAGGAAATTGAACAAGGGGTGGGCCTGGATATCTCGCCGTTTCTCCCCACTGCGGCCAAGCGCAGTGCCACGACTTTTAAGCCTGGGCTTGATGTGTTCTACAGTCTTACCCCAGGCCTGACGCTGAGCCTCACCCTTAACACCGACTTTGCCGAAACTGAGGTGGATGATGTTCAGGTTAACCTGACCCGCTTTTCTTTGTTTTTTCCCGAAAAGCGTCAGTTCTTTCTGGAAGATGCGGGTAACTTTGCGGTGAATGACCTGACCCCAACGTCCGGGCCTCTAGTGATTGTCCCATTTTTTAGCCGACGTATTGGCATTGCCAATGACGGCAAGCAGGTGGACCTCCAGGGTGGTGCCAAGCTCAGCGGCCGCATAGGGCCTTACCGGCTAGGGCTGCTTAGTGTGCAAACGCAAGAGCGTAGGCCCATTCCCAACGAAAACTTTACCGTGGTCCGTGTGAAGCGTGATCTGTTTACTAAATCGTCAATCGGTATGATTGCCACTCGCCGTGATCCAGTGGGCGGGTCGGCTACCGGCCTGGCTGGTAGCGATTTTCGCTACAGCACTTCTGAGCTGTGGGACAACAAGAACCTATCGTTTTCGTCGTTTTTACTTAAGAGCTTTATTCCCAAGGCCTCCAAGCAACTTGCCTGGGGTAGCCAGCTTAGCCTGCCCAACGACACCTGGAACATTTTCGGCACTTACCGCGAGGTACAAGAGGATTTTGATGCTACTATGGGGTTTGTGCCACGTAAGGGCATCCGTCGCTTTGGCTGGTTCTTACAAGCCGCGCCCCGGCCGCGCCGTTGGGGGACTCGGCAGGTGTCCTGCGCGTTTGACGGTAACTACTTCACCGATCAAGACACCAATCGGCTACTTACCCGTAATGTGAACTTTCCTTGTGGGTGGCGTCTAGATAGTGGCGATAGCTTGTCTGTGCGTACCCTGGAAACCTTCGAGCGCCTGAGTAAGGACTTCGAGATCAGCCCCGGAGTAAAGATCCCGCCAGGTGCTTATGTGTTTCGCCGTCAGCGTATCGGTCTGCAGACTGCAGACAAGCGTCCGGTTGCCCTCCACCTCACATATCAGTGGGGAGACTTTTTCAGCGGTAAACGGGACGATTGGATTGCACGCTTGGACCTGCGACCCAGTCCACACTTCTTTTTCAGCACCGAGTATCAGCAAAACGATGTACGTCTGCCGGAGGGAAATTTCGTTACCCGTTTGCTCCGCCTGCGCCTCAGCCTAGCGCTTAACGCGGACCTGTCATGGTTTAACTTTGTGCAGTATGACACAGTCTCCGACGTCTTGGGCTTGAATTCACGACTGCGTTGGATCATCGAGCCAGGGAATGATCTATTCCTGGTTTACAATCACGACTGGCTTGATGACGACGGATCCCTGCACGCGATTCGGCGTGAGGGCCGGATCAAGGTGCGGTATATATATCGGTTTTAGAGTTGGTTGCAAAACCTCAGAGAGGGGCTGTGGTGAGAGTTAAAAAAAGAATTTGACATCTGACAAGCAGATGGATAAGAGCAGAAAGGGGCATTTGTAACAAGAAAATCCTAGGAGGCCATTGTGCCAGATCTTCAGAGAAAACCACTTCCGGCCGTCGACAACCTCTCCCAGCCGTTTTGGGAAGCCGCTAAGCAACATCGGCTAGTTATCCAGCGCTGTCAGGACTGCGGTTGCTTTAATCACCCACCCCGACCAGCTTGCGATGCCTGCCAGTCGCAGCAGCTCCGGTTCGAGCCGGTGAGCGGCCGAGGCACAATCTACACCTTCACTATTATGCACCAACCCAACATTGCCGGCTTTGAAGACGAGATTCCTTACATCAATATCCTGGTGGAGCTTGAAGAACAGCCGCTACTATTCGTGGTCTCCAATCTTCCATTTTCTGACCTGGACAAGATTCAAATGGGTAGAGCAGTTGAGGTATATTTTGAAGATATGGACGCTGATGTTACATTGCCGAAGTTTCGGCCGGTTTAAGGAGATATAAGAGGAATATTATGTGGTCAGGAAAAGGCAAGACCGCCATTGGTGGCGTTGGCTATTCTGAGCTTACACGTAACGCCAACAAGCCCCTGGGTATGTTGGCTCTGGATGCGTGCCAGGCTGCTATTGCTGACGCGGGTGTTCAGCCGGAGCAAATAGATGGGCTTACTACCTATCCTGATGCTCCATTTCTTGGCGCTGGTAGCCGGGACGGCGAAGACATTGTAAGCGTGGTGTATATTATTAACCATCTCCCCTTGGCACCAGATATCCGTTGGTATGCCCAGATCGAGGCCGGTATGATTGCCAGCCCGGTGATTGAGGCCGTCCACGCGTTGCTTGCGGGCGCGTGCAATTATGTGCTTGTCTGGCGGGCGCTTCACCAACCCCGCGGCCGCTATGGCGCTTGGTCTGGCACGCGAGCCAGTGGTGAGGCGCAGTTTATGGCCCCCTATGGATGTACCAGTATCTTCCAGTGGCATGCCATGGCCTGGCAGCGATACATGCACAAGTACGAAGCCACGCGTGAGCATCTGACCACTTTTGTAGTCAACAGCCGCCGTAATGCCAACCTGAATCCAAAGGCGTTTTTTTATACCAAGCCAATGACTCGTGAGGATTATTTTTCGGCACGGTGGATTGCCGAGCCGCTTTGCCTGTTTGATTGTGATATTCCGGTAGAGGGCTGTGTGGCTTTGGTCCTAACAACCGCGGAGCGGGCACGGGATCTACGCAACCCGCCAGCGTATGTGGCAGGTTACGGCCAGAACACCAGCCGCAGGCGTACTTTGTTCCATTATGCGCTTGACGACTATATGGCTTGCGGTGGATCGTTGGCAAGCAAGCTCTGGTCATCCTCAGGGCTGGGACCGCAAGATATGAATGCTGCGGAGCTTTACGATGGCTTTAGCCCCTCTACACTCTACTGGCTTGAGGCGGCTGGTTTTTGCCCGCAGGGCGAAGCATACGCCTTTATCCAAGACGGCCGCATTGCCCTGGAAGGCGAGCTGCCGGTTAACACCTTTGGTGGGAGCCTCAGTGAGGGGCGGCTCCACGGCATGGGGCACATTGCTGAGGCCGTGTTTCAGGTGACCGGACGTGCGGGTCGGCGTCAAATCCCTGATGCTGCTGCGGTTTGCGCCATTGACGGTTCGCCCATGCTGCGTGGTAGCGGCCTGGTGGTGACTAGGGACCCATAATGTAAGCGTTCAGCTGACAGCTTTCTTCTCAGGATTGACTTCTCTTCTTCTTCTAGGGTAACCTCCGAAGTAGTTTAACCATCAAAAAGGAGGAGTGTTATGACCCCCAAAGGTATGTCTCATGTGGCCCTGTGTGTGCAGGATTTTGATCGCTCGTTGCACTTTTATCGTGACTTGCTGGGATTTGAGCTTTCCCAGGAGGGAACTGAGATAGAAGGTGGTGAGCATCAGCAAGGGATTTACGAGATAGAGAATCGGAAGTTTCACTTTGCCACCTTACGCTATGCCAAAGACAACGCAGCGCCTTATGGCATGGGTGAGGGCGCGCCTATCGTTGTCTTGCTTGCACCGCTTGACACGCCGCCCACCGGCACCAGCATTAAGGTGGACCAGATTGGTATCTCGCATGTAGGATTCTGGGTCAACGGGCTAGACACGGTGTATAATGATCTCAAGAGCAAAGGAGTGACATTTGCCGCTCCGCCGCATACCTTGGCAAAGACCAAGGAGGGCACAATTCGGAGTGCCTTTGTCCAGGATCCGGATGGGATTATCATCCAGCTCGACGAGATGGTTCCGGCATAGCCGGACACGTTATCGACGATGCCTCCCCACCTTGGCCTCTCTCCTTAAAAAAAATGTAAGGGCGGGTTAAACCTGCCCTTATGCCCTGAAAGCAGGAGGGTAGGGGTGAAGGGTTTAAACCCCGATTCCCTATCTTATATGACTATATTGTTTATCCAGGATAAATGTTTATGCCATGGAGCAGCGGAAGCAAAGCAAAAGTTCTCGGAAGTCTTGCGTGCTGCTAACAAAGGACCCCAGCAAATCTTGAACCGGGGCCGGCTGGTAGCAGCCGTAGTGGATGCCGCAACGTTTGAGAAATTTCAAGCCTGGCAGAAACAGCAGAACGAATCTTCCTTAGCCGACGTCTTTTGCCGAGCTCCGCCAGCTACGCCAGGAAGAACATTACACGCTGGTCACTCCATGTCGGCGATTTTGCCGACTGCAGTATTGCCCTCTTGAATCCTTTTCGCTAACTGGAAGGTGATGGCTCAATATGGGACTGCCGGGTGACGGGCTCTCCCTCCCTGCCATTTATGCAGACATACCAGCTATGCTCAAGACATAGCAGCGAGCAACGCTTCGGCTTTGCTGGCTACTCAAAAGATCTTACCCCCAGATGGCATCATCATCCATTACCGGGAGGTCAAAAGCGCTTTTGCCCAGTAGTTCCAAGGTTTCGTCACTGTCAGGGGGGTGAAAGAGCCCTGCTCGCATATCTCGATAGTATTGTTCCAGCGGCAAGCGTTTGAAATAAGACGCTCCGCCTACAGCTCGCAGCGCCAGATCCACTACCCGTGTCGAGTTCTCCATGGCTACCATCCTTGCGGCTGTGCTTTTACGTCCCCAAGTACGGGGCTCCTCAAGGTCAGCCTCGGCTGCAGCTTTCCACATCACGGCACGAGCGCTTTCGATCAGCACGTCCATCTCTCCTACTTTATTATAAACGCTGGGGAGATGGCTCATCGGTTTCTTTAAAGGAAAGCGTGGACGCTCACGCATAAAGTCCACCACAAAATTACGGGCGGCAATAGCAATACCAATATACACCGAGCCTATAGTAAACGGAGCTCTTAAGAACGTGTTTATAATATCACCCCGGGTAAAGGTCGGACGTTCAAGGAACACGGCTGATTCTGGTACAAAGGCATCCTTTAGCTCGCTACTCATGGAGGCGGTGGCCCGCATGCCCATAGTGTTCCAGTCGTATTTGAAGATGAGCCCGGGTGTTTCGCCAGGGGGAATGAGAAAGGTGATAATGGTATCTCCCTGGGACTCATCTGAAGAGCCTTTTTCGCAGGTGGCCTCGGTGAAATAGAGGTCAAGGGCAATACTCTGGGTACCGAAGATCTTACGGCCGCTGACTCGCCAGCCTCCATTGACTCGCTCAGCTCTGGCCCGGGGTTTGAGAACAGGGAGAGCATTGTCAGGCTCAGAACCCGAACCCCCAACAATGAGCCGGCCACTGGCAATCTTTCTCAAGAGGGCTTCTGCCTTAGGATCTTTAAACTTGCGCCACATATCAACCACCAGACCGACAACATTGAGATGCATGTTGATGGCCAATGCCGTAGCGCCACAGCCCTGAGCCAGGCGTTCCTGGGCTTTGACCCGCTGCAGGATGTTTGCTCCTCCCCCGCCTAGCTCTTCGGGAATGGTCATAATGGTATAGCCGCTCTCCCTCATACGGGCATAGTTTTCGTAAGGGAAAGAACCTTCCTCGTCGTGCTGAGCGGTGCGCTGAGCAAAGTCGTCTGCCAACGTTGCCGCCAAGTCAATAAGCCGTTGTTCACGCTCAGTATGGAACTGATTCATGTTCATAGTTCCCCCCTTTGTGTCTTTCTGCCTTGGCTCTGTAGCGCCTACACCAAGTCTTCCATCATTGCCTTATGCTGACGTTATGCTATGGCCACCCAATCAATGCCCATGGTTTCGATGGCCTCATTGCTTTATTCCTTCGTTAACCTACTTGTGATTCTCTTGATTTTTCTGCTCTTACCGCTCACGCCCATATGGCGTCCTCATCCATCATGGGAATGCCAAAAGCACTTTTACCTAGTAGCTCCAGGGTCTCGTCACTGTCCAGAGGGTGAAACAGTCCTGCCCGTACATCCCGGTAGTAACGCTCAAGGGGCAAGCGTTTGAAATAAGACGCTCCGCCTACAGCCCGTAGCGCCAGGTCCACCACCTGCGCCGAGTTCTCCATAGCTACCATTCTTGCGGCCACGCTTTTGCGTACCCAGCTGTGAGGCTCCTCAAGGTCGGCCTCGGCTGCAGCTTTCCACGTCACAGCGCGGGCACTTTCGATCAGCACGTCCATTTCTCCTACTTTATTATAGACGCTGGGAAGGTGGCTCATAGGTTTTTTTAAGGGAAAGCGCGGGCGCTCACGCATGAAGTCCACCACAAAATTACGGGCGGCAATGGCAATCCCTATATACACTGACCCAATAGTAAACGGTGCCCTGACAAAAAGGTCCGTGATGCCACCGCGGGTAAACGTCGAACGCTGAAGCATTACCGCTGACTCCGGTATAAAGGCATCTTTTAGCTCCGTGCTCCTTGAAGCAGTGGCGCGCATCCCCATGGTGTGCCAGTCATCCTTGAAGACAAGGCCGGGCGTATCAGGAGGGATAACAAAGGTTATAATGGTCTCACCCTCGGGGCCGTCCTCCCAGGTGGCTTCACTGAAGTAGAGGTCCAGAGCTATGCTCTGGGTGCCGAAAATCTTGCGGCCAGTCACCTGCCAGCCCTCAGCCACCCGCTTGGCTGTAGCCCGGGGTCGTAAGACGGGGATAGCATTGTCAGGCTCGGAAGCCGAACCGCCGGTGATCAGCCGGCTACTGGCGAGATCCCGCAGCTTAGCTTCGACTTTGGGGTCTTTGAACTTGCGCCAAAGATCAACCAGTAGACCGATAGCATTAAAATGCATGTTGATGGCCAATGCCGTGGCGCCACAACCCTGAGCCAGACGCTCCTGGGCTTTCATCCGCTCAAGGATGCTTGCTCCTCCTCCGCCCAGCTCTTCGGGAATGGTCATAATGGTATAGTCACTCTCCCGTAGGCGAGCATAGTTCTCGTAGGGAAAAGAAGCTTCTTCGTCGTGCTGGGCAGTACGTTGGACAAACTCATCTGCCAACGTTGCCGCCAGCTCAATAAAGCGTTGCTCACGCTCAGTATGGAACTGATTCATGTTCATAGTTCCCCCCTTTGTGTCTCTATAAGTGGTCAGCTTTCCGCGAACACTAGAGGAGACAAGCAATAGCCCACCATTGCCGATCTACATCCCTACCTTCTTGGCAAACTCATCCATAAGCTTCAATGCTCCGTCTAGGTCCGTACTAAAGAAGGGCAGCGGGGCAAAGAACGATTCAAAGCCCAGATCTGTATACTTTTTCATCTCCTCAACAAGAGATTCTACCGAGGAGACATAAGCCGGCCCTACCATGACTGAGATACTCTTAGGGTCTCGGCCTGCCTTGGCAGCAGCACTCTTCAACTCTTCGTAACTCTCTTGAAATGTGGCAAAATTTTTGGGTACGGCCAGCCAGCCATCGCCAAACTCGACAACCCGGCGCATTGCCCGTGCCGAATGGCCACCGATCCAGATGGGCAAAGGTTTTTGCACTGGCTTGGGCTCGAACTTGATATCTTTAAAGCTGCAGAATTTTCCTTCGAAGCTGGGGCTAGGATTTGTCCATAGCTCTTTCATTACCCGCAGATATTCATCGCTCAGGGCACCACGCCTGTTGAATGGTGCTCCCAGAAGGCTGATTTCTTCCTCCATCCAGCCAATGCCAGCACCCAGGATCATACGCCCACCCGATAGCACGTCCAAGGTAGAATACATCTTGGCAGTAACAATGGGGTTGCGGTGAGGCAGAACCAATACCCAAGTACCCAGACGTACCCGTTTGGTGATTCCAGCCAGATAGCCTAGGGTTGGGAGCGGTTCGAAGAGGGCTAACTCTGGCGACATAGGGAATCGGCCGGTGTCATTATAGGGGTAACGTGATTTGATGTCGGCGGGTATGACAACATGGTCCGGTACCCAAAGCGACTCAAAACCTAGAGCTTCGGCCTTCTGGGCAATAGTCAAGAGTGCGTTCATTGCACCCGGTCCGGTGGCTAAGGGCCCGAGAGTGGGGAGCATCATACCAAACCTCATAGATTCCTCCTTATCGATATAGGACTCACTACGCCATAAGGCACTTTGCTCGGACTTTACTCCTTGGTTCCACTCTATGTCAACAAAGCATCGCTCTTGAGGAAAACCTTGACCTCCTACCCGTCCGACGTTAGAGTCGCAGGGAAGTCTTAACTAGTTCTTAATAAGTCTTAACTCTTAGTAAGCTTAGTAAGGAGGAAGCTATGAGCACAACTAAAGTTCTTTCAGCTGATTCGCATGTTGTCGAACCTGCTGACCTGTGGACTGCGCGTATGGACTCGCGCTTTCGTGACCGTGCTCCGCATATCAAGAAAGAGGTAGACGGGGTTAAAGGTGACTTCTTTGTCTGCGAGGGGCTCCAACCGCTTCCGGTGTCCGCATTCGCGGTGGCCGGGGTTGATCCCAAAGAATACTCGGACAAGATGTCTAGGGGATATCCTGGGGTACGACCCGGCGCCTGGGACCCAGTAGAACGGGTCAAGGACCAGGACATTGATAGTGTTGAGGGCGAGGTGCTCTACACCAGCCTGGGCATGACGCTCTATGGTATCGAGGATGGAGAACTGCGTGCGGCCAGCTTTCGTGCTTACAATGATTGGTTGGCAGACTTCTGTAGCCATGATCCACGCCGCTTTGCCGGTATTGCTCTCATTCCTATGGATGATGTTCAGGAGGCGGTGCATGAGGTGGAACGTTGTGCCAAAATGGGACTTAAGGGTGGCTTGATCTGGGGTGTACCACCAGATGATCAGCCCTATGACAACCTAGTCTGGAATCCTCTGTGGGCTGCGGCCCAGGATGCGGCCATGTCCCTTTCTTTACATATTCTCACTGGTCGCAAGGGCATGGGCATTGGTTCCAGTGTGATGAAAAGCTATCCCTGCTTGCCCCATGCTATCGAGCGCTCGCTTACTGACCTGATCTTCGGCGGGGTGCTTGAAAGATTCTCGCGCCTACAGATCGTTTCGGCTGAGAACGATATCGGCTGGATTGGTCACTATCTGCAACGCATGGACCATGCCTACGAGAAGTACCGTTACCTGGAAAAGACTACTGTGATCCCCGAGCCGCCAAGCTTCTATTTCAAGCGCCAGGTCCACGCTACCTTCCAGGATGACCGTATCGGCGTGCTGAATCGTGAATTTATTGGGGTTGATAACCTCATGTGGGCCTCAGACTTTCCGCACTCTGATTCAACCTGGCCGCGCTCACGGGAGGTGATTGCCCGCGATTTTGCCGGTGTGCCTGAGGCCGAGACACACAAGGTCACTGCCGAGAACTGCTCGGCCCTGTACGGCATTGGCTAGACTATAGCAAATGGAGAGCAAGGGCCTGGAGATTGAAGCCAAGTATCGGTTGCGGCCGGGGCAACGTACGGAAATCGAACAGGCCCTCTCAGGCTGCCAACACCAGCACTCGGTGCAAGAGGACCGATACTATGATGTAGGCAAGCGCGTGTTGCGATTACGTCAGGAGAATGGAAGTTGGTTTCTTACATACAAGGATAAACCCCGGGTGACCTCGGAAGGGGTCAAGGTCCGCCATGAGGTTGAGACCCCATTGCCGGAAACGTTTGTCCCCGAACTCGATGCCTTGATTGTATGGCTAGGCCACCGGCGCCTAACAAAGGTCGAAAAAACGCGGGATATGTATTATGTCGACGGTATCATGGTAACTCTCGATCGGATCAAGGGACTTGTGGATGACTATGCTGAACTGGAGCTGCTGGGAGATGAGCCAGACAGCCTAGTGCGCTTGGCGAAGCTACGGGAGCGACTGAGACTTACTGACGATCAGGTCGAACTTCGCAGCTATGCCAGGCTAGTAGCAGAGGCCTAGGGCGAGGAAACCCAGGGAAAAGAATAACAAAATCAACAAACTTCTTTTAGAAAGCGACTGACAGCCCAGAGAGGGGCCTCAACGTCTTGAGATCATGGATAGTTACGCTTCCACCCTTGCTCTGTTCCAAGGTCATAACCCCTACAGTGCCGGGCTGGGCAGAATAGTTATGAGGAAATGTAGGGCTGCCGGGGTTAACGACCCAGACCCCATTAAGCTGCCTGATAGTTTCCACATGAGTATGGCCGCAAACAATAATGTCCATGTGGCAATCAAAATAGTGCTCTATGATTCGCTCAATAGGCCAGCTGGGAATTTCTACGAGCTCTAAAACATCATGTACCATGCCAACGGTAAATCCTGAGCAGTTAACAACTTGTGTCTCTCTGAGCCGGGAATCTTGAGGCACCACCGGTCGGCCGCCTGAACCGTCATCCCCGTTTCCTCTGACTGCCAACACCGGAGCCATCTCTTCCAGCCAGTCTAAAACTTCTAGACAGTGGAGGTCACCGGCGTGTAGGATCAGGTCTGCTCCGGCAAACACCTCTCGTACTTGTGCGGGCAGTTCCGGCATGGCTTCGGGAATGTGGGTATCAGAAATCAGGCCAATTTTCATTTGCTTATCTCGTAGTCCGTCTGAGTATGCTGAAAACCCTCTGTGCGGTCAACTATGCCTCTTCCCTGGTGCGCTCAGGTTATGATAGGGATAGCAAAACTTATCTAGGTCCGGGAGGGAAAAATGACTCAGCCAACACGTGTTGTCACCGACTCTATGGCCGGGCTGCGTATGCCAGACTTTGATGTATGGAGCGATCGGGTCTCCACTGTCTTAGGCCAGAACCCCAGTCCCTTTACCGGCCCAGGAACTAACACTTATCTTATTGGCACAAGTAGTCGGCCCATCCTTCTTGATACCGGGATAGGACTTCCTATCTATGATCCCTTACTGGAGAAAGGGTTACAAGAAACCAAGGGTGCAACCGAGCTGCAGGAAATCATACTTACCCATGTTCATGCGGATCACATCGGTGGCGCGGCCCGAGTGCTGGAGCTGTTTGGCAACCTAAAAATTTCTAAAAAGCTCTGGCCCGGAAAGGACGAGGCCTTCAACCTTTCTCTGACAGCTATTGATGATGGAGCGGTCATTGAAACAGACGGGGCTACGCTCCGAGCTATTCATACGCCGGGGCATGCTCGTGACCATCTTTGTTATTATTTAGAGGAGGAGAAGGCCCTGTTTACCGGGGATCTGGTGCTTGGTGCTGGTACAACTGTAATTCCGGAGGAAGGAGGGGGGCTTATCGACTATATGGCGTCACTAAAGAAACTGCTTCCCTTGGACCTGGCCGTTATCTACCCTGCCCACGGACTGGCAATCCGTAATCCCTATGAAAAGCTCAACGCCTATATTGCTCACCGGGAACTGCGCGAGCAGCAAATTCTGGAGGCTATGCGCTCCAGCTTGGCCGAGATTCCAGCAATGGTCAAGCGTATTTATACGGATGTGCCTGAGTTCCTTTATGGTGCCGCCGGTACCTCAGTGCTCTCACATCTGAACAAGCTGAAAAAAGAAGGCGTTGTGCGGCAGGAGGGAGATCGCTGGGCTCTGGTTTAGCTGATTTTTCTTGACGTCAAGGGAGAGCGGATAATATAGGATAAGGGCCCCGCACCGAAGAGAATAAGGAGGACAAGACCATGGCAGAATATCGCGTTATTTCAGGCGACTCCCACTTTGTTGAGCCCGCCAGCATGTGGACAGACCGGATTGACCCTAAGTTCCGTGACAAAGCCCCACATACGATCAACGGGTATAAGGGGAGAGAGGGCGAGTTCTTTGTCTGTGAGAACATCAGTCCTGTCCAAGTGGCTGGTTTTTTTGGTTCAGGCAAAAGCTCTGAAGAGCTGCCCGAGCATGTAAAAAAGGGATTCGAGGTGGCACCTAAAAGTGTATGGAACCCTGCTGAGCGGCTCAAAGAGCAGGACGCCGACGGGGTGAGTGCCGAGGTGCTTTACACTTCCATGGGCATGCTCCTCTTTGGTCTGGACGATGCTGACCTCAGGGCAGCCTGTTTTCGCGCGTTCAATAACTATGCGGCCGAGTACTGCAGCCATGATCCCAAGAGACTGATAGGGCTGGGAACCGTCACTCTAGAGGACATTCCGGCAGCGGTTACAGAGCTGGAGCGTATTGCCAAGAAGGGGCTGCGTGGAACGCTGATTTGGGGCGCGCCACCCGAAGACAAGCCCTACAGTCTGCCTGACTATGATCCCTTCTGGGCAGCCGCCCAGGACTTGAATATGCCCCTCAGCCTCCACATTCTCACAGGGCGGGGCGGGGTGCGTTTTAGCCGTCGCCGCGTGTTGTTTGGCTATATGAAGCTACCGCAGGAGATTCAGCTGACCTTTGCCGACATGATTACCGGGGGAGTGCTGGAGCGTTTTCCGCGTCTCAAACTAGTGTCGGCCGAGAATGACATCTCCTGGGTTCCCCATTTTATGTACCGGTTGGACCATGCCTATGATCGGCTGCGGCACTTTGAGGGGCTAAGTCTGCCCATGATGCCCAGCGAGTATATGAAGCGTAATGTAGTGGCTACTTTTCAGTTTGAGAGTACCAATGTAAACTTCACCCGACAGATTTATGGGGCGGAGAATATTATGTGGTCATCGGATTATCCACATACAGATTCTCCTTGGCCTCGCTCCCGCCAGTATATTGCTGAGGGATTTAAGGACATCCCAAAGGCGGATGTGCAGAAAATTGTTGGCGACAACGCCGCCCATCTCTACGGCATCAACTGAGACAGGTAGGTTGAACAGTAGAGCAGAGGAGAATTTAATCTCTCCTCTGCTCCCTAGCTTTTTTGCTCTCTAGTCTCTTCTTCTAAAGGCTCTCCTCTAGGCCCAGTCCGTGGAATTTTGCGCTTTTCCAGAGTCTTGAGAGTAGTAGGATTGACCCAGGGAACACCCATTGCTACCGGCTTGGCCATTCCTTCTTCTTCCTCCTCCTGGTAATGAGGAAACCCTTTCTTGGTAAAGTCGACCATCATACGCTTGCCCACATTTTACCTCCGCTGGCATGGTTTCAGTTAGCAATTATTTTCTCTCTGCTCCTCTTCGTCAACCCGTTCTCCTTGACTCTTTTCTCTCCCCCTTGCCTCTGTCTTCTAGCTGTTGTTAGTATAAATTTAATGGGAAAAAAGACTAACTTAATAACTCTAGTGGTTGGGACCATCCTGGTGCTGGATCAGCTGACCAAGGTCGCCGTGGACCGGTCGCTTGCTCTCCATCAGTCCATCCCGGTCATTGAAGGGTTTTTCCACCTGACCCATGTCCGTAACACCGGTGCAGCATTCGGATTCTTAGCCAATGCGCCGGAGGGATTTCGCATACCATTCTTTTTTATTGCTACTGGCATAGCAATCGGCGCGCTGCTGGTATTTTTGCGTCGAGTAGATACTGACACGCCGTTTCTTTTGCTTGCCCTCTCCAGCGTTTTGGGAGGAGCGCTGGGGAACCTGCTTGACCGCCTGCACTACGGTGAAGTAGTCGACTTTCTCGACTTTCATTGGCGAGGATACTACTGGCCAGCGTTTAATGTGGCGGATATCTGTATCACGCTAGGAGTCATTGGACTCTTTCTTTACTCTTTTCTGGACGAAAAGAAAGGCATTATAGGCCATGCTCGTATTGACGAGGGAGAGGGTTCTCTTTAACATTGAAATAAATATGGCAAAGAAGAAGGAGGTTCTGTGATGATGAGGAAGGCAGGTTTGGGTATAATTTTTCTGCTGGCCCTTTTTCTTGTGAGTGCCTGCTCTCAGCCGTTGAGCACACGCGAGAAAAGCACCTTGACCGGTGGCTTTATAGGGGGAGCTGCTGGCTCAATCATTGGGGCAGTGACTGGAAACCCTGGCGCGGGAGCTGCCATTGGGACCGCACTTGGCGCTGGGACTGGAGCCATCGTGGGTAATAAGATGCAGAGCCAGGAGGCCCAAGAGGCTGAGACGCAGCGTCAGATCCAAGCACAGCAGCAGGAGATCGAACAGCAAAGAAGAGAGCTCGAAGAGCTCAAGCGGCAGCAAGAGTACTAAAAATACTAGCTACCTTCTTGTAGGAAGATTGGAGGCACGACAATGAGCAGGAGAGGAGTGGCGGGTATCTGCTTGGCAGGACTATTCCTGCTGGTGAGTTGTTCGCAACCGTTGAGCACGCGCGGGAAAAGCACCCTGACCGGTGGCCTTCTAGGAGGAGCTGCTGGCTCGATCATTGGGGCAGTGACTGGAAACCCTGCCGCGGGAGCTGCCATTGGGACCGCACTTGGCGCTGGGACTGGAGCCCTCGTCGGCAATAGAATGCAAAAGCACGATCAGGAGATCCAAGCACAGCAGCAGCATATCCAGCAGCAGCAGCAGGAAATCTCTAGAAACCGTCAGCTTCTGGAAGAGTTAAAAAGGCGTGACCTGGAGGCAATAGAGACTGAACGTGGGGTGGTAGTCAACTTACCCGATGTGCTCTTTGAGTTTGGTGCATCGAACCTAACCTCCAATGCCCTAGCCAGGGTGGACAATATTGCCAATGTGCTCAACAATCAGGCCCGAAGTCGGAGGGTGGCGATCGAGGGACACACCGATGCTGTTGGCAGCGATGCCGCCAACCAGAAGCTCTCTGAACGGCGGGCCGAGGCTGTAGCCAACGTACTTGAAGCGGGAGGGGTCAGTAGCCAACGCCTCACCATCAAGGGCTACGGGGAACGTTATCCTGTTGCTACCAATACCGGCCCTGACGGCTCTGACAACCCTGCCGGCCGAGCCAAAAACCGTAGGGTGGAGGTGGTGATCGAGAACTAATCTGACTCACTGACATACAGAATATTGAATATGCCCCACTCCGTAGGATCCAGAATCAAAGGTATCCATGCTTCTCCTTCTACCCAGCGCTTAAGGACGCGACGAGCCATAGGCTCTTGATACCCCTCTACCTCCACTTCAGGGTTCTGCAAAAAGCGCTGCACCCGCTTCTTGAGGCTGCCACGTATCTCTGGCAGAGGAAGGGAGGTGACAATCTGGCCCACTTGCAGACTCTTACTGCGCAATACCCCCAGAGCTATGGCCACCAAGTCCCCCACCCGTGTCACCAGCTCCAGGGGCAGATCTTTATGCAGTTGAGTAACCAAGTTGCTAAAAAGTGTATCTTGTGTTTTGATCGTAAGGCCCCCAGGATAGGGTTAGGTTATAGGGCTGCTTTTTTAGCAGCCTTCCTGCCTGGAGGCTACTACAAGACACAAAAACTAAACCATCTCTGTTACTTACCTTTGGTGTCCCCTAGTCAGGGCAATAAAAGCATTTCTCTCGGCACAAAAAACTACTTCTTGTCCCTGCCTTTCAGCAAAACGCACGAAGGAGGTTCCTATATCTAGTCCTTTGCCGAAGTTCTGCGAATCAATTTCGCTCATTTTGGTACCCCCTCATATAAATGATCGCCGTTACCTTCTAAGTTCCTTCAGGGAGTTCGCTGCCAAGTGTATAACTCTTATTCGTATTACTCATCCACTCAGAGTTACACCTTATATCAAAATGTGTTCAAAAATACAGTTTTCTGCCATGTCATTCTGAGCCGAAGGGGAAGAATCCTCTGACTATGCTCAGGACAGGTCTCGTGCTTAGATGAGATCCTTCACAGAGTTTGCCTTAGGGAACCGAAGGGCTCGAAGGGCTCGCCGAAGGGCTCAGGGTGACAAAACCATTTGGACTATTTGGTATGATAGAACACAAATTGGTATTAAGCTAACCTTTTCTGCTAGATCAATAAAGGGGATATCATCTTCTGTTACTTCCCTACTCAAGCTCTACTTCCTAAGCACCTCCCAAGGGGGAAAAGAAGAGATGTAGGTAAGCATCAGCCTGCATATCAACTTGTGCGGTTCTCTAACCACTGCCTGACCTGCTCCCGGTCACGTTCCAGCCAGCGGGCATTGGAGCGAATTTGCTCAAGTGACTGTTGGATAGCCCGCTCGGCGGCCGGGGCTGCGTGGGAGAGGAAGAAAGCTTCGACTTCCTGGGCTTTGTCTGCGGTTGTAAAATTCTCCGTTGCCGAGGAGACAAGACGCGCCAGCAAAAATCCCCCCTTACCATAACGGCGATCAAATTCAGCCCACTGGTTCTGCAAAAATTGCCAGGCTAGCTCCCGACCGTGGGGATTTAAGGCAACACTGCCAATAACGAATACAGTATCCTGGGAGCGCACCTCGTTCGAAAGGGAAAATTCTAGGGTGCGTTGCAGTAGATCTGGCTGCTGGCTATAGCCAAGGGCGCGCAGGCAGCGCACTTTTTCCTCATGCAGGTCCGCTTGGCGGAAAACCTTAAGAATGGCTTCGTAGGCATTAGGGATGCCATTTTCTACCACTAGACTGTAGATAGGAAACCGCAGGTCCGGATGGAGGGAATGACCATCTTCTACGAACCGGGCGAAACGACGACGAGCTTCATCAATGGTCGCAGGATCACCATAGTGACCAAACTCACTGATTGTCAGACTGCGCAACAAGGCCGTGAGATGCTCTTCTCCAGACTTTACTTCCCACCCCAAACGCCGGGCCACAGGGGAATACAGGTTGCGGGCAAAGGCACGAAAAAGTTTATGGCTTGGCTCCTGCGACAGAAGCAAGCTCAGTTCGTTCAGATTCGTAGACAGGTCGGCCCAGACCGTGTAGTCGGTTTCGTTCTTGTAGGCTTCCGCCAACTCCAGGACTTGGGTAGAGGACAGTAAGCCTGCCCGTGTCAAGGCAAAGGCATCATTTTGCACGCCGAGACGATCTGCCGGTGGCAAGGTCAGAGATTCAATAGTTGGATTCAGCTTGGACCAGAGTGCTGGAGGATAGTTCACTCGGTAAAAGCCAGTCTGAGCGCCGTTGACTTTAATCCATTCGTTATTGCTTAACGGGAGCGTAAAGGTTGAGCGGCGATCCTGAAGAGTGACAAAGGTCGGCTCCGAAGAATGAGAGCTCATAATCCCCACCGGAACCCACCATTGCGACTTGTCCTCTTCTTCCGCCGACTCGACTCCACTGGAGAGAAACCGTGACTGCTGCACATCCAGAGATAGGTTTGCGTCTTGTCTGCGTTCTTCTAACGAGAGAACCGGATAGCCGGTTTGTTTGGTCCAGCTATCCATAATGGTTTTGACCGGCTGACCCGAGGCTTCAGCTAGAGCGCTCCACAAGTCCTCAGTAGTAGCATTGTTGTACTGATGCCGCGTGAGGTAGAGGCGCAGCCCCTGACGGAATATGTCTTCACCCAGGAAGGCTGCAAGCATGCGGATGATAGAGGCTCCTTTGCTATAACTGACCGCATCAAAGATCTCGTTAATTTCACTAGGATGCTTAACCTCGACCTCGATGGGGTGGGAGTGCCTGAGGCCGTCTAAATGTAGTGCTCGACTAAAATCGCTGAAAACAAACTGGGTCCAGATGTCCCACTCAGGGAAGAGATAATCCACGGCCAGATACTCAATCCACGAGGCAAATCCTTCATTGAGCCACAGATGCGTCCACCACTCCATGGTTACCAGGTTGCCAAACCACTGGTGCGCCAGTTCGTGAGCAATCACCACAGCTACTCGCTGTTTGGTTGCAGCCGAAGAGTTCTCCGGATCGACCAGGATAGCAGTTTCCCGATAGGTCACAGCTCCCCAGTTCTCCATGGCTCCGGCGGCAAAGTCCGGGATGGCAAGCAGGTCCATCTTGGGCAAGGGATAGGGAATGTTGAAATACTCCTGGAAAAAGGACAGGGTACGGTTAGCTACATCCAGGGCAAAGCGTCCTTGCTCTTTCTTGTCCAACGGGGTGAAAACCCGCACTAACACGCCCTCCCTAGTCCTGTCTTCCACCCAGTCAAACTCGCCCACAATAAAGGCCAGAAGATAGGTGGACATGACAGGTGTTTCAGCGAAGCGGACCACTTTCTGCCCGGCTGCGTTCGTTGTCTCTTCGACCGGGAGCATATTGGAAATGGCCATACGATTAGCAGGGACAACCAAAGTCACCTCAAAGGTGGCTTTCACCGCCGGCTCGTCCCAGCAGGGAAACGCCCGGCGAGCATCAGTGGCCTCAAACTGAGTTACCGCCATAGCGCGTTTTTCACCTTCAACCGTATACTCACTACGGTAAAATCCCCGCATCTGGTCGTTGAGCTCACCCGTAAAACGGATTTTTAGGGTAGCAGATCCAGACGGTAGCGAACGGTCAAATTCAAAGGTGGCGGTTTCTTGTTTTTCATCCAAAAGGATCTGGACAGGCGTAATCGTGGTGCCGTTTTGTTGGAATTCGACCGACTGAAACTTAAGGTCGGCGGCGTGAAGCACAATGCGAGAGGTAGGCTCTTTGACCTCGACCTTGACCTCCTCGTCTCCACTAAAAGTGAATTGTGCGAGATCCGGCGTCAAAGCCAGCTGATATTTGCTCGGACAGACATCCTGGGGTAACAACACTCTTTCCTGCTCAGCCATGGTTGCCTCCTTGTGGGCCTTCAGCCGTTAGCCACTAGCTTTTCTTTTGCTCTTTCTTGCTTTCTTGCCCATAGGATACACTCTTCTCCTAGGTGCTAAAAGGGGTAGGAATCTACCCCTTTTCTCCCTTAGTTTCCTTGCTAATCCCCGACCATTGACGAGGATTAGATAGCCGAGTACTTTCTACGAGTATTTGCTAAGGGAAACCATGCACTCAGGAAATCTCCGCGGATTCGAGGTCGCGGTCTACGACCCCGGGATCACACTGATCACGTTTAACCAGCCCGAAAGACTAAACGGAATGACCCACCACATGAAGCGTGATCTGGTAGAGACCCTGATCCAGGCACAGATGGACGACACCATTCGTGTGGTAATCTTTAGCGGTTCCGGACGAGCATTTTCAGCTGGCGATGACATTACCAGCCGTCCGGTGGGCGATGGGAGAGCAGAGGCGTTGGTGCCGGACATTCCGCCTGGACATCATAACCCCACTGGCACTTACAACGGGCTCCGCGTGCTTTCACAACCGCTGAACACGACGGTACGCAGCCTGGATAAGCTCACCATTGCTGCCCTTAACGGTGTGGCCATTCAGACAGGTTTCTCGCTAGCGCTCTCCTGCGATTTTCGTATTGCCTCTAACGAAGCGCGCCTGGGAAGCGCAACCTTGCGCTTTGGGCTGCTACCGGACGAGGGAGGCCAGTTCTTGCTGGTGCAGCTCTTAGGCGTGGCCAAGACCATGGATTTCCTGATGCGCAAGCGCATTGTGTCTGCGACCGAGGCCTTGGAACTAGGACTAGTGCATGAAGTTGTACCGGAAAATGAGCTTATGGACCGCACTATAGACCTGGCCCGCGAGCTGGCAAGCGGGCCCCAAGTGGCCATGCGCATGCTCAAGCGCTCTATCTATAACGCCGCCGAAATGACCTTTGCTCAGGCGCTGGATGAGATCGCCTCCAAAACCGCAGTTACGGATCACCATCCTGATGCAGAGGAGGATGTCAGAGCATTTCAGGAAAAACGCACTCCCCGGTTCAATCGGTGGATCGAGCCAAAATAAGCTGAAGCTTACACCTTATTCCTAGGCCTAACTTTTCTGCAACGTCAGCACGCTGCCTTCGCCGTCACCGGCAATGTAGATTGTTCCGTCAGAGCCTATGGCTAGACCACCAGGGAAGTCCATGGGACCACGGGTGAGACCCGCTGGATAGCCAATGGGAAGGTGGGAGGCGAGGACTTGTTACTGCCTGGTGGCAAGGTTGAGGGCACATAGCTCTTTTGTGCCGTGGTCCAGGGCAAGGAGGGTATCTTGTCGCAGAGCAATTCCTTTAGGTTTGGCAAGACCTTCAAAGACCGTAGAGACGGTTCCGTTTTGTTCCACTCTAATCACCCGCCCTTTCCCTGTCTCACTAATGAAAAACGCCCCATCACTTGCGGCAATAACATCGCATGGCTGAGTGAGGCCGATAGTCACTGTTGACACCTGACCCTGTGAATCTACCCGTATGCCTGTTCTACATAGAGACGCCCATCTGGGCCAAACTACATGCCATTGGCGCCAAAGAGCCCACTGGCGGGAAGCCAACGGGACAATTGCCAGCCTAAGGTAGCCTGGGGTTCGTTGGCGGCAGGGCTCGCCAAACGGCCAAGAAGCACTGTATATCTGTTCATTGTCCTGTTTCCTTTGTCCTTCCTAGGCCATTGACCATTAAGGCCGAAAATACGGGATTACATATTTCCCAAACAGTCGAATGGAGTCCATGATGTTCTGGTGGGGAAGGCCCCCGAACTGCATAAAACACAGAACCTGATCCACCCCGGCCGCTTCAAATTTTTTGAGGATGCGAATGCAGGTATCCGGATCTCCCATACAAAACGTCCCGGTCTCAATTAACTCTTCTAAGGACTTCCCCGATCGTTCTCCCTGCACAGCCCCTACTGCAAATTTATACGAGTCAGGCACCTTTACCCCTTGTTCCTGCCACGGTCGGTAGAGCTGGATGGATTTGTTGAGGAACCACTCTCCCGCCGGGCCACCCACCTCCCGCGCTTTTTCATCGCTCTCCGCGCAGTGGACAATGCCCAGCGCCGCCACCTGCGCATTAACAAAGGCGCCAACAGGCTCTGCTTGGCGAATCCCCTCGTGATACAGTTGCACCCGCCTGGTCAATTCATCAGCCGCGCCAATATTAAAACACAGGGCACCGATACCCTTTTGCCCAGCAACAGTAAAACTGTCCGGCTGGGAACACGCTACCCACAGGGGGGGGTGAGGCTGTTGGATCGGTTTGGGAATGACCGAGCGGGGCGGAATCTTGAAATAATGTCCTTCGTGCGAGAAAGGATCCTCTAGCCACATGCGTGGGATAATAGACAACGCTTCTTCCCACATGGCACGCGTCTCTTCTGGGTCAATGGCAAATCCTCCCATTTCAATAAGCGTGGTGGAACGTCCAGTCCCTAGGTCCATACGGCCATTGCTAAGAATGTCAAGGACTGCGGCTCGTTCGGCTACTCGAATGGGGTGATTATATTGCGGGGGCAAGAGCGCTACTGCATGGCCAATGCGAATGGTGCTGGTCCGCTGTGATATAGCACCATAGAGCACCTCTGGAGCCGGGCAGTAGGAAAACTCAGAAAGAAAGTGATGCTCAACTGTCCAAAAGTATTCAAATCCCATCTCCTCGGCCAGCATCACCTGGGCTATCACCTGGTTATATGTGTCTTTGACAATCCCCGGATAGTGGGGCTCTGGGATCTGGATCTCATACATCATACCAAACTTCATTTATGCCTCCTCCTTATTCATTCATTCCTTTGCCTGTCCTAGCAGAGAAGTCTTAGCCGGGACAAGAGTCTACGAAAGCTTGCTCCGCCCTGACTTGCCACAAGGCTAAGTCCTGCAATCATAGGATTCGCTATCTCAAAGTGTCAACATCACAAGGTGACTATCCTGGCCCCTCATCTCCTGCTATTCTGCCAGCATTATTCAGCTGCCGCTACTCGTGATCAGCGGTTAGCTAGGCAAAACACAACTTATATGTAAGCCCCTATCGTTGTAACGGCCAAATAGGGGGGGTGTCTTTGCTTATCTGAAGGTCGATGCTTAAACGTTTATTCTGAAAGTCAAAGAGTATGGCTGTGTCACAATCTGGCGCTGCTCCTATGGGTTTCCGTTTGCTCTCTCGTTGGATGCGTATGGCTCGTTTTCTGCTGATGGCACAGATGGTTGGTCGCATCTATGGCGGGTATAAGATCATTCAGGCTTACGGCAGATTAATTAGCCGAAGGGATCTTGCGCAGCGTTATGCCCGGCATCACCGTCGCAGTGCCGAGTTGGTTTATCGCACGGCTACACGTCTGGAGGGACTGCTGATTAAAGCCTGCCAGTTTGTTGGCTCGCGCGCGGATATCCTGCCTCAGCAATATGTGGATGTTCTCTCCCGGCTTCACGACCGCGTCCCACCTAAACCATTCTCCGTTATCCAAATGGAGGTAGAGAGAGAGTTGGATGGTCCACTGGGCGAGGTTTTTTCCTTCTTTTCTTCTACTCCCTTGGCCTCGGCCTCCCTGGCTCAGGTACACGAGGCCAGGCTAAAAGATGGCCGGCGTGTGGCCGTTAAGGTACAGTACCCTGAGATTGCCGCGATCATTGACCTTGATCTGCGCAACTTTACTTTTTTTATTAACCTTTTAGCTCGCCTGGAGCGCAAATTTAACTTTAACATTGTTCTACGCGAGGTCCGTAAATACGTTCCCCTGGAGCTGAACTTTATTCACGAGGGGCAAAACGCCGAACGAATTGCCCATAACTTTGCCGCCCGAGACGATGTCCTTGTCCCCAGTATCTACTGGGAGTACACCACCCGTAAGATGCTGGTGATGGAGTACATGGAAGGGATCAAGGTAACTAATGTAGATGTGCTAAAAGCAGCGGGGATCGATACGCGGGCAGTGGCGCAAAAACTCACCGAGGTCTATTGCCAGCAAGTTCTGGTGGACGGCATCTTTCACGCTGATCCCCATCCGGGCAACCTTCTTGTGCAGCCTGGCCCACGGATTGTTTTTCTTGATTTTGGTCTTACCAAGGATCTGCCGCCTGAGTTTCCATTAGAGATGGCACAGCTCGCTGCCGCCATCCTCTCTCAGGACACTGCTGCTATTGTGAAGTCTTTCAGGAGACTTGGCTTTGTTACCAGAAATGGCGGCAGCGAAAGCCTCCTCACCTTAGGGGAGGCCATGCTTGGTCATGCGGTCAGAGAGAACAAAGCGTATGCTGACCCGGAGATGGTAGAACGTTTCAATGAGGAGGTCTCCCAAGCGCTTAGGAACGACCCCATTGTTGAGGCGCCGAGTGATTTAGTTCTGGTTGGGAGGGTGATGGGACTGTTAAGTGGCCTGGGCAAACAGCTTGGTTCTGAGGTCAATCTCTTTACCACCCTGCTGCCCTTTTTGAGTGATGGTGGTAACTTTGTTGGTGCGGATACAAGAAACCCCGACAGTATATCGGCTGTGGGGCCGTCCCGCAGGTGATAGTGCAGGCTGCCGGGGTTTCGGTGGTGCCTGGGTGCCCCCCAAGCGACCACCCACAAATTTTTGGGTTAGCCGGCCTAGGAGGCCACCACCTCACAGATCACCATAGATTTACTCATAACTGGATCACCTCCTTTCTCGGCGCACCCATGTCGCGGGTCCAGGGTCCGCTTGCCAGGAACCAGCCGCCGGATGCTGGCCCGAGGCCCGGTCCGCCGCCTCCTGCCGGATTGCAAGAGTAGCAACGCTTAGAGGCCTGTGTCTACCTCAACCGCAACAACTATTGTAATCTTAATGGGTAAGTTGTCAAGGTAGATGGCTCACTTGCAGAGAATGGCGTTCGGTTATATAAAAAGGACTTACTTATGCTGAACTTTTTTGCCACTGCTGTTTTTGAGGTTCGGGCTTCCTCCCCAGAGGCTGCTGATCAAGCTGCTATGGATACGCTTAAGGCACTCCATCATCCCCGTGTCCGTTATCTTGAGCATAGCGTCTCAGGCAATCTTGGGTCGGCTCATTCTGGAGAAGACTTGTTCTTCACTGTTATTGGGGATTTTGACGTTGACGCTTCCACAGCCGATAAGGCTGGTGATCTGATTGAGGAAGCGCTTGACACCCTTTCTACAGACTCCGTCCAATACCTTACCCATGGGCTTGTTGAGGGAGAGCAAAGAGACCGAGTTGAGAGAGGGGAGGGAAGGCCGGTAAGACGAAGGACGGAGCGAAAGAAGGAGCCTGCGGTTGAGTCCTCTCCTAAGGAAGAAGAGGTCGCCGAAGCGGCTGCAGAGGAGGTCGCCGAAGCGGCTGCAGAGGAGGTCGCCGAAGCGGCTGCAGAAGAAGTAACCAAGGAGGCTTCCGTCCCCGGTTCTGAGGCCCTTTCTCCCTCGGCGTCGTTGGAGCCAACTCCTCAACCCCTTTCATCTTCTATTCGTACCACCCTCACGGTTTCGATACATACCTCAGAACTATCCCACGTTGCCGACGGTGCTACTGTGCCAGATGAAGAGACTCTTGTTGCGCAAGCAATTGAAGAAGTCCGTCAGCGCTACCCAGAAATCCCCTCCCATATTTCTCCCCAGAGTTCCTTCTCTCGCAGTTCCGGAGAGGGAGGGGTGATTACTCTCACCTGGGAGTATGAAGTTCCCCCTGCCACTTCTGAGAACTAGGCGACAAGTTCGGACCTATGAACTGAGTCACCATATAACACGGCGGACGCTATGATTCGCTTCACTGGTGTTAACCACCTGGCATTTGCCACTGGCAATATGGATAAGACCGTTCGCTTTTGGCGTGACCTTCTGAGCATGCGTCTGATAGCAAGCCTGGGGCAGCCTGGCTTCCGCCATTATTTCTTCGAGCTGTCTGCGACCGACACGGTAGCGTTCTTCGAATGGAACGGGGTTGAGGCAATGGAGGAAAAGCCACACGGCATGCCAGTGCGCGGACCCTTTATATTCGACCATGTCTCGTTTGGCGTAGACTCGGCCGATGATCTGTGGGCGTTAAGAGATAAACTAGTTGTGGCAGACCTGGAGGTCTCTGACGTGATTGACCATGGCTTCATACATTCCATTTATACCTTTGACCCCAATGGTATTCCTATTGAGTTCAGCTACAATGTGCCTGAAATCGATGTACGTCAGAAACCACTCCTTGGAGATCGAGCACCGGTGGCAACCGCGCGTGAGGGCTCCGAGCCGGTTGCCGGAGTGTGGCCGGAGATACAGAAGGGAACTCCACGCGAGCGTCGTTTCACCCGGCCCGGTGCCGGCAGAGATCTGGTGTCTTACCAGTACAAGAAAGCCCGGTAGAAGGAATAACTTATGGCAGGACGACTTGAGGGTAAAGTAGCCATGATCTCTGGAGCGGCCCGAGGCATGGGCGAGAGCGAAGCCAAGTTGTTCGCCCGTGAGGGAGCAAAGGTGGTCTTAGGAGACGTATTAGAGGAGCAGGGGCAACGAGTGATCGCGGAGATCGGAGGGGCAGCCACATTTATACGTTTGGATGTGACCCAAGAAAGCGACTGGCAGCGGGCCGTTGAGACTGCCGAGCGTACATACGGTAAGCTTAATGTGTTGGTGAACAACGCCGGCATTGTGCGTATGGGGCCGCTCGACGAAACCAGCCTGGAAGCGTGGAACGAGGTAATTAGTGTCAACCAGACCGGCGTGTTTCTGGGTATGAAGCATGCCATTCCAGCCATGCGCCGGGCCGGGGGTGGCTCGATAATCAACATTTCGTCTGTAGCAGGCATCACTGGCTTGCCTAGCATCCCGGCCTATCAGGCTAGTAAGGGCGCGGTGCGACTTTTGACCAAGCACGCCGCCATTCAATACGCTAAGGACAAGATTCGAGTGAACTCGGTTCATCCGGGTCGGATTGAGACTCCGATGACCGCCAATCTGAACCCGGAGCGGCGGGAGATGGTCCTGAGCCTGACGCCGCTGGGGCGAGACGGTAAACCCGAGGAAGTGGCCGATGGCGTGTTATACTTGGCATCAGATGAGTCCTCGTTTGTAACCGGAGCAGAGCTGGTTATTGACGGTGGTTACACAGCGCAATAACATGAGGAACAGGCGATGACGCCCAAAGTTTTCTTTCGTTCTGGCTGAAGCTCCTGCGCAAAGACGAAAGAGTTGCTTTCGTCATGGGGTATTGCCTTCGAGCCCGTGAACGTGGAGGGAAATCCTGCTGCACTAGAGGAACTAAAGCGCTTGGGCGTCCCCCTGGTCCCGGCTGTGGCTGTCGGCGAACGGGTTGTTCATGGCTGGAACCCGCGCGGCTTTGCCGAGCTTGTGGGTGTGCCATACATTGACACACCCCAGCTCTTACCCTTGGAACTGGCTGAACGACTCGACCGGATTCTACAAGCTACTCAGCGCGCTATGCAACAGGTACCCCCTGACCGACTTAGGACCAAAGTACCAGGACGAGACCGCAGCATTCGTAATCTTGGCTACCATATCTTTCGTTTGAGCCTGGGCTTCCGCGATTCAGCCCTAGAGAGTCGTTTTCCCGAGGCATGGCTTCAGGAGCCCGTACCCTCTGATATCACTGACGGCACAATGATTGCCCACTACGGAGACCAAGTGCGCAACCAACTGACAGAGTGGTTCAACGAGGCCGAGACAACGTCCTTTTTACAAACTGTCCAAACTTACTATGGCCCGCAGTCTTTGCATGCCCTGCTTGAGCGCACAACCTGGCATGCCGCCCAGCACCTCCGCCAAGTCTACGCGCTTCTTGAGGAAATGAGAATTGAGCCAGACCGACCGCTGACAGAAGAAGACTACGCCGGGCTGCCCATGCCCGCAGCTCTCTGGTAGCCTCTATCTTCAAACACGATTTATCCTCTCTATTACTCACATAGCCACTGCGCCATAGACTTACCCACTTTGCGGGTCGAATGCGACCGCTACCAGTACGGGAAAAGGAGGGCAGAGCGTTATGGTTCCCACAGCTGAGGAATTGATGCAACTGGCAGAGCAAAGGGTAGGACTGGTCATTGATGGGCGTAAGTACAATCGTCAACAGCTTATCCATCTTGCCTCGCTCACTGCGCGGGCCGGGGCTACGCTCTGTATTCTCAACGCCTCCACTCTGAGCCAGGATGAATTGACAGAGATTGCCTCTGCCGGGAGAAGGGCGAATGAGACGAATAGCGTCACCTTCGATTTCTCAGAGTAAGCCCAGCAGAAGCCGGCGTTCTTTCTCAGCCATAGAGGCGGTTCTTAGAGTTAAATCACCCCCTGTTCTTTGAGGGTCTGAAGCCTGGCCTTATCCATTCCCAGCATGCCAGCGTATACTTCCTCGTTATGTGCCCCCAGCGTTGGGCAGGGTTGATCAAACGTCAACGCTTTTCCCACAAATTTGATAGGCATGCCCAATCCTTTCACCCCAGGAATAGGACCATGTTCTGGGTGGGCAACATCAACCACCATGTTGCGGGCAGCTAGGTGTTCATCCTCCATTAACTCGGCTGGACTCATGACCGGACTTGCGGGCACTCGATGTTGCTGGAGATGGGCAACCGCTTCTGCTACCGTGCGCTGTCCCATCCACTCTTGGACAATCGCGTCCACGTCCTGCCTATGCTCGAGCCGAACGGTGAGATGGACAAAGCGCGGGTCGTTAGCCAATTCCTCACGGTTCAAGGCCACCAGAAGACTCTGCCAATTTTCTGCGGTTACCGCACACATAGAAACATAGCCGTCTTTGGCCTCATAGACGTTAAACGGCGCACTGGCGGAGTGGGAATTCCCCTGACGGACGGGCATAATCCCCGCAGCCATAAGCTCTACTAGCTCAGGCAGCAGAAAAAACGTCCCATCTTGCATGGAGATATCCACCCACTCTCCTTTGCCAGTCTTCTCTCGCATCTGGACGGCGGACAAAATGCCGATTACAGCAAAAAGAGGCGCGGTAGTATCACTAATCGCGGCCCCACAGCGTACGGGCGGACGATCGGGGTACCCGGTCACGCTATTGATTCCGCTCATGGCCTGAATGATAGGGTCGTACGCCCGCCAATCTCGTCGTGGGCCTTGTTGACCGAATCCCGAGATCGAGCACAAGATAATGCGGGGATTGCAGGCCTGGAGAACCGGAAACCCCAGCCCCATTTTTTCTATGGTGCCGGGAGAAAAGTTCTCGACCACTATATCCGCCTTAGCCACGAGTTGTTTGAACATCTCCGTTCCCTCAAGAGCACGGAGATTCAAGGTAATACTCTTTTTATTCCGCGCCCGGTGGAGCACAAAGAGACCAATATCTTCGTCGGTTTGTTTGCTCATACTCGGGCCCTTCGGTCCACCAAACGGGGGGCGCTGCCGATGGGCTTCTCCCCTACCCGGGGGCTCTACCTTAATAACGTTGGCTCCCAACCCACCAAGCAGCAGAGTACTGTATGGACCCGCAAGGAAACGGGTCAGATCAAGGACAACAAGACCTTCGAGTGGCTTCACAGGCACCTCCACAAATAAACTGGAGCTGATTTACACGAATCCGGCGCCAAAGAGAATAGCTTGTCGACTTCATGCTCATAACCGTTCTTCTAGAAGAGCCTATTCGTGCTTAGCAATGACCTCGTTGGCAAAGCGTTCCAGTGCTGTCATGACATTGCTCTCCCGCAAAGCGTGCATGTTAATCAGGAGTCGATGTATGCCCAACTCCTCATAGATCGATAGACTCTCTAGACCCTCGTGATAGTAGTTCCAGTAGGCGGTGATCTCTAATTCACGCGGGTCTCGGCCCTGACGGGCGCATTCGTCGGCCAGGGCTTGCATATGAGCCCGGTAGTCTTGCAGGTTCCTGCCAATGACATACCAGCCATCTCCATACTTGACCACACGCCGGATAGCGGGCTTACTTACCCCACCGATGATCAGTGGTACGCCGCCGGGCTGCGTTGGCCGTGGCCGCATAACAAATCCCTGCCAGTGCACAAACTCGCCCTGGTAATGAACCTCTTCGCCACTCCATACAGCCTTAAGGGCCTCCAGGTACTCATTGGTACGCTTACCCCGGTGCTCGAAGGGCGCACCCAGGGCCTCGAACTCCTCGCGCAGCCATCCTATTCCCAAACCTAGCATGAGCCGGCCCTGGGAGAGATGATCAATAGAGGACGCCCACTTGGCCAGGTAGAGGGGATTTACTTGCGGCAGAATGTTTACCCCCGTGCCGAGCCGCAGGCGCTTAGTGGCTGCAGCAATGAATGTCAGTGCCACCAGAGGATCGATAATCTCCGCGTCGTCCTTGAAAGGCAGTTTACCACTGGGGTTATAGGGGTAGACGGAGTTATAAGTCTTAGGAATGATGACATGCTCAGCTGTCCATACGGATTCATATCCGAGGGCTTCGGCTTTTTGCACAAACGGAATCAGAACCCCGGGGTCAGTGAACTCGCGCAGATTGATGGGCACAATGCCAAATTTCATTGTCACTCCTCCTTCTCAGCCTGACTTGGAATGTACCAAGTGAACCTCAGCGTATCACTGTAGGCAAGCAACCTCCAGCTTCTTATACGGGTTTTTGCTCCCGTCCTAAATGGCCGTTGATAAGGTTGACGTGAGATGAGAGCAGTCATAGGATACAACTTGATTTCATCAGAGCGCTGGAAAGGAGGAAGGTTCCCATGGCAAGCGAGCGTTGGGACGTTATTATCCGTAACGCCACGATCTATGACGGCAGTGGCAGCCAGCCCTTCACAGCTGATGTAGCCCTGCGCAATGACAGGATTATGAGCGTTGGGCAAGTTAAGGGAGAAGCGGGAGCCATATTTGACGCGGCTGGACTTGCTCTTGCCCCGGGGTTCATTGATGTACACAGTCATGACGACCTTATTGTTCTTCTTTCTCCTGAGATGGACTTTAAGTTGATGCAGGGAGTGACTACGGACATTGTGGGTAACTGTGGCTTTGGGGTAGCCCCTTATCAAGCCGCAATCAGATCTTTCCGTATGTTTCACCCAGATGTGGACCCGCCTTCATGGGAGGGATACGCGGGATATATGAAAACCATTGATCAGAATCCGCCAAGTCTCAACATTGGGGTTCTTGTAGGACATGGAACCCTCCGCCTGGGAGTCATGGGAAATGCTCAACGCCAGCCTACAGTGGAAGAGTTAGCACAGATGCAGGCTTTGCTAAGAGAAGGACTAGAAGCCGGTGCCGTTGGCTTTTCCACCGGTCTAATTTACGAGCCTGGTCGCTATGCACATACTGCAGAAATGATTGCTCTGGCCAAAGAAGTGGCAGCTGCCGGGGGGCTTTATGCCACTCATATGCGTAATGAGGCAGCCGGGCTGCTCGATTCCGTACGCGAAGCGCTACGCATTGGCGAGGTAGGTGGAGTACCCGTACAAATCTCCCACCACAAGGCAAGCGGTAAGGAGAACTGGGGCCGGGTGCACGATTCGTTGCGGGTACTAGAAGAGGCCAGGGCTCGTGGTGTTGAAGTCACTGCCGACCAGTATCCTTACACTTCTGGAAGCACAGGGCTCTTTGCTATTGTCCAGAACAATGCCCTTAACGAACAAGGAATTCATGGAGGCATTGGCCGGGTGCAACCCAAGGATGTGTTGCTTGCTTCAGCGCCCCGTCATCCTGAATATGAGGGTAAGACCCTGCAGGATCTCAGCAACCAGTTTGGCCTGCCGGCAGAGGTAGCGGCTCAACGTGTTTTAGAAGAAGAGAACATGGGTGCGGTTGTTGTTATTGAGTCCATGAATGAAGCAGACGTGCGCATGGTCATGCATCATCCCACCACAATGATCGGCTCCGATGGCGTACCGTCAGTTGGTGGTAAACCTCACCCACGCCTGTACGGCACTTTTCCTCGTGTGCTTGGTCGTTATGCACGTGAAGAGGGGGTACTCTCACTGGAAGAAGCAATACACCGAATGAGCGGCTTTCCGGCTACAAAGTTCCGACTCTTAGACCGGGGGTTTATACGTGAGGGAGCCTATGCTGACCTGGTTCTATTCGACCCCAAGACAATCCTTGACACCGGCACTTATGCTGACCCACGCCAGTATCCCAAAGGGATACATCATGTCTTTGTTAATGGTGTGCAGGTAGTGCAAAGTGGGCAGCACACCCGTGCCCGGCCAGGGCGAGCGCTACGTCGAAGGTAGACAGGAGGCCTCTTGCTTCTTTCTACCTTACTTCCATCACTCGTGTGTTCACAAAATAAGGAAAGTCGAACTCGGTCATGTCTCCCACCTTTTTGCCAGGAATGGGGAAGAGCCTAGCAGAGAGAGGTTTATTTAACCGGACAGCAAGCGTGGCAACGTCGAGGAGAATGGCCGCAAGTTGCTCAACGGTTACGTTACCGGGAAGAGGAATGGTATCCAGCCCAGTGCCACAAACGGCCGAATAGCAAAGCAGGCTAGATAAATGCAGCAGGCCCTGGTTGTTTCTCTCGGCCAGCCCTGAGTCCTCTAGCACCGGCAGCATCAAGCCAGAATAACCACAGGTCTGGAGAGAGGTGTTTTTTAGCGCTGAAGTAACCAGCGCTGCCGCCGTGAGCGTTCCCGGCTCACCAAATCTGCCCAACCCCAATTCTTCCAGCGCATAGGCAATGCTTGTTTCTTTCCCTGGTCCTGGAGCGGGAGAGAGGTCTATACCACGAAACACATAGTTACCCTCTTTGGCTAATTGCTGAGCGATCTTTTGTAGAGGCGAGAGCTTTTCCTCTATCATTTTCACCACGCGATCCTGAGCAACAGGCACCCCATTGCTTGTACGCAGCGCCCTGGCTATCAGGTCGGCCGACTCTAAAGCCAGGGAAAAAGAGGGTACGCCCTGATGGTAAGCGGCAGGAAAGAAAGGGATATGGGGAGAACAATTAACCATAGCAGCAAAACGTAAGTTGCCAAACCCACCAGCCGTGCTTTGGGAGATAACCTGCATCACTTTGGCCGCCTCCCGCGCAAGTGATAGTGAATACGGCTCTCCTGCCATTGGGCCAAGGGAAACGCTGGCAAAAATGGTCTCGGTAGCAGATATGATCTCGGGAATGACCTGTAAAAGAGTGGAGTCGTAGGTAGGGCCGGTGCTGCTTACAGGTCCGAGCGAGCAATACTCAAGACCACTCTCTTGACAAAGCCCTTCTAATTCTTTAGCAAAAGCAACAATCTCAGCTTGTGGTTTGGCATCGAGAAACTCGGGAAAAGGCTGGGTTGCCAGCCTGAGCGTTTGCACTGTCACCCCAGCTGCGGTAAATGCATCCTGTGCCTGGCGCGCAAAAGCACCAGCCTGACGCACTTCCTCTGTAGCTAATGGGTAAGACAATTTCATGCCTATGGTAATGGATCTAATTTTCACAGCTTTTGCTCCTGTGCAATTTCAGTAATCAACTACATCACAAACCAATGCTAAGCTAACGGACCCAAAACCGCAACTATTTTTGGTCTCTTTACATTAACGAATGGAAAGGTAGCTGGAGAAAATAAGGAGCAGAGTTCTTGCAAATCACCAATTTTTGCATATAGTCAGCTTAGTCTGAAAGAGAAAAAGCCACTATCATGGCCAGCAACAGGGAGACACCAATAGAGACGGGGAAAGAAGACAAGCTAAACGCTGATGATACCGGCGGCCAGGTCCATGTTCGCTTAACCCGTCGTCCTCCCTACCAACCTTCTCCCCGCCTGCCCGACTATCTTCTGGAAGACGAACTCAACCGCCTCATGGACCCTAGAGAGTGGAAAGTGTACCGGGCGCTGTGGCGACACTCCATTGGTCTTCGCCGTACCCCCCTAATCACGGCCGGATACGCAGACATCGCTGACCTGACCGGGCTCTCCCGTCCCTCTATTATCCGGGCTCTGAAGAGTCTTATGAAAAAGCGCTACCTCATCCGTATCATTGGGCCTGGGGCTAAGGGAGAGACTCGTGAGGAACAGTCAAAGGTACCCGGGAGACCTCGTGAGGGTCACCGTTATCTGGTATGCTCCTATCGGGAAATTTTAGAGAGCAGACTACGAGACGGCACTCCACTAAAGGAGATTCCCGAAGGTGGACTTTACCCCGAAGAGATCGAGGTGTTCCGCCGTGAAGAGCAGGAGTCGCTCTTCGACCACTAGGGCAAAGAATTTCCCACATCTTGTAATCTCAGCATGGTTAAGGCATTTTTAGGGCAGCCTATGGAATCGGGACAAAAACAACCAATGTCAAAGCCAAGCGTAGTGTCAGTCAAACGTCAGCAAAGCGAAGCGCCACACGCCTTCACTCAGCCGCGGGGTATTCTGCTCCTTGGCGGTCTCTACCTGGGCATTTTGCTCCTGTTTCTTGCCCCTGCCATGGCCCTAAGCCAGCAGGCCCAGTTACCTACCTTTGGCACCACTGGCACAAATAACGCTATGCAACGCAGCTTGAGTAATCGCAATCGCAATCGTCCGGGCAGTATCGAGGGCTGGGTGAGGCAGCTAAAAGACGAAGACCCGGAAACCCGTCTCACTGCGGTTAAGCATCTAGGCATTTCTAACAACCCAGACGCAGTCGAATCGCTTATCGAGGCTATGGCTGACCCCGACATTCGGATCAAGGTCAAAGCGGTCGACTACCTTGGCAATCTACGCGCTACCGATTCTATCCCGATTCTGGTGCAGCAACTCTATCTGCGTGACGTGGACCTGGGCATCAAACATAAGGTGCTCGTTGCCTTAGGAAAGATTGGTGATCCGCGGGCAGGAGAGCCTATTGCCGAGTTCCTCAAAAGAAACCTCAAGTCCGACATAAGGGGAAGTGCTATCTTCGCTCTGGCCGAGACCGGCGGTGTTAAGGAACTTCTCTCCCTGGAACGAGTGGCCGAAGAGATGGATGACCCACGGATACAGGGGCTAGCTGTGATTGTAGCTGAAGAAATCCGCCAGCGTCTCTCACCAGCAACCGTTAAGGTTGAGCCCACCTTGATAATGCTGGAAAGGCTGCGTGCGGAGGCAGAGGCCAAGGCAAAGGGCAAGAAAAAATGATAGCCCCCTTGTTGCACATCGAAGACTCCTGGAGCTCGTGGAGGAGGGAGGAGATATAATCCTGCCTGCTTCAGGGAAAGATCATACGCCTCGTCCTTTATAAGCATTAAGATACCACGTATCTCCACAAAGGGGCAGCAGATGGCTTGGCCGGTACGGCGTAAGATTATTGGTCTTATCGCCCTAGACACCATGATCAACTATATGGATCGGGTGAATATCTCCGTGGCAGCGCCGGACATTATGCGTGGCCTGTGGGGTAGTTTATAGCTTGGTTTTCGTTTTCTTTGTCTCCACCAAGCCCATTGTTATGGCCGGGCTTGACCCTGCTGTCGATTCTCGGGGGGCTATAGGAAGTATGGGTCACTAAAGTGGGTCACTAAAGCTAGGGGCTGACCGGCAACAATGCTTAAATAAAAGCAGTTGGGAACAGAAACACCTTTGTCGTCCAACGGCTGGGCTTTTATTATCTGTGTAAGGAGGAACCCGTTATGGCAGATTATAACAAACCCCTCCCCCGTCCCAGCGCAGTCTCACAGCCGTTTTGGGAAGCGGCGAAAAAACATGAGCTGAAGCTGCAACGCTGCAAAAGCTGCGGGGCTTATATCTACTATCCGCGTACGCTTTGTCCCCAGGATTTATTGTCGGATCTGGAATGGGTGACCGTGTCAGGCAAGGGCACAGTGTATTCCTATACTATTGCCGAGACCCCTACTCATCCAGCATTCGCAGAGGATGTGCCCTACACCATTGCCATTGTCGAGCTGGCCGAGGGCCCACATATGACTAGCAACATTGTGGGTTGCAAGCCCTCAGAGGTGAAGGTTGGCATGCCAGTTAAGGTCTACTTTGACGATGTCACTCCAGAGATGACACTGGTCAAATTTCAACCCGAGTAAGCGTGAACGTTACCCCTCAGTTCAAGCTCTTCCTGCTCTCGACATTGAAGGGAATAAAGCCGAGCATATCGGAAAAGCAAACTATGGAAGCAAGGTTCCTTTGAACAGCCCGCAAAACTTTGCATGAGAAAAAGGAGAGTCTATGGCAAGTGTACAGATCTCTAAAGGAGAGCTGTGTGAGTCCTTCACTTCCAGGTTCCTTCGGTTGACTAGACAAGGGCACTCCTACGCTGTAGCTTCTTGCAGTTGTGGGGTAGCGGTAGGAAGCAGCAAAGCAAAGCCCCAGGGGAGCAGTGGCAGAAAGCTGATGACCTGCATGGTAGTTCCCACTCCCCAGTAGTCGGCAATCGACCCCAGCAAGGTTACCCCTAAACCCCCAGCGCCAATCCCCAGGCCAGTCATCAGTCCGGCCGTCATTCCCAACCGCTCTTTCATCATTCCCTGGGCAATTACCAAAGACACCGTAAACATGGGTGATAGACACATGCCCATAAGAACCAGCAGGCCTACGCCCATGAGACCATCTGAACGCAAAAAGAGCATGACTAGCGGGCAGAGCGGCGCTAGAACCAAGACCAAGAATCGCCTGTGGCCAATGCGGTCCGAAATCGGCCCACCAATTAGCGTTCCCACAGCACCAGAAATGATAAAGAGAGACAGGAGCCTTCCTATCCCGAGTGTGCTCTCACCCAGAGCATCATAGTAGAGGGGAATAAAGGCCACTAACCCTGAATGCACCCAAGCTCCCAGTGTTACCACGGCCAGGACTAGGGTAAGGGGAACTAAGTCTTGGCGGGTCAACGGCGTCTTCTTCTTCGATTCCATTGTTAGCGGTTTGAAGCTGGATAACCAAGAAAGCGACCAGAGAAAAAGACCTCCAACTATGAACCCGGGAACACAGAGTAGAAGCAACCCCTTTTGACCGAAGTAGACAAGGCAAAGAGTAATAAAAAGTGGTCCTAGCCCGTAGCCAATATTACCACCCACAGAAAAGATCGAGACGCCGGTGGCTTTCTTTGCGCCGGTAGAAAGATAGGCAGCTTTGTATCCCTCAGGGTGATAGCTAGCAATGCCAATGCCACTGATTAGAACCAGGGAAAGGACTATAAGGTAGCTGGGTGCAAGACCGAGGCCTGCCATGCCTACTGTAGAGGCCAAAATCCCCACGGGTAGAAGCCAACCTCGAGCGCTACGATCAGAGAGATAGCCAAAAACGGGCTGGATAAAAGAAGAGGCCAGGCTGAAAACCAGCATCAGGACAGCCGTCCTAGTATAGGAAAGCTCAAAGGTATGCTTAAGAAAGGGCAGAAGCGAGGGCAGGGCCCCCGTGTTGAAGTCAACCATCAGGTGCCCTAGACTCAGTAGTGCTAGGGCTCGTTTATTCATGCCGTTCATCAGTCCTCCAGAAGGAACAATTTTCTCTTTGCGGTTAAAACCTGCGTATTCTACCTGATCTCGAAGCAAAAAGCTAAACACCTTTAGCATAGGACTCTGTCTCTCATAAGAGTCTGCAACATAATGACAAACGAGGCCAACAACTCACTACTGGGCAAAGAAAATCCCCCCTCAATCCTTCTACGCGGGCCGCCCCTTTGACAAAGGGGGGAGGGGAAGTGCGTAGCGCAGGGGGGATTTTAGTCCGGCAGCAGCACCCAGAAGGGTCTATTCTGTGAGGGGCTTTAAGGTTGCCCCTAACAAGAGACCAGAAATCCTCTGCTTTCCCAGCTTTACATGGTGTGGTAAAGATTCGAGTTCTAAGGAGAATAATATGGATCTTGAGCAGCAAATCGAACAACTCGAAAGGGAACTGTCGCGACTTAAAGCTCAAAAGGCGGAGCAAGAGAGAGCCGTGACTTCCCTTCCCCTGGCAGGGATTCGCATAATCGACCTTTCCCGTTTTCTTGCGGGTCCGTTTTGCACGCAGATGCTTGCCGACATGGGCGCAGAAGTCATTAAGGTTGAACCCAGGGAGGGGGGAGACCCGGTAAGAAGTGGCGGGAGTAAAGCACTTAAAGGAGAAAGCCTCTTCTTCCTAGCCAGGAACCGCAATAAAAAAAGCCTGGCGGTTGACTTTAAAAAGACAGAGGGCCGGGAGATCGTCCACAAGCTTGTACAAACAGCCGATGTCTTTATAGAAAATTTTCGTCCAGGCGCTGCCGACGGTATGGGGCTGGGCTACAAAACTCTGAGCCACCTGAATCCACAGATTTTATACTGCTCCATTTCTGGCTATGGACCTGATGGGCCACACCGAGACAAACCCGGACAGGATCTTTTAATCCAGGGAGTCTCCGGCATCATTAGCCTGACCGGCTGGGAAGGAGGACCTCCCACCACCGTAGGGACTTTTGTTGCCGATATGCTCGGCGCTTTTCACGCCGCCTACGGGATTGCTATTGCCCTCATGGCCAGAGAACGCCTTGGTTGTGGTCAGAAGATCGATATCTCTCTTTTGGATAGCCTGCTAGCACTGCAGTCCATAGAAGCAACAACCTACCTAAATACCGGTATACTGCCCAAGAAAGGGGGCAATGGGCACGGCTTTGTGCCTCCGCCTTATCAGGTTTTTGAAACGCAGGAAGGTGCTATTACGGTAAGTGCTCCGATGGAAGAATGGTGGCAGCGGCTATGCCGAGTACCGGACTTTCAGGATTTGCTTGGTGACCCCCGCTTTGTCTCCCGCGAGAGCCGGACAGAGAATAGAAAGGTACTGGTTGTTCTGCTTGAAGAGCGATTTCGGCAGAAACCGGCCACCGCGTGGCTCAAGCTTCTTAGGGAACACGACGTCCTATGTGGGCCGGTTTATACTTACAAAGAATTGTTCGCCGATTCTCAGGTATCCATTAACAATATGGTGGTGACCCAAGAGCACCCCGTTGCCGGCCCCATTAAAGTCATTGGCATTCCGATCAAGCTAGAAAAAACTCCTGGTAGTATCCGTACTCCTGCTCCACAGCTTGGGGAGCAGACCGAGGAGGTTCTCCTGAAGGTGGGCTATACGCCCCAGGATATCGAGAGGCTCAAAACCGAGCGGGTGATTTAAAGAGGAGTAGGGGCACGGCGCGCTGTGCCCTTCCTCATAGGTTTCAAAATAAGTTTTAGTACGCGGATAGTCCCCCGTCCGCAGCAATCACAGCTCCATTGATCATGCGCGATTCATCTGAAGCCAAAAACAGGGCAACGTTGGCAATATCTTCAGGCTGCCCGGTGGCAAAGGGATAACGCTTAAGCTGGCCTTGAATAGCCTGCCCCTGGGCAGTGGGAGCCGCTCCTTCCAAATTTTCTCCGAAGCGCTGTCTTACCCGTTCAGTCAGCACCACCCCTGGACATATCGCGTTCGATCGGATGCCGTTTTGGCTATACTCACCGGCCAGAGATCTGGTTAAAGAGATAATACCACCCTTAGCAGCCGTGTAGATGTGGACAGGGAATGACCCCCGTAGCGCAACCACGGAAGACATATTCACAATGGACCCTCCACCAGCCTTGATGAGCTCGGGAATACCGTGGCGACAGCAGAGAAAAGTCCCCTTCAGGTCTAAGGATTGGGTATGCTCCCAGACCCACATCTCTACATCAGTCACTTTAGCATCCTCTACAATCGACCCTCCGGCACAGTTGTAGAGAATATCCAGTTTGCCGTAATGATCTACGGTTTCCTGGATGGCTTGCTTGACACTCTCCTCTTTAGTCACATTCGTTTCGATAAAGGTGGCATCACCCCCAGACTCACGGACCTCCTGCTCACTGGCCTGTCCCAGCTCAGGCTTGAGCTCAGCAATCACAACCTTAGCCCCTTCTTGGGTAAAGAGCCGGGTGGCTACCCGGGCAATGCCTGAACCCGCTCCGGTAATAAATGCTACTTTTCCTTGCAATCGTCCCATGTTTTAACCCTCCTTTAGCTTAAGTTTACCTGCCAGCACATAGCTTCTTATCAACTAGGCAAAAGCAATCCTTTTGCTTTCTGGAACAAGTCCATGTCTCATACCTGAGATCTTGAGCCTATTCGATAGGGGTATACTGCGGCATGGCTTTAAAAGGCTAATACAAAGGAGAGGTAAGATACATTATCAGGGATAACAGTACAAGAGCAAACAGAGTTTGGAATAAAGAGAGAGGAATAAGAGTAGATTAGGGCAGCTTACGCTCTGGCCAATACTTGAGGACTAACCGAACAGCAGTGTGATAGTGAAAATCCCTAAGCCGCTCGACACGAAAGCGCCGCTGCATGAGATCGCGAAAGAAGGTCCCGCGTAGAGTTTTAAGCTCTTCAGCTTTTATGTTTGTCTTGCGGGCTCGCAGGGCAAAAGCTCGTTGCGCTTCGAGAACGCTCAGGCGAGAAATGATACGCAGAGAGTCAGGCTCATTGACGATCCGCTGCACTTCCTCAGAGCCTTCCTCAGGATGATAATTTTTAATGAACGCGCTGGAATCAAGGTAGTAGATCGGCATTTAACGGTTGCCGCGGTCCTGGATAATATCATCGGCCATGGAGCCTGGTACTTTGGAGAGAATTCGGCGTGCCTCTTCAATCGTCAGCGCCTCCGGCCCAAGTTCTGCCTCAATTTCTTGCAGCTCCTGGGCACAATGAGCGATAAGCTCGGTGTCTTCATCGACTTCGCGGCGCTTGAGCTGCTTGTCTACTAGCTCGCGCAAAGTTGCATCGAGTTCTTTGCCGTTCTTTCTGCTGTCTTCAGCAAGATCGGTCAGTGCCTCTAAGGCTTTTGGGCTTAATTCATTTGGGTCTATTGCCATAACTCAACGTCTCTCCCGTTTCTCTATATTATATTATAATGCATTTGAGGTACACGCTGACCCGAAAAAATCTCCCTACTTGTGGTTCGGGAAGTCAATGAACATTTTCTGTCGCTAGGAGAAAAGACATCTCGCCCTCTCTCCTCTTGCTAGATAGAGTTTGGGATATGGTCTAGCGAAAAAGCCTAAAAAGCAATGGCTTGTGGATTGCTATCCTTAATATGAGGCGATGATACTATTTGCCATGGAGCAGACATGCAACTAAAGATGCGTAGTTGAGGCTCTTCAGAGAGCAGGAAGAACTCTTTATACAATAAGGGGTTATTAACTAGCAATGTTTTTTCTACGCTTACTCCCAGAATCCCAAATCTGGCCCTAACGGTATCTTTGAGGTATAACCTCCTAATGATGAATAATACCCCACCCGGTTGGACCGAACCTGAAACCATCCCCGTTCGCCCCGAGGCAACCCTTGATCTTAATGTGGTAAGCAGTTTTTTACGCGACCGTTTGCCAAACACCGATGGCCCTCTTGAGGTCATACAGTTTGCTGGTGGGCATGCAAATCTGACCTATCTTGTACGCTTTGGGACACAGGAATATGCCTTACGTCGCCCGCCAAGCGGCCCTTTGGCTGCGGGCGCCTACGACATGGGGCGTGAGTTTCGCGCGCTATCAGCCCTTTGGCCCGTGTTCCCACCAGCCCCCCGACCCTTTCTGTATTGTAACGATGCCAGCGTGCTGGGTGCCCCATTCTTTGTGATGGAACGCCGGCGCGGCCTAGTAATTCACAAGGATATGCCCCCTGAATACCTCAACCGCCCGGACCTATACCGCCGCTTGAGCGAGGCAATGATTGATACCCTCGTAGCTCTGCACGCAGTCGATTATAGAGCCGTCGGCCTGGCAACTCTGGGCAAACCTGAAGGTTTTGTCGAACGTCAGGTCAATAACTGGATCAGACGCTGGGAACGTGCCAAAGTCGAGGATACTCCCTTGCTCGATGAGCTCGGACGCTGGTTACTGGCCCATCTGCCTCGATCTCAGGCTCCAACCCTGCTTCATAATGACTATAAGCTCGACAATATGATGGTCGATCCAACAGATATCAGTCGTATTTTAGCGATATTCGATTGGGACCAGTGCACGCTCGGCGATCCCCTCATTGATCTTGGTTTACTCCTCAACTACTGGAGCCAAGCCGGCGATGCACCCGAGCATCTTGAGTTTTCTCAGATGCCCGGGACCCTACCCGGATTTTATACCCGAGCTGAACTTGTCCAACGTTATGCTGAACAGAGTGGGCGGGATGTGAGTGCAATCTCTTTTTACGAGACATTTGCGTTGTGGAAGACAGCCATTGTGGCTATGCAACTCTTTGTACTTTATCGGAATGGACAGCTACAGGACGAGCGTTTGCATGACTTTAACCAGCGGGCCCTTATGTCAGCTGAGACTGCCCACGCAGTAGCTCAGACAGCAAGGCTCTAGGGGCAACCCCTTGTGGTTGCCCTGGGAATGGGCAGGCACCGGGATCTGCCCCTACAGAACATCACGAAACCAGCGGATTGCTTACGCCGCTCTATACTAATATGCCGAAAGCCCACCGTCCGCAGGGATAACGGCTCCATTGATCATCCGCGCCTCATCTGAGGCCAAAAACAGAGCAATGTGGGCAATATCTTCAGGCTCGCCCACAGAGAACGGATATCGATTCAGCTGAGATTTGATAACCTGCGCCCGAGGACTAGAAGCTGGCGCCTCTGGATTCTCTCCAAAGCGCTGCTTCACCCGTTCGCTCATCACTGCCCCTGGACAGATGGCGTTTACCCGGATACCGCTCTGGGCATATTCACCCGCCAGAGCTTTGGTAAGAGATATAATCCCGCCCTTAGCTGCCACATAGACGTGGGCAGGAAACGACCCGCGTAGGGCAGCCACAGAGGACATATTAACAATGGCGCCTCCTCCACCAGCCTTGATGAGCTCAGGGATACCGTGACGACAGCAGAGGAAAGTCCCCAACAGGTCCAGAGACTGGGTATGCTCCCACACCCACATGTCCACGTCAGTCACTCTGGTATCCTCTACTACTGATCCCCCAGCACAGTTGTAGAGCACGTCCAGCCTGCCATAATGAGCTACGGTTTCCTGAATAGCCCGCTTAACGCTCTCTTCTTTAGTCACATCTGTTTCAATAAAGGTCGCCTCACCCCCAGCCTCACGAATCAGCCGTTCGCTAGCTTGCCCCAGTTCAGGCTTGAGCTCAGCAATCACAACCTTAGCCCCTTCCTGGGTAAAGAGCCCAGCCGCTGCCCGGGCAATGCCTGAGCCGGCTCCAGTAATAAACGCCACTTTTCCTTGCAATCGTCCCATGGTCTAGCTCTCCTTTAGCTCAGCGTTGCAATCCCAACACCCTATTGTGTGTCCGGCATACGCGCTTTGGCAACACCAATCATGCTATCGCGGGTAACCAGGCTGGCCAGTGCTTCCTCACTCATACCCTCTGTCCCGGATGGACAGGCTGGAATCACTAGATACCGCATATCCGCAGTGCTATCGTAGACCCGCACCTTAACATCTGCGTCCAGCTCTAGGCCAAACTCTTCCAGGACCCCTCGCGGATCGACTACAATCCGTGAGCGGTAGTTGAGGCTCTTGTACCAATCCGGTGGTAAGCCCAGAAGGGAGCGGGGGTAACAGGAGCAAAGCGTGCACACGACCACGTTGTGCTCTTTGTCTGTATTCTCAATGGCAACCAGGGTGCTGAGCGAGCCAATATCAATGCCCAACTCAGCGATCGCCACTTTGGCATTGGCAAGAAGGCGATCCTTAAACGTTGGGTCCACCCAGGCCCTGGCAATCACCTTGGCACCTTGGGCCGGAGTCCGCGCATCCATATCTTCAACCGCCCGCCGAATCTCGTCGGCCGTCATAATCCCTTTCTCGATTAGGAGAGACTGAATGGCAAACGCCCGCTTTTCGTAATACGTCAGCTCATGCCCATCCGTGATGGGAGCATGAGTTTCATGATCGTGCTCATGCATATTTGCCTCCCGAACTTTAGGCTGGCTCTAGCCAGTATTCATAGATGTCAATAAAGAGTTTGTCCTGGAGCGAGGCTTCGTATTGCTGCCAAATATGTTCTTGGTCGAAACCAATAAGATAGAGAAATTGCTTGGGTAGGCCATCCCCGCCATAGGCAAGCGATTCCGGGTTGCGAAACTCGCCATGAACTGTCTCGATCCAACCGGTCTTACCTTGAATGTATGTAGGTGTGCGAAAGTGCCCGGGTGGGGAGCCTACGCGAATCCGCACCCTATCTCCTGGCTTAAATTTAGCTACCATGGTGGTCTCCTGGTTCAATTCCTACTATTCCGGGAGAAAACTACGGTTTAGCACTTGGTCAAGGGTAAAGGAGCAAGCAGTGGGAAAGGTCTCCCAGGGCAGGCCAGTTTCATCGGCTACCTCTTCGCACGCATCCTGGTAACACTCGGCCAATAGGCTCTCGGCATAGAGCCTTAAGCTCGGACTGTCAGCGAACTCGTCACGCAAACGTCGGCGATGCTCGCGAAGGGTTGCTCGCCAACTATTGCTTCGGCGTTGCGGCTGGAAACGATACTTAAGGAGATGCACCAGAACAATAATCAAGGCGCTTTTCACTGCTCGACGTTGGCTTCTACCCATGTCTTCAATTTCCTCAGCAAGATTGGCCAGGTCAAGGTCAACAGTATGTCCGGCACGGAGCAATGCTGCCTGCTCCTCAGTCCAGGCATAGTAGTCACGCTCATACAAGCTTACCTCTACGGAGGTTAGGGCAGTCTTACTCATGGGCTTGTCTCCTCATAGAACCATTTTACCTCATCATTAGCAGAGACCCTCATCGTAGCGGCCTAAAAAATGCCCGGATATCCTCAACTAACCGTTCTGGCTCTTCCATCGGCGCAAAGTGGCCGCCCGCAGGCTGTATTGTCCAGTGCTGTAAATTGTAATAGCGCTCCGCCCAACTTCGCGGCATTAAGGCCAACTCCCGTGGAAAAATCGCAATTCCTGTTGGTGCTTCGACAACCGGAGCGCGCGAGTGGGAGGGCGTCCACAGATGGTGGCGCGCTTCATAATAGTAGCGCACTGAGGTAACAAAGCTTTCACTCACCCAGTAAATCATCATGGTTGTGAGCAGGTCATCTTTGGAAAACCGCCGCTCTACCTCCCCCTCACAGTCACTCCAGTTGCGCCGCCGCTCCAGAATCCAGGCACATAAGCCCACGGGCGAATCATGCAGCCCATAGGCGAGTGTCTGGGGGTCTGTGGTTTGTACCGCCACATGGCTGGTCGCGTTCTGCATGGCCGTTTGCATGCGCTCATACCACCCTTGCTCCTCAGCGCTATACTCACTTTTGGCCGGCCTATCTCCGGAAAAGAATCCCAGCGGGATGGCCAGGTTAAGATGCAGCCCGATCAGATGTTGAGGATACTTATGACCCAGCTGCATGGTGACAAGCGCGCCCCAGTCCCCACCCTGGGCAGCAAACTTCTGATAGCCAAGTACATCCTGCATTAGGGTGACCCACAGGTCAGCCGTACGCCAAAAGTTGATGCCGGGTTTGGTCAGCGGTGTGGAGAAGCCGTAACCTGGCAGCGAGGGCACAACTACGTCAAAGGCATCTTTAGGATCACCACCAAATGAGGCCGGATCAACCAGGGGTCGGATCACCTTGTGAAAATCCCAGAACGTCCAGGGCCAGCCATGAGTAAGGATCAGGGGAATGGACTGGGGACCCTTGCCAGGCTCATGAATGAAATGGATGGGCACGTCATCAATCGTAGCTTTGTAGTGGGAAAATGCGTTGATGGCTTGCTCGTGCTGGCGCCAGTCGTAGTTACGAAGCCAGTAGTCCACCAGTTCTTGGAGATAGCCACGGTTGGTGCCGTATTCCCAGTTGGCATTGGCAAAATCGATGGGCCAGCGGGTCTTGCTCAGGCGCTCGCGCAGGTCCTGTAGGGTCTCCTCAGGAACAGCTATGGTGAAGGGCTCTTTATGCATCATTCACTCCTTTGGTCAGACCTACTCTCCTAGCGGATCTTATTAGCGATCCTCTAGCGCATTCGGTTGCATATTGTTTTAAAAACAGTAACGTGCCCATCCTGTTAAACAAAATTGTATTCCTGTTTTGTGTGCTACCATTCGGTCCCATGTCATGGTTGCCAACCGCAACACGACCAGCTAAACCCCACCCTAATTTCTGCGCGCCTCCAGCTCCTCTACCTTCCGATCAACTTCCTCGCGCGTCAAGATACCCTTCTCGATCATGAGGGTCTCAATGGCCGTGATCCATCTCTCATAGTAACTCAGCCTCTCGTAATCACTAGGCGTAAGGCTCTCGATAGCTCGGCGGAGTTCATCAACTCGCATCACCCGCTTTTCAGGCCTAGTGAGTAGCATCATTAGGGCATCGATTCTTTGGTCCCACATCGAATGCCCATGTTCGGTCTTGTCAATGGGGCCGGCTCCAGGCCAGCCACCCCGGTCATGTACCCGTGGCATCAAGTATCTCCTTTCTCGGGGCATTGAAGCAATCCTTGTCACCATCAGCTGTTTGGGCTAGGTCACACGCCATTTCCGACTATCTCCTACAGGCAACCCAGATCTGCTCTCCCCCGTAGCGAAAAGGTCGGCGTTGAAAGTCCCCATATAGGGCTTTAATCTTATAGCCACATAGTTCCAACAGATATTGCATCTCGTACCGGTAAACATAACGGAGGGTTAAAGAATTGTAGGTCTTTGAGATCACTCTTCCTCCGTCGTCCAATTCCTCAAAAATAAAATACTGCTCAAGCCTCTGATGCTCAGGATCATATTGACCAGTGTCCCAGACAATAATCCGATGTCCTGTGGCTGGATGAATAAACTCCGAATCCTTCTGTACTGCAGATCCAAGCGGCCCACAATGTGCCGCAACAATATCTAGCCTGGGATCGAAGATATTAAAAACAAGATATCCGTTATCTGTTAGGTGCTCGCGAATACAAGTGAGTGCTCGTCGTTGATCCTTGGGAGTCAACAGGTGAAGGAAAGCTCGATAAGGAATCATGATAAGCTGAAAACGCTGTCCCCAGGAGAAGTCACGCATGTCGCCCTCTACCAACTCAATACGCTGCTGAGTTTCAGCGCTCAGCCCAGAGATCTTTTGCCTGGCTATAGAGAGCATGGCGGGGGCGCGATCGAGGCCAACAATGTTAATACCCGACTCAGCAACAGGGATCAGGATACGCCCAGTGCCACAGCCAAGCTCCAGAACCGAAGATCCGGCTTTTCTGGCCTCTTCGACATAGAATTGTATGTCACCTTCTAGCCCGGTCTGATAGTAATCATAAAGGGTGGCGTCGGCCCGGTCGTACTCTTTCATGCGGGCTTCTTCCCTGAAGACCTGGAGGATATGCTCAGACTTCTCCGTTTTTCTCAACTTGCAAAAGGAGTTTTTCTAACGGGACATTTGCTAAAGAAGTGATCTGGAGGTCTGCATGGGCTAAGGATAGCTGGCTGGTCACGGAATTGGGCACTGCCACACAGAAGATCCCAGCCCGTTTGGCTGCTAAAACTCCGTTGGGGGAATCCTCCAGAGCTATAGCCTGGTCAGCGCGCAGGCCGAGTGTATCAAGAACCGACTGATACAGCTCAGGGTCAGGCTTTGTCTGGGCAACATCATCGCCACACTTGATACAGTCAAAGTATTCTCTGAGCCCAAACTGCGTGAGGTGACTAACAACCCAATCGCGTGGCGAGCTGGAGGCCACTCCGAGTTTCAAGCCCAGTCGCGTGGCATCAGTGACATAGTCCTTGACCCCCGGCAATAGCGATTGTCCTTTGGTGAGTTCCATATAGCGTTGCCGACGCTGCAAACGGATCGCCTCACGATCAAGACGCCGCCCAATCTGTACCTCCAGGTGCTCATGGGGATCAAATAAGCCCCATGAACCAATGCAGGTGGCGTAAGTGGATAAGGGTAAAGAACACCCGTACGCCTGGTAGACCTCCTGCCAGGTTTGGAACGTTGCGAGTTCTGTATCTACCATAAGGCCATCGAAGTCGAAGATCAGTCCCTGCATGGCTAACACCAATAATCCGGGAACATTAGACAATTCTTTATGAAAAGGTTTCATCCAAATGGACTAAGTGCAACAAAACTCAATAACTTATAGGGGCTTACTATGCAAGATCGCGCAAAAAGCAGCACAACACGTAACCTACTACGCAACCACTTTGCCAAGCAAGAGGGGAAGTGGAAACGACAAGCAAAGGCGCTTAAACTGATAGTACAAACGAGGGGGATAGGGAACTGCAGCCCAACAAAGTGGGAGCCCTTCTGCCCCACTTTCCCCCTTTCTACCAAAGCAGGAGAGCCCTGCTCACAAAGCTGCCAATGATCGGGGTCTTGAGTCTAGACGAAAGCCCCCTGGGGTTGATGGTGCTAAAGGGGCGTCGACTCAGCCTAAGGGGGGTCAAACCCCTGGGTGAGGAGCACACTGTGTTCGAGAACTACTATGTGTATGGAGCCGTGGAGCCGAAGAGAATGGGTATTACTGGGGGCATAGCGACTTATGGCGTATTCTCCACGGGGGCCCTTGAGAGACTAACGAAGGTGCAAAATGAGCAAAGGCATTAAACCCCGGTTATCTCTTCTGGAAAAATAAAGTCTTCCAAATAATGGCTGACGTGTAAAGGAGCGAATATGAACAGTCTTAAAGGCAGAATTGAGAGGCTAGAACGCCGCCATGAAGAGGAGCTGGACGATGAAATGCGGAGGTTACTGGTAGCCCTGTTCGGCACCACTGAAATACCCGAGACAGCCCTCCTGGCCATTTTGGACGGTGAGCCCTGGGAGTATGTGGAGGTCCTTGCAAGAAATGTTTCCTAGAGGGGAGAAAGCCATGCAAAATCTCAAACGAAGGCTAATTGCGTATACCACGCCAAAGCTGGCACCCCCGACAAGATCCATCACAAGATCGATGTGCTGGGGGCGCTGGTTATGATTAGGGAGCGGCCGGTCAAGCTGTTAAACCCCGACTTGGGAGAAAGTTGGTGGAAGGCCCAACTAGATTTCCTCACCCCTGCCGTGTACGATGGCCAACAGCTCTGGCAGTGATCAGAGAAGGATAAAGAGGGCTTCTTGAACCCCGGCCTTAGGCGACGGGTATGGTTGCCAGTGCCGCTGAATATCCAGGCCATAGTACGCTCGTCCGAAGAGTGTTTCTTGCGGCCCTACCTGCACCAGGAGAAACTTGCTGAAGAGTGCAACATCATACTCCCTGCTGATCTATAAGCCCACCTTCAAGCCCAGGAAGCAGCCGAGCGTATCGTGTTCACAGGGAGTCTAGGCAGGGGCTGAGTAACGCTTTCGCACCACCACAGGTACAATCATGTATCCTTCACAGACGTTATTCTATGGTTGGATCGTCACCGCGTGTGCTTTCTTTGTGCTCTTTCCTCACCTATGGGGTGCAGTACTCCTTTGGCGTATTTTTGCCAGCCATGCTAGAGGAGTTGGGCTGGCAGCGGGCTAGTCTGGCCGGCGCTTTTTCTCTCTACACTATGGTCTACAGCGGCTGCGGCTGGCTAAGCGGCAGGCTCACCGACAGCTGGGGGCCACAGCGGGTCATTGCTGTGGGGGGGGTGTTGCTGGGTAGTGGAATCATAGCTACCAGCCAGATGTCGGCGGTATGGCAGCTCTATGTTTGCTACGGCCTGATTGCCGCCCTGGGCATGAGCACGGCCTACATCCCCTGCAGCGCCACGGTGGTGAAGTGGTTCGACAAAAGGCGGGGCCTGGCCCTGGGCCTGGTCTCCAGTGGCAACAGCTGCGGGATTCTAGTCCTTCCCCTGCTTGCCTCTTTTCTCATTGCCCGCTGGGGCTGGCGTCCGGTGTATCTCTCCTTCGGGGTAGTCATTCTAGTGCTCCTGGGTGTCCTGGCCCGCTTTATGGTACGCAGTCCTGAGCAACTAGGGCTGTCGCCCGACGGGGAGCTCGCTCCGGCTGGGGGTAACCCTCATGCTGATTCTTCCACCCTGGAGGGGTGGACTCTACAGGCAGCACTCACCACACGATCCTTTTGGCTGTTGACAGTGGCGTTCGTGATCACGATTCTGACTATCCCTATCCCCTTTGTCCACATTGTTGCTTCTGCTCAGGACCTAGGCCTATCCCGCTCCCAGGGTGCTTTGGCTGTGAGCCTCATAGGACTGTGTGCTCTGGTCGGGAGCCTCTCAATGGGTCCGCTCTCTGATCGCATTGGTCGTAAAAGTGCCATGATCCTGGGCCTTGTTCTGCAAACTGCGGCTTTTCTCTTTTTCCTCACTGCCCAGGGCCTGGGGCTTCTCTATCTGGGGGCGGCTGCTTTTGGCTTTTTTATGGAGGGGTCGTAACCTTGCTCCCTGCCATTGTGGGAGACTACTTCGGCCGGCAGCATGCAGGGGCGATTGCTGGCTTTCTCTTTGCCAGTGCAGGCATCCTTGGTGCCTGGGGTCCCATGATTGCAGGCTATCTTCGGGATGTTACTGGCAGCTACTGGATCGCCTTTATCTTGAGCGCTCTGACGAGTGTCTGTGCGCTGCTACTCTTCCTTGTCATCCCCAGGCCAGGGAGGATGCCGGACATTCGTGTGGGGCACGGCTAACCTCCCGACGTGAGACGTGCACGGCCGCTGCACGCCATTGCTCCTGTGATTTCACAAAGGTGATGGTGTAACGAGCAAAGACGGCTTGCAGGGGACCATCCTTCGGCTTTACCGTCTCTGCATAGTGTCCCCAAGCAAGCCCCGTGTTGCCCAGGACGAGAAATTGCGGATTAATAGGGGTGAGGGTGAGCTTCCACAATTATCCCAGGCGGTCTGCACACCTTGTTGGAATCCCGCTTTCCCCTCCACCGCGAACGGCGCGTTATCGGTAAATACAACGACATGGTCGTGATACAAGGTGGCAAAGGCTTCGAGGTCGCGCTGGTTAAGAGCCACCATATGTTGTCCGAAGGCGGCTTTTAGATCATCAATATCTGCCATGGCTTCCTCCTTTTTGGGGGCTGCAGAGCTGGTCACCTCGGGGCTACACCACTTCGCCTTAAAACATTCATCATCCCTCCCCCCTTACATGCGTAATACCCCCCACAGAGGGGATAACGCATGGTCTGTACTCCTCTCACTAAAAGTAAGTCTCCTCCATTAATCAATTGATGGAGGACTGAGGTAAAAAGATATGGGCGGTTCTCCCCCCGCTGGACCGCTCGACTCGTTTAGGTGGGCCCAGCGGCCTAAAAACCCTTGCCGCCTTAACCGGCATTATGGTTGTAGCTATGCTCTTTGTAGTGATAAGATAGATAGACGTATTGCCTCTTCAATTGAAGAGCTAAGGGAGGGGCAGCCATGACTGGGTATGACATTTTCGCCGCAGTCGCGATTTTGGTAATGGCCGGCATGTTCGGCTACATGGTTCGGGACATGAGACGATAGAGAGAACCAACAAAAGGGCAGAGTCCTGGCCTAATTCTATGCCCAGCAACAAAGGGGGAGCAATAAACTCCCCCCTTTTATTTTCAGCAAAGGTAGAGCTTGCAACGGATGAGGAGAGAGAGGAAAGGCTGGACTACGATTGATCCGCATTCACGACCTGCGTCACACTTTTGCCGCGTTCCTATTCAGCAAGGTGAGTCTTTGGCTTATGTTAAGGATCAGCTCGGTCACCACTCCATTCAGATTACCGTAGATACTTATGGCCATCTGGTGCCCAGAGGAAACAAGGCGGCGGTGAATCGGCTAGACGGATTCGAAAACAC
>CBDCRK010000022.1:0-33781 GCA_965220955.1 uncultured Binatia bacterium (SeqCode) | reverse complement strand
GCAGACTATTTCTCATTATCCCTCAGTATGGGAACAGGCAATAGCATGGGCAAATAGAGAAACGGCAGAGGAAACCATTGTGGTTACCACGACTCTCCTACTTGTGGGATCTCTCTTCTTCTCCTTTTTCCAAAGTCTGCTGTAGAAATGCTGACTTGTTAAAGGAAGATAAAGGCTCAAAGCGGAAGGAGGGTTAACAGAATGCTACTGCAAAAAACTCCTTTTATAAAGGTTTTCGTACTAATCAGTTTACTAAGCTTTTTCCCCACATGGTCGCATGCTCAGAATGCAAACGGAGGAGACCCAAAGGAACAAGTCCTGCAGGCCTTTTACCCCTACCGTCAGGGTGTCCCCCAGATAGAGGGTGTCACCCCAGGAATGACCATTAATAAAGACAACTTCCAGGTAGCAGAAAAGGTTCTTCCACCCGAGCTTTTATGGGTCGTGCAAGCTGGAGACATGGAGATTAACGTTCAAGAGACCACTGACTTCCCAGTGCGAGAGGAGTTTGTTACTGCCACTATTGAGCACTTTGCTCAGGCCCAGCCCGAGAATAATGGAAATATCAAGAACTACTCCCTGGGGTTACCCTTTCCCGTTCTTGACCCAGCTGATTCCCAGGCGGGGCTAAAAGCCGCCTGGAATTTTCGCTATCGAGACCTTGGCGACAATATGCAGACCCAGGGCATGATTACCCTGATCAATAACTCAGGCAAAGTAGAAAGAAGCGTAGAGGCACGCTACGCCCGGCTCTATGGTATGCACCGCCTCAATCCAGAGCAGAATGTACCGGAATGGGAAGCAGAAAACATCTGGTGGAAAGAACACACCATGGCTCTACGGCCGATGGACCTCGAAGGTAGCCAACTCCTCACCGTCCACTCTGCTACAGACACCATCCCCCACGAGAAGTGGGCCTATAACCCCCAGAGCCGGCGCACTCGCAAGGTTGTTCATAACCTCTATGAGACCTCTTTTGGGCTAAACTTCCTGATCGAAGATCACTCCGGCTTTAACGGCCACATTGGCGACCACAGCTGGCGCTACCTGGGAGAGCAGATAGCCTTAGTCCCAGGATTCCTCAAAGGTACCCCGCCGGCTTCTGGCGGCAAGAACAATTGGTATCCGGCAAACCCCTGGGAGTTGCGCAAGGTAGTTGTTGTGGATGTTACTCCCAAAGACAGCAATCACCCCTATGGTAAGCGTCGCTTCTATATTGACCGGCAGACATTTTCCGTCCTCTACGGCTTTGTCTATGATCGTGAGGGTAATCACTGGCGCACCCTGTTCCATTGTTTTGCTAACCCCAAGTTCGACCCCGAGAATGCCAATGTAGGAGTTCCTCTGCATGTGGGAAACACCTGGGTCGATTATAAAACCAACTATGCTAGTGTCTGGATCGAAAACAAAATGCTCATCAACAAGCTGGTGTTACCTAAGATGTTTACGGTAAAAGAGATGATGCGTATAGGGAAATAGCCCTCTGCTAGGCCAACGCCCTGTTTCCCCAGCCCCTAGTCCATAACCGTCCCGCCACACACATTAATCCCCTGCCCGGTGATCCCGCCTTTTCGTAAGCAGCGGGGTTGAGAGCAGTGGGCAGCTCAAGAAACAGTCTGATCGGTACAAGGGTCGAGTAGGCGCTGAGTGAGTTTGGCCGCATCGATATTTTGGTCAGCAACGCCGGGATCTTTCACCATCAGTCATTCCTGGCCATGACCGAGGCCGAAGGGGATAGCGTTAGCAAACCAAGCGTACCATACTAGTCGCGCAGCTTGAAGCGTTGGATCTTGCCGGTAGCCGTCTTGGGTAACTCGTCAACAAACTCGATCCAGCGGGGGCGTTTGTAGGCTGCCATTTTTTCTTGGCAATAGCCAATAAGCTCACGAGCTAGCTCCTCTGAGGCCACCTGGCCCTGGTTGAGGACCACAAACGCCTTGGGTTTGATCAAACTAGACTGATCGGGGGATCCCACCACGGCACACTCTAACACGGCCGCATGACTGATCAACGCGCTCTCAATCTCAACCGGCGAGACCCAGATACCGCCCACTTTCAGCATATCGTCCGAGCGGCCAGCATGCCAGTAATAGCCCTCCTCGTCCACATAATATTTGTCGCCAGTGAAGAGCCACTCGCCGCGGAAGGTCTGCCGACTCCTCTCATACTGATGCCAGTAGGAAAGAGCCGCCGTTTCTCCCTTAACTATCAGGTTGCCAATCTCGCCCTGCGGGACTTCATTGTCTTCGTTGTCAACAATCTTTAACTCATACCCCGCAAACGGTTTGCCACTGCTGCCCGGGCAGATATTGTCAGGCCCATTCGACAGAAACATAAAGAGGTTTTCTGTTGAGCCGATCCCGTCAATAATGTCTACCCTGGTTTTTTCCTTCCACTCGTGCCAGACCGGAGCCGGTAACGCCTCGCCTGCCGAGACACACAGGCGCAGGGAGGAAAGGTCATATTTCTCGGGAAATCCCTCAACCGCCAGCATGGCCGCATAGCCGGTCGGAGCATTGTAGAAGATGGTTGGCTTGAAGCGGCCAATGACCTCGAGGACACTCGTTGCAATACGGGGTGACCCGGAAAAGAGCACCACATTTGCGCCCACATACCATGGCAGGATGAGGTTTCCACCCATGCCAAAGGTAAAGAACAATTTAGCGGCTGCTAGGGTACGATCCTCCTCACGCAGATCCAATACATTCACGCCCCATAGTTGAGCGGCAAGCGGATAATCCTTGTGGGCATGAAGAATGCCCTTGGGCTCACCGGTTGTCCCACTGGAATAATGGAGCGAACAGAAGTCCTCGCAGTGCGTTGGCGCAGCTGCGAGTTCGGCTGATTCACCGCTGATCCAGTCGTGGTAGGAAATATTGCTCCTTTGTTGGCTTTGACCAATAACAATGACATGCTCCAGAAATGGCTGTTCATCACGGACTTCCTCAATGAGTGGCAATAGGGCTTCATGCACAATCAGCACGCGTGCCCGGCTGTCACGCAGCATGTAGGCATAATCGTGGGGCCTGAGCAGAGTGTTCATGCCTATAACAATCGCGCCGATTTTCACAGTGCCAAAGAAGGAAGCCACCCACTCGGGGCCATCGAGCGCAAGAATCCCCACAAACTCCCCTGTGCGAACACCGAGTTTTATGAGCGCATGGCCGACCTGGTTCACCTCGCTAGCAACCTCCTGGAAGGTCATCTCTCGTTCGAGGCTATACAGGGCAACTTTATTGGGACGTTCAGCCAGGTTGCGCTCTAGAATATCTACAATGTTGTAATGGAGGGGGAGGTCTGCTGCCTTCATACTGCTCTCTCCTTAGCATAACGCTCGCAGGAGATTTTGAGCGTGCGCTGATATGTGGATAATCGGGAGCTCACTGCTGATTATCTAGATAATCGGCAGTGATATATCAAGATATCGGCATAGCCCGAAAATAGTCATGGTCCGGCTCGCTGCCTAATTCCTATTTGCAGACAGCCACTGTTTGCAATATAATTAGAAAGATCAACTTGGAGAATAGGAAGTGCACCACATTTTCATAGTTTCTGATGGTACGGGAAGAACGGCCGAACAGACCCTAAAAGCTGCTCTCACACAGTATGCAGAAACCGCAGTAAAGCTAATGCACCGACCAGAAATACGCACCCAAAAGCAGGTTCTGCAGATCGTCAAGGAAGCTGCTCAGGTTGACGGCTTCATTGTTCACACGGTAGTTTCGGATGCATTGCGTGGGGTAATCGTACGCACCGGTCGTTTGCACAACGTTGAAACTATTGATCTTATGGGGCCTCTGTTGGCACAGCTATCCCATCAATTTGCTCATTCGCCATCTGGCAAGCCAGGCCTTTTTGGCAAGTTAAACAAAGAATATTTCCAACGAATCGAAGCAATGGAATTTGCCCTCCGCCATGACGATGGCCAGCGAGTCGACGAACTGTTAAAAGCTGAAATCGTACTTGTTGGCGTCTCCCGTACTTTCAAAACACCCCTAAGTATTTACCTTGCCTTCAAAGGTTGGTTTCTTGCCAATGTGCCGGTTATATTGGGAATGACACTACCCGCGATTCTTTTTGAGCTGCCTCCCGGGCGAGTGTTCGGCCTCACAACTGATCCGCGTCGTTTAGCAGCACTGCGACGAGCGCGTCACGAACACTTGGGAGGTGCTGCGGGAGAATATGCCAATCCCGACTTTGTGCGTCGAGAATTAATGTATGCACAACGAGTCTTCAACAACCATCCCCAATGGTCGATTATTAATGTGACCAACAAACCCATAGAAGAAATTGCCTCGGAAATTTTGGCCATGATGAGACAAACCCATTTGATGCATTTACCCGGCGATATCATTGGGCAGGATTAACACCGTCATGCCCCTGTTATCCCCTCAGGTGTTCGCTTAGATGCGGCGGGTCAATGTCCACTTGAGTGAACTTGCGCCTGGCCTGCAAGGAGAAATAGGTTAAGCGAACTGTATGGAACCTGAGAGCAACTTCGCAGAGGCAAAGCAAAGGATTAAGAAAGCAGGACTCAGGGCCGGAGCCAAGGTTGTTGGCATTGCGGCGGCTGACGCGTTCAATAGCTATGTGCCTCAGGGACACCGACCCGAGGATTTTCTACCAGGAGCAAAAAGCGTGGTGGTGGCCGGGGGGGACGGACCCACAGCCGGCGCCTGGCACTCTCCAGACCATGATGTGATGGAGAATATTGGCTATGACCTGCGTGAGAATGTAGCCGTGCATATTATGGCTGATATGATTGAGAGAGAATATGACTACTATGCGCTCCAGGCTCCCGCTCGTGAGGTGAGCGGCCATGCGCCACCCATGAGCATGATGCTGGCTGCCGTGCTTGCAGGTTTGGGGACGCGCAGTCTAGCGGCTAATATTATTCTGCATCCAGAGTATGGGATGCTCTATTACGCAGCTCTTATCACCACTATGCCGCTGCCCCCGGACCACCTAGTGGAACAAGATGTCTGTCCAGCCCCAAGCTGCGTGAAGATATGGGAGCGTTTTGGCACCACCCCGTGCCTGAGTGCCTGCCCGGCCTCACAGGGCGGCTGCCTCGACGGTAAGATTGAGAATGGCAAGATAGTAGAGAACTTTTATGATCGCGAGCGCTGCCATGCGCGCGCCCAAACCTATGGGGCTGGATCCTTTCAGAAACAGCTGCTTGCTATTGTTAATGAAGAGAATGCTGAAAAACGCCAGGCTATGATCTATTCGGATTTTTTTACCCGCAGCATAGAGGCTGTAGCCTTTTATAAAGAGAGCATTGCTCAGTGCTTTGAGTGTATCCGGGTCTGCCCGGTGGGGATGAAACAAAGGAACCCGCAGAAAGCTCAAAGGGGGGCAGCCCACCTGACTGATCTGGTTCTCTCCACCCTAACCTTATTATAGTCGAGGAAGCACCAGACCAAGGGGTGATTCATTAATGGAAGCAACTATCGCTCTGGAAAAGCAGCGCGCCCACGCTATCGCCGAACAATACCGCAGCAAGGGTTATGTGGTCATCGAAGAACCTTCATCGGAGCAACTGCCTGAATTTTTGTCCGGGTACCACCCTGGTTTGCTTATACGAAGGGATAATGAGGCAGTCGTTGTAGAGGTGAAATCTAGATCGTCACTAGCCAAAGACCCCCAGGTTAGAGATTTGGCAAGATTACTCCAAGCAAAGCCTGGCTGGAACTTCGAGCTGGTCGTGGTAAGCGAAGGGGAAAAGCTTAGTTCACCTGAAAACGCACATCCCTTTGAAAGGCAAGACATTCTACAAGGTATTGAAGAGGCAGAAAGACTTCTTGGGGCAGGATTTTCCCAGGCTGCTCTTCTAGTTGCATGGTCAACCTTGGAGGCCACAGTAAGGCTGCTAACAGAGGAAGAAAGCATCTTGCTTGACCGCCTTACTCCTGACTACATTCTTAAGCAGGCAGTGACTAACGGGGTGATTTCTAGAGAGGACTACGGCTTCTTGATGAATGCGATGAAATACCGAAACGCGCTGGTACACGGATTCAAAACCACCGACTTTGACTCTGCTCTTGTAAGAGATCTTATCAGCATTACTAAACGCCTCTTGCCATCAACAACTGCGTCATAGGAGGCACACAGGTAAGCCCGCTAGGAGAAGAAAGCCTGGCCTTCGTTCTTGCTTTCAGGAGGAAGGTGAGATAACCGGCCCTGGCGAGAAGTAAGACCTGAAGCACAAACGGAGAATAGGGCAATGAATCTTGAACAGGCCCGCCATGATCTTCTGGGAGAGGCCACCCTTTGTCTTGCTCTTTCAAGGATAATGGCTATTATAGCCATATTATGCAACAAGAAAAAGCAAGCATTGTGGAGGCTCGAAATACGCTATCGGCTCTGATTAACAAAGTCGCTTACGGAGGTGTCCGGGTGACCTTGGAGTCCCGGGGGAAACCAAAGGCCGTCCTGGTGAGTCTTGAGGATTTGGAAAAACTGAAACGCCTGGATGAAGAAGGGCAGGGCGAGGGAGCGGCGAGAACCCTGGCCCGAGCCCGCTCTCTACGCGAGCGTATCTATGCCCGGCGACAAGAGAATATGGCTGACTCTGCCGCTGTTGTTGAGCAATTGCGGAAAGGACGGGTGAGTGAGCTCACAGGTGTGCGTCGACGCTAGCTTTGCGCTGAAGCTGGTTTTACCGGAATCGGACAGTGAGCGAGCAGAAGAGCTGTGGCAGAGTTGGCTGGACGCTCAAACCGAGATCATTGCGCCTGTGCTGTTCGTGTACGAAACAACCTCTGTGCTGCGTAACCGTGTCTATCGAAAAGATCTCACCGCTGAAGAAGGTGAGGAAGCGCTCGCATTCTTTACTGACTTGGCTGTGAGCTATCTCCATCCTCCCGAGCTTCGTCAGCTGGCCTGGCAGCTCGCAACAAGATTTCATCGCCCGACTGTATATGACAGCTTTTACCTGGCCCTGGCACAGATGAGAGAGTGTCCGCTGTGGACTGCAGATCGGCGTCTGTATAACGCAGTCAAGGACGAGCTGGATTGGGTGTACTGGATAGGAGTTTAGCGACACAATAGATCATGAACCACCTCATTTTCACGCTCGCAAACCGGATAAATGGGAGATACGCGTCCTTTTCAGAGTGAATTTTGAAGAAATGGCGGCACTCAGGGGTATTCCACCACCCCACCGTTCTTCATTTACCATCTCCAGCGAAGGCAGTTAGCTCCACTGGCCTGAGGGCGATGTCCATATCGACCTCGACGCTGTTCGCTGCCTGAAAGATGAGGCGTGGCGTGAGAAAAAGGAACGGGAAAGACTGCTGTATGACATTCGGTTTGGAGAGGCCGTTGCCGCATTGCGAAAGCAGCGCGGGATTAAGCAGGCCGAGATTCAAGGACTTTCCGAACGCCAAGTGCGAAGAATCGAAAGGGGAGAGCGGACAAAGATCGATACGCTGGCGATTTTGGCAAGAAGCCACGGATTGTCCCTGAAAGAGTATCTTGATGAAATTGCCGAAATGCTCGCCGTGAAAGATTGACCTAAATTTTTCTGCGCGAAGAACTGCCAGGGGAGGGTGCACCCCAATGGAATCGCTCCGCCAGTTCTTCTTGGGTAAGGCCCGCCGCTTTGCGCAGGGCAATCAGCTTTCTACGGAGGTCATATGCGGGGGAGAGTGCCTCATATTCTTCTCTGACTGCTGGATCTTTCAGAGCCTTTTTCTTAAAGCTGGCCAATGTTGGACGTGTCATCTTTTGATCTCCTTCATTAGCTTACACGCCCTCGAACAGCTCCCGTATGTGGGTTTCGGGCAGCGGCTGGGTCACTTTGGAGACAATGATTGTGAAGGCAACCGAGGTCAGGCCGGCAATGGCTGAGCAGGAGAATGGATTGACGCCCTCTATATACAGCCAGGCAACCACGTTGTGCAGGACGCCGTCTGCAAACCAGGCAGGATTAAGCAGTTGGGCGTGCAGAACCAGAAAGCTGACAAAGCCGCTGACCAAGCCGGCGTAGGCCCCGGCCCGGGTGACTCCGCGCCACAGGGCACCGAATACCAGGGAACCGGCAAAGGCCGACATGATGCCGCCGGTCCCAATCCAGATAATCAGCATGACGTTGGTTTCAAGCCACGCCCAGGCTATGGCCGCACAGATCACCAGAACGATAACTGTAGCCACCCGGCTGATGTATAAGACCTGTCGGTCAAGCTGGGCCTCGGTTGGCGGATGCTTCAGCCTCGGAGCCACGGTCCGACGGTAGAGGTCGTTGGCAATAGTTTGGGAGGATGACACCACCAGACCGTCGGCGGTGGACATAATGGCAGCCAGGACACCAACACCAACGAGCGCCGCCAGCCAGGTCGGAAACAACTCGATGAAGAGCATAGGCAGGGCGTGATTAGAGGTCGCCCCCTCGGCAAACAGGGCGTTTCCCATCAGCGCCCGGGCCAGCAGACCTCCCAAGGTCAGCATAGCCAGCGTGACAATGAACATGATCGTGAGGCCAAGAAAGCGACTCTGGTAGGTGGTATCTTTTAAGGCCCAGAGCTTGTTGCCCAGGTGGGGTAGCACGCCCAGCGGAATGAACGAAATCACAAGCGAGGCAATCGACCACCAGGAGTGATAGAGCGGGGTTTTGGTGTTGAGCAGGCCAACCAGGTGTTCATCCTGGGCGGCCAGATTATCGACCAGACCCAAGAAGCCGCTTCTTCCCGATTCCCCTACCTCCAGCCCAAAACCGACCACAAACAGCACAATGACCACCACGGCTACCAGCAGCATCATGCAGGCCTGGACACCGTCGGCAATGATGTCGGCATGCGCCCCGCCCAGTACAACGTATGTCAACAGCACGGTGGTGGTGATGATCAGTGCCCAGAGCGGTGGTAAACCCAGCAGAATCTCGAACATGACCAGCCCCGACACCAGCTGTCCGGCCAGATAGAAACACAACAACAAGGAAAACAACGACACCAGCACCCGAATGCCCTCGGATTGGTAGCGGTCGCCGAGGTACTCGGGGATAGAGCGGTTGCCGAAGCGATTTCCGGCTTTCGTAATCAGGCGCATGGTCAGCAACATGCCCAAACCCAGGCCAACCGGGCCCAGAAAAACGCCCCACATTGTGGTCAGCCCCCAGGTGTAGCTCAGTCCCGGCATGCCCAGGAAGGTTGCCCCGCTGACGGTGGTGGCGGAAAAGGCCAGGGCCAGAAACAGAGGGCCATACGAGCCACGCGCTGTGGCAAAGTCGTCGGCATGTTTGACCCGCCGCTGAGCCAAAACCCCGATGCTCAGCATGCCGCCAATATAGATAATGAGGAAAAACCACGACCAAGTAACCAGTGACATATGTTAGTGTTTACTCATAGTGATCACGTTTACGCAATTCTCGATAAAACCCTGACAGGTCTTGAGGACAATGAACAGACTAGGCACTCCCGGTCTCTCGTACTGTACCCGCAAACTTCCGCATCTGGGCAAAAAGCTCCTGCGGTTTGTTTGAAGTAGTCAGCATATAGAGGATCTGGATGCCCACAGCCTGACAGGCTTTTGCCTCTTCCACGGTAACATTGGCACCGACCAGAGTCGTAATCTCCAGGCGGTTGAAGTCCCGGCCTTCCTGGTCAACAAGCGCCCGGAGTTGCTCGAGCTTTTGTCGGACAAGTGCAAGTGGTAGATAAACGGGTTGCCAGCCATCTCCCCAGCGGGCTGTACGCCGCATGGCAGGAAGAGTATTACCTCCCACCCAGATAGGAGGGTGAGGCTTCTGTACCGGCAGCGGACCAAAGTTCACGTCCTGGTCAATGCTCACATAGCGACCGGCAAGGCGCGGCTTCTCACTGGTCCAGAGCGCTTTCATAACTGCAACGTATTCGTCACTCATGGCAGCCCGCTCAGCAAAAGGGACTCCCAGAAAGCCAAATTCCTCTTGCAGCCAGCCAATGCCCACCCCACAAATGATCCGACCTCCAGACAGGCGATCAAGCGTGGCAATCATCTTGGCTGTGACCACGGGGTGGCGATAGGGCAGGATAATGACACTGGTACCCAAGCGCACCTTCTTGGTTGCAGCCGCCAGAAAAGCCAGCATGGCAAAACAGTCCGGCCAGTCGTGCTCCTGGTATACATGCCAGGGCGGGTTTTCCATCTTGAGGGGGAAAGGTGTATTGATCTGGCGAGGAGGCATCACATGATCGCCAATCAAGATCGACTCATAGCCTAACTCCTCTGCCAACTGTGCCACATCACGCAGAACGGCCGGATCCGTAACCGCCGCGCCACTGTTAACATGCACCCCATACTGCATGGTTACCTCCTTTCTACCGTCCCATCTTGAGCCGGTCTTCCTGGGCCCAGCCTTCTTTCAGCGGTACCGTAAAGTATGGGGTAACGTGCATCTTTTTGAATTTCCACTGTCCATTCTCCTTGACATACTCGTCGTTATACCGGCCCGCTACCAGGTACGGCTCTCCCTTGGAAATGGTCTTGGCTTCAAGATAACTAAAGCCAGTTCCCCCATTACCCTGCACCTCAACCACATGGTTATGAACAAACTGCTTGATAAACGACAGCAACTGAGGAATACCTGCAAAAAACTTGGTGAGCTCGGCCCTACCCTTTGCCTTTCCCAGGTAGCCAAAATCCAGGTCTCCATCCTCGGTGAATAGATCAGGAATCTCAGCCACTTTCCCCTCGTTGATACACTCGTGATAGCGGTAGCGAAGGGCGCGAATCGCCTCTCGGTCGGTGAGTTCTTGCACCTGGGCTTCCAGCTCCTTGAGCCGTGCTTCAAGATCTTGCGCCATAGACTGGCCCTCCTTTGAAAGAATCTTTTGTTGCCATCTTCCTCTACCATTCCCTGGTTATCAAAAGAAAGGGGAGGCACCCGGAGACAAGGGGAGTACTCGAACGTTCCTCCCACCTGCTCGAAGACGTCTATGACATTCGCAGGTTCAGGAACTGGTCGGACATCGTGACGTGAGCACAACGATGACTTATACTCGCATGTTCCAAATAAAGGAGGGAGGATGTTACAGGGTAGACCGGAACACTCAGACGAACTCTATTTTCAGGGGCGTACATTGAGGGCCGTTGGGTCGCTTTCCGTCAATTTCCCCGTCGTAGGGACAGGCAGAAACGGCAACAAGACAATCCATTAGGGCTTTGAGGGCAATATATTCGCCAGCTTGGGCGGCAGCCGGATGGGCCTCGATTGTTCCATCGGCCCTGGGTTGTGTGTGTTGAAAGAGGTTTACTGGGTCTGGCACGTCTATCAGCCCCAAGCCATACGGCCTGACGGCCTCTGTCAGATTATCCCGACAGTTCCGGTGGGTGGGATCTCCCATATAGGCAACATAAAAGGCACTACTACAGGGGGCGAAGAGGAGATCATGAACCCCCTTAGCCATATCTTCCATGATTTCAAACATAGGGTTTTGTAAATTGGAGTAAAACCTGTTTCCCACCGTCAGGTATATACCTGTAGAGAAATTGAAGTTCACGGTTTCTCCAGTCGAGAGTTTCTCCTGAGGATGATACAGGTTAAAGCAGGCAAAATCACAGATCTGCTGCCCCTCCATATCAACAATGCGAATGGTTTCTCCCCGTCGCACCACACAGCTCCGCCCTTCCATTGCCGGCACAAATATTTCTTTTTTAGCCATCTGCCTTCCTCCCCTTGGCCTGGTATAGTATTTTGTTGTTTTAGGATAATGTTAAGTTTGTGGTTGAAAAGAGCAGGCGCTTATCTTCCCCTTTAGTTTATTTGGAGCGATGGCGAAACTCCCCAAAGAGCTGCTCACTACTATAGGTAGAACATAGCACATGTATGTTGGCTAGAGGGATAGGTGAAGAAATCGGTGGTTCGATTTAGTTAGAAAAAATCGACTGCCGAAGGTCTGCCATAGACACACAGATATCCGAGCAAATACATTGTAGGAGGTGCCTATGACACAACTCAGTGGAAAGGTCGCATTAGTCACGGGAGGTGCACGCGGGATTGGACGGGGCATTGCCCTGGCGCTGGCTAAGGCCGGCGCCGATATTGCCATTGCCGATGTCGAGCAAATGTCCAGTACCGCGCAGCAGTATGGCACTGCAGCCGTGGGTGGCTTGACGGCCGCCCAAGCCACAATGGCGGAGATTGCTGACTTAGGCCGGCGTGCAATTACCATTCAAGCCGACATCACCAAGAAGGAAGACGCCCAGCGCATGGTCGAAGAGACCGTCGGGCAACTGGGCGCTCCGCATATTCTTGTCTGCAATGCTGGAGTGGTAAACGTCTCGACCGTTGAGACCATGACCGAAGATGCCTGGGATCTTACTTTTGCCGTTAATGTGAAAGGGGTCTTCCTCTCGTGCCAGGCGGTAATCCCAGCAATGAAAGCCCGAGGTAGTGGATGCATTATTAACATTGCGTCGATTGCCGGGAAGAACGGGTCTCCGGGGCTGGCCCATTACTGTGGGTCAAAGTTTGCGGTTGTTGGCTTCACCAATTCCCTGGCCAAGGAGCTGGCTCAGGCCAACATTCGGGTCAACGCCATCTGCCCAGGAATTCTCCGCACCCAGATGTGGGAATACTTGGCAGACACGTTGAAGAAAGAAGGCGAGTCCAAAGAGCAAGCCTGGCAGCGCGTCCACGGGCTCATCCCTCTGGGCCGTCCGCAAACTCCCGAGGATATTGGCCAAATGGCCGTGTACTTGGCAACAGCCGAGAACGTCACCGGCCAAGCAATGAACGTGGATGGCGGGATCGAGCTGCACTGAAATCGGAAAGGACTTTGAAGTCAAGAGACTTTGGACTAAAAAAGGAGGGGAAACGCAATGAATAGATATATGTCACTGCTTGGTCCTAATGCCAAGGGACCCCAAGCCGCCACTGGCTGGCAACTTACCCATCTAGTGCCGCCCAGCGGCCTGTTTGGTGCCAATGGCATGCAGTTTGGCCCTGACGGCCGGCTCTATGTGGCCCAGGCTTTTGGCAGCCAGGTGAGCGCGCTTGATATTAGCAGTGGAAGCTGCGAAACCATTTCCCCTGTGGGAGGTCCCATTGTTGCTCCAGATGACCTGGCCTTTGATTCCCACGGCGCCATGTATGCAACGGAGGTCATGAGCGCACGGGTTTGTGCTCGTACACCCAATGGCGACACTCGTATTGTCAACGAAGATCTACCGGGAGCCAACGGTGTCACGGTCTACCAGGACCGGGTATTTATGGATGAATGCCGCCCTGGGGGTCGGCTCTTTGAACTCTACCCGCAAAGCGGCCAGGCGCCTCGTCTGATTGCTGGTAATCTACCTTTACCCAATGCTCTGATGGTGGGTCCTGACAATCAGATTTATTTTCCTGAGGTTGTGGCTGGAGAAGTATGGCGGGTAGCCATCGAGGGTGGCACTCCAGAACGGGTAGCCACGGGCCTGGCAACCCCGGTTGCCGTCAAGTTTAATCGACAAGGGGAGCTAGTTGTACCCCAGGCTGGCAGTGGTGAGATTGTTCGCCTTGATGTCCAGAGTGGAGCCAAGACCGTGCTTGCCAAGATCCGTCCTGGCATTGATAATCTTGCTTTTAGCCCAGATAACCGTCTCTTCATCTCGCACTTCATTGATGGGGGTGTGGCCGAGGTGGCCACAGACGGTAGCAATGCCGAGCGTGTATTGGTCGCTGCGGGATTAATCGGCCCGTGGGGACTTGCCTGTGGCACGGACGGAATGCTCTATGCGGCTGACGGGATGAGCGTTGCGGTCATATCTGCGACTGGCACCGTAACCCGATTAGGGATGTTGCTGGAGGAGGGCTCTCCTGGATTTCTTCGCGGGTTAGCAGCCGGAGCCTCGGGGGAACTCTATGTAACTACCTCAGGCGGTGGTGTGGCCTCTTACCACCCCGTCTCACATGCTTCCGCTGTGCTAGCAAACGAGCTCAATGAACTCTATGGCCTGGCGTGTACTGCTGATGGCACCCTGATAGTGGCCGAAGGAGGTGGGGGCAGAATCCTGGGGATTAACCCCGCTACTAAAGAAGTGTCGGTGCTGGCAAGCGGGCTCAGCCATCCGACCGGTATTGTAGCGGGTAGTGACGGAAGCTGCTGTGTGAGCGAAACTGGCAAGGGGCGAGTTGTCAGGATCGATAGCAGCGGCACTATTAGTCCTATGGTAGAAGGGCTTAAGGAGCCCCAGGGGCTAGCGGTGCGGGGAGATCAGCTACTCATTCTTGATTGCGGAACTAAAGAGCTGCATGCTGTGAGTCTGGCTACCGGGCAGCGCCAGATCATTGCTTCCAATCTAGCTGTTGGTGCTCCTCCGGGTATAGAGCCAAAACCCCTTATGGGCGTGCCCGTCTTGCTTCCAGGCCCGCTCAGCACATTCGCTGACTTGGCTACTGGAGCCGACGGCACAATCTATATCGCCGGGGATGGAGAGGGGAGCGTGATTGTACTGCGACAGGCATAAATAACACCACGACTTGAAAGAGGCTAAGACATTGCTGGAAGAATGACGGTCCGGAGTTCGGAGTCTAGAACAGCCATAACCGTCTCCAAGCCCAGACTCTGGACTCTGGACCGAAAGACACATGACTTCTATGGAACCCCAGGGCGTCCAAAAAGCCATGGTCTGGTCTCCGATGAATGCCGGATCAACCGGCAAACAGCGTATACGTCATTCCAGTAAAATGGGTGAGTTCCTGGGGCAGTAAAAGACGCCGGTCAGGGGCAAACACCCGCTGAGCGATTTCAAGGTTGATCGGGGGGATCTGGTCAAGGGCCTGAATCTCCTCCAGGGTCAGATACTCCGCGCGGTCCACTTCTTCATTATCAGGCGTAGGCTCGCCACTGACGGGATGTAGGAGCAGGACAATATAGATGCTGTTGCCGATGTCTGGATCGTATCGGTTACGTAGCGCTAACACACCATCCACCTTGGCGATTACCCCAGCTTCTTCAGCCACTTCGCGGATGACGGCCTGCTCGATCGTTTCATCTGGTTCTACGAAGCCACCTGGGACTTGCCAGTTGCCCCGTCCACGCCGCGAGGCTCGACGTACCAGGAGAAGGCGGTTGTCATGGACTACCGCCCCACCGACGCCGAGGTTGTATCCCGTATTGTATCGCTCTGGGAGTGCCATAGGGCTGAAACAGAAAACCAGCTTGGCATGTCTGGGCATACTTTGCAAGCCGCGGTCGGGTTTGTAATTTTACCCCCTGATTGTTCTCCGGCTTTGTTGTTAAGGAACTACCTACCATTATCAACGGTTGCGTGGTAAAGCGTGAAGGAAAAGGAGGATGAGAATGGACAATCAACCAGTTTACCTTGAAACGCACGGCGAAGTTGCCGTGATGGTGCTGAACCGACCGGATAAGCTCAATGCTCTCAACATAGCGATCTGGGAGGGGGTGAAGCGATTCTCCGACGAGGTGGTGGCAAACCCGGAGATCAAGGTCTTGATTATTCGTGGCGCAACACCACAGGCCTTTTCCTCGGGCGCCGACATCAGCGAGTTTCCCAAGGTCCATGCCACACCTGAAGCGGCTGCGCAGTTCGATAAGATTGTTCGGGCCGGTTTTGATGCTGTGAGCAATCTGGGCAAACCCACCATTGCCATGGTGTCAGGCTATTGCTTCGGTGGTGGCTGTGCCCTCGCGCTGGGCTGCGACCTGCGCTATGCCGACCGTACGGCCCGGTTTTGCATCCCCCCAGCGAGACTGGGTGTTGCCTACACGCTGCGCGAGACAAAGCGACTGGTTGACCTGGTCGGCCCGTCAAAGGCCAAAGAAATGCTGATGGGGGCCAAAGTCATCGAGGCCGACGAAGCCCTGACCTGTGGTATTGTGACGCGCCTGTTCGAGCCGGAAGACTTAGAGCGAGAAACCTTCGCATTTGCCGAAGAGCTATGCAATCTGTCACAGTTTACGATTCGGGCGGTGAAGACCACGGTGCGTGAGATCATCGCTGGAGCAAAAGACGACACTGACGTCAGCAGCGAACTGCGCGCCAAAGCGTTTGAGAATCCAGACTATTTTGAGGGGCGGGATGCGTTTTTGCAGAAGCGCAAGCCGAAGTTTACCTATCGCTAGGAAGAAGGTACTTGCCATCGAGATGCCCACCGTGGCGCCTGCCATTGACAGCATGCGATCACTCTGGACAACACCGTGGCTGGAAGAAGTCCATGCTCTGGTATGTGCGCACGTCCCCTCTCGGCCTTACGACCATCGACTAGACCGCGACATTGTCACGCTGACAGCATTGACCGCTGATAGTGCGTTGGACCGCTTCGTAACCTGAGAGCATAGTAATGTTGTTGAGGCTGAAATCCGGCCTAAACAAAACCCTTATCAGCCAGAAACTGGACAAGCTGCTGGGCAACCCGGTCTGGGTCCCCCCTCAATCGCTCTGTCTTCTTCTCCTCCTGCCTCCCTCCGGACTTAAGAAACTTAAGGCGTTCTGCAGGAGAGAGAGAAGCCGCCGGAGCCTCTGTCTTCTTTGGCCGTATTCGAGGATAGGCAACCTTCTGTAAATCAAGTCGCCCATAACGAGAGGTAACCTGCTCAATAATCTCCGCCTGCTCTTCAAGGTTCATATCATCAACTGGCTTGCAACGGTGAAGAATCAAGCGATGAATGGGAATGTAACGGGGGACGCTAATGCCCGGCTCGACTGTACATACAGCCGGTAGCGAACACTCCCACAACCAGCGGTTACCCTTCTCCAGCTTCTGCATGGCCCGTATTTTTCTGTGGACAAGAGAGACCTCCAGTTTAACGACTCCCATCACCACAGGAAGATGGAGAAAATGGGCTATTCCTGCTCCCACCACACCATGTATCCCCTCAAGTGAATGCTGACCACATAGAATCAGGTCACCAGCCAGGGGCTCGATTGCCTTAGCTAACACAGCCGCAACCGCCAGCCCATCCCATTCCCTGGCACTGTTCTGGTGAACATGCACTGCCCTATCCGCTCCCATGGCCAGGCACACACGCAGAATCTCTTTAACGGGTTCAGGCCCAAAAGACAGAGCCGTCACCTGGCAAGGAGAGGAAAGGCCCTCTCGGATTCGTAGGGCTTCTTCCAAAGCAAGGAGATCATAGTCATTAACCAGGTAATGGAGAGACTCCTCTATGAGTTGCCCCTTAACGGTATCCAACTCAGGAGGGTTCTGGTAGATGTCCGGAACCTGCTGGACACACACAACGATTTTGAATGGTTCCGCGCTCATGCTGATTTGGCAGTTGGCTGTCCTTTGCGTTCGCGGAGGCGCTCGCGGATACGTTTAATGAGGGACGGAATGATTTGGTAGAGGTCCCCTTCCGCTGCCAGCGTGGCAGTCTTAAAAATGGGAGCGTCTGGGTCCTTGTTGACCGCAACGATTGTTTCCGAGTCCCGCATACCCATAATGTGTTGAATTGCCCCGGATATGCCGCAGGCAATATACAACCTGGGGCGCACAGTCTTTCCGGTTTGACCCACCTGCTTCTCAAAAGGTATCCACTTATCGTCTACCGTTGGACGAGTAGCTCCTACGCTGCCTCCCAACTCGTCGGCCAGCTCTTGCAGGAGTTGGAACCCCTCAGGCCCCCCTAACCCTCTCCCTCCGGCAACAATAATATCAGCCTCGGTGAGATCCAGCGTGCGGGGATCACCCTGGATAAAGGCCACTTCCCGAATTGTTTGCTCTCCCTCTAGGGCAGGCATTTGGATTCTCTCTTCCTCTACCTGATGCAACAGATCGGGCTTTTCTACACCAATGGTTCCCGGAGCCACAGTGGCAAGGAAAGGAGGGAGTTGACACACCTCAGTGCTGTAGAATCTATTGTTATAAACAGGACGAGTGGCATGTAAAAAACCATTGGCAGGAACCTCAAAATTAACACAATTCCTTAAGAATCGTCTCTCTACATGCAAACCCACCCGGCAAGCCAGGTCGTTACCAACAGCCAGGCCCGGGAAGAGCACGAGAAAGGGAAGGTAGGTGGTAATCGCATGAGCAACTATGCGCGGGTAGGTCTCCGGGTGGTAGAAGGGCAGACTATCATCCTCGTAGATATAAACTCGGTCTGCCCCATAGTGGCCAAGCGGAGGTACCAAATGACGGGCTTTTTCCCCCACTAAAAGGGCACAGACCTTCCCTCCTGTTTTCTGGGCAAGCCTCTTTGCTTCACCCAGAAGCTCAAGAGTCACTTCCTTGAGCTCGTCATCACCGTGATCTGCATAGACCCAAACATCCTTTGGCCCCATACTCACGGCTCTAGCCCAGGCTTTCGGCAAGAATCTCGGCCACATCCTTAACCGGGAATTCTCCCTGAAGATTCTTTTTGCTCACCGCCTCAGTGAACATGGCCAAACAGAACGGACAGGCAACCCCAAGAGTCTGTGCCCCTGTCCCCCGCGCTTCCTCCAAGCGGATGTTTTCGCACTTCTCGCTCCGTGGAACTTCATACCAGTAGTTTGCTCCCCCTGCCCCACAGCAGAACCCATGCTTGCGGTTGCGCCCCATCTCCACCACCTCAAGGCCCCTGACCGAGGCAAGCGCAGATCGAGGAGGTTCATAGACCTCATTATGGCGCCCCAAATAGCAGGGATCATGATAGGTTACTGTTCTTTTTTCTCCTCCTTTTACCCGTAGCCGTCCGGCGGCAATGAGCTCAGAGAGAAAGCTATTGTGGTCCACCACTGCAAACTTCCCCCCCAGACTTGGATATTCATTCTTTAGAGTATTGAAGCAATGGGGACAGGTGGCAACAATCTTCTTCACCTGATACTGTTTGAGGGTGTGGATGTTCTCCTGAGCAAGCTTCTGAAAAAGCCCTTCTTCGCCGAATCGGCGAGCTACCTCTCCGTTACACTTCTCCTCTGCTCCCAATACACCATACCTGACAGCAGCCGTATCGAGAAGGGTCAGAAAAGAACGGGCAACTTTCTGGGCGCGCTCATCGTAGGAGGCCGCACACCCCACCCAGTACAGGACCTCGGCATCAGCAACATCCTTTATGCTTTTGACCTTGAGGGAGGGGGGTAGTTGGTTCATCCAGGTTGTTCGATCACGGAAAGGGAAACCCCAAGGGTTATAGTGGGTAACAAGATTGCTGAGCGTCTTCTGCGTAGACTCACTAAGGGTCGAGGCATCAACAAGGTGACGGCGCAGGTCAACAATGGCATCAATATGTTCGATCGAAACCGGGCAATGCTCCATACAGGCCCGGCAGGTAGTGCATGCCCATACCTCATCCTTTGAGATTGAGGTGGCAAATAGATCACCGGCATCTCTACTCTTGTCCGCCATCTGGGCACGCAGTTTGAGGATCAAAGATTTCGGCGACAGGGCAGTGCCAGCAGCGAGAGCCGGGCATACATTGTCACACCTGCCACAGCTTGTGCAGGCATCAAAGCTCAGCCTCTGAGCCCAGGAAAAGTCCTGCGTTGTCTCTGCTCCAACTGAAAATTCCGCTCCAGCCGGAAGGGCCTCCAGGTTCGCCAGCATAAAGGGTGTGCTCAGGGCTCCCTTGGGCCTCCCTGACCTGAACAGAATTTGTAGGGGAGAAATAAAAATGTGGCGAAACCCACTAAAGGGAATAGAAGCAATAAAGCCAAAAACCAGAAAGGAATGGATCCACCATGAGAAGAAGTGTACCGTACGGATACCTCTCTCTTCCATCCCTAGGGAGTGAAAGAGGCTGCCCACCACAGACCCTACCGGAGACCACTCATGCCATGGCGGTTGAGTAACCGCAATCCGCGCCCCCTCAACCGCATACCCCGTTAACACAAGAAGAAAGAGCATGGCTAAAAGGTACAGACCGCTCAAGGGTGGATCTGTATCCGGTTTCTCCAGGTTTGCCGGTTTTATGCCATAGCGGCGAAAGGCAGCAAGTCCCAGGCCAATAAGAAAAAGAACCCCAAAGATATCCAGGGTCAGCTCATAGAGGAGAAAGAAATTACCGTAGAAGAAGTGGAGCGGGGTGTCATACTCAATAAGAATAATGACCGTGCCAATAAAGAGAACAGCAAAACTCCAGAAGATCAGCAGGTGAAACACGCCAGGCAAGCGTTGGCGTAGAAGGCTTCTATGGGCAAAGGCTTGAGCAAAAAGGAAGACTATTCTTTTCCCAACGTTGTCGAACTTTTCTCCTGCTTTCCCTATCCGCCACAACCGATAACGGCAATAGAAACCGTAAACAAAAATTCCCAGGGCAAGGGCTGACAGAGTGTAAAAAACAACTTGAGACCCAACGGAAACATTCCAGAAGATTTCGCGTGTTACTGCCGTTTCCATTTCACCAGCCCTTGCCCTGCCAGCCTCCTAATCAGTCGCACATTGCATCAATCTCTCTCAGGGCATCGTCGAGCGCATCTATGGCAATGTCGATTTCCTCGTGTGTCACAGTACATGGGGGAGCCAGTACCACCGAGTTCGGCATGAACCCTCCGAGCAGCACCCCCTTGTTGTGGCAGAGGAAATATATCGATACAGTTACTATGGTTTTGTCAGGATCTTGATTGCTAAATCTCCCTTCCTACAATCTCACCCTCATAGGTGGCCTCAATCACCTTGCGCGGAGCCACACAGTCCCCTACCCGATGTAGCTCTGGAACCTTCCCCTTGAGGGCAAAATACAGTCCCTCGTTGGCCTTTTTGCCCATCACCAGCACCACCGTGTCGACATTCTCAATGCGCCGCTCTGCCTTGGTGTAGAAATGAGAGGTCAGGACGGTCTTACCAGTAATCTCTGTTACCAGGGTAAAGGGAGTACACACAACCTTCCGATCTGCCAATCGCTCCATCTGGGGATCAAAGGAAAGGGGCTCAATATTCATCCCCACATAGGGCAGCCGGGTCACAATCTCCACTGTCTTACCCTGATCAGCCAGGTACTCCGCAGTCATGGTTGCCTCCATATCCCCAAACTCATCCACCACCACCACATTCTGGCCAATCTGGTTTCCATCGGCAAACACGTCAAAGACGGTCTTAACATTGTCCTGATCCACACCGGGCAGTGTGGCAACCTCGGGTCGAGCTGGAGTATACCCGGTCTTTAGAGGGGCAGCTCCGGTGGCAACCACCACCGCATCGGCATTCTCCTTAAGGATATCGTTGGCACTTATCTCCTGCCCTAGATGGACCTTGACTCCCAGCTTTTGTACCTGAATACGCAAATAACGAATAATATTCTCAAAGTCTCCCCTAGAAGCTACCTTAGTAATGGAGAGGATCTGCCCTCCCAGCTCTTCACCCCTCTCATACAGGTGCACCTCATGACCCCGCCGAGCCGCTATCTCAGCCGCCTTTAGCCCTCCTGGCCCACCCCCAATCACCACCACCTTCTTCTTGCCAGCCGCCGGTTGAAGGGTTCCTGCTCCCCACTTCTTTTCCTCCCCTGCCGCTGGGTTCTGGATGCATCGCACAATCCCGTGATGTAACACCCGGCCAATACAGTCCTGATTGACCCCAGTGCACTGACGAATGTCCTCAAGACGTCCCTCACGTGCCTTTTTGACTAGCTCAGGGTCAGCAATCAAAGCTCGCGCCATGGCAATCATATCCGCCTGGCCATCCGCCAGAATCTTCTCCGCCAAGACCGGGTCATTGATCCGTTTGATTGCCAGTACCGGGATATCGATTACTTCCCGCACTGCTGCCGCCAAATGGGCAGCAAAGCCCGGTGGGAAACTCATCTCTGGCACAACGACAGGGAGAGAGTATGAACTGCCTGCGCACACATGGATGTAATCTAGGTGACCTGTGGCCGCTAGGTGCTTGGCCATCTCCTGAACTTCCTGGACTCCAAGCCCTCCTGGGGTAAACTCATCCCCCACCAGCTTCAGACCAAGGCATAGACTGGAACCAACCGCCTTCCTGATCGACTCAAACAGACGGACCAGAAAGCGGCAACGATTCTCCAGGCTGCCACCATACTCATCTGTGCGCTTGTTGAAGACCGGTGACAGGAACTGGTTCATGCCATAGAACCCACCCTGAGCAGCCACCAGCTCAATGCCATCGAGACCCCCGGCTTGAACCACCTGTGCAGCCTTCCCCGTGGCCTCAATAATCATCTCAATGTCCTCAATCTCCATCTCCTTGGGAATCTCCGGCTCCAGCAGATCGTGTATCCCTGAGACGCCCAGGACAGGACCACGATATTCTTCTCGCACCAGGGGAAGACCCGAGTAGTGGTCAGCCTGTGAGAAAATCTTGGCACCATGCTCATGCACCATGTCGGCAATACGCCGATAGCCGGGAATGGCTCGCTCATCCGAAACAATGGGAAACCCAGGCCAGGTCGAACTCTCATGCACACCCGAACCTCCGATCACAATCAACCCAACTCCTCCTTTAGCCCGCTCGGCATAGTAGTAGGCATGGCGCTCACTGGGCAGGTTATTCTCGGCATACATGGTGGCATGGCCGGAGAAGCAAATGCGATTGGGAACGGTAACCGGCCCCAGCTGCAGGGGACGAAAAAGATGCTCAAACTGCTCGGCCATTGCTACTCCCTCCTTTCACTGAATACTGATCAGTCCCTTTCCCAACAAAAAAGTTGTTACAGAGCAATAATTTGATTGCCCCAGGGATTTCCTCTACATCATTCAACACAATACATTCTCCCCTCCCTAAACGGGCCAACTTCTCACAGGTACGCCTAGCCTCTGGCCAGGGAGGCCGAACACCTACAACATGAAGCTGCGGGTATTGTTGGGCCAGGACCAAGGGATCGGAATGCTTATTGTGGGCTCCATCGGTGAGGAGCACACCAACCTTTTTTCTACAAAAACTCTTGTGGAGCTGTAAGAGACCTTCTCTCAGCCCGACAACGAGATCGGTCATGCCATCTGTGGGAACTTTAAAAACCTCTGTGATTAAACTGGCCAGGCTTCTTCTCTGTCCCATAGGCTTGAGGACACTCATTTGATCGCAAAAAGTGATAATAGAGTAATCGCTTTGCCATACGGTCTTAACAAAAGTAGAGAGCGCGATCAGAGCCCTGACAATGCTCTCCCCCCGCATGGATCCGCTCACGTCCAAAATTAATGCGTATGCTTTTTGCTCTTGCGACCTTTCGTAGACAACAAAGTCCTGGTAATCGATAACCTCCTTCCCAACAACTCGCTCTAATGTTCGGTCAATGTCAATGTCAGCAGAATCAAACCGGTAGTTCGAGAGTGCAACCTTTCCCCTGCGCCGGTCAAGGCCTCTTTCTTTTTGCGGGAGAGTCAGGATAATCTTCTCCGCTAGCCTCCTTGCCCACTCTCTTTCGGCGCTCTTTTCTTCCTCCTGCCTCGGTTGTCCGCGCAGGACATAAGGAATGTTTCTAATTTCAGGGAGGTCGGGGGAGTCTCCATCCTCACCAAGGTATGCTCTCTGCACCGCGGTGATGCCCGACATCCCGGAGTCAACGTTGTCTTGAGAATACGGACGGTTTCCCCTCGCTCCTTCAGTTTTTTTTTTGCCAGGAGACGGGCTCTCCTGGGAAGAATGAGAGGTCGAGAGATAAGGGCCTTCGTCTGCCTGGGCTGGTGCTGGCACAATCTTCCCCTCCGGTAAGCCGGGAAGGGGGATCCACTGGAGACTATCCCAGATCTCCTTGATGATCTCTTTGGCTTTTCGTTCTGAGGTCTCCACTACCCATACCCTACCCGAAAGGGCCATAAAAGCACAGTCCAAAAGGATCTCTCGCGCTTGCGAGCCTCCCGCACTAAGTGACTCCTCCGTGAGGCTGAGCTCCTCCAGGAGGAAGCGCTCCCGAGTAATGAGAACCAAGTCAATGGCTCCACGCACGGAGGCTCCCATTTTTAGGTCTGGATGCTCCCGCGTTCTACGAACCAGCTCTACGGCTAAATGCGAGAGCGTGACATGATGGACCCCGGTGATAAAACGCACAATCTCTATTTCGTCCTTTTCTGACTGGTAATCCAACTCCACCCGGCACAGACGGTCGCTGATAGCGCGGCTCAGCCGCTCTGTCCCCACATCGTCAAAGGGGTTCATCGCCCCAATGAGGCGGAAAGAGGGCTTTGCCTGAATCTCCCCAACCCGCGGAATTGCTATCCGTCTCTCATCCATGGCCCGCAGAAGGACATTCATCACGTCCTCAGGCATCCGATTGAACTCTTCAATGTAGAGAAAGCCACCAGAGAGCATGGCATTGGTCAGCGGGCCATGATCAAAAGCTTCCTGAGTATAACCCCCGGCCAGAACTTTAGCTGGATTATGGGTACCCACAAGTTTTCCCGGCGTGAGCTCCGCTGAGCCCTCGACAATATAAAGGGGGATGTGAATTTGGCGAGTAATCTCTCTCAGTATGGTAGACTTGCTCGTCCCTGGCGGTCCCTCCAAAACAATATTTCTTCCTGCTTTGAGAGCGGCCAGTATCTCTTTAATCTCTTTGTCCCGCCCAACAATGCGAGATTTCACATTCTCATAGATCTTTGTAGCGTTGAGACCTTCCATCCATTTCTCCCGTGTGAAGATAATTGAAGACAGTGTTGTGCAGGAAAGATTCTGCCAAGAAAAAGACGAATGTTAATAGCAATTCTATGTTATATCTTGGAGCTAGGCCGCTTAGCCCTGCTTCGCGGAGACCTCACATCGGTCAACGTTCTCTGGCCATAGCCCTGGGGCACGATGAACTCTTTGCTGGGAATGTCTCTCCTCTCCGCCTGGACCACTTCCTTGACAATGTTCGATATTAAGTTCACCGTCTTAACTGGGTACCCTTCATCGACCAGCTCTGTTAACTCGGCCAGAACAGCTCCCGGCGGAGTAGTGCGAGCTGCCTGGAGCCTAGCAATAAATTCTTTCAGCCTCTGCATATCCACATCAGTGCCAAGGTCTATATCCTTGGTGACCCAGGTCTCTTCGTAGGGCTCACCGTTGCGCTGGACGATATACTTACGAGCCTTATAGCCAGCAACACTATTTTCCTCTGAGGTTTGGGTAACCGTGATCTCAAGAACAGGAGCCATAGTATCAAACGGCCCTCCCCTCCTTTCTACAGCCTTTCTCCGCTCCGGAGGCATCCGTTGCAACACCTTATCCCTTCGTGCTCGCATCCCCTGCGCTCGCTTCGCCGAAGCGGTGATATACTCGTCTATCGACCCTTCCCAGTACATTCGCCCAATATGGTTAATCACCAGGAGCCGCTGATTTTTCAGGTCAATGATTTGCGTCCAGGCCCGGGTCTCATATTTGATCCTGTTCTGGGAAACATAGGTGGCCAATTGAGAATGGCCACCAGGAGAAGAAGGTGAAGAGGGGTACATGGTTTTAGCCCCAATATACCAGCCCGCCCCGGCAAAAGCCGGAAACCACAAGGAGAACAGAAACAGCACGGCAACGAGCACGCTGGGCTTTCCAAAACGTTTTCTCTGCTGAGCATCCATAACCGGCCTACTTATAACCTTACCAGTCCCTCAGGACAGTGCTTCTCTGGAGGGCGCCGCTATCTCCAAGTCGATCTCTCCTCCTACTTCCTCTCTCACCCGTCCCAGCTCACCAATAAGGTCTGCGTATTCTCCGCGCCAGGCTACCCGCCCCTGGCTTAAGATAATAATGTGGGCAAAATCCTGCACCGACGAGAGGCGGTGGGTAATGACAATGGTTGTCCTCCCTGCTATGGGTTCTTCTAGAGCCCGGCGCACATGCTCCTCAGAGATAATATCCAGAGCCGACATGGCTTCGTCCAGGATAAGAATCTTGGGCTGTTTGAGCACTACCCGAGCCAGGGCAATACGCTGCTTTTGCCCAGCCGAGAGCCGGGCCCCCCGTTCTCCTACCAGGGTATCGTAACCCTGAGGCAGGGAAACAATGAAATCGTGGAGATAAGCCGCTTGGGCTGCCTGGATTACCTGTTCTCTGGAAGCCTCGGGGTTAGCATATTTAATGTTCTCCTCTAGTGTGGCGTGAAAAAGATAGGGCTCGTGACTGACTACCACCACTTGGGATCTTAACCAAGCCAGGCTAAACTCCTGAACCTCATAGTTGTCAATGGCAATGGTTCCGGTATTGGGGCCATATAGCCGCACTAGAAGGTCTGCTACCGTGGTCTTGCCCGTACCGCTGGGACCCAGGATGGCAAGCCGCCCACCTGCAGAAACACGAAAGCTAACGTCTTTAAGGATAGGCTCTGCCGGATCATAGGCAAAAGAAACGTTGCGAAATTCGATTTCCCCCTTTAGGGAAGGCAAAGTTAGGGACCCGCCAGGACGTTCCTCTTCTTCTTGGGCTACATCAAGAAACTCAAAGAGACGATCGAGGGACACCCCCGCCCGTTCAATACGCAGGTAAAGGTCCATAAGCGCTTGCAAGGGACTAAAAGCCCGCGACTGATAGGCAGAGAAAGCCACAAGCGAGCCAATGCTCATGCTCCCACCAATTACTAGGTATCCGCCATAGAGAAAAGTGATGACCCCTCCCAGAAAGGTGGTAGCGGTTATGGCCGTGCTTCCCACATAGTTGAGCATCTCAAAACGAATAACAAGGGAGATAAACCTCTCTCCTAAGGTAGCTAGCTTTCCCCCCTGAATCCCCTCAACACTAAAGAGCTTAATAAATTTGATCCCGGAGAGAGACTCAACCAGAAAAGAAGAAATCTCAGCATTGTGTTCTCGTACCTGCCTGGTCATTCTCACCATGCGAGGCCTAATCCACAGGACTCCCAACACCTGTAGGGGAATCACCAGAGAAACAACAAGGAAAAGCCTCCAGTTAAGCCACAGAAGAAATCCTATTGTGGCTACCAGCACTAGAATGTTGGTAACAAACGTCATCAGGGCGTCAGTAAGAACTGACTGCACTTCGGCAATGTCAGTGTTAAGTCGCGAGAGAATATCTCCCACTCGGTTGCGGGCGTGAAAGCGTAGGGGGAGCTTTTGGATGTGCTCGAACAGATGCTGGCGTAAGGCAAAAAGAATTTTGGCAGTAACCCGGGTATAAAAATAGCGGTTCAGGGCGCCCACGCCGTATCCCAGCGCTGTAGCCAGAACCATGATGACAGTTAAGACAAAGAGCAGACGAAGGTTTTTTGCCAGTAGAACGTTATCAATGAGGATCTTGGTAAATATTGGCCATAATAGCCCTAGCAGAGTGCCGAAGAGCGACAGGAAGAAAATACCAATAATGCGGCCAAGAAAAGGCGAGACAAAAGGATAGAGTCGACGGACTCTGGGGGCAAGGGAGGCAAATGCAACCATGTCTATGCTTGCAGAGGAGGATCAAGGGTCTGTACAAAAACCCTTTTTCTCCCCCTCACCCTGACCCTCTCCCCCAAGGGGCGAGGGAAACAAAAGAGGTTTTTCGGATGGACTCTAAAAATCCCGCTCGCGCTGTACAAACCTGAGCCCGACTCCGGCTTGCGAGTGTCCTAGCTCGATTTTAGTAATGGGGTTAAGCGTCCCGGCGTCAAAGACAGAGATAGAGTTCCAGTTGGCTCCACAGTAGACTTTTGTTTCTTCGGGATGCAGAAAGGTAGCAAAGTGGGTACTGGTCTTGAAGGGAACAACCTTTTCCACCTTGCGTGTTTCTATGTCGACTTTCCACAACTTATCCCAGGCAAAATAGGCCTTATTGGTTTTTGCCGACATTACCCCCTGCAACGTCGGCCACTCTACTTCAAACGGCTGCAGCTCAACAACCTGCAGTTCGGGCTCTGTCTGCTTCAAATCAAGATAGGCCATACCCAAGGTGGTATTGCCGGTAATGGCATCACTAACAACCGCAGCAAAAGAGGCTATATAATCGTTTTCCTGGTATGTGCTCCATATAGGCAGACCATTTACCCCGTTCATACCGGTCACACCCCAGTTAGCCATGGGAATGGTATCGATGACCTCCCCTTTTTCGGGATCGAACACAGAAGCGTCTCCCCCAATGGTAAAGGCGTATAACCTCTTCCCATCCTGAGACGAGCTCAGAGACGCGATCTGCCGCGGAGTGGAAAAAATCTTGGCAACCTGGTTGGTATCCAAATCAATGACTCGGATACGGGGCTCGAGTATTTCATAGCTGCCCAGGTCTTTCTTAAGCGGCGTCTCGTGAATATAGAGCCGGTTGCCCTGCGGGTTAACATCTATGGCCATGCTTCTAACCAGCTCATCGTTATTGGAAAGGTCAAAACGAAGAACCTCTTTTCCTTCATCCAAATCAACCACAGCAACACTCTGATTAAGGTTCGTGATCACATAGGCGAACTGCGGGCGGGCAGGGTTGGGAATGACCCCGGCAATCGGTCCTCGCCCCTCCAAAGGAATAGTTTTAACTATTTTGTCCGTGTCTGTATCGATCACATAGACAGTATTAGGTAAGGCTGCGGTCAGAATATACCACTTCCCCCAGGCAAACCCGGGAAGACAGAGTAGAAACAACAGGGAGGTTACTGTTAGTAAATACGGGGAGATCCACCGGTCAACCTTGGTGTTCATAGGACGCTCCTGACTTATAAGGGGGGTAGGGACAATTCATGAATTGCCCCTACATTATATTTTAGCTGACGGCTGATCACTGAGAGCTGAGGGCTATTCCATCTTCGGGAACACCACCTCTAGCTGTTTCCAGTCCTCTGCATTCATTCCTGAGCACGCCTTTGTCCACTCGGGGGAGTTCTGCAGGGCGTCAGGAACCTGCGCCGGCCACCAGCAGGCATTGCTACAGCCAAGCAGGTCAGCCTCCATAGGGGCACACATACCACTGAGTGAGCCACCCCAAGGATTGACCTCCCATCCGGGGTTAAAGATAGTTGTACACCCCATGGGTACCAGCGAGTCCGCCATCCCCACTACGTCTTCTTTTGCTCCCTGCACTTGCCTTACCGCCTGCTGCGTTACCTCCACCCTCTCTGCCTTCTTGTTTAGGGCCTTTAGGTGTTTCATAACTACCCTCCCTTTTGTAAGCTGTCAGCAGTCAGCTTTCAGATCTTCTTCTGCTACCCGTCTCTTTATTTATTTTTGTTAAGGTCTACTTTTCTCCAGGATTTCTAAAGGAATAATTTCCTATTCTTGCTGACGATCAGCCGCTGAGAGCTGAGGGCTTTTACGTTAGTTCCTTTGGAGCATCCCCCCGCCCCCGCAGGATATACTTCTCAACAAACCCTGGGTTCTTTTCCTGTAACTCCATATACACCTGAATGCCATACTCAGTCCAGGCTCTAAGCCAGCTGCAGTAATGCAGATTGGGAAGCAGCCCATCGCCAAACGTGGTCAGTGCCTCATGGTAACACCCTCCCCCACAGATTCCCCGAATCCAGCAGGTCTGGCATACAGGCTTGTTATCAAGTGAGGCCTGGTTAATGAACTCATTGAGTCGATCATACTGCAGACCGTCCCTCACATTGCCATACTTATGCTCCTCTGAACCGGGAAAGCGATGGCAGAGGTACACATCTCCCTGGGCGTCTACATCCAGCAATCCCAACCCGGCCCCACAAGGAAACATCTTGTTGGTACCCTGGTGAATGTCGGTAAGCAGGGTGCTGAGGTTGGAGAAGCCAGTGTACTGGTTGCGTATAGCCCGCTCGACATAGAGGGCTCCTAGCTCCTGAAACTGGGCAAGTAGATTGTCCAGGTCCGTAACATCGAGACCATAGTCCTCACCGGTTTGGCTGGTCACCGGCGAAAACCCTACTTCAAAGAACCCCAGGCTGCTCAAATGCTCATAGATGCGCACAATCTCTAGGGTCCCCTTAGTGAGGGTTACCCGCGCCACAATCGGACGTACCGTGTAGCGTTCCAGCAATTTTTTGACCCGCGATATCACAACATCATAGGATCCGCGTGTGGCTGTGAGCAGCCGCCGCTTGTCCTGAATGTCTTTAGGGCCATCAATGCTCACGGTAATGCCAAAGCGATGCTGCTGAAAGAAGTCAATGACCTCATCGGTGAGAAGGGTTCCATTGGTAGTAATCGAGAAGTCAACAGCCTTTCCCTCCGCCGCAGCCCGCTGCTGGGCATAGGCTACCACCTGTTTTGTCAGGTTAAAGTTAAGCAGGGGCTCACCACCAAAGAAAATCACATTGATTTCACGGCTCTTGCCAGAGCGCTCAAACAAGAAATCAACGCTCCTTTTGGCGGTCTCCCAGTCCATATTCTGGGACGAAGAGCCATATTTGGCCTCCTCCGGCTCATAACAATAGGTGCAGTGCATATTGCACTTGTTACTAACGTTGAACACCAGGGAACTTAAGGGAAATTGCTCGATGTCTAGAGCCAAGGACTCAACCTTCTTCTTTACCGGCTGGTCAGGAATAAATATGCCCAGGGTCATGAATTCCTTAACCATTTCGGTCACCTCTTGTGGAGGTCCATCTACACCCGCAATCAGCTGATCGAGGGTGCAATGGGGATGCGATCGGGCATAGGTGAGAACCGTTTCCCCTAGAGAGTCAAGCTCAAACAGGGCCATACCCTTGGCCGCCACTAAGATCTTGCGATCATCCCAGGCAACGACATGCTCATTTTCCGGCCGAAATACCAGTTCCATATCTTACCCTCTGGCTGTACATAGGCTGTATACTGTCTTTAGAGCATCTAGCAAAACAAACCCTTTCGGACGCTGCTGCCGGATAAATCCCCCCGCGCTACGCACTTCCCCCCTTTAATAAAAGGGGTGCCCGCGTAGAGGATAAAGGGGGGAATCTTCTTTGTGCGCCAGCAAGTTAGTAACATTGCTTATGATATCGCTTGTTATCTGGTTATAGGCTTTTAATCAATAGGTTGAAAGTTGAACTTGGGCGGCATCACCACAAGATAGGCACGAGCCCGCAGAGGTCGTCGCGCTCCCTGCGGCATGTAGGATGCTTCCACCCATACACTCCCTACGTTTCCTCGTGAAAACTCCCGTTGTGGATTGGGGCCATCCTCGGCCGGGACAAAGCGTCCGTTTTCATCCACAGTCCCAACGTAACGGATATCATCATCACTAACTCTGTCGACATACTCCTCAAGAGACCATTTTACTGGAGAAATCCTTCCCAGATTGACGTCGTCGTTTGTCCCCTTCTTTCCGTCCGGACCGTTGGCAAAGAGCAGAGCCTCAAATTGCTGGTAGACCTTGGGCGTGCGTATGCCTCCTGGCCGGGGAAAAGCCTTTTCCGGTAAGACCTTAAGATAGTCAGCCTTGCTATAGACAAAGAGGTCTCCTTTTCCTTCCGTCCCCGACACCTTCACTTCTCGCAAGCCGGTCTTGGCCTTCTTGTTTACCATCACCTGGGCAACAATAGTATCGTCATCGGACTGCGTCACTGCCTGCACGCTTATACCAGCCCCAAGACTGAGCTTTTCAGTAGTAACATCTTGGGGAAATTTCATGCCAAAGAGCTTGACCTCTTGGGGCTCTCCGCTTGCCTGCAGCGCCTTAGGAAGCACCGTTAGCAACCTTGCCTGTTCCCCACTGCGGTACAGGGTCTCATCCATCCCTAGCTCTCCAATATCGGTCAGCAGGCGCCTTCCCGTCATTGTCGACCCATCTTTGCTTACAAAAAAGACCTCCTTGTGGGTCTCACCATTCTCCAGCTTTGTCACTCCTCGCCACTGAAAGCCGGTATACACCAAGGAGATCGTTTTCCCTGAGATCTTACTGCCATCAGAAAATCCGTAGGTAAAGGTTCCCTCATACCGACCTTCCCCCACACTGCGGATGGCCATTTGGCCTGTATAATCGCCACCCGGCCCGAGATCATGGCCAATGACCTTCCAGTTCCCTTCTAGTTTTGGCCAGGTTGCTTGCTGCCATGTGCGCCAAGCAGCGGAGTCAAACGGATAGGTCTTGGCAAAATAAGGCATGGACTCCTCTTTGACCACCGTATACCACAGACCAGGAATGGAAGGCGTCCCACTAGCCGTCTGGATTGCAATGTTAGGTAGAAATCCGTTCTTCTGATCCGGCAGGGTTTGCCACATCTCCTTGGTCCGCCTTTGCAGAGCAGTCCGGGCATAGGAGTGGCACTGCCCGCAGGTTGATTGCACTGTCTCGTTGGGGAACTCCTCAAAGATATTGGGCCGTTTCTCTAGCGCATAACGAAAAGGCTCCACTTCTTCAGGGGCCAGCCCATAATGGTCACTCAGATACTTGACCAGGATTCTGGCCTCATCCCCAATGAGACTAACCTCATGCGTCCGCATCATGCGGTGAATGGTCATCTCCCAGCCTTCCGGAGTTTTCCTCGCCGATTCAATGGAGGCCAGTTTTCCACCCTCTTCGCTCGGCGGATGGCAGCCTGAGCAGCGATTCTCCAGCACAGCCGGCCCAGTTGTTTCCTGGCTCCAGCCCGCCTGTTCCCCGCAGAGAAGAAAGATGAGTCCGGTGAACACACTGGATAACGCAATCCGAATATCCCATCTGGCTGTCATGATTGCTCTCCTCCCACTCCGGGATCCACCAACCCTCGTCCACTCCCCAGCTCGCCAGGAGTTATACCACAAAGACAGGAAAGATACCAATAGCAGGGCGGGTATGGCTCACCCTACATTCTCCCTATCCGAGCCTTGCAGTCTCTCAACTTTGAGCTTCTGCATTCCCCCTTCTCTCGTTTCCTCACGAATGGCCTCCTCAAAGATCTCCACCGCTCTGTCCAGATGCTCGTAGGAGCTGGTCAGAGGAGGAGCAATTCTGAATACGCTACTGCTCTCCTTCAAATGAACAATGTTCATGAGCAGCCCCTTGTCTAAGCACCTTTGATTAATTCTTGCTCCCTCTTCTATGGCTGGTTCTTTAGTCTCACGGTTTCGTACGAGCTCCACCCCAATGAGAAGACCTTTGCCCCTTACATCACCAATAATCTCGTAACGTTCAGCCAGCTTTTGCAGCCGCTCTTGCAAATAGGTGCCTTTTTCTTTGGCCTGCTGGGCCAGATTTTCCTCTTCTACTACTTCCAACACTGCCAAGCCAGCTCTGCTGGGAAGGGGATCAGCAGTATGGGAGGTTACATGCAAAAAGCCCTTATCAACGATCGTCTCTTCGATCTCCGCGCTGGTTGTGGTGGTGGAAAGAGGAACACCGCCGGCCAAAGACTTGGATAGAGCCAGAATGTCGGGAACTGTGTCGAGATCCTCAAAAGCAAACATGGAACCTAGTCTTCCCAGCCCGGTAATGGCCTCATCGAATATCAGTAGCATTCCCCGCTCTTCACATTTCTTTTTGAGCTTGGGGAAATATCCCTCAGGGGGGACAATAATCCCACCCGCACTTAGGATAGGTTCTACAATAGTTGCAGCCAGTGCCCCAACCGACTGCTTGTCAATGATCTCAAAACTGAGATCAAGGCAGGCAAGCTCGCAGGTCTCCGGCTTTAGCTTGAGCGGGCAGCGATAGCAGTAAGGCTCAAAAATCGCATGGGTCCCCGGCATGGTTGGGCCATAACCAGTATGGCCCAGAGAGAAGGTGGAAGAGCCACTGCCGCCGGTGAGACCATGAAATCCAGCGGAAAAACTCAGAATCTCGAACCTACCGGTATATAGTTTGGCCATTTTGATGGCGACTTCGGTAGACTCACTGCCGGTATTGAGAAGTACAGTCTTGGAGAGAGAATCCGGCAGATAACTTGCTAATTTGACCGCAAAATTGATGGCATCCGCCGTTAGTCTCCAGCTATTGACATGTAGAATATCTCGGCAGCTACTCTCAATAGCCTCAACAATCTTAGGGTGATTGTGTCCCACCGCGGCACAGATCTGGCCCGAGGTAAAGTCTATAAATTCTTTTCCCTGGATGTCGGTAACAATGCAGCCCCTGCCACTGGCAAGAATAGGAGGAGACCACTCTTCTTTCACTGTCCTAACCATGTATTTATTAGCCAAATGGACTAGTTCTTTTTCATCC
>CBDCRK010000021.1:0-43470 GCA_965220955.1 uncultured Binatia bacterium (SeqCode) | reverse complement strand
CACCCTCTACGCTACTTGGGGCGGGAGTGGAGTGGGGTAAAGACCAAGGAGATGGCGAGGCAGTTGCAGAGAGATCCGTCGGTGATCAGTCGGCTGTATCAGCAGTATGCCGTCAAGCGGGACTTAAAGATTGAGGCCAGGCTGCTCAAGGTATTTCAGAAGTAAGTCAATACCCATGCCTGACTCTATGACCGACTGTTGCTGACGCCTCTTGGTCCCACCGCAACTGCCATCCTTCAGCCCGCAGTTGCGCTTTTCGCTCGACAATGTTGCGCTTAGACAAGTTCCAAACGTACTTCACGCCGGATAGCCCTGGCCGCTTTCTGCAGAGTGGCCAGAGTGACGGAAGCGTTCTCGGGGTCGAGCAGGCGATCGAACTGAGAGCGGCTCGTCTTCATCCGACGCGCCATCTCAGCCTTTGACAGGCCGCCATCTCTCATTGCGGCCGCGATCTGGCGGGCCAACACGCGCTTGATAGCAACGGCGGTGACCTCCTCCTGGAAGCCTTCCTCGCGCAGCCAACTGTCAAACGTACTGCCAAAATTCTTCTTCTTCATCGCTCTTCTCCCTTCTTGCGTTTGAGCGCCAACTCAATCTCCTTCTGCGGCGTCTTCTGGCTCTTCTTGATGAATCCGTGCAGCAGGACCATGCGGCTCTCAGTGACGCAGAAGACCACCCGCGCGATCTTGTCGCCGGTCAGGCTGCTGCGCACCTCCCAGAGATCGCGGCCCAGCGAGCGCACCATCGGCATGCCGATCGGCCAAGAGAACTCAACATCCTTGATGTCTTCGCCGATAATCTTCCGGTCGGCTGGCTTGAGGCCCTGCAACCACTCACGAACGGGCTCTCGGCCGCTATCGGTGCGGTAAAAGTATGCAGGCAGTCGCTTGGGTCCCTGAGCCATAGATAACAGTACCAAAAATAATACATACCATCAACAGGATGTAATTGCGTCTTCGAGCTCAAGAACAGCCTCACCCAAAGCAGTAGGCCGGGCCTACCAACTCCTTGACGCGAAACGCGAAATGACCAGACGAGCCATCTGACAACTCTTGCCGCCCCACTTCCCATCTTGGCTTGTACGACGCTGGGAAGAAAGCGGGAGGGTCCATCTCATCGCTCTGGCCATTGCCCATACCAGGACATCTTTGCCCTGATTTCATGGGCTTTTCGTACCCGTTTCGGTGTCGTCCTGGCCGTCCCTTCCGCCCCGGTCGCCTACCACTTCTGGGCTTAGGGGTCAGGCATGTATATTGACTTGTTGAGCATTACTTCCTAAAGTGCTGACATGGCTAGAAAACCTAGAATCGAATTCCCCGGGGCCCTCTACCATGTCATCGCCCGGGGCAACCACCGCCAAACCCTCTTCCATGACGAGGCCGACCTTACTCTGTATCTGGACCGCTTAGAGCATTACCGGCAGCGCTACCATCTCACCCTCTACGCTACTTGGAGCGTGAGAGTGGAGTGGGGTGAAGACCAAGGAGATGGCAAGGCAGTTGCAGAGAGACCCGTCGGTGATAAGTCGGCTGTATCACCAATATGCCGCCAAGCGGGACTTAAAGATTGAGGCTAGGCTACTCAAGGTATTTCAGCAGTAAGTCAACACCCATGCCTGACCCCTTTATATTGTTGATACTGGAGGATCAACAATGCGGATAAATTGGCTCAAGATCTGGGTCGTAGCGACCGCGTTGGTGGCCACTGCGTCCTGGAGCCACGCACAACAACCGGCCAGCGGTTCGCTAACCGATGTGAAGTGCGATCCTTCCTACCCCGAGGTCTGCATCCCTCCACCCCCACCTGACCTGGACTGCGGGGAGATTCCCCATGACGACTTTATTGTTCTTCCCCCGGACCCCCATGGGTTTGATAGAGATGAGGATGGGATAGGGTGCGAAACATAGACTTAGGAGTCAGGCATGCATATTGATTACGAAACTAACAAAGAAGACGGCCTGCTTGACGAACCCTGTCCGTCCGACTTCGACGAATCTGAGTGGGAGTAGATGTTCGAAATAGAGACTTCCCTGATTCTCATAACTCTGGCGTCTGCCATTGTTGGTACGATCTGGATTACACACTCATGGGCCAAGGTTCTTATAGTCCTTTTGGCGATGGCGACGGCGGGTACCGGATTTTTGAGAGCCAGAGAAAGGCTGCCGATAAACTAGAAGCCGAAGAGAGGACGTCCGCTGCGCAAAGAAACCTCGATCTCTTGATCCGAGCGATTCAGCCGCCTGCAATCTTTGATAACGTAGTATTGGATGGCTACCGGGCAATCGCCGAAGAAAAGGAGCTTGGCGTTTCTGCTCAAACTGTGCGCGAGGACGGAAGTCGTGTATTTGAATTCGGCGCGCTGGATGGCGGTGACAAGGTCCTGGGATTGATTTTCCTCAGCATCGAGGAACGGCAATCGCTATTTCTCAACTTCGCCAAGGGGGAGGATCTCAAGCCCCTACTAAGGGCAACCGCGTATGGCACTTGGGGTGACGATAATCTCACCACCAATTGGGACATCTTTACCATGAAGGTCTATCAACTCGCTAGGCATACGCTGGGAAAAGACACTCCTGAGGAAACAATAATTAAGGGAATTATATACCATCTTACCCAACTTATGGCACAATCCCCCGCGTCTTGAGGTCGGCCAGGAACCGGGCTTGCTCTCGATTCCCTTTCAGGCTGTTACACGCCCCACACAAGAGCTGCAAATTGTCGATATGGTCCGTGCCGCCTTTCGATTGGGGTACGATATGGTCAATGGTCATGTTGCGGAAGGGAAAGGCCACACGGCAGCCCGCGCAAATCCCTTCCTGCCTGCCGAACAGTTGATGCTTATGCGTCTTGTAAGAGGGGAGCTTGCCGAGGTCTGTCCGGCGGGGAATGTCCGTGCGGTGGTGCAAGTCAAAGAACAGCCCCATCTCGTTCCTGATCCGGTTCACCACCAAGGACGCCGCAACGGGAGACAGATCAATCCCGACCCACTGCCGGTCCAGCCGTTCAGCGGCCACGCAGGCGGTTGCACAGCCAGCAAACGGGTCAAGCACCGTATCGCCAGGATTCGAGCTAGCTTTGATGATCCGGTCCAGCAGGGCTAACGGCTTTTGGGTGGGGTAGCCGGTCCGTTCTTTTGCTTGGGAATTGATAGGCAGAATGTCGCCCCAAATATCGTCAATAGGTTGCCCCTTTTGCTCATCCAGATACCGCTTCAGCCGAGGAACAGCCCCCGGTTTTGTCTGGATCACCAAGCCATTCTCGTAGGCGGTTTGCATCCGTTCCCGCGTCCAGCGCCAGACACGGATGATACCAAGAAACTCATAGGTCAAATTCGGGCGGTTCTTATTGGGGTTGAGAAGATTGTCGAGTTGATAACGCCGCCCAGTTTCGGGTTCAATATGTCGATACTTGTCCTCAGTATAGGCCGGATCATACGGGCCGTATGGCGGATTCCAGCGCGGTTTTTCTCCTAGACTGTAATACAGGATAGTGTCGTGGTTTGAGGCATACCGCGCAAAGGCTAACCCTTTGGCATTTGTCCGACGCCAGATAATCGCATTGCGAAAATTGGTTCGTCCAAAAACACAATCCAGCGTCATTTTCAGGTAATGGCCGGCGGTCGGGTCACAATGCAGGTACAGGCTCCCCGTCGGCTTGAGAATGCGCCGCATTTCCAGCAGGCGGACGGCCATCATAATCAAGTAGGACTTCATACCCTTGCCGTGGGAGAGGCCCGCCGCGTCGATGATGGCGTACAGCGCAGGCTCTTTGTCGGCGATCTCCCCATGCCACGCTTCGTCCACGTCGCTGAGGGTCCACGTGTCCTTAAAGGCCGCTCCGGCGGCCTCACTCCCGACAGGAGCGCTGTAGTCCTCATTGCTGTTGAATGGCGGGTCCAGGTAGATCAAATCAACGGACGCGCTGTTCATGCCCCGCATGATGTCCAGGTTATCCCCGGTCCACATGGTCCGGTTTTTCCAGTTCGGTTCCGTCATGCTGGATATTGTACCCGCTGAAAAAAAGTGAAGCAAATTCGCCTCTTGGGGATTTAGAGGTCAGGCATGTATATTGACTATAAGTTAGCCGTCCTCTAGTTACTGCTACCCGAGACCTCCCATGCTTCGGATACCAAGGGCTCGATGAGTTCCTGCAGGTCTTGGATGTCTTGTTCCTTTTTGGTTTGCTGTTTGATTATCCATGAGGACAAATCTTTCAGCAATTCCCCCACCTCTTTGATCCATGGCCATGGCGATGGGGCCACAGCTCCTATCGTGCTAATGGGGGGTGTCCTTCCCATAGCGCGCACCGTACAACTCTTCTGCAATGATCCTGACTGTCTTAGGGTACCCCTTCCCCTCGAGCTTTAACTCTATAGTTCGCTTTTTGATAATCCGCTTGTATGTGTCATTGAGATCTATTTTCATGGCTCCATGAACTTATCAACTCTAGGTATATTGACAAGGGCATTGGAGGTGAGCCGGCTTGTAGTTGGTGTCAGGAGCTATCTTGTGGGTGAAATCTACGATATAGAAGAAGACTTAGGGGTCAGGCATTCATATTGATAGGAAATTTCACTCATGGCAACACCTCTATGACCCTTTATTCTCCCATCTGGGCAAGCAAAAACTTATAACAACTCCACTAACAGCAGCAATCGCAGCAAAGTTATGCCAAAATCCAACAATGTCCCTCATTCCTCGTCTATGATCCCAACCCACAAATCTGCGCCGACAAGCACCCGTCTACAGAATTCGGCTTGTCCGGAAAGAACATAGAATGCAACCCCGGTACGCCTGGATGGGAACAAGCCTAAGACGAGCGTCTCGTACGGCTCAAACTCGATGGAGTAGTCGATGTCATTCTCCGTCAGAGTCTTCTCCACATGCTTCGCTTCGGCGAGCCTGACTGCCATATAGACTCGAGCAACCTCTTTACCAGTAAAAGACTCAGGTTCAACAAGGGCCATGGCTGTTTAGAAATCCACGTGCGGGCTCACTATCAACTAAGAAATACAACAAGGGCTACACAATCTCAAGTAGTATGTCGCCAGCAATAAGCAGTGAAATCCGGCACCTTCTTGAGGACCGTTTTGAGCGCGCCAAAGTGCTGCAGTGGATGTTTTTTGAGCAGTACCATCACGAACCCAATATGGCAATGTTGCGCTTTTGCCCGAGGCACGGAGAGCTGACAGATAGCGAGCGGTCTTCTTGTTAGAGAGGGATTAATCGGTATACTATGGCGGCAACGCTGCCGAATCTAGTAGGCTTAAACCTTAAACCAGGAGGAACATAGTATGATCGATTTGCACTATTGGCCCACCCCTAACGGTAAGAAAGTGACCATTCTGTTGGAGGAATGTGGCCTGCCCTATAACTTGGTACCCTGCAACATCGGCCGCGGGGATCAGTTCCAAGACGAATTTCTGAAGATCTGCCCGAATAACCGTATGCCCGTTATAGTGGACTACGAGCCACTCGGCGGTGGCGAACCGATCAGCATCTTCGAGTCAGGTGCCATCATGATGTACATTGCCGAAAAGGTAGGGAAGTTCTACCCCCAGGATGTGCGTGGTCGCTACGAGGTTAATCAGTGGCTGATCTGGCAGATGGCCAACCAGGGTCCCAAAAGCGGCGAGTGTGGCCATTTTCGCCGCTTGAGCGACAATCAGGGCGATCAGTCCTATGCGGTGCGGCGTTTCACCGATGAGGTCAATCGCCTGTTTGGTGTTCTCAACAATCGCTTGTATGACCGGCCCTATCTGGCTGGTGAGGAGTACACAATTGCCGATATGATTAGTTATCCCTGGACGGTCAATTGGGAAGCCCAAGGCCAGGACATCAATGAGTTCAAGTACTTCAAACGCTGGTTCGAAGAGCTCTCCCAGCGAGACGCCGTGCAAAAAGGGATGGCGGCAGGTAGCGACTTAGCTGAGGACTACTCCCAGCTCCCGCAGGAAGAGCTGGAGCGACGCCGTAAGTTGCTCTACAACCAGCGAGCCAGACCGGTTCCGGCATAGCCGGCTCCCGTCACCGTATCCCAACAGAATCAAAAGGGTCAGAGTCCTTTGATTAGTTTTGCTTGCTGACCCTTTTGATTAATTCCTGCGTTGCCAGACTTGCCAGGCCACACGCACAAGGTTTTCACCGAGTACAGCGCGTACGTCTTGACCGGCATAGCCGTGCCGGAGCAGGAGTAATGTCTATGTGACGGGGCTTACTTATTCGACCAACTTCCCCACAGCTCAGACCAGTACAGCCCCTCCGTCCACCGTCAACGCAATGCCCGTCACAAACTCATTCTTCATCATAAACAGCACGGCGTCGGCTATCTCTTCTGCACGACCGGTACGTTTGACGGGTAACTTCGCCGCGTACTCGGCCAGCCACTGGTTCCGTCTATCGCCCAACATTTCATCCAGCAGCGGGGTGTCCACTGGCCCTGGTCGGATGGTATTAACGCGGACGGGAGCCAGGTCGATAGCCAGAGCCCGCGCCAAGGTGTCAACCGCTGCGCACGACGCCGTCACTACTGACGCGCCGGCCAAGGGCTTCACGGCTGCTCCCCCAGACATGAAGGTAATGGACCCCCCAGGCCGTATCTTCGGAGCACTATACTTCGCGGCATACACTGCTCCCCAGAACCGGGTGTCCATGGCTGGTCTTAGAGCCTCGCTCGAGGGCTGGAGACCGGGGTCAAATACAATGGCTCCTGCGGTAATAAACACATGATCCAGGTGGTCCATCTCCTCGAACAAAGCGCGAGTGCCAGCCTCATCGGTAGCATCCAGAGCCACCGTACGGACGGCACTGCCCAGAGCAGCTTGGGCCGCCTGTAACTTCTCGGCCGACCGGCCCGTGATAGTCACATGGGCTCCTTCGGCCAGAGCCGCTTTCGCCGTGGCAAGGCCGATCCCCGTGCTGCCACCCAGAATTATGACTGTGGTGTTTGCTAGAGACATAGTCAGACTCCTTTCTATAGTTTCTCTCCCTTATAAGGAAAAAACCGGCATCACAACCGTGCTCAGGCGTGTTCGCGTTGGTAGAGGATGCCGTTACGGTCCCTTCCCACCACCGTAATGACCCCGCACTTTCTCAGGCAGTAGGCCATCTTCTGTGCCAGGGCTCGGGGGCGGCAAAGCAACGAAGAGAGGTCTGACGTCTGGAACGGGTTCGGCAGATCGACAGGCAGCAGCGCCACCAGGTCTGTGGGCCCTCGGATCAGCATCCGATCCACAACCTCCACCAAGCGTCGTTCCACCACGACCCAGCCATGGCGACGGCGACCACGACGGCCGTCGAATCGACGTAGCTCCTCCTCGCGGGTGACAACGGCCTCAAGTTCGAAGTTCTTGTTGACCAGCAGGTCCGGGAAGCTCACAAGCTCTTGGCATATTTCCTCGAATCCCCCCTTCTTCGGGGACTTCCGCCGGACCGTAAACCCACCCCTGCTCGCCGGCAGTTTCACAATCCAGCGTTCTTGCGCAATAGGATGCACCAATCGAACACGATGCCGACGAACGAGAGCACGCATCTTTTTACCAATGGAGGCGAAGCTCGTCGACTGGATCTCGATGATCAGGTCTCCACGCAGAATGTCAACGAGATAGCCATCGACCGCAGCTTCCATGACATCACCAGGGTGGGTATACAGCTGCTTGAGTGAAGCGTGCAGAGGCCCTTCATTCAGAACTCCGATCGAGGTCATCAAAAAGGAAATCCTCGGGAAGTCTGCTCACATAGCTTGATGGGTAGAGGAAGTACTCTGAAAGCTCGCCTGAAAGCTCACAAGGTTGCTTGGTGTGCTGCCTGGACAATCCACTTGAATATTTGTAGACAAAGGAGGAAAAAGGACTCTGTTAGAATCGGAACAATTTACCACCGGCTAGGTCAGTCGAGACTATGCTCGTTGCGAAAGCAACTGCTGGAATTGATCCTCAGTTGGTGCCTTCTCAATCTTCGGGAGAGTCGGGTTGATGCAATCCCAAGGCTGGGCACTCCCGGTCCATACATGCACCGCGGGCTCAAACCGGCTGGGGTCAGCCAAACTCGCTGCCCACACACCCATGAGGTCCGGGACAAGGTCGGCTCGGATAAAAACGGGAGAGCCGCACTGCGGACAAAACCCGCGACTCACCCCATTGCCACTCTCGGCCTTGACGTTGTAATACCTGCTCTGCCCTGTGATGGTGAGCGCCGCTTTCGGGACATAGAGCACCGGGCAATAGGCGCCGCCACTGGCCCGTTGGCAATCCCGACAGTGACAATTCCAAGAGAAGACGGGGGCGGCCGAACACTCATAGCGAATCGCGCCACACGCGCAGCCTCCAGTAAATGGAACAGACATCAAAAGATTCCTCCTTTCCGCTTCCCGTCATACCATCTCGCACTGAGACAAAAAACCCTACCCCGCTTAGTTAAAATATCCCTATGGAGAGGTTGCGGCTGATATGGAAATTCTCTGGCTTTGCCTGGGCAGTGTCAAGTCTGACAATTCTAGCTTTTCTTGACATTTCCTTGGCCAGCCTTCCACAAAAGTGAGATTTCCTATATAGAAGATGCTCTTTGTGGTCCTGGCTAAATCAGTCCACATAGGATTGGTACACTAGAGCATGGCAACACAAGCTTTTGACCCAACGAGCACGCTGCGTTCTTTCACTTTGTCATTCCCGTGCACGCGGGAATCCATAAATGTGGCGGGGCGCTAGATTCCTGCTTTTGCAGGAATGACACAAGAAGGTATTATTGAGGGTACGCTTATGGGCAGGGTTATCAAGCGGCGCATAGCTCCAGCCCAGCTTGACCTTTTTGCGCCGGCCTCTGCTACCACACCACAGGATCAGCAACCCTCACCACCCCCACAGCTGGAGGTCGGTGTTGCCTCCCTACCTGCGGCGCTCGAACCTGTTGCCAAGCGACTTCCGCCCCCCATCCGACTCGGCACCTCGTCGTGGTCTTTTCCTGGCTGGGAAGGGTTGATTTACGATCGCCCAGCCCCACAAACCAAGCTCTCTCGCCATGGACTCAGGATCTACTCCCAACATCCCTTGCTCAGAACGGTGGGGATAGACCGAACCTATTACCGACCCCTGTCTGCCGTCCAGTTTGCGGCGTATGCAGAACAGGTGCCTGGCTCGTTTCGTTTTCTGATCAAAGCTCACGAATACTGCACTCTGGCCCGCTTCTCTTCTCACCCTCGGTACGGACCGCGCCGGGGTCAACACAACAGCCTGTTTCTTGATGCTCAGTATGCAACGCAAGAAGTTATTGGTCCTTGTCTTGAAGGGCTCAAAGACAAAGCTGGTCCACTACTGTTTCAATTCTCGCCCCAAGATTTCACTGCTCTTGGGGGCGGTCTTGAACACTTTATCGAACGCCTGCACGGATTTCTTGACGCTTTGCCGCGTGGACCACTGTATGCGGTTGAGCTCCGCAACGCTGAGTGGTTCACTCCTGAGTATGCTGCCGCGCTTTCCGCAGTCGGCACCTGCCATTGTCTCAACGGCCACCCGAATATGCCGCCGATCCAAGCCCAGGCAGAGGCTGTCAAGCCAGCCCAGGCTCCAGCCATTGTGATCCGCTGGATGCAGGCCCGGCATCTGACCTATGAGGCGGCGCGAGAGCGCTACTCTCCTTTTAATCGCCTTGTTGATGCCGACCCAACCTCGCGCAACGCTATAGCTGAGCTGTGCCTGGACGCAACCGCCCGCCAGCACCCCGCCTTTGTCATTGTCAACAATAAGGCGGAAGGATCAGCACCGCTGTCCATTTTTCGCTTGGCTGAGCGGATTAGAACTGAGGGGCTAATTCTGCTATCAGCTTGTTAGACGGACGAAGAGGTGTCGCCCCCTGACGTCTCTGACAGATGAGGTCGCCATACAAGCCGAAGCAGGTCAACTGCTTTCGTCCGGTTTGCAACAGTTCCTTAGCAAGGATGGAGGGGTTCATGTAATCGGGTGAGCTCTGCGTTAGCGCAGTAAGGCCCGGGCAATCACCATTCGATGCACTTCCGACGGTCCCTCACCAATCCGTCGCACCCGAGCTTCTCGATACCACCGTTCCAAGGGGAACTCTTTAGTCACACCATAGCCACCGTGGATCTGGACTGCATTATCAATCACTCGACCCAAGACTTCGCTCGAATAGAGCTTGGCAATCGAAGCCTCGACCCGAGCGTCTTCCCCGCGATCGGCTTTCCAGGCGCCATCCCAAATAAGCCAACGGGTTGCTCGTAATTCTACTTCCGCATCCGCTAGCATCCACTGAATGGCCTGGCGATTGCTGAGGAGTTCTCCAAAGGTCTCGCGCTGTTTAGCATGGGCAATAGCCATCCGCTGTGCCGCCAGAGCCACGCCAAGATTGGCTGCCGAGTAGGGGAAACGCGCCTTGGTGAGGAGATCAAAACACAGGAACAGCCCCTGACCTTCCTCTCCGATCATTTTTTCTGCTGGCACCCGACAGTCTTCAAACGAGACCTCGTTGGGCAGCGAGACTGTCCGAATGGTCCGGAAGGGGCGAGCCGTGAACCCGGGAATGTCTTTATCAATAATAAAACAACTAATGCCTTTACGGCCTTTGGCGGGGTCCGTGCGCACAAAGACAACTCCCCATTCAGCCTCGTGCGCATGGGAGATAAAGGTCTTGGAGCCGTTGATAATCCACGAGTCGCCATCTTTGACAGCTCGGCACTGAATGGCCCCGGCTGGGTCAGAGCCGCCACTGGGCTCGGTGATAGCAAAAAAGGTATAAAGACCGTCCCTAAGCGAGGGCACCGCATATTTTTGGATTTGCTCCTGGCTGCCAGCATATATAGGGGCTGGGGGATAGCGGCCAAACGTTCCACACCCGGGGTTATACAACCCCATGCGGTGTTGAGCCATTTCTTCCAATACCACAGACATCCCAAACGTATTGAGCCCGCCTCCACCGTATTGTTCAGGGGCAGCTAAACACCACAGTCCGGCCGCTTTGGTTTTTGCCATCAAGCGCTGGTAGTCTGCTTCCGGCAGGTCCGGGGCGTCGGGATCAAGTTGTTGTTCCAAGGGAATAATTTCCTCGCGGATAAAGCGGTGAACTTGGTCTTTGAGGAGGACTAATTCGGGCTGGAGGCTGTAGCCAGGGAACGAATCCATAAATTTACCTCTTGCAGTAAGTTGTTGTCCCGAAAGAAAATAGGAGTATCGACTATAAGCCGCTCCGCCTCTGAACCGGAAGAAGAACGTGGGAGGCGCGGCTGCGTTGATGATAGATCGTCTGCTCGACAACAATATCATAGGGGATAGCTAGTTACACTACAAGTGATTGATTTTGGTCGAGATTCAGATAACCTAACAGGCCCCAGACTGGTGCAGATACCAATGCGTCTGCTTCCCTGGGGCAGGGAGTGAGCGTTGACGAAATCTGGCTGCTAACACAAAGGAGAACCTATGGTAACAACTCGCACTGCTACCGCACAGGATGAACAGAGAGTGCTTGAATTGTTAGCCCAGCTATTGGAAGTACCCGTTGTCAATTCACGGCCGTGTTGTGACATGTTTCGAGCCCTGCTGGAAAGCGACCGCGGTGTTGTGCTGGTGGCAGAAGACGGGGGTGCAACTGTAGGCGTGATAACCGCGTCGTTCAACCCTGCCATTCGCTATGGTGGAAACTATGCGCAAATTGAGGAACTGATTGTGGACGAATCTGGGCGTGGTAAAGGTGTGGGGGCCCAATTGGTGGGGGCCATGATTGGAGAAGCCCGCCGCCGGGGTTGTAAGGAAATCGGCTTGTATGCCCTGGAACACAACCGACCTTTCTATGAAAAAAATGGCTTTACCTACCAAGGTCCCGAAATGCGCCAAACTCTATAAAGATAACAGACGGCCATGAACACCACAGAACCTGAGCCTCTGCTCTCAGACCCGGCTGCGGCAGCGGCCTGGATTGAATTTTATTATCAACAAGGCTGGAGTGATGGTCTGCCGCTGGTCCCACCCACAGAGGAGTCGGTGGCAGCCATGCTGGCAACTGCAAGGCTTTCCGGCAATGAGACCATTGGCAAAATTAGCGAACGCAATGCGGTGATTCCCGCCGAGAAGGCTGCCATCAATGCCGTGATGGCCGGCTGTCTGCCGGAGTATTTCCCCGTGGTGTTGGCCGCGGTGAAGGGACTGTGTCAGCCTGAGTTCATGTATCATAATCCAGCCACAAGCACGGGGGGGTCAGCCCTGGTGCTTGTGGTTAATGGTCCCATGGCGTTAGCATTAGGCCTAAATGCTACCAACAATGTCTTTGGTCCGGGAGTACGGGCCAATGCCACTATAGGCCGGGCACTGCGGCTGGTTATGATGAACGTGCTGAATACCCGGCCAGGTGTATTGGATCGTGCGACCCTGGGAAACCCAGGCAAATACTCATTCTGCTTTGCTGAAAATGAGGCAAACCATCCCTGGGCCCCATTGCATGTTGAGCGAGGGTTTCGGCCTGAAGACAGCACGGTGACGGTATACGCCTCGAATACTTTGATAGGCGTCTATAACCAGCTTGCTAGCACACCGGAACCCCTCCTGCATGAGTTTGCTGATGCCCTAGGCAATCTGGCAAGCCCCAATGTCTATGGTTTTAATCAGAACCTGATTGTTCTGGCAGGAGAACATACCGAGGTTCTGCGCCACAGCGGCTGGAGTCGACAACAGGTGCAAGAGTTCATTGTCCAGCATGCCCGGCGGACAGTGGCTGATTTCAAACGGGCGGCCCGCCTGACGGGAGACATTCAACCCGCGGATGAAACCACCTGGCGGTATGTTATGAACCGGCCAGAAGACCTTTTGATTGTGTGCGCCGGAGGAGATGGAGGGAGCTGGTCAGCCTGTCTGCCAGGCTGGGGCAATAAGTGGACCCAGAGTGTGACTATTCCGATTGAATGCTAAGGAGTTATGTGATGCGTCGACGTGTATTTGATCCCACCATGCCTCTTGAAACGACCACATTTTCTTACGCCTCCCGCCCAGCATCACTTCAGCGGCTGCGGGTTGGGCTGGTGGAAAATACTAAGGTCAATTCTGCCGAGATTCTGTGTCGCATTGCCGACCGTTTAGGAAGAAGATTCCAGACCACCATGGTGCATCTTGACCGCAAGCGCTCCTCGGGCCATAGCGTGAGCAATGAGGCCATTGCCCTGTTCAGGCGAGAGACAGACTTGGTCATTGCCGGGGTGGGCGATTGAGGGTCGTGTAGTTCGAGCAGTGTGCTCGATGGAATCAAGTTAGAGCAGGCTGGTATCCCCGCAGTATCGATTGTCACCGCGCCGTTTATGGCCACGGGTCATGCCATGGCTGCCACCTGGGGTGTACCCGAGTATAAATTTCTTGTGACCTCCCATCCCATTGCTAATCTGAGCAATAGAGAATTGGACGCCAAGGCCGATGAACTCGTAGAACAGGTGGTGGCTTTTCTTGCCAGGTGAGAGAAGGCGGTGTCAACGTCTATAACGCCCGCGCGGAAGAGGCTAACCCAGAGTTTCCCGTTCTCCCGCAAAAAAGAGAGCTGGTGATTCGTCAAAGTTGGGGCATGCCAATTGAACCAATTGAACCAATTGAACAAGGTTCGACCAGTATGATAGGAGCAAGAAAAGACTATGGGAGACACGAAGGAGGACACAGTTATGCCAGCCTATTTCATCGGTCGAGTGGAGATGCGGGACCCATCCTGGGTGGAAGAATATGGACCGAAGGTCCAGGCCCTAGTGCAGAAGCATGGGGGGCGGTACTTGGTGCGCGGGGGGGAGATGGACGTTGTGGAGGGGACGGCGGCGGCGAGCGTGATGGTCGTCATTGAGTTCCCGTCCATGGAGCAAGCACGCGCGTGGTACCATGACCCGGAGTATGCCCCTCTCATTAAGCTGCGCCAAAGCGGCTCCGACACCGAGCTCATCTTGGTCGAGGGGCTGTAACGCAGATCCTCTGATTCGGCTCGAAATTACGGGAATCGCCTCAGGGAGTTCCTCGTACACCCGTGAAATATCGGACGTTAAAGAAAGTGGGAATGCGCTCTGACAGAGGGGCTCCGATTCCCTTCCTGGCCTCCCAGGCCATACCCCACTTTCTTGCCTGTCGTTGCCGTCCTTGTCGGGTTGCGATAGCAATTGGACAAAATCGGTCGTTCTTAAGCCAATGCTCCAAAAAAATCACTCCTTGCAGGAGGGGCCGCTCTTGCCAGGAGTTGGGTCCGAACTGGGCTTATAGCTCCTTAATGCTTATGGAAAAAAGATTCAAAATCCACAAATGCCAGATAAAGCTGCTCTAATTTTTTATCTTCTGCCACCTTTTTTCTTTCCTGGTTTACCTTTTCTAGCTCCCTGCCTTTTATTTCAGCTTCTGAGAATCTCTCTTCTATTTCCTGTGCGGAGAATCCGCCAGGTGGTAGGCGAAGACCGGTAACTGCATGGTGCTGCGGGGCAATGGCCGTGTTGTCAATTGGTTTGGCTTTCTTTTCCATTTTAAATACCTCCTATGGGCGTTCGACCGAGATATGTGCCAAATGAGGACTTAAGGGACTGACCGAAAACTATACTTTTTAGACAGCCTTGTTTTTGTTGAGAAAAGCAAGATTTTATCATTTTATGGTGCACAAAAGAAGAGTTCACGCTATGTCCTAAAATGACACGTATCTCGGCTTTACCCCTAAAAGGGAACGATGGCAGCAATGGGTATTAAGCTGCCCAATTACAATGGCAATGACGCCTGGGAGTTGCCGATTCCCGGCATCTATGCCATTGATACCGACGGGACCATCAAGCTCGCCTATGTAGACGCGAATGACACCACCCGCCTGGAGCCGGGGGATATTCTGGAGAATCTCCAGGGACTGCAGTAAGCAGGCGCCACCCGTTGCTCGGGCGCAAGTATTTCCAGCAACGTTAGCCTCACCATAGTCGTTGGCGCTGCGAGCAACGGGACCCGTGCGAATAGTAATGATGTAGGAGGAAAATCATATGGAATTTGTTGACGTGGAAACGGCGAAGAACAGCCCTGGTCTCCGCGGTGCATTTGTTGGCGGAGCTCCCAGCCCGTGGGGCGAAGCGGCCAAAGGGTTTTTCCATATTAAGCAGATCCCCTATGTGCGTACGCGGTATTTGCCCGGTAGGGACAATAGCGCGCTGGTCGCCTGGACGGGGGTCGATAGTGGACCGGCGATTGTGTACGAGAATGAAGCGCCGCGTTCGGGCTGGGCGGAGATTTTGCTGCTGGCCGAACGCTTAGCTCCTGCGCCGCGTCTGATTCCGGAAGATCCCGAACAGCGCGCGTTGCTGTTTGGGCTGGCGCACGAGATTTGCGGCGAGATGGGCTTTGGCTGGAGTTATCGCCTGGTGATGATCGATCGTGCATTTGATCCCAACGTGGAGTTCCCCATGGATGCTGGCGCTGCCCAATATATGGGGTCCAAGTATGGCTATCGACCTGGGATTGGCTCCAAAGTGCGCCAACGGACGATTGAGGTATTGCGACTCTTATCCCAGCGTTTGCAAGAGCAGAAAGCGAAAGGCAGTAAATTTTTGCTTGGCAATAGTCTGACTGCCCTGGACGTGTACTGGGCCACGTTTGCCGCGCTGGTTGCACCCCTGCCGCCGGACAAATGTCCGATGGTGGAAGGACTGCGCAAAGCCTTTGAGGCGTCCGATCCCGAAATTGCCAAGGTGGTAGACCCTGCGCTTGTGGGGCACCGGGACTTTATTTACAACGAGTATCTGGTGCTGCCAATGGAGCTGTAGGTCAGGCAGAGGACATTCACAATGAAGCTGAGTATCAATATCCGAAATTGGGGTCCCTATTCCACTCGCAACATTTTACTCGAATGTGCTCGGGCGGCTGATGAGTCTGGACTCGATACCGTCTGGATTAACGAACGGCTGACCTCGTCACTCGACGCAGCCAAAGACATGCCTCAAGTCGTTACCCCAGGACGAACCTTAGAGCCCCTGGCCATGCTGGCTTTTCTTGCTGCGGCAACGCAACGCATTGGTCTGGGCAGTGGGGTGATTAATGTGCCCTTCCGTCCAGCACTGCCAACCGCCAAGTTGGTTGCAACGATCCAGGAACTGTCAGGCGGACGATTGCGCTTGGGTGTCGGAACTGGCTGGATGGCTGCCGAGTTTCGAGCCCTCGGGCTTGATCCAAAGCTAAAAGGCAAAATGACTGACAACACCCTGGCCTTTGTGCACCGTTGCTTTGACAACGATATTGTTGAATCAAACGGACAAACCATCCTCTTCCAACCACGGCCCGCCCGTCCACCGATTTACGTTGGCGGCGCCCCCCCGCATGCCCTTCGTCGCACCGTACGTTTTGGAGAAGGCTGGATTCCAGCTGGAGTTGAGCCGGCAGACCTCAAACCCGGCATTGAACGGTTACACGAGATGAGTGCGGAAGCAGGACGCCCGCAACTCGAAGTCATCGCAATGAAGACGCTGCCCATTGATGATCCGCCGAAAGCCGTGGATTATGCCCGGCAGTTTCACAACGTTGGTGTGACCCATATTGTGCACACCCAGGGGTATGAGAGCGTGACAGAATACCGGCGTAATATCGAGGTTCTTGAGGAGAAAATTCGGCCGGCGTTACCGGGCTGACCCGTCAGATACGGAAGGCTGGTTCGGGCTGAAAATCGTCTCAAACTGTGGCCGGAGAATTGGCAATATCAGCAAACCAGACAGTCAACTCTTTGCTGATCGGCGCGTCATCCTCAGTCAGATAACTGCGGGCTAGGCCAGAGGGCTCTGACTGTCAGCCATCAAAAAACAACAATCCTACCCCGAGCAGCCAATGACTTCCTATAAGCCTCGTACTTTTCTCTCTGAAATCAGTACCTGGCAAGCTTCAAGGTAAATGACGGGCAATTCTCTCGCACTCTCAAAAGAGAGTTTACCCGGGCCAGCACAGCGGGAAAAATGCTTTTACTTTCAACAACTTTCCCAGTGTATGCTGCAGGATCGTTGTTTATTGCTCCAATACTACGGGAACCCCAGCTTACCCTTCTGCTCAGTTACTTCACCATCTTTGCCGGCTTGGGCTGCTCGTGACCTATGATGGGATGAGGCTGATAGGGTTCCTCGACCGCCGCAACCTCCTCGGCGCTGAGATCGATATCTACTGCCGCGAAGAGCTCTTGGAGATGATGCGTCTTGGTAGCGCCCACTATGGGGGCAGTCACGCCCGGCGCCTGCAGAATCCAGGCGCAGGCAATCTGTGTGGGCGTCACGCCACGTTCTTTGGCAACCTTATCTACCGCGGCGGCAACCTCAAAGTCATTCTCACGGAAATACATGTTCTGGGCAAACGCGTCGGTTTGCGCGCGCTTGGTTGCTGTTGCTCCACCTTCGGGCTTGCGGTTGCCCGCAAAGAACCCACGTGCTAGCGGACTCCACGGAATCAGCGCCACGCCCTGGTCAATGCAGAGCGGAATCATTTCGAGTTCTTCTTCGCGGTAGATAAGGTTGTAATGGTTCTGCATGGCCACAAAGCGGTGCCAGCCATGCTCCTTGGCCAGATAAAGCGCCTTGGAAAACTGCCAGGCCGCCATGCTACTGGCGCCCAGGTAACGCACCTTGCCGCTGCGCACAAGCGAATCGAGGGCCTCGAGGGTCTCCTCAATGGGTGTTGTGTAGTCCCACCGGTGGATCTGATAGAGGTCGATATAATCCATTTTTAGCCGGCGCAAGGAATTCTCACAGGCCTCGATAATATGCTTACGGCTTAGACCGCGGCGGTTGGGCCCAGGGCCCATGGCGCCGAATACCTTGGTGGCCACAACAATATCATCACGTGAGGCCAACTCGTTGAGCCAGCGCCCGGTGACTTCCTCGCTCAGGCCAACCGAGTATACGTCGGCCGTGTCGAAAAAGTTGACACCGGCCTCCAGCGCGATGGCGAAATGCTCGCGGGCTTCCTCCAGGCCAAGGGCCCAGTCGCGCGGCATTGCCCATTCAGGCTGCTTGCCGCCTCCATAGGTCATGCATCCAAAACAGATGCGCGATACAGTGATTCCGGTATTACCGAGTTTTATGTATTGCATCGTCTCTCCTCTCTAGTTCCAATGCAGCGGCCAGGAAAAGTTTTTGGCCGTCAAGGAACAGCAAGTATTGTACTGATGAGTATCAGTTGGCGGTTTAGTTACTTACGGCCCAACCGTAAACTTCTCCCCTGCCCATCCTTCTTCATGCCTGACAAAGAAGTAGAGGGTAATTTGGCGACGCTGGAACTTCCACTCCCCGCCTGCTCTTATGAACTCATCATCATAGTGGCCAGCCCCGGTTACGCTCTTCCCTGCCGCTACTCCTTTGACTTCCAATGAACATACCCCCGTAGCTCGATCCCCCTGCAAGCGGATCACATGATTGTGGAGAAAGTCATAAGGGATCCCCAGCTTGGGGAGTTCCTCGGTATAAAACTTGCGCAGCTCAGCCTGGCCTTTGATAATAGTGGGGCCTACCTCCACTGCTCCATCTTCGGCAAAGAGGTTAACCACTCCCTCTATGTCATTCTGCCGGACACAGTGGGCGTATTGATGGGTCAACTCTTTGATCATCTCCCGATCTCTTAACTCTCTGACCATTGCTTCTAGATCTTGTGCTGCCATGGTTCCCTCCTTGTTTGGGTTCCTTCCCCATAGGTCCTTTCCTTCCAGATTCTCAAACCTACAGCTCAGGCACCGTCTGATCATAGCCCCTGGGACTTGCTTTGGAGCTACCCTAGCACAATTAAGTAAAGAACCAAAGCAGAGAGCCAAGTGTTTAGCCATCAGCCATGAGTAGGTTGTTTATCCACTCGCAAGACTTCTTGACAGATGGAAGCCAAACATGAATGATTGTAGATTTTAATTGGGCAATTTCGAGCTTTGCCCAGTGTGAAGAAACAGCGTCTGGGGAATATGAGCAGCAAGCCATAAGGGAGGACCCAATGAGATTAGGCTTCTGGCCAGCGGTGTACGGGAACTGGATTATCTCGAGTTGGCCCGAGACCAGGAATGGCTCCTTTGAAGATACGAAGCAGGCAACGCTTCTGGCTGAGAGTCTGGGGTTTAAGACACTGTTGTTGGCGGAGCATTTCATGAACCCGCTTGGGCCTGAGCTGGAACAGCTCGACGCTTGGACAACGGCAAGCGCGCTGGCCGCAGTCACAGAGCGAATTGAGATCATAACAGCGGTCAAGCCGGGCTTTCGCGCGCCTGGGGTAATCGCCAAGATGGCCAGTAACATCGATCATATTAGCAAGGGCCGCTTTGCCCTCAATCTGGTCTCGGCATGGTGGCTACCGGAGTTTGAGATGCTGGGTGCGCCCGTCTTAAGCCACAACGATCGGTATGCCCGTTCCGAAGAGTTCATCACAGTGATTAAGGGGATGTGGACTCAGGATAAGTATAACTTTTGTGGGAAGTATTACCAGGTCAAGGAGGCAACCCTATCCCCAAAGCCGGTGCAGAAACCCCATCTGCCGGTGTATGTTGGAGGAGAGTCGGAGCAGGGGCGCAGGCTGGGAGCAAAGATGGCGGACGTTTTCCTGATTAATGGCCGTCCCCTTGATGAGGTCAAGGAGATCATTCAGCATGTGCAAAGTCTGGCGGCAGAGTATGGACGTTGTCCCCGCTTCGGAATCTCTGCCTTTGTTATCTGCCGCAACACCAAACAGCAAGCCATAGCGGAGTTCAACCGACTGGTCAAGATGAGGAAAGTCGGGATACAGGGCGTAGACAAAGATGTAGTGATGGTCAGGGCTTCTCCTTACAAGACCAAAAATCTTGGGACCAACGGGGGAACCGCCGCTGGGCTAGTTGGGACGGCTACCGAGATTGCCAAGCGTATGGAAGAGTTCGAGGAGGTCGGAGTCGAAACGTTTCTTCTTCAGTTCCATCCGATTGCAGAAGAGATGCAACGCTTCGGGGACAAGGTCTTGCCCTTACTCCACAGTGTTTAGTAGCGAGCACACTGAAAGGTTCTACCGGAGCATGCGCTCCGCGTGAAGCCTTTGCTTTAGAAGTTTAATGAAGTGCTAAGTGAACAAGAGGGAGCATGATGATTTGTTCCTCTCCCTCTCTACCTGATCATCCCGCTGGCCCGCCGGCCGAGTGACACCATACACCAGCACTTTTTTGCCAAAAAGCTGCGTTGTACCCTCGAGTTTCTCTCCCAGTCTCTCTGCTACTTGGACCGAGGCCTGGTTCTCTGGGTAAATGAGGCTAATAATGTGGGGCTGGCCTAGCTCCCAGAAAGCATACTCCAACGCCGCACGACCTCCCTCGGTGGCAAAACCCCGTCCCCAGTAGCCTCTTCCTAGAGTCCAACCAATCTCGAACCCGGGCCAACCTTCTGGGTTGTGGAACCCAATTCGGCCAACCAGCTCACCGCTCGACTTTTCTTCGACAGCCCAGGTCCCGTAGCCCCGCAGCTGCCAGTGGCCCAGAAACATGGCCATCTGGCGCCAAGCCTCGGAGCGCGACAGAGTCTTGCCCTCCCCTAGAAACCGCATGACCTTGGGGTCAGCACAGATGCGGGCGTAAGCGTCAAGGTCGGACTCGTGAAAGGGACGCAGAAGAAGCCGTTGTGTATCAAGGGTCACCATTGGCGAATTTGCTAGGGTTAATGCTTACCACCTGTCATAAAGTGGCTCAAGCCCTTAGTTCCAGTCAAAGATGCCTGTTAGGTCGCTGGAGCCCTAGTTGTTTTCAAAAAAGTCAAAATCAATACTGATTGCCGCAGCTAGAATAACGGCGCGTTGATCATTGCTCCAGCCGTCACTGTTGAACTCGACTCGGAAGGTATCCGCGTCCGCAAACAGCTCTTGCAAAGCTCCTCCCCACTTCTTGGAGATAGTTGCGGTCCGCCTGCCATCCTCATTGGCAACGGGAAAGGTCCACAGCCGCCAGCGCGGGCTAGAGATGCGGGCAAATCGAGTCCCCAGCTGGTCCAGAAGGTCGTAGCGTTTGTAAAGGATGCCGAATCGACGTTGGACCCGCCCAATGGGTCGTATGTCCGCGTCGGACACAGAGAGATTAGAGAAAAGAAAAAAGAAAGGGCGCTGCAAAGACAGGACCAGGCTGCCAGCGCTATCAAAAACGCCTATCTCAAGCCGGCGGTGAGAGCGGAGAAATCCCCGGCGAAAATGGTCCCAAAAGCCTCCAGCTTTCTCAACAATAAGTCCAATCTCCTGGCCTTGGGAATCGAGGATTTCGTACTGGTTCTTTGTTTCCCAGTCAACAAAGATTTCTACCCACTCTTTCTTCTGCCTGACAAAGAGTTCAGGCCTTTCTCCAATAAGAGTCTTCACATCCATTGCCGGACATCCTCCCGGTTTCTATTCCTCCCGGCTTAATCCTGAAAGGCTGATCTTGTCTATCTTGACACGATTTTTTATCTGCACAAGGCGTGGACGCTTATGGGCTAAGAAGGTATAGGTCACAGTTTATGTTTGTCAATAACACAGGGGAGAAGACTAGCCCTCTTGGGGAGGAAGCTACAGGTAGTCAAAGGAAAAAATTCGCTCAACGGAGGAGGTCAAGAGATCCCTCTTTCTCTTGACCTCTAGGGGGCACAAGCAGTAAAGTCTGCTGATCAAAGTGAGGGGGAAGAAGTTTTGACAAGCTATAAGCAGAGAGAAGACCATGTCTAAGTCCCGTTCTGAGACCGCTCTTCACCGTCTGACTGAGGCCGACCAGCAACAGCTGACCACAATTTTGTACCAACTGCCTTCCACCTGGCAAGAAGGGCTCCTCAACACGCTCACCCAGGTTGATTCCAGGTTGCTCCCGGCTTTGCTACCTCTGTTGGGTCCTACCCTGCGCAACCTACACCCTGAGGGTGGGGTCTTGTTGTTAGAGCGGATTGCCCAGCTTGCCCAAGTCTTTCCTGCTGGCCTGTTTGAACTCTTTCGCACCCTCAGACAAGTCTACGATGAAGTGGGAATAGAAAGGACTCTCAAGTGGATTGCCGTTGGAGAAGAAATCGCCAGTCGGAATCCCCAGGCCGGAGAAGCCTTTTTTGCCCTCAAGTCGCGCACCAGTCTTTTGGCCCTCCACGGAGCATCACCGGCCGCTGTTCTCACTGACATCCAGGGAATATTAGTCAAATTTCTGCACATGCTGAGTGGCACCGCGAGCGCTCTTGCCGAGGCGAACGGCTTATCTCTGCCTCCTCCCTTGGCAGAAGAGAAAGGCGAGTTAGTGCCACTGCCCTCTTCTATAGAAATGTTTCCTACATACGAGGAAAACTTCCGCCTCTACCGGGTACTGACGGCACATCAAGCGGGCCGCGTTGAGTTTGGAACCTATGCCTGCTCTCTCTCTGATCTCTGGCCCTCTTTGCCCCCTTTGGTCCATACTCTGCTCAATGCAGAAGCCGACCCTCCAGACGACCTGGCTTCCTACTTTCGTCTTTTTCCTCGGCCTGATCTGATTGAGGACCTCTTTCTGTGTGTTGAGGGAAAACGGATCGCCGCTCGGCTGGCCTCAACCTATCGGGGGTTGCGGGCAGACCTGGACTGGGCAGAGTCCCTCGGCCATCTTCTGTCCCCTGGGTCCTCTGTCCTACTGTCTTACTTGTCCGACTCTGTGTGGACAGACCTGGGCAGCACGGGCAATGTCTCTGACTCGCTGCGCTTGGCTACAGAGATCTACCTGGAGTTTCTGCAGGCCGAGCTAGGACCCACCTCAGAGTCCTCTGCGCTGCCTCAACAAGAGCGTCTAGTAGATGTTGCTGAGGAATCCATAGCCTTTCTGACTGGGCTAGAGGGAGAAGGAAGAAGGGGAAGCCCTGCTCTTTCTATGGCGGAGTCGGCTCCCCGTCAGCGCCGTGCCCAGGTCACCCCAGGTATACATTATAGGTATGATGAGTGGGATTATGAGATTGAGGACTACCGCGCGCATTGGTGCCAACTCCGGGAGATCCCACTACTAGGGGATGACGGGGCCTTCTTTGCCTATACCTTAACAACATATGCTGACATGGCTCCGGATATTAAGCGCGAATTTGAACGCCTGCGCCCGCGGATGTATCGCCAGGTCAAGGGCCTGGAAGAAGGAGAAGAGATCGATCTAGACGCAGTAGTAACCGCCCGGGTCGACCGGCTCACGGGAATTTCTCCCTCACCCAAGCTGTACATAGCCAGGGAACCGCTAGAGCGCGATGTAGCCGTGCTGCTCCTGTTGGACTTGAGTGCCTCAACTGCTGCGCGCTTACCTACTGAGGTATCCGCCCAGACACCATTGGGTGGGCGCCGGACTCTGCGTGTTATCGATGTGCTCAAAGAAGCCGTGGTGCTGTTGTCGACAGCCCTAGAGGAGATTGGTGATGCCTATGCCATCTATGGTTTCTCCAGCCATAGCCGGCATGACGTAAAGGTCTATCCAGCCAAGACTTTTAGTGAATCGCTCTCTTCTGAAGTCAAAGGCCGCATTGGGGCTTTAGCGCCCCAGGGCAGCACCCGGATGGGCACGGCCGTGCGTCATGCCACGCGCAAGCTCAAAGACCTTACCAGCCGGGCCAAAATGCTCTTGCTGTTAAGCGACGGCTATCCTGAAGATGAAGGCTATGGCAAGCCGATTGTGCCACCAACCTACGGCCTGCGAGATACAATGATGGCATTCCGCGAAGCCGAGCGAAACGGCATTGTATCTTTCTGTTTAACGGTCGATAAGGGGGGACATGACTACCTGCGGGAGATGTGCGCTCCCCGACGCTACATGGTCATTGAGGATATCTTGTCTTTGCCAACCGAGCTACCCAAGATCTACCAGCGCCACATTTGGTCGCAGTGGTTCTAACGGGTGAACCTTGAGTTAGAAAATTGGCCCATAAGTGGGTCTCGACTTACTCGTCCGACAGGCCCGGGCGTAGGATGTTCTCCGTGACGCTGCGCGGTTCGACGAACTGGATCAGGTAGTCCGGTCCACCGGCCTTGCTGCCAATGCCGCTCATCTTGAAGCCGCCGAAGGGCTGACGGCCGACTAAGGCGCCGGTGATCTTGCGGTTGAGATATATGTTGCCGACCTCCAATTCGCGCCTGACGCGATCGAGGTGCTCAGGGTTGCGCGAGTACATTCCCCCGGTAAGGGCGTAGGAGGTGCCGTTAGCAATGTCCAGTGCTTCAGCGAAATCCTGAGCCCGGATCACTGCGAGCACAGGGCCGAAGATTTCCTCCTGGGCAATGGTGGCGTTGCGGTCCACATCAGCAATCACCATGGGCCCAACAAAGAAGCCTTGCTTGGCCAACTCACCAATATGGGTCTCCACCACTACCCGCCCCTCCTTGCGGGCGGTTTCAATATAGCTTTGGATGGTCCGCCGCGCACTGTCGTCGATCACCGGGCCCACAAAATTCGCGGGGTCCTCGGCCGGACCGACGGCCACTGACTTGGTCGCGGCCGACAGCTTATCCAGAAATTTGTCATAAACGTCATTCAACACAATGGCTCGTGAGCAGGCCGAGCACTTCTGGCCGGTGTAGCCGAAGGCCGAGGTAATTACGCCTGCAACCGCCGCGTCCAGGTCGGCATCACTGTCAATAATCAGGGCATTCTTGCCGCCAAGCTCGGCGACTACTTTCTTAATGAAACGCTGCCCTTCATGGATGTTGGCAGCAGCCTTGATCATACCCAATCCGACTTCGCGAGAGCCAGTGAAGACAATCATGTTGACACCCGGGTGCCGGACTAGATAGTCACCAACCGATTTACCCGGACCGGGCACAAAGTTGAGCGCGCCCTTGGGTAAACCAGCTTCCGCAAGGATGTTCATCAGCATAGAGCCGATCACTGCGGTGAAGCTTGCCGGCTTCATAACCACCGTGTTGCCCGTGACCAGGGCGGCTACCGTCATGCCGCAGAGGATGGCCATGGGGAAGTTCCACGGCGCGACCACCAACACCACGCCGCGCGGTTCGTAGGTGTAGACATCAACCTCACTGCCGATCCGGTAGGTTTGGGGCTGGTCGCACATCCGGCAAATTTCGTTGGCATAGTAATCACAGAAGTCGATGGCCTCGGCAATGTCAGCGTCCGCCTCCAGCCAGCTCTTGCCCGCTTCGAGTACCAATAGGGCGTCGAGTTCGAACCTCCGGCGGCGCATAATTTCGGCGGCGCGGCGGAGCACGTCAGCCCGCTGGCCATGCGGCGTACGGCGCCAGGCTGGCAGCGCAGCGCGGGCCGCAACCACCGCCTGATCGGCTTCCTTAACGGTCGCAGAGGCAACCTGGCCAACGATCTCGGTAGTGTTCGATGGGTTAACCGAGTCGATCCATTGGTCGGAGGTGATCCGCTCGCCGTTGATCACTAGCGGGTAGCGTTTACCAAATGATTCACGCCAGTCACGAATAGCGTCGACCATTTTCCTATGGTTCTCCGAGTTGGCAAAGTCCTTATAAGGCTCGTTCCTCAATGTTGTATGGTTGATTTCTTCGGGTGTATGCGCCGGCATATTGCGTCCTTTCCTATAGTCAAGGCACAGGGATGTCCTAATGGCCGCAGCCCTGCAAGCAGAAGCTGCTTGGGCTGTGGTACAAAAGGGGCTGCCATATCATCTTTTGATGCTATGTGTAAGCCCACTCCAGCAGCAGCAAAGGATCTCTGGCTCTTCTAGTGAGCGCGGGAATATTCCGCAAGAGTCATAGGGGCAGTATGCCGTACCCCAGTCCCAACTTAAGGTATTTTATCTGCAGTACGGTCATCCCTTCCCTCTCCCCTGGCGGGAGAGGGTGCCTGCCCGCAGGGCAGGCGGGTGAGGGGGCCTAAAGGGCCTCTACCACTGTTGTATAGCCCCCATCCTAACCTTCCCCCGCAAGGGGGGAAGGGACTCGGAGGCCCAAGACAGAAGCTAAAAGCTCTCCTTTGTCCTTAAGTTGGGACCCATGCATGCCGTGTCCCTACAATAGGCTAGGCAAATGTCTCGATTGCCTTGCGTACTGCCTGCGCATAGGTCTGATCCCCAACCGGTACTGGGTTGAGAATAGGCAGCTGAATACCGGCCTCACGGAATGCGGCGAGCTGCTCACGGCAGCGAGACGGAGGCCCGATCAACGAAAGCTCATCGGCCATCTTGTCAGATGCCCCACTTCCATCCCCTTTGCCCAGTGCTGCCGCTTCTTGCTCAAACCCACTATCTTGGAAGAGTTTGTTGTAGAACGGCAACCCCCCATACATAACAAGATTCTTTTTGGCCGTGCTCATGGCCGCATCCATATTATCGCTGATGCATGAGGGCAAACCGGTCGTGATATCGACCTCGGAGACAGAGCGTCCAGCTCTGGCGGCCCCTTTTTCCAGAGACGCCACAGCCCTGGGAATACGACTCTTGGGACAAAGATAGAGCATAACTCCATCGGCCACCTCGCCGCTCAGTTGCACCGTCCCCAGGGCAAGGGCGCCGATGTAGACAGGGACTTTATATGTTGCTGCCCGGGGTTGCATAGCCATGCCGGGAATCTCTTTGCCCGCGGCAACGTTGCGCAAGGTCCCAATGTATTGACGCATAAAATTGCGGGGCTTTTCCATCTTTTCTTGGTAGACGCCCTCAACAATCGGCCGGTGGCTCACCCCCAAACCCAAAATGAGACGGCCTTTGGAAGTGTCGTCTATGGCTACGGCGGTCTGAGCGCACAGGGCGGGGTGTCGCAGATAGATATTGGCAATCCAGGTCCCAACCTTTATACGCGAGGTTGCCTGGGCCATGATCTGGCAGTTGGCCAGGGCATCATTCATAAACTCCGGCGAGAAAATGGCTTCGAAGCCGGCTGACTCGGCCTCGCGGGCTAGGTCCTGGAGGTCGGTGAACGAAAGCCCTGCTACATTGGCGGCAACAACTCCTATTCTGGCCATAATACAATCCTCCTTTTATAGTGGTTCTGGGGAAACCCCAGTGAGGTTGTGTACCTTATCATTTGTACTGTGTGTGGCAAGAGAATAGAGAGGGGATCTTTCGTGCTTTTTTTAGAACAATGGGCCCGAAAAGTGGAAGCCCATCAGGGGTAACACCTGGTCATAGAACTGGGTCGAACGCGTTAGATCGCTCACCGTAATGTCGATGTGGTGAAGCCAACCTGTGATCATCTGTGTTTTCTAAGGAGCTCGTCTGGCCAACGAGCAGGCTAACTACTAATCAGTCAGCGAGACCTGGCAGCTGAGGTGATCTGCCGCGATGCCCGATGGGACACTTACTCTCTCTACTGCACAGGATTGCCGCGTTCCTCTTCCTCAATGATTTCCGTCTCATTGCCAGCCGCCTCTATCCACTCTTGCATAGCTGCATGTTGGTTAACCGTTGATAGATACTCCCGGGCTATGTCAGGAAGTTTCGTCCCATAAGTGTAGAAACGCAGGACTACAGGAGCGAACATAGCATCGGCAATTGTGAACGTACCAAATAGCCAGGGTCCCCCTTGACCGAAACTCTGGCGGCACAGGCGCCAAAGGGAAATAACGCGTTCGATATCAGCTTGGGCTGCGGAAGACGGAACAACCCCAGAGCGCCGGGCTCGACAATTCATTGGCAACTCCGCACGCAAGGCAGAAAAGCCCGCATGCATCTCAGCCGCCACCGACCGAGCAACCGCACGTTCCTTGTGGTCAGTAGACCAGCCCTGCACCTGCGGAAAGCGCTCCGCCACATACTCGCAGATGGCTAATGACTCCCATATAGTCACCGAACCATCGAGGAGGACGGGAACCCGACCCGAGGGGGAATATTGGGAAAGTCGCTCGTGCGTTTCAGGGGTGTTGAGAGGAATCCGGACCTCCTCGAAGGGCACTCCTACATGTTTGAGAAACAGCCAGGGACGTAGTGACCAAGAGGAGTAATTCTTGTTACCTATGACCAAAGTGAGATCGGACATTTTTTCATTCCTGCAGGGGAGTACCAATATTGTGTGGTTCAATAATGCAAGTTTAGACACCTTCTTGGAGCAACGGACGCTGCCAGCCACCCAAGGCGGTCTCGATGTGCTGAGCTACCGCCAAGGCCACATCCTCACGCCAGGGACGAGCCCCCACCTGTACCCCAATAGGTAAACCCTCAGGCGATGTATCGCCACGGACAACCACGGCCGGCCCTCCCCCGTAACCTTCCAGTAGGCCTGCGCTTCAGGCCGGAGCATCATCACCCCTGCCCTAACCACCAACACCGCAAACACCTAGCGTTTTGCGCCGATTGCCAGTATGCCTGTTCCTTGCAGGAGCGAGCTAACTCCTGAAGTAACGTTAGCCATTGTGCGCCAGGCTTCATTACTCTGCCTAGCCAGGTGGTCCTCCTTTTTCGCTTGACCTCCAGAGGGCACAAGGAATCTGCATACACGTGGTTACGGCTTCGACAGACAGAGTAGTGGTTTAATTTAGATCACGCTCCCTTCGCCGGATCACCCACCTAGCTTATCCTTTGGTTTAACGGCTGTTACCACTACTCACCCCGTTACCCCAAGTGCCTCCCGCACAGCGTTCCCAATCGGTACAAACGGGTTCCCCTCTGGCGTAGGAGCGTTGAACATCCTGTTGTGACAGATGGCAACCGCTAGGCGTGCATCCGGGTCCGCCCAACCGATCGATCCGCCCGCACCGGGATGACAAAGGGTGTGGGGGTTATTCCCAACAACCGGAGGCGCAGGTGGTGATTCGCCCCCAAGATGGAATCCTCCCATACCCAGGTTGAGCACGCGCCAGACAACGGGGTCGAACTCCTCTCTATGCGAACGGGAAACGCTGAACGAGCGAATGCGCTCCTCCGAGAGGAAGCGAACTCCCTCAAGTTCACCACCCTGGGCCAGCATGGCGAAAAATTTGGCTGCGCTACTCGCGTTCATAATGCCGCCAGCACCCGGAATACAGGCCCGCCGCACATCAGGACGCCCGAACACGCCTTGGCTTGTCCCCACATGAGGGGGAATGGACTTCGGCATGAGTGACTCAGAGGGCAGCCCCGGTGCCCCCGCAGGGGGCGAGGGAATGTTAGTCAACTTGGCCACCCGTGGCTCTACCTCGTCGGGGATGCCAATCCACAGGCTATCAATGCCAAGAGGCGCGCAGATCTCCTCCTGGACAAAGGTGCCGAAGGGTCTCTCTTTCTGGTCAGTGCGTCGCACAATCTCCCCAATAATCCAACCAAATGTGTACGCCAGGTAAGCGCTCTTGGTTCCCGGCTCAAAGAGGGGCTTCGTGTCTGCCAGCCGCTGCACCATCCAGTCCCAGTCGCACATCAGTTCGGGTGTTACCCCCTCGGGCATCTGGGGAATGCCAATACGGTGGGTAAGAGCGTCCCGTACGGTCCCTTTATCTTTGCCATGGACGGCAAACTCCGGCCAATAGTGGGCAATGGGGGAGTCATAATCGACCAAACCACGCTCGGCCTGAATATGCAGGGCCGTGGCCGTAATGGCTTTGGTAACAGAAAACACCGGGAAGAGAGTGTCACCATCGACCTTGTGCCCGGTGGTTTCATCCGCAAGACCACCCCAGACGTCCACAACCTGTTCGCCGTCTAAATAGACCGCCACTTGAAGACCAATCTCTCCCCCTTCATGTATGGCGGTACCGACAGCCTCCTGAACGATTCTGTTCGCGGTTGATACTAATTCTTTACTTCTTATTGCCATGGCTTTCCCTCCTTTTTTTCTGGTTTAAAGACTGAAACCACAACATGCCAGATAAGATTAAGTCCAGACTCGGCGAGCCACGTCCGCCACCAACCGCAACTTCGCCTCCTGTGCTCTCTCGTTGATTGGGTTGCCCATCAAGATCGAGGCAAATCCACACTGGCTTGACACCGCTAGTTGCTCCCGCGGGAAGTATCGACTGGCCTCTTCAATCCGCCCAACAATGTCCTCGGCTGCTTCCACCTCTCCCTTCTTTGTTGATACCAGGCCTAGAACAACCCTCTTGTCCTGCGGAATGTCGACCAAGGGCTCGAACGAACCTGAGCGCCAGTCGTCATACTCCAGTAAGAACACCTGATAGTTTCTCGCTCGCTGGAAGACCTGCTTAGCAATAGCCTCATATCCCCCCTCACTGAGCCAGCCTCCCTGGTTATTCCCGCGGCACAAATGCAGGCCAAAGGTCACTCCGGGGGCATCGGCAAGAGCGTTGAGCATCTCGATTCCTTCGCCCAGCATGCGCTCGGTAGAGATGCCATGGGCGTCGTAGACCCCACGCCGCACTGACTCGTCGACCAGCGTAGCTACCTCAGGAGCATCGATCTGGATGTACTGGCAGCCCAGGCTAGCTAGTTCGTGCACCTCCTGGCGGATAATGTCGACGGCGTCGGCAAAGAGGGCAAAGGGATCGCTATAGGCAGCCGTGGAGTACTCAGGCGACCACCAGAGATAGAGCATCATTGGGCTCGGGAGCGTAATCTTGAGGGGTTTGCTAGCCTGGCCGCGGGCATAGACAAACTCCTCGGTTGCCAGCGAACGGCGGCGACGGATCTTGCCGGTGACAGCAACCGGAGAAGGGTACATGACAACATCTTCCGGCTCTTGTCTAACAACCTCCTCCGTCTCGTACCTATGAATGAATTGGTCCAACCAGTGCATAGTCCCGGTGGGGGTTGGAGCAAGGCCGTCAATCGCCTCGGTGAGGGAGCCGGTGAAAAGAAAGCGGCGCATTTCGCCGTCAGTGATAACATCAAACCCAGCCCCCTCCTGGAGAGCAATTGCTTCATTGACGGCACGATCCTCAATCCGTTTGAACTCGGAGGTGAGAAGTCCACCCGCCTCCCAGGCTCTACGTGCTTCTTTTAAATAGCCCGGGCGTAGCAGTGAGCCGATTACTTCGGCACGATAAATAGCTGTCATCAATCCCTCCTTAAAAAAATCTGCTCAACCTACATATGGGTCCCTATAGGTCATGATGTACTGATGTACTATAGATACTTCGCAATAAGCAAGAGAAAGGGGGTAGTCAGCCTCAGGTTTTTCCTCTACAAAAAAGAGGCTCATTGAGGTATAGAAATACCAGCAATGGGGTAGTCCCTAGAGGGAGATCCAACAATTGTTAGGGCTCTGTAGGAGCGGCATCTTGTCGCGCTCCGGCCTCCATTGACTCTCTTTCGGCGAGTTGTCATGAGACGTAATTTGGTCATTTTGGTCATTGTTGTAGCGGTGGTATTGTTAGCATGGGGTGCAAGTATCCTGGGGTTATACCTTGGCCAGGGGCGGCACAATCACTTGCCCTGGTCTCTGACAGATAGTTATCCTGAGGAAGAAGCGTTTCCACCAGGTGAGATCTTCGCCTCCACCCTAGCAACCATCATCGACCATGAGCTGAACGGTGCCTTTGGCTGGCGACCAAACGACTTTATCTTATGGGGGTCTAAGCTTTGGGCGGACAACAACGCCAACCGCCAGCTGGGTATTATCCAGGCAATGCGGGAAACGGTACGGATATTTAAAGACCATCTGACCAAGATCTCCAGCGATGCATACGATCCGGACCTTCTTCAGGCCGACACCCTCTTTCGCAACGACGCGACCAAATTCTGGTTTCCCTCAGCCGAGAGCCGTTTTGAGCGGGGGGTAGAACGACTGCGGGCATACATTGCTAGCCTTAGGTCTGGATCTCCGAGTACGCGCCCCATTGTTGTTCGCAATGTAGAACTCATCCGTCTCTTTCAAGCGTGGACCGACCTTCTGGGGGATGCTCACGCCAACCTTTATAAAGAGAAAGAAGCGGATGGCAGCTCGGTGTGGTGGCGTACGGATGACTATTTCTATCGGGCACAGGGATATAGCCATGTCATGTACTATGTGACGCTGGCGCTTCATCGGGAATACCAGTCCCTCTTAAGAGAGAGGGCCAGCCTGGCAAGGCTCTTTGACGAAACCACCGTTGCCCTGGAAAAAGCTGCGCTTATGAACCCCTTTGCTGTCCTTAACGGTAGCCCTAGTGGCCTTTTTGCCAACCACCGCCGCAATCTCGACGGCTATGTTGCCGAGGCTCGCCAGAAGATGTATTCGATCCGGGAGGAGTTGGAGAAATAAGGAATTTTTCTGTCCTGCCTCGGCGGTTACACCGCGCTGCGCTCTTGACGGTAACTCCCAGCGGCCCTGAGCAAAAAGATAGGAGAAACTTTTGTGGTAAAAATGATGTTGTTCATTGACGGCACCTGGCTTTACTCTAACACTCCCAGGCTTGCCGAATCGTATGGTAAAGAGGACTTCCAGGTTGACTTTGGCCGACTTCCTCAAGTGCTGGCCGAGGAGGTGAACAAGCAACTCAGCTCAGCCGCCGTCGATGTAGTACGAACCCACCTGTTTGGTAGTTACGCCTCGAACTATGACCTAAGGGACGACGATGTGGTTCAGCGCCGATTGGATTTCTTCTCTATGCTCAAGGAAGAATACCGCTATGAGCTCGAGATCTTTCCCATCAATTTTAGAGGCCGGCGGGTGAGAAAAGCCGACCGGGATCCTAAAGATACCTTTGAGCCAAGAGAGAAGTGCGTGGACATTTCTCTGGCCACGTCTATGCTATATTTTACGGCTATTCCTCATGCCTATGATATTGGCATGGCCGTTGTTGGAGATCAGGACTTCAAGCCCGTACTTCAACATGTGCGTCGCCTGGGCAAGCGCGTGGCCATTGCCAGTATCCAGGGTAGCTGTGCTCCAGAGTTCATCGACCCACGCGATGAGGCCAGAGTCAAGGACTTCGGCATTATCTGGCTAGACGACTTGCTACACCAACTAGAGTTAAAGTACGAGCGCCACCAGCTTGAATGCCAATCACCGGCGCATAAGGGCGAGAGAAAAGTCTGGACCACCTATCATCCACGAAGAGGACGGAAGTTTTTTTGTGACGAGTGCCGGGCAGAGTTTGCCCATCAGAAGCAGGAGGCTCAGCAGGAATTTGTTAGTTCCCAAATTGAAGCAATATTCCCCACCGATATGGGTGAGAGTTCCAGGCTCGGGCAGCTACTAAATGGCCTGGTTAAAAAGAAAGTTACCGAGCGTGGGTTTGGATTTATCCAGGCGGCGGGTAAGGACTATTTCTTTCACCTCACCGACCTGCAGGCCGGGTTAGAATTTGACGACATAGGAGAAGGGCTACAGGTAGATTTTGAAGTTAAGAAGGAGCCTAGCTACGATAAGGCTGGGGCCGCGCAGAACGTACGTCGCCACCTAGGACAAGCCTGACTGGAGTGGTTGATGGCTGAGAAAGAGCTTACTTATGCCGCCTCAGGAGTGGATACGGCCAAAGCAGATCAGGGCCTTTCCCAACTCCTCTCTTGGGTGCAAAAAACCTTCTCCTTGAACTCTGCAGCCAGTCCCCACCTTCCCATTGGCTACTTTGCTAATGTCATTCGCCTGGAGGGGCTGAACCTGGGTATTGCCATTAGCACTGACGGCGCAGGGACCAAGCTCTTGGTTGCCGAGATGATGGGCCAGTATAACACCGTGGGCATTGATTGTATGGCCATGAATGTAAATGACCTTCTCTGCGTGGGTGCCACTCCAGTGTCGTTTGTTGATTATGTTGCGGTGGAGAAGCTGGACCCCCATGTGCTTGGGGAGATCGGTAAAGGGCTCTTTCGCGGGGCAGAGCTGGCACGGGTGAATATTGCCGGCGGCGAGATTGCTCAACTGCCAGAGATGATCAAGGGAGTCAGGGAGGGTAGAGGGATGGACCTGGCCGGCACCGCTATAGGTACGGTCCCCCTTGACCGGGTTATTGTTGGGCAGAAGGTGCGTCAAGGGAACGTAGTGATTGGTCTTGCCAGCAGCGGTATTCACAGCAATGGCCTCACCCTTGCCCGTCGCATTCTCTTCCAGGAAAAAGGTCTGCAAGTTGATTCCTACCTGCCAGAACTGGGCCGGACAATAGGCGAGGAGTTATTAGAACCTACCCGTATTTATGTTCCGGAAGTTGTTGAGATGATAGAGGCGGGGCTTGCTCTCAGGGCCCTTATCCACATAACCGGAGATGGCTTCTTTAACCTCACACGCACCGAGGCCGCCGTAGGATATCTAATCCACACCCTGCCCGATCCGCCAGCAATCTTTGAGGTACTGCAGCAGCTGGGCGCAGTGAGTGAGGCCGAGATGTTCCAGGTATACAACATGGGCATTGGCTTTTGCCTGGTGGTAGACAAGCCGGATGCCCAGCGGGTGATTGATATTGCGGCAAAGCACGGTAGCCAGGCTTGGGAGATTGGCTTGGTTGTACCCAATGCCAAGCGCACCATTACCCTTGAGCCTAGACACCTGCAGAGCCAAGAGAAGCACTTTGTCAAAATATAAGCCTGAGTTTAAAAATACCCTCTACTAAGGACGTTGGCGGGGAGGCATTTCCCCCTGTCCGTCACGAAGCACGTCCCGGCTCAGTCCCTCTTGGATGGCAGAGAACCACAAGAATGCCAAACTGTGCCTGGATAGGCAAAGGAAAAGAAAGGAAACATAGACAGCAAAAAATTGCCCAGAAAAAGTTTAATCCCATGGCTTTCCTACCTATTTGGTAACACCTCAAGGCAATCTTTGTTTCTTTGCAAGAACCAAGTAATACGGTAGCATAAGAACAATCGCAGGGGGAATATTTATTATGGTCGACCTGGAAAAACTTGATCGTCACTCAACAATCCTGGTGACAACCAAAGGGAGAAGAACGGGCAACCCCCACACGGTCAAGATCTGGTATGCCATAGGCAACGGCAAAATTTACCTTACCTCTGCTCGGGGTATGAATGCAGACTGGGTAAAGAATTTACGCAAAAATCCCGAGGTCAAGCTGCAAATCGGGGCAGCCACGCTGCAGGGTACTGCCACCTGGATGGAGGGATCAGAGCTCAAAGAGCGCGTCCTTTCGCTGTTTTTACGCAAATATTTCCTGGCCCGCATTTTCAAACTCTTTCGCTACTATCAGCAGGAGTTCGCCTTCGAGATCGAGCCACAGGAGGCCGCATAGGTACAGGACTGCAGCCGTCTTTATAGGAGGAAAGCAAATGAAGCTTACCTATGATCCCCAAGCAGATGCCTTATACATTGAGCTGCGACATGTTCAAGCGCATGACAATGTTGACATTGAAGAAGGGGTCTCCGCCGACCTCGATTCAGATGGCCACGTTATCGGCTTTGAGATCTTGGATATCGGCAAGAGACTCACCCCAGCCGAGCTCCACACTCTCAGTGTGGAGAACCTGGCAATTTTGCCGGAGGACGAAGTAGCACAGCTGCCATGAAGAAGAAGGCTTATACTGATGGAAGAGGTACAGAGCCTGGTTAAAAGCCAGCTCCTAGAAGAAAAGTACTGTGCGCTGAATGAATTTCTCCGGCGCCTAAAAAAGCAGGCTGTTTGGGAGAGGATAGCTAAAGTCATTCTCTATGGCAGCGTGTTGCGGGGAGATGCTGGAGAAGAGAGCGACATTGATGTTCTCCTGGTTAGCACGGGAGACATCCAGGAGACCGAAGAAGTGGCAAGCGATACTGCCTTTTCGGTGCTTCTTGATCTCGGCCAGAGGGTCGAGCCCCTGGTCTATTGCCCGGAGGATTTTTTCTCTTCCCGTTCCTTTCTCTCAGCGGTCCGCAAGGAAGGGAAGGAGGTCTACCGCATGCCAGAAGAAAAGGTCGCTAGGCGGGAGGCCGAAGACCTTTTGGAGTTAGCACAAACTTACCTCACCATGGCTCGATCGCTTCTTGCCCCGGAGAGTCTGAGAGGAGCCATTGATCTGGCCTACAATACGGCTGAACTCTGTGTTCGGGCCTTCCTTCTTTTGCGTTTAGGAGAGCTTCCCAGAACCCATAGGGGTCTTATCCAGCAATTTAGTCAGGTTCTTATCAAAAAGGAAAAAACCATCAGGCCGGATTTAGGTAGGTCCCTTAACCGGGCTCTGGATAGACGGAACAAATCCCGCTACGACCCCCAGGCCGCTTTAACCGAAGCGGACGCCCGGGTTGTCCTCCAGGCGGCCGAACGGCTGATCCAGGCTCTAGAGGCGGAGCTGGAGAAAGGGTAGATCGTGCCCAAGGCCGAACGGATGTTCTCAGGCATGGACGGCAAGCCGAGAAATATCGCAGACAAAGCTCCAGGTCAGGTAGAGTAGATTGGAACAGGTTCGAAGAGCTGACCTGAGGAAGAAGGGATTGAGACGGGCAGTATGTTCTTGTGGTATAGTGTCCGTCTGGCCCTTGTCCGCTCGCTGGAGTCCGCCCGGCAGCTGTTATTTGCCTTGTTGATTTATCTGCCGGTGCTGTTAGCCGTGATGGCCTTTGATAAAGTCCCGCCGTAATCACGTTGGAGACCTGGGGATGAAAATGACGAGTCGAGAAGGCAACTACGCGGTCAACGGTATCATCGGTCGTGGCTTGGCCATTTTTATCGCGCTGTATATTGCGGCCACCGTTTGTTTTATTATCCTCGTCTAAGCTCGTGGGGAAGATCCTGGAATACGACATGCAGACAATTTATTGGAAAGTTCTACCAACCAAGGTGAAGAAGATGATCACTTTGCGAAAGAAAATCCTAAGAACATTCTTGGTGATATTACTCTTGGTGGGTTTAGCAGGATGTGCTGCTCATAACCCGGCTATTAGCGATATTCGGGACTCAATGGTTAGGGTACAAGTTTCTGCTGGAGTGACCCATCAGGATCGGTTGGCTGTGGTTCTGCCAGAAGCGCAACGTGGATGTGGGCGTTACGGAAAAACTCCTAGCCTGATGTCCAGTAGGCGAATTCCGAGCCCAGATGGAATTTTTCAGGCGCACGAGTATCTATTTACGTGTGACTAGAAGAACAACGTAGAAGAGTGTCCCATGCCAAGCGCAACTGCCGCCGTACCTCAGATAGCTGAACGACCTCAGGCTCGTCCGTCTCCAAGTTTTGGCGGTGGCCCACCGCCAAGCGTGTCCGGCCCGCCGATCAGTAACGACCGGCTGGGCATGTTAATGCTCATCAGTGCCGAAACCATGTTCTTTGTGGGCTTGATCGGTGTGTATATGGTCTTTCGGTCTGGCCGTCGGGCCATTTGTACCTGCCGGTCGGTGTGACCCGGGTGAATACCCTGGTCTTATTCGTCAGCTGCTACACCATGTATTGGGCTATTGCCGCCCTACGGCTCGACCACCTGCAAAGTTTAGGCAGCTGGTTGGGCGTGACCGCGCTGTTAGGAACACTCTTTTTAGGTTGGAAGAATTAACCTAATGAGGAAGAAATTGAGACTTACAGGCAGGACATCGGGAGAATCGGGTTATGTCACGGAAGAATCAGCTGCAGGCAAAAAAAGGAAGTCAAAAGTGGCTTCAACGGGCAGTCAACGAGTGCCCGGATCTGTTGAATAACCTCATAGCCCAGCAACTAGCGCTGAATCCCTCGGTCATCAAATGGCTTTCGCCGATGCAGTCTGATTGTTACGCTGAATATAGCGACCAGGATTTCCTTGACCTTTTAGGTCTAAAACTCGATTGTTGCCCCCTCAAACAGTTCTGGCCCAATGGTGGGCCACGATGGGACGGACTGGCCAAAGCCAACGACGACAGGATACTGTTAATTGAGGCCAAGGCCCGTATCGGAGAAATGCGAAGCGGGGGGTCGAAGGCGTCCTCCTCGGACTCGGTGAAAAAGATAGACTGCAGTCTAAAGCAAACTCAGCACTTCCTTTGCGCTGACGAGCCGGTTGATTGGGTGAAGTCGCGCTATTATCAGTACGCCAACCGCTTGGCGCACCTGTATCTGCTAGCCCAACTCAATGGCATTGACGCCTATCTGGTGCTGTTTTACTTCTTGAATGACGTAGAGATAAAAGGCCCGAAGCGAAGAAGGGAATGGGAACAAGCCGTTCAAGAACAGGACGCCGCTTTGGGCCTTCCTGACGTTCACCGGCTATCCAGTCGGGTGATTCACCTCTACCCGGACGTCCCCGGCATAGTGGGGGTCGACTGAGCATCGCGTCAGCGCGGCCGTTCCGGGAGACAATAGAGGAGGATCAGTTATGGCCAAATTTGAGGACTATGCCGACACATACCAAACGATCCGTATGGGTTGGAAGAATTGACCTGATGAAGAAGGAATTGAGACGTGCACACCCCGGCAGACTGCTGAAACGCGAGCTTGAAGCGCGCAGCCTGAGCGCCAACCGGTTGGCCCTGGCCCTCGGCGTTCCCTCCGGCCGTATCACCGACATTTTGAATGGCCGCCGGTCGATCACCGCCGAAACCGCGGTCCGGCTTGGCCGCTATTTCGGCAACCGCCCCCGTTTCTGGCTCGCCCTCCAGAGCCAATACGACATTGCTCTAGTCGAACGGGACCGTGGTGCAGAAATAGCCAGACAGGTGCGACCCGCTGGCGCTTGACTTAGCGGGCGGCTTTGACACAGAAAAGGAGCCAGGATGGAACGAGGTGGAATCCAGGGGAGGCCGTGGGTAGACGGCCCGGACTCCGTTGGCGCTTGATCCGGGCTGCATCTTTTACGGAGGACGGCGGCTTACGCTCCGCTCCTCCGACCTACCGACCTTCTGTTCCCTCTCCCCTGGAGGGAGAGGGTGCCTGCCCGCAGGGCAGGCGGGTGAGGGGGACAACGCCATCAAGCCAGGCGCTCCGTCATCGCAAAAGGAGAACGCCGAAGATGAGGGGTAAGCGCTGAGAAAAGTGACTCTCCTGGGATATTGAGAATGGTACGACCGGACAGGACGATTACGCCAAGCGAGATTCGCGCTGTTATCATGCAAGGCGAGCTATCCATCAACAGACTGGATTCAAAAAACAATGGTGGGTTCTGAATCCACAGGAGAAACCTGTTCCCTAACAGTTCATCCAAATATAGCATCTTTCATTTGGGTAGGCGTCTGTTGATGAGCCTGGTCCCTGCCTGTCGGCAGGCAGGCCTGTTTTGTAGGGGCGATCGTTTTGTAGGGGCGATCGCGGGCATCCTGCCCGACGTGATCGCCCCACTCAGTGCATGGTCGCGGGCGGGTCGGCGAATACCAGATTCGCCCCTACGCATTGTTGTGATAGGAAAGCGCAACCTTTCTCAAATTCTGATGTCCACTCAAGTGCAAACCGCTATAATATTGTAAGCCTGAGCTTTTTAGGCAATAAGCAAATTCCTGTGGTGAGTATAAGCACTTCGGTCATAATGAAGTAGAATCCCTTGTTGAAGACTTGTCCAACGTCCGTTGGTGACAGAGCGGGCCGGCGGCTAAGCATGGAGGAGCGAGTATGGAGAAAACACCGGAAACCGGGAACAAACAGGAACCCCAAGAAATCATTGACCTCAGGCAAGAGCTTATTGCCCTCTATGCTGGCGAACAAATGCTGGCTTTCTTTGAGTTCACTCTTGAACGTCCCGGAAACGAGGCCCTCTCCGGGCTGTGCCGCGTTGCTCAGCCAAAGCGCCACCGCTCTGCGCTGCGCTATCTCTCGCTCATTTTTCTTGTTGACACACCTGACTCCGCAACCCAACTAGTCGCCCGGAAAGCCTTGGCCCTGCTTGAAGGCGCCGCCCTCAAGACAGCCGTGCCTGATCTGACAGACGGTGCTATCATATCAAGCCTGAATTCCAGCACCGAGAGCTACATTGCGCAGACAGACCTGCTCCTGGGGAGCGAGGTGAACAAGGCATTCATCATGACAAAACTCATTCCCGCCATCGCCCGCATTGCCCAGCTCCACCTGACCCACGTTGAGTGGTGGGAGGAAAGCCCGCCCTCCGCCTCCCCTCCGCTCGCTTCGCCCTCCCCGCAGTCCTCCCTGCTGGCAACGGTCCGGGACTGGCTGAGGCAATCACTCTTCCCCAGCCCTCACTGAAATCAGGGTATTTTTTGAGGAAAACGGTCTATGGCGAACAATCGCGCCTGACCTCCGCAACCCTGGAACGGGCGGGCATCAGCTTCAAGCAGACGCCCTATGACGTGAAGGCACGGGCGTAAGGACATAAGAAGGGGAGTGACTCAGTTTGTTTATCCCCCTCACCCGCCTGCCCTGCGGGCAGGCACCCTCTCCCTCCAGGGGCGAGGGAACAGGCAAGCTGAGACACGGTCTGTTTTGATTCCTTGACTATCCTCGGTCTGCGGCTTCAGCGAGTCCTGCCCAGCAAGTCGCCCTGCCCCACCAGTACTGCTCAAGACGCCGCATCTACATTTGGTATCAGCCTACCTTGCCGCCCAACATCCTGATAGGTATCCAAATCTGAATCTGCACCAGCAGGAGGCATTTCAGAAGATGCTATAATCGTAATCTTTGAGGCTTAACCGATTGAAAAACAAAATCCGATTATGTACACCTTCATCGGACTCGGCTACTGCGGTGACTGGAACAGTTACTGATTGCCCTGACAGGAGACGCTCCCAACAACTCGGAGGTGCAAGATGGGCAATTACTCCCGAAGGCGATCGGACAACGATTGCGATCCGTGCGTGAAAGACCGAGCTGGGGCAGCGGCAGGAGACGGCTGAAAAACGGTGCATCGGCTTACAGCGATCGGCGATCACGCCTCATGGATTCCGTGCCAGCCTCAGGTCTCCACGCTTACGAACTGACTTCCATCTGGCGGATCTACATGGTCGGTCGGTTGAATGGTTCGTCAGCCCGAACATCTCGCTCGAACTGGAAGATTCGGTCGTGGCGCCCATATCGCGCCGAACGACGGGCTGAAAGGCGAGGTTGTTCAGAGAGCAAGCATAGCGTCGAAACTGCGTTTGCTCAGAGAAGAGGCGTTGTTGCAAAGCCTGACTGACCCTGAGGTCTTTGTCTCCCTGCAGCGTTACGCAGTGATGTCCCCCTCAATCGGTAGCTCTACGTCAACTTGCTCAGGGTCAGCTGGTTAAATGCCGAGCCAGTATCGACGGAGTCACGATCTTAGAAAAGGCGCAACCATGACCAGGACGTATATCAAGAGGGTTGAGCTGAGCGGAGCACGGATGCACAGGCGCTATGCATCTGAGCGGGTGCACAGATGCAAGGGGCTATTTCTGAGCGGGGCCGACTTTGGCATCGCGATTTTGGCTGAGCTTGATCGATCGCACGGATGCGGCGACGGCTATTCCTGAACTTGGCACACGATGCAAGAGGCATGAGCTGAGCGGGGCACGTGATGCAAGTTGGCTAGATCTGAGCGGGTGCTCACAGATGCCAAGACGAGGCTATTCTGAACAGCGAGGCCAACAGCCTTCGCAAGAGGCCTGAGCTGATGCTTGGCACAGATGGGGTAGGGGCTATTCTGCACAGCCTGGGCACAGATGCAAGGGGCTATTCTGAGCTTGGCGCAGATGCAAGCCGCGGCTGGATGCTGTCAGCGGGGCACAGCATGCAAGGGGCTCGATCTGAGCGAGGCCCAACAGACTGCACAGGGGCATGTATCCTGACGCGGACGCGGCACTTTTGGCCCGGCACTTTGGTGTCAGCTAGCACGGCGGCCGTTTGGCGGCTTCCATTTTCATTTGAAAATCGCATAAGAGCGACGGATTAGAAAGCCAACACGACTTCTCGACCGGACCGAAGATGCCTTCCGCTACCTGCGGGCTGAATCAAGAAGACCTATGCCGACGTAGATGAGGCTTGTCGAAGAGTTTACCTCAGGATCACGAACTGAATGGGCAAGGTGGTCTGTCGCTGAGCAACTGGAACCGCACGTTGCGCGGGGAGATTTCGCCAAGCTACCAACTGCTCAGAAGACAGCGGTGCGCATTACCGTTGGCCTACACCAAAGAAGAAGCCGAAAAATGGACTTGCCTGAATACAATGAGACGCCATGAATGCGGCAGAAAGTCCCAGAGGACGATTGCTCTTGATGCCTCAGTCCTGCACAATGGTGTGACCCGATTGGTCGTATTGAGTTACCTCCGTCAGCTCGGCACATCGCACGTCCCGTACTCGACCAAGTTCTGGATGAGGTAAGCCATCCAGACGCAAAGAAGTACCGGTCGAAGATGCCGTGGCGGCGGGCAACATACTTGATTTACAAAGTGTCCGACAATCCTGCGGAAGTAGCTCAATTTGCCGAACTGCTGCCAGTTCTATGCCGCTTGGAGCAGGCGAATGTGCTGTCTTGGCTGTTGCTCTTACGCCGTACATTGGGTCGCTCCGCCTTCGAGCACCGAAGGGCGACGAGTTGATCTGGCCAACGCCGACCCAATGGCTTGGCGCTGATGTCAGCCGCGTCCATTTGACGCTTGAAACGGGTATTCGGACCGAACACCTGACCCTCGAAGAGGCTCGCTGGATTGCTTGTCGAGTGGACTTTCGCAGTGCTACATCAAACCGGCAGGACTCGAAAGGAGTTTCCGCGGTTGTGATTCACACATGATTTCGTGAACAAGAAGGCAAAGTTTCTGCCACTGGACATCCGAGAAACCAAATCTGTGCGTAAGCCATTTTATAGTCGCAATAGCACTGAGGATAGAGCGATGCGGCCTATTGCACACCGCTGTTCCGTGACTCCTGGATCCCTCTCCCCTATGGCCATTGATCTGCTGCTGGCGCTGAATGCCGCCGAAACGCTTGGAGACCTGAGCCCGCTCAAGAGTCTCGGATTGCACAAGCTCAAGGGCTCTCCTGGGATATTGAGAATGGTACGACCGGACAGGACGATTACGCCAAGCGAGATTCGCGCTGTTATGCGGAAGAGTGGGAGCAAGATTTACGGACAAGGAGGTTCCAATGAACTGTATCCACTGTCATGGACATATGAAACGCTCACATGCCCCATTCCATGTTGACCGCAACGGCTATCACTTGATGCTTGACACAGTCCCAGCCTGGGTCTGTGACCAGTGCGGGGAGGCGTACTTTGAGGAGCGCGAAGTCGCCGCCATTCAGAGTGCCATTAAGGGGCTCGACCAACAGGCTCAGCAGCTTGTTGCGGACCTTGAGACGGCTTAATATGGAGAATGGCCGCCGGTCGATCACCGCCGAAACCGCGGTTCGGCTTGGTCGCTATTTCGGCAACCGCCCCCGTTTCTGGCTCGCCCTCCAGAGCCAATACGACATTGCTCTAGTCGAACGGGACCGTGGTGCAGAAATAGCCAGACAGGTGCGACCCTCGGGCGCCTGACTTAGCGGGCGGCTTTGACACAGAAAAGGAGCCAGGATGGAACGAGGTGGAATCCAAGGGACGCCGTGGGTAGACGGCCCGGACTCCGTTGGCGCTTGATCCAGGCTGCATCTTTTGCGGAGGACGGCGGCTTACGCTCCGCTCCTCCGACCTACCAAACTTCTGTTCCCTCTCCCCTGGAGGGAGAGGGTGCCTGCCCGCAGGGCAGGCGGGTGAGGGGGACAACGCCATCAAGCCAGGCGCTCCGTCATCGAAAAAGAGAACGTCGAAGATGAGTGGTAAGCGATGAAGAAACAAGCACTCATCCTGTGGGAGAAAATCCGCAATGAACTTTTTCTTGGTCTTTCAGAACATTCTTATCGTTGTGCTCGTCCTGTTGTCGTCGGCTTTTTTGGGCATCGTAGTCTCCGACAGTTTTGCAGATTTCATGTACAAGCATTTAAGTGGAAATAGATACTATGCCCTGCAATTTCTCGGCATCGGCATGGGCGGCGTGC
>CBDCRK010000020.1:0-9504 GCA_965220955.1 uncultured Binatia bacterium (SeqCode) | reverse complement strand
CGAACGTGAATGCACGGAGATTGTTTAGCCAGTTACGTGTGGTTGTTGTGGATGAGATCCATGCCTTTGCTGGCGACGATCGTGGCTGGCATCTGCTCTCGTTGCTCTCTCGTGTTTCGCGACTCGCCGGACGTGAGCTTCAGCGCATCGGACTCTCCGCAACAGTGGGAAACCCTGAGGCACTCGTGAACTGGCTGGCTGGTTCCTGTAAAGGTAAGCGTAACGTCTTCTTACCCCCAGAGAACCGAGGGTTGGATGCGGATGTCAAACTCGACTATGTTGGGTCACTGCAGAACGCGGCTGTCGTGATTTCTCGACTTCACCGTGGTGAAAAGCGGTTGGTTTTCGTTGATAGCCGTTCCCGTGCGGAGCAACTAGCTTTCGAGCTGCGTCAGCTCGACGTAAAAACCTTTCTTACACACAGCTCGTTGAGCCAGGAGCAGCGGCATCAGGCCGAGGAAGCGTTTGCATCAAGAGATGACTGCGTGATCGTTGCCACCAGTGTGTTGGAGCTGGGGATTGATGTTGGCAACTTGGATCGAGTGATTCAGATCGACTCACCCTCGACCGTCTCCAGCCTCCTTCAGCGCATGGGACGGACAGGGCGTCGGGCAGGGACAACGCGCAATTGCCTGTTTCTTGCTACCAGGGACGAAACACTGGTACAGGCGGCGGGGCTAATCGACCTCTGGGCGAGTGGATACATCGAGCCGGTCATACCTCCGCCCAATCCCTACCATATTTTGGCTCAGCAGTTGATGGCGTTAGCGTTACAGGAAAACGGGATTGGCCAGAATGAATGGCTGGACTGGATCAGAAACGTTCCTGCCTTTATCGATATGTCGGCCGAGCCGATCAATCAGTTGGTGGCGTGGATGCTTCAGAGAGAGGTTCTTTGGGACGATCAGGGGATTCTTTGGCTAGGTCGTGGGGGTGAGGCGACCTACGGTCGGCGCAACTTTATGGAACTGTTTTCAGTATTCACCTCACCGCCGCTGTTTTCGGTGCTGCATGGGCGTCAGGAGCTTGGCTTCGTCGATGAAATGACATTCCTCGGCAAGCAGGATGGCCCCCGCGTTTTGTTACTGGGAGGACGGGCCTGGCTTGTCAACCACATCGACTGGCAACGGCATATTGCTTATGTCGAGGCCATCGAGGCCAAGGGTCGGTCACATTGGAAGGGCAGAGTACCGGATCTGGCCTTCCGGCTCTGTCAGGCAATCATGCACGTTCTTGCAACAGACAACGATCGTGAATGGTGGTCGAACCGTGCCCGGCAGCAGATTGGAGAAGTACGCAACGAGTTTGCCTGGCTGAGCGAGGATGCGACCGCCTTTGTTTTCGACGAAAGCGGTGAGATTGAATGGTGGACATTTTCTGGAGTCGGGGCAAACGCAACGCTCGCCCACGAACTCTCCCAGGCGATAAAGAGCCGGATCACCTACAACAGTTTTACTGTCACCTTTGAGTCGCACTTGTCGGTCGAGACGATCGAACAGGCCGTGCATGAGCTTCGGGCGCGTAATATCAGCGAGATGCGTCCGGCCGTGGACGAGCAGGCGATTGATGGCTTGAAGTTTTCGCAGTGTCTACCATACGACTTGGCCCTTCAAGTACTTGAATCGCGACTTTGCGACCCATCTGCGGTTGAGTGCACGCTGCACAAGCCAAGGCGGTTTGTAGTTGTTCACTAAATGCACGGGTCAGATTGTGATGAGCCGCTTGATACCACTGAATTGGTGAAAGAGTAATCGCCCAAGCTGCCTTCCTTAGAAACACAACTGAATAGTGGTGGGTCACAGGGGCAAATGCTGACAACAAAGGAGGAGCACTGTGGGAGGGTATAGGCTGGTCAAGATCGACTTCGAGGATTACCAGGCCCTGTGCCTGGAGTCTGTAGCCGCGGATATCACGGCAACGTTTGTGCCCGGCGCAGGGATGGTTGGTACATCGTTGACCTACCGCGGCGAGGAAATACTCGTCTGCCGCGGCGGAATCACCGGTTATGTTGAGGCAGGTAAAACCTTTAGGATTCCACTTCTGCACCCTTGGGCGAACCGTCTTGACGGTGATCATTATTGGCTCGGTGATGTTGCAGTTGATCTCAAATCGACAACGCGTTGGCAACCGGCTGGCCAGAACTCACCTTTGTGCAGCCGGGTCAGTCCCACACCTGCTGCTTCTCGATCGACGTTGGTTGAGATGGCTAATTATGCCACTTATTCTACGTTTTGTTTATTGCCATATTAAAGCAAGCCCCTATCTGTTATGCTTAACGTAACACGGTTCGCTGGGTAATCTTTGACAATGTGATCCGGTCGTTCCGAGATAAGGACACACAAGCTCTCTACGAAGGACGCCGTGTGAGACGGTTTGAGGGCTTTAGGGCTCAAGCCGAACAACGCTTAGATCGACTGGACAATGCGACATTGCTTAGAGACTTGGCGGGCCTGCCAAGTAACCGCTTAGAAGCGTTGAGCGGCGACCGGAAAGGTCAATACAGCATCCGGATCAATCAACAATGGCGGAAATGGCGGATCTGTTTTGAGTGGCGAGCGGATGGTCCGTATAACGTCGAGATTGTAGATTACCATTGAGGGAGGCTGAGCAATGACCAACAACATGAGACCGATTCATCCTGGTGAGCATTTGCGAGAAGAGATGGAGGAACTGGGACTTTCGGCACGAGCATTCGCCAAGGCGCTGCATGTGCCGGCCAACCGGATCACGGGGATCTTGAACGAGCAGCGGGCCATAACTGCGGACACAGCGCTAAGACTTGCCCGTTACTTTGGGACCACAGCAGAATTTTGGCTTAATCTGCAAAGCGCCTATGAATTGCGCCGAGCGCGACAAGAGGTGGGGAAGAAGGTCGAGCGTGAAGTGATACCTCGCGCAGCGTAATGGTGCTCACCACAGTTCATTGAGCGGATCCTTTACCCCTTGCACGTCTGCCAGTGCTTCATCCAGGGTGCGTAGCCCCTTTTTGGCTTGGCCGTTTTTTCTATAAGCCTCAGCCTGCAGCGCCAGCCAATACGTCCTGAGTAACCTTGCCCTCATCGCCTCCAAGACGACTAAGCCCTCGTGCAATTTGGGAACGCCTCACTAGTAGCGCGCTGGAGCATCTTGGGGGAAAAGGGCAAGGACGTGCTTGCAAGCCGGAAGTCCAGCTTTAGCCAATCTGTGGGCGCGCAAGACTATGAGGCGACGGTTTCAGCCATGAGCCAAACGGTCACGGATCTCAGTCGCGATATTGCTACAGCGATCAAAGGCATCTTAGAGAAAGCCCCCAATCCTTAGAGTTCAGACAACAAACCTCATCAACAGGGCGTTGCGTGAAGCGTCCTAGAGCCTCGAGACCAAGGGAAGTCTCTATTCTCCGTTTACTACACGCTGGCCTGCCAACCCCCCTTTGCCTTAATGCCCTTAGCCGCAGGTAGGATTTCTTCTGCGAAACGCTGGATCTGTTCCTCGAGTTCCTCTATCCGCCCTGATGGACAGTCAAACAAGCAGACCACCAACGAGTAGCCGGCCTCAGCCAACCGCTCAAGGTCAGAGAGCACTTGCTCGGCTATGCCCGTACAGATGGGGCGGGACTTCTGCTGGGCCTGGGAGTCATTCCTAGAGGTGAGCCGTGCCGAAGCAGCACAAAGCATGGAGAAATTTGCCGGATCACGACCCTTCTGTTCCATTTCCCGACGGATCACGTCCTGGAGGGGCCCGAAGCGGGTGGGTTCGGCATGGGGGTCCAGGAAAAGGGGGTAGAAGCCGTCGCAGTAGCGCGCAGCCCGGCGCGCCGAGGCCGGGATAATGCCCCCATAAACAATGGGTGGGCGTGGCTTCTGCATCGGCTTGGGGTCCATGCTGAGATTCTCAAGACGATAGAAACGCCCCTGAAAACTGACCACCTCCTTAGTCCAGCACTGCTTATAGATCTCGATGCATTCGTTTGTCATTGCCCCACGTTTTTCGTAGGGTAGACCCAGAGCGTCAAACTCCTCCTTCATCCAGCCAGCGCCAACGCCTAAAATGAGCCGTCCGTTAGATAGCTGGTCAACACTGGCAAACTGCCGGGCATCATTGAGCGGCCCCCGGTAGGGGGCAATCAGCACACTGGTGGCTAGCTTGAGGCGGCTTGTGCTGACAGCCACAGCTCCCATGACCACAGCTGCGTCAAGCATGTTGTGTTGCGGCTCATAAGCTCGCGTTCCCGAGGCGTTGGCCGCATGCGCACTGGTCGACTGCCTGGGCATGCAGACATGGTCCGGAAACCACAAGGAGTGAAATCCCGAGCGCTCGGCCAGCTGGGCTATCTGGACGGGACGCATTTGCGCTGCCGGGATGCTTCTGGCAAAGAGGTTTGTCTCATCGCGATAACCTAGACCGTGGGTGTTGGCATAGAGCCCGATGTCCATAGTCAATGTACTCCTTTCTGGCCGACAGCTTGTCAAAGGAGCGGTCGATTTTCGAAACTCTCGTTCATGGTGCCACTTTACCGCCGACCCCGAGCGAAGTAAAGCGAAGCCGAGGGCGGATGCTACCCGCTTAGCAGCGACAGGCCAAAGACTTCCAGATATCCCTGGTTTTCTCTGGCAGGTAACCCGCTTTTTGCGAGTGCGAACAGGGAACAAACCACAGCACTTACCTCTCTGGCATTTGGGGAAACTTGGGCAGCTCTGGATTGAGGTAATCCCATGGCTGGGCACTATCTATATAATTGAGACCAAGAGGTGAGGATAAAGCCCCCTGGCTTGACAAACCATCCTTCCTTTGGAAGGAAGCAGGTTCTTGACCCGTCAAGCAGATAAAGGAAGGGTTCGTTCTTTTGGTCTATTTCCTGTTATTGGGCGTTATTTTTCTTTGGGCAGGCAACTTTCCCACCAGCAAGTTCACCCTTGGTATTGTGAGCCCGCTAACCCTCATTACCATGAGGACCGTGGTCGGTACTATAGTTCTTCTTCTCATTGGTCGTAAATCCACGCCCAACTGGTGGGAGGTGTTGTTTGAGGATCTCAAGAGCACACTGGTTTTAGCCACAACCGGGGTGGTGGCCTCCGGCATACTCTTTTATCTTGGCCTGCGGCTTACCACCGCCTCAAATGCCGGGATTATTGCGGCTTCGACGCCGATTTGGGTAACCTTGCTCTCCTGGATATTTTTGGCAGAACGTCTTACCTTGGCCAGCGTGGCGGGTATTATTCTTTCCTTTGCCGGCCTGCTGGTCATTATCTGTCAGGGAGCGCTGGAAAATTTGCTAAACACCTCCTTTAGCTGGGGTGACCTCCTCATTTTGTGTGGCCAGCTTAACTGGGCAACCTACACCGTCTATGGTCGGGTGGTATTAGCCCGTCGTTCCCCTACCGCCGCAACCGCTAGTGCCTATCTGGTGGGCTCGGTTATGTTACTCCCTCTAGCGTTGACCACCTCATCACTGAGCCTGCCGCCACGGCTTCCTCTCTTGGCCGTGGTCTCGGTTGGGTACCTATGTTTACTCTCTCCCCTGACGAATCTGCTCTATTATAAAGCTCTGGCCACCATCAGTCCCCACCGGGCTGCAGTGTTTATGAACCTAATTCCTATTATTGTCCTGCTCTTCTCTGCCCTGTTTTTGGGGGAAAGAGTCAGCCGATTTCACATGGTTGGAACTGCCATGGTCATTAGCGGAGTCCTTCTCACTACGCGTACGGCAAATAGCCGGGGTTAACCGGTCCAGGGTTGCCAGAGGGATTAACGCCGACGAAACAGGCTAAGGAAAACTACTTCATCGGTATTCACATCAGTGGTTATCTACTTCCACCGCTCTGTACCCAGTCCTCTCCCGCGGTTATGCGGGAGAAAAGAAAGAAGGCTCAGTCCTCTAAGGCTAGGGGACCACTGGCGACTTGGGGGCTTGAGCCAAAATTTCTTGCGGGTCGTAGGCTATGCCGCCACGGTAGACAGTGGTGAGTTTGCGCAGCTCACGTACATCATGCAGCGGGTCACCGTCGACTACCAGCAAATCGGCATACCGCCCAGGAGCTACCGTGCCAATGTCTTCTTCCTTCCACAAGCAAAGGGCTGCAACTGAGGTAACGGCTTTGAGCGCAGCCATGGAACCCACAGCCTCGGCCAACAGCTCAATCTCGCGCAGTAAAGCGAAACCCGGTGGAGGGTAGGGTATGGCCCCACAGTCGGTGCCGCCTACTATGAGGCCGCCAGCCTGGTGTAGCAGGTGTGTCACTTCTTGGTGTTTTTCTAGTGCCTTAACCCCTTGATGCGGCTCAAACAATCCTATGTGCATATCCCAGTCCGGCCGCTCACCCAGGCGTGCAGTCATAGCTTTCTGGCGAGCAAGCGCTGCGGGAGGAATATAGCGCCGGTCGGGATCGCCTTGCGCGGCTTCGCTGCCGCACTTGGCCATCCATAAAAGGTCTAGTGTGGTGCCCATGTGGACTTGGTGTTCTACCATAGCGTCGAACCAGGTGCGAGCTCCAGAACCTTGCAGATCGGCTTCTTCCCATCCCTTGAGAGTTCGGGTCCAGAACTGAGGATCCAACATGGAGGCGCCAGGACCAAAGCGCATCTCCAGGGCACAGAAGTCGTTGTACGGAGAGATCCATACGTGCTCTAGGCCGTTAATGCCGGCTTTAATTGCGTCAATGGACTGCGTGTAGCCGAGATGTCCGGTTATGGGCACGCGCTTGTCAACAAAGCGAATGACCTCTTGTACGGTTTCCGGTGGCATGGTGAAATAGATTTTGACCCCGTCCACCCCGGCGTCCAGCAGGGGGCCGATCTTCTGCGGCACTACTTCAGGGGAAGGAACGGTATCAATCATCTCTACAAAGGCGGCATAGTCGAAGCTCTTCTCAGCCCCATCAAGAAGCGGGCCATAGATGAACAGCCGAGGCCCGAGCTTTTTGCCACTGCTGAGGTCAGCTTTGATTTGTTGTACCTTCTCTAGCTTACCCCCCACGTCACGCGCGGTTGTCACCCCGGCGGCAAGAAACAGGGGAAGACCTTCGTCGCCCATTAGTGAGGTATGGACATGGGTATCGATCAAACCGGGAAGCACGGTCTTGCCGCCCAAATCGATGACTTGTGCCCCGGCAGGTGGTGGGAGAGGACCGGACTCAACTGCCGTGATGCGCTCGCCGGTGACTAAGATAGAGACTTTTTCACGTGGCTGGTCGGCAAGGCCATCAATCAGGCGTGCGTTCTGGAAAAGTATGCTCTGGGCCATAAAACCCCTCCTTTGGTGGTCTGATTTTCCCTATCCCGTTTTGGTGAGAGCTGTCAAGGAAGCAAAAATCAGTCTTATCCCAGGAGCTTATGGCAGGGAACGCTGCCGGGAGAACCAGGGAAAGAAGGTGTTGGTGTTTTTGCTATACTCCTGATACTCGGGTCTACGCTTGCTAATCGTTTGTTCCAGCATGGCTACCCCCGAAACCTTAGATAGGGTACTCATATCCTGACCTCTGTCTTCTTTTTTCCTATATGTCTATGGTAAACCGAACTCTCGGTCAACGAAAACTACTTTAGTTTGCCTATGGGAGACAGAGAAGGGGAGGCTTTGCCAATCAGGCATGAACTGAGCATCAACCCTGCAAGGGACGAAGCAGCTACTGGCTGAGTTGATATAAAACCAGAAGCATGCTTCACTTGTTTTAACGCCACATGATAGTAGATCAGGCAGCAGCGAATCTGGCACTCAAGAGCTTGCGCTCCCATTGGTGGATCGCTTTTCTCTGGGCGGTCTTTTCGCTCCTCTGCGGTTACGGGATCTTGCAGGTTATCTGGCACCCGGTTAATGCCAGACGTTGGGCAATGGTTGCGGCCTGTACACTCGCCCTGCTCTTGAGACTTCTCCGCCAGGGACTCAAAGACAATTACAGTCCGGGGGATAATTTCTTGTTGCCCACCTTGGGCATAGCGAACACGATTACTCTTGTGCGTGGTCTTGCCATTGGGTTTTTAGCGGGGTTTCTCTTTTCCCCTTGGCCTCCAGGTAGGCTCGCCTGGATCCCCGGGCTTCTGTATTCCTTTGTTATTGTTGGCGATTTCTTTGATGGATATGTGTCCCGGAGGATAAATCAAATAACCGAGCTGGGCAAAAAGCTGGATATGGAGTTTGATTCGCTGGGGGCATTGGTAGCCGTCTTCCTTGCTGTTCAGTACCATCAGTTGCCGGTATGGTTCCTCTTTGTGGGCGTGGCCCATTACCTTTTTGTCTTTGCTATTCGCTGGCGTGAACGAAAAGGCCGGCCTGTTGGCAAACTGCCTCCAAGCCGGAGGCGGAGAATCATTGGTGGATGTATGACTGGGTTTCTCAGCGTTGCCTTATGGCCACTCTTCTCTCGTCCGACAACCACAATTTTTGGGACAATATTCGCGGCTGCTGTTGTTGTGAGTGTGGTACGAGATTGGTTGCTTGTCAGTGGACGTAGGGCTCCTACCATGGACCCTGCTCAAACAGCCCAGCGAAAACTTCTTCCTTACCCGCTCAATTCCGTGACTAATGCGGACTGAGGAGAATCACAAGCTGCTGTAGGCACTCATAGGGTGAGAGTTTATTTAGTGACGGGTATATAGAGCTTAGCGGTTATGGTGATGTCCACGCCTTCATGGACTGTAATAATCTTCTAAGCTACTCCGATTGTAGCTTAATTTAGAGACGGGGTAACGTGTGCCAGGGTACGGGCAAGCGCACGGTAGACCTGCCGGTTAACAATCAAGCCCAGGTGCCCACCTGACACTTCGTGATTATTACCTTGGGGGTCCATGCTCGCGCGCCAATCCACGATTTCGTCCTGCTTGGAGAAAATCGCTGTAAACCCTACCCCTGCAGGTAGCGAGGAAAAAACACTCTGGCTGAACCGGCAGGTACACTGTAGACTGCCGCAGCCAGGACCAGACTGGCCCCGCATCCATCGCAGTGGCTGTAGCATCTGCGATGTCACACGGACTAGCGGATGCACGACCTGGGCAGAATTATCGATGGGAGATCCCAGGGCAATCACATGCTGGATTTTCTCTGGGAAATTAGCGCCCAGGAATCGAGCCAGCATCCCTCCCAGGCTGTGGCCAATGGCAATGATAGGACCGCCACCTTCTTTAATAATATGTTCCAGCCGCCATTGCAGCAGCTCGCCTGTCCGATCAGGGCAATCGACATTCCAATCGATGCCAGAGAAGTAGGGGCAGTAGCCTATGCGGTTCAGCCACCCAGCCATGACCCTTAGGGTCCAGTCGCCGGCCAGAAATCCCGGGATAAGAAGAACTGGCTGCCCCTTGCCTTTTGGGACCTGCACGCCGTGGTAGACTGGATCACGCAGCAGGGCGCCGAATTGGAAGACATAGTCAGGATAGGCTGCTGCTAGACGCCAAGGCATTTGTTCGTCCTTTCCTTCTTACTTATTGCTTACTTATAGTTGTATAAATTTCTCTTAATATTAATTTAAAATAAACTTAACATATATACTCTGATAGGCAATAGGGGGTACCGAGCAATATGTTGTTAGCCTC
>CBDCRK010000019.1:0-11874 GCA_965220955.1 uncultured Binatia bacterium (SeqCode) | reverse complement strand
GTTGGCAACCTCGAACATCAGATTTTTTCCATCAGGTAGGAACTGAGACTTACCAAAGAGCGATTGTACTCCGCGGGAAAAGTCGCCCTGTCCCGGTTTCTCTACCTTGATGACCTCGGCTCCCAGATCTGCAAGCATCATAGAGGCCAAGGGTCCCTGGACCCAAATAGTCAAGTCGATCACCCTAATACCTGCTAATGGCATCCGACTGTTGTGTTCCATGGCTTTCCCTCACCTTTCTTGTGTCCACAATGGTTTTTCATTCTTGCCGATTCAGTTGCCTGGAAAACTCCTTGATTCCCCTTGAGAAATCGCCTGAGTGTTCATCTGCCAACGGCCTTGAAAAACTATCTTAGACTGAGTCCCTTGGATTTGAGGAATTCCAGGTATTCCTGCTGGAAAGCCTCGATTTCTTCGCCAGTGAGCGTTCTTTCTTTGGATTCGATCCAATATCGGAAGGTATAACTGCCCATTCCTTGTTCTAGGCCCTGGCCTTTATAAAGGGTAATGAAGTCTCTTTTCTTCAGCAAGGGATGAGAAAATTCATCCAGCAGGCGGACAAGTCCGACAAAACCTGCTTCGGGGCTGGCCACAATAGAGAAATCGAACCACGAGCCCGGGTATCTGGATGAGGCTTCATAGCTGGTCTCGGGAAAGATCGGGCCTTGGAGTCTATCGAAGTCAATCTCAAACCAGACAATTTGAGACTGCGAGGCAATCTCGGCCAGCAGAGGTCCAGTCAGGAACCCCAGGCTGCCAATAACCTGGTCTTGCAGCTGGATATGGACAAAACAGCCCGGTATCTGCCATGGAGTTGTGCCTTCCTTAGCCGGCTCAAACTCGAATGCCCCCACGTTCAACTGCTGTGCCAGGGCTTCCAGGGTTCCCTTGACGGAACGAAAATGATCTTCCAGGGGGGCAATCCTTTCGTGCTCAAGACTGGCACCGGAAAGAAAATTCACCTCCTGGCAAGCGCTTTCTCCAGCTGGGAAATAGCCCCGTCCCAGTTCAAAGACTTGCAAACGATCCCGGAGAAGGACGTTTTTTTTAACCGCCGCCAGAATGTTAGGAATGAGTGTGGTCTGTAAACGGACATACTGCTCCGCGCTGGGGTTGGTTACTTCCAGAGTCGGCCCAGGCTGGTAGCCAATGGTTTGCAACCATGACTCATCAAACCAACTGTAGTTATGAATCTCCGTGAAGCCATGGGCCTGCGCTAGTAAGCGGCGAGCCTTGTGCTCGGTTCGGAGGCGATCGTTGAAGGAAACTTTATCTACTAAGAAATCCGGCATCTTTGGCTCTAGATTATCGTAGCCGTTGATACGGGTGACTTCTTCCAAGATGTCAACCGGGAGGGAAATATCCTTCTCACTGCGGAAGGGCGGAATTCCCACTTTTACGGTGCCGTTGGCAACCTCAGCCGCAAAACCAAGGGAGGTCAAAATAGAAACGATCGTTTCATTGGAGATAGGATTGCCAATCCGCCGGTTGAAAAAATCCTTGGGTATTTCCAGTCGGCGCACAGCCTCTTTAAGATCTCCACTGTAGGTGAAGCGGGAAAGGATTTGTGGCTGCATACCGGAGGCTTGCATCAAGTGTAAAAAGCGTTCGATTGAGGTCTTGGTGTTGATCGGGGGCTGCTGTTTCTCGAAGCGCTGGCTGGCATCCGTTTGAATGCCCAGACGGGTGGCGGTGCGCCGAATGCGGGCATCCTTAAAGTTAGCGCTCTCCAGCAGGAGTTTGGCGGTGCCCGTGTCGACTTCACTGTTGAGCCCGCCCATAATGCCCGCCAGTGCCACCGGCTCTTTTTCGTTCCAGATCATCAGATCGGCCGGGAGCATTTGCCGGGTCTGACCATCGAGGGTGGTAAAGCTGCCCTCAGACCCTAACGGCGCCACTCTTACTGCCTGCAGCCGGCTACCATCGAAGGCGTGCATGGGCTGACCAAGTTCCAACATAATATAATTGGTAAGATCAACCAGGATATTAAAGGTACGCTGTCCCAGCGCATGCAGGCGGTACTGAATGGCCAGAGGGGCAGGCACAACGGCAACACCGCCCATCTCCAGGCAGCCATAGCAAGGGCAGTTCTCAAGATCCTCAATCTCCAAAGGATAGGGTGGCAAGGCATGGTAGATAGACAGGTCGGCCAGTTCCAGAGGTTGCAGTCTCCGCCCAAAGATAGCGGCAACTTCACGGGCAAAGCCATAATGTCCCCACAGATCGGGACGGTGGGTAAGGCTCTTGTTATCGATTTCAATAACGGTGTCTGAGGGAGGAATGAGATCCGCTAATAAGGCCCCGTTCTCAACCCCATCCGGGATCTCCAGGATGCCGAAGTGCCCGCCGCCCATTCCTAGTTCATTGGATGAGCACAGAATACCTTGACTGGTATGGCCGGAGAATTCCTTGACCCCGACGGGTTGCCCGCCGGCAATTTGTACGCCAGCAGGCGCAAAAGCTGATTTCATTCCTTCTCGGACATTGGGAGCACCGCAGACCGTGGTAAAGCAGTCGGGGCCGCACTGGACACGGGCCAGTTTCTGACCATCGGCAAGAGGCTCAACCGATAAAACCTTACCAACCCGTACGCCCTTCAGACAACGAGTCAGCGTTTGTACTCCTTCGACCTCAGCGGTTGACATGGTCAACCGATCAGCTACCGTTTGCGGGGACACACCGGATATATCCACATAGAGAGAAATCCACTCAAGCGATATTTTCATTGATTTTCTCCTGCTCAGACAGCCGCAACAAATTGCTCGCAGAAACGGATATCCCCGGAATTCAGCAGCCGAATATCCGGAATGTTGTACTTCATCATAGCCAGCCGTGTCAGGCCAAGACCAAAGGCAAAACCACTGTACTGATTCGGGTCCACTCCACCGAATTCCAGAACCCGGGGATGCACTAGGCCGCAGGGAAGTAGCTCTAGCCAGCCGGATTTCTTGCAGGTAGAACAGCCCTTGCCCTGACAAATCAGGCATTGAATGTCCAATTCGAAGCCCGGCTCAACAAAAGGGAAATATCCTGGGCGTAGCCGCACCGTAACTTCACGGTGAAAGACCGCGCTCAACAGGGCCTTCATAACGGCAATCAAATTCACCACGGAGATTTCTCTATCCACCATCAGGCCTTCGAGCTGATAAAAGGTGTTTTCATGGCTGGCGTCGACGGCTTCGTTGCGAAAGCACCGGCCGGGAAAAATGGCGCGCAGCGGTGCCCCCAATCTCTCCAGCGCGCGCACTTGGTTGGCTGAGGTGTGCGTTCGGAGCAACATGCCATTCTTCAGCCAGTAGGTATCCTGCATATCTCGTGCAGGGTGATCGCTGGGAATATTAAGGCTCTCGAAGTTGTAGAACTCCGTCTCGACATGATAGCCGTTCAAGATCATGAAGCTCATGGCCTGAAAGATCTCTTCCAATTCCATTTGCACCAGTGAAATCGGATGAAGGTGACCCATGCTGTTGTTCAGGCCCGGAAGGGTCATATCGATAGTAGTCTTGGGCTTCTGGCCCACTTTTCTGCTGGCAAGCGCTTCATGAATCTGCTGTTCAGCGAAATCCTTTAGCTCGTTGAACTGCTGCCCGAAATTCTTTTTCTCATCCGGCGACATGGATTTGAAGTCAGCATTCTTTCGTAGCAGGGTTATTTCCCCTTTTCGACCAAGGTAGCGGATACGAATCTCTTCCAGCTCTGGGTCGGTAGCTGCTTCAGCCAGGTCTCTGATCAGCTGTTCGCGGATCTCCTGCATTTTTCGATCTCCTTAATAAGGTCTGAGTGTCACAAGAATAGGTGGCTAAGAAGCCAATTTCAATGGCCAAAAGAGATCAGGAAGAAGGTGGGAGGAGCCTGGCTTGAGCCTCGGAGGGGTCCGGCTCAGCCCGCTTTTTGTGAAAGTGGTGGTGTTAAAGTCTGGCGCTGGCTGGGCGGGATATCTGCTCAACCGTGCTGTAGGAAATAGACGGCCAGCCTCCTCAGTAGGAGGCTGGCTTAACCTATGGCCTTCCTTAGCAAGGCGTAGTTCTCTACGCCCTCATACCTCTATCCCTGCCTACATGCCGCTAATGAGTTCGAGCACTGTGCCGTCCGGATCTTTGAAGCACACAAAGCTGGTTTTGGCGCCAGCCACTCCCTCGATGGTCTTAAGGGGCGCAACAAACTCTACATCCATTTTTTTCAAGTCTTCGTAGGTCTTATCAATATCGTCAACGGCAAAAGCGATCCGGCAGATCCCCACATTGTTCAGGCTAGAATAAGGTTGGCCCTGGGTCGGTGGATCGACAAACTGCACTAGATCAAGCACTGGCGCGTTGGCATCATCGCCAAGACGCATGAATACCCCATGCACCTTATTGGCCTTGATCCCGAGCCCATCGCCTACACTGGGATCTTCCACCGTAAAGTCGTTAACTTTGTTAAACCCCAGCTGCTGGTAGAAGCGGACCGACCGCTCCATATCCCGTACACAGATATTCACATGAAAAAGTCGTGTGAGCATAATTGTCCCTCCTTTTTATCCCTAAAGTGTGGTCCCACAACAGGAAAGCTTCTGCCATAATTCCTCTTTATTGTGGCAGTGTTTTCCCTCTCCTATGCGGGATGAGTTCTGACTCTCCCTTTACCCTCTTTGCGCCTCCTCTGCAAGAGAAAAGCTCCCTCTAACTGCTACATTCCCACTATTCCAGGAACTCGGGAGCCTCGCGCCTCAGGATCCGCTTGATTGCCTCCAGATGGAGGGAGGCTTGCTGGCGTTCCGCTTCAATCTGCTCGCGCGTTCGACGGCACACAGGGTCGGGGACCCGTTTGAGTGGCGCACCTGTCGATTGGGCCAGCACCTGAATCATGCATGCCCGCTCCAGGTAGTATAAGTCGTCGAACGCGGTTGCAACGTCTGGCCCAGTAACAATCACGCCATGGTTGGCAAGAAACAAAACCTTACCTCTGGCTAGCTTCTCTCTGATACGCTGTCCCTCCGCCCCATCCAGGGCAAGGCCATTGTACTCCTCTTCGTAAGCAACGCCATCGTAGAAGCGCAGCGAATTCTGGCTGATCCACTCGAGGCGACCACCGTCGATGGCGCACAAGGCAGTCGCATAAGGCATGTGCGTGTGCAGCACGCACTTGGCAGACGGGTTGCTGAGGTGAATCTGGGAGTGGATGAAGAACGCCGTTGGCTCGGCCTTCCCCTTTCCTTCGACCACGTGGCCGTCTGGATCGACAATGAGCAGGTCGCTCGCCTGCAGCTCGAACCAATGGATGCCTTGGGGATTGAGCAGAAATCGATCTATTGTGCCTGGGACAACAAGGCTGAAGTGATTGCAGATGCCCTCGCTCAGTCCGAGCCGGTCTGCCCAGCGAAGTGCGGCCGTGAGATCGATCCTGGCTTGGTAAAGGGCTTCATTGTGCTTATTCATGATGTTCCTTGCTGCGCCACACAGTCAGTCGAAGGCTTATCTCTGGGTACTACGGCGTAGTAAGCAACCTTCCAGAGGGTCTGAAAAGACTGTGAGCACCTCCTCAAAATGAGACCCCGTGCTTTGTAAAATTTGCTACTGCCTTCTTTGGATCCCACTCAAAGCGTCAACTCATTGCTCAGTTGAAATTCTACCACCTCTACAAGAATTTCCAAGCTCTTAGGCTTTGCGCTAATGTGTGAGCCCCCGTGGAACGTCACCTTTATGGATGTACTCTGCTCGTTGCATCGGTCGGTAACGCTTGTGCCGATTATTGTATTAGGTAGGGCAGATTCGCGGGATGAGGCAATGGGCCTTGCCCTGAGAGGTGAAGATATTTTACTCTAGTCCCCATTCCATATGACTGCCCATGGCAAGTCCTAAGTGGCAGGTAAAGAACAAAGAAAGGGGGAGTAATCATGTCTTATGAGACACTGAAGCTTGAGCAGAACGACGCAGTGTTAACAATCACCGTGAACCGGCCTGAGGTCCTGAACGCTCAGAGCCGCCTCATGCTGGAAGAGTTCGATCAGGCCCTGGCCCTGGCCGGTGAAGACGACGCGATAAAGGTAGTCATTGTAGCTGGGGCCGGTAAGCACTTTTCGGCTGGGCACGATGTTGGCAGCCCCCAGGAGCGTGAAGATTGGCGGCGGCGGCCCTATGCTCCTGGTATGCCGGGAGAATATAAACGTGGCCGCGATCTATACCTGGATAACACCCTACGCTGGCGTGATTGTCCCAAACCCACCATTGCCCAGGTGCAGGGCTACTGCATTATGGGGGGGCTTATGCTGGCTTCTGCCTGTGACCTCATTATTGCCTCGGATGATGCCAAGTTCTGCGACCGCACAGTACGCTGGGCAGGGTCACATGTTCAGTATGCCAGTCTACCCTGGGACATTGGCTTTCGCAAAGCCAAGGAGTACTTGTTCACCGGGGATTGGATCACGGCTGAGGAGGCGGAGCGGCTAGGGCTGGTCAACCGGGTGGTGCCCCGTGACCAGCTTGAGGAGGAGACCATGAAGCTGGCGCAACGCATAGCGCTACAAGATCCCTTTGCCCTGCGGCTAGCCAAATTTTCCCTCAATCAGATGCAGGACGAGATGGGCTTCCGGACCGGTATTACCGGAGCTTTTCAAACCTATGCCTACACCAGGATCTATCGCCTTGAACAGGGGGAGGATGCCGCTGCTGGGACAGAACGGGCACGACGCCGGGATGAAGCCTTTGGTGACAATCGCTGAATGGGATATCACCAGTACCTGTGGCAGAAGTCTTTGGCCCGATATGCCACTGAATCTCTCTGTTTTCTATTTCGCCGTTCTTCCTGCTGCCACCTAACAACAACGCTCCCTTGCGCCGTCTTTCGGCGTCGAGGGAAGCGTAGCAGTCAGGCGGGGTAAGCTGCAAGCTTTTCCATAACCCGAAGCAGGAAGAAGCGGAGGCGAGCTCCGCTCCTGCTCAGATGGTGTCTGCTCCTCAGCTGAATATCACCTCTTTGGCGTACAGCGTGTCCACGTACTCCCTGACCGTCTGAATCTTATTGTTCTTGACCTCAAACATCAGATGGTAGTAGTTCTCATAATTGCGTCCTTTTACCGTTTTGGCGCGCGCTATCCACTCCACCGCCACACAATCTCCCTCGCCAATCACGTTTTTCACCTGGATGGACGTGCTGTTGGGTTCCATGAGGGGCGCAGCCCGACCAAAGAAATCCTCAAAGATAGCCTTCTTGCCTGTGTGTGTGCCGGACACGGGTAGAGAGCCAGGAAGCCACCAAGTGGCATCGTCGGCAAAGGCAGCTTTGGCCGCCTCAATATTGCCGTGGGAAAGAGCCTCAACAAAGCCCAGGACCACATTTTTATTCTCTGCAACTCCCATAAGACACCTCCTTTTGGGTTTTATGTTGGTAGTGCATTCTAACCCTCTCTTTACTCCTTTTGGCCCTTGTATGGCAAGAGCAACACGCGAGAAAGAAGGGCTCAGGGTCGTGGGAGCGCTGGGAGCGTTATATCAGATGAAAAACGCTATAGGTGTCAACTCGACTGTAGCCGCCCTTTGGGGGGCCGTAGCCGCTGGAGAAACTAACGGTTGGCCATCGGGCAGCAGGTTATAATCTTGGGGCCGGTTGCGAATTAGCCGAGAAATCGGCAAGGCTACCACCAGGGTGAAAATGCCCAAGAGCAAGGCGGTTGTCTGCCACCCCAAACGATTATAGTCTGGGTCAATGGCCCAGGCGATGGTCGGCACCAGCAGCAACGCCCCCAACCGGCTGCCCATATTGGCCCATCCCATGGCCATAGATCGTTGTCGCTCGAACCAGTGTGTTAACATAGTCATTAGGGGGAGCCATCCTCCGAAGCCTTGGCCTACGGCCATAACTACATAAGCCAGGTAAAACATCCATAGATTTTGGATCCGACTGAAGAGGAGAAATCCCACCCCTAAAACCAGAAGCCCAATAAGAACCATGCGCCGAGTTCCGATCCGGTCAGTAAGATAGCCCTCAACCGGCCCCATTAAGCCCCCTTCAATCCGGGTGAAGGTGAAGGCCAAGCCCAACTGGGTCCGGCTCCAGCCGAACTCACGCTCTAGGGCTACTGCCCACACCCCCATGGCATGAAAGAGCGGGACATGGGCGAGCATCATTACAAAGCCGCTGATGACTACCAACCACCACCCGTAGAAAACTCCTCGCATCCGCTCAGGTAGGGAAGAAAACTGCTCTGTTACGCCCAAAACTTTTTCCTTCTTGCTGGAGCCCTCGTCCTGCCCAGCTCCGGCCAGCAAAATTGACGGACAAGACCCGTTTGACGGGTAGGAACCGTCTAACTCCGACTACTGGAAAGCCTACGAAATGAAGGGAGTCTTCTCGCGGAGGCTACAGGTCCCTGCCAAGCGGGGGAAACAACTGCAGTTCCTGGAACCTCTTGATCCATTTTCGGAACATGTCTTCAGTGTCCATGCAGTCGTGGAATCCCGCCTGCCGTGCTTTAATTGTGCTCACAATCATGGGCGGTGGGGATTGTTCCCTACCGTAGGCGAAACAGAAATCAGCCAGGGAAAAGGATTCGCCCACAAACTCACGGATGCTTGGCGCACGCAGCTTGTATTTGCGCACAATGGCGGCCCATTCGGCTTCTTTCTTCGGCATCTCATCCGCCAGCAAACAAGGCTCTGGCGGTCCTACCTCCATTCCCAGGGCCTCGGCAATGGTCGGCCAGACATTTTGCCACACGGAGACATCGCCATTGGTAATGTTGAAGATCTCATTGCCACACGTCGGCGTTGTGGCTGCCCACTCGAACGAGCGGGCGAGCAGATCGACGTCTACTGCCTCAAAGACGTAGGGAGGACCCCCAGGAAAAGATAAAGGAAGGCCAGCCTCACGCCGTAAAGCCGCATACACGCCAATAGCTGGGAGCACGTTCAGATTGCTGCCAATGGCTTCTCCAAAGACAAGCTGTGGGCGCAGAATGGTCCAGCGCCAATCCCTCCCCATTTGTTTCTCCCGCAGGTAGTCTTCATGCAGCCAGTAGAAATTTTCGTGTTGGTGACGCGGCCAGCGCTCGCGCGCCGGCACAGGAAAAGGAGCAATGTGAGCCCCATAGGCTTTGGTCCCCTGGAGGAGCGAAACATGCTGCAAACCCTTGGCAGCCGCCTCTAGGGGTTCGAACAGATTCTTGAGCATGGCTAGGTTGAGTTCCATCTGGTTGCGATCGCGCCAGCCCTGGACAAGGCCGGGTTTTTCGTTGACCGCAGCATAGACCAGGTGGGTGACATCGCTCATTTGTCCAAAGACTTCGGCACAGCGCGCTTTATCGGTGAGATCAACCGAGATGAGGGTGGCACCCTCTAGGCCGCCAGGTACTCGGCGGGAAACTCCCACGACCTCCCAGTCGGCAAGCTGGGTAAAGTGCCGCAAGGCGGCAAAGCCGACCAAGCCAGAAGCCCCCGCAACCAGGATTTTTCTCTTTGGCATTGTAGATCCTCACTTTCCGTTGCTGCCAACTCTATCTCATGGAGGAGTAGAACGACAAGAGTACCCATGCGACCTCCGCTCTTGACATAGGCCGGTCAGGTGTTTCATGCTGTCTTTGCCAAAAAAACATTTCAGGAAAGGAGGAGGAATTATGGCCAAGGTACAAGTTTCACGTGAGGAGATGCTCAAGCGTATAGCTCGCTTTGAGGAACTCAAGCCCATTGATTATGCAAGTTTTATTAAGGGCTACGTTCCCGACGGCACCCAGGGCCACGCCCTTATCGGCCGGGCAGGAACGACCGTCCCACCCATCGAGGGAGACCATGGCTTTTACATGGCGATTAATAAGGTCGATCCAGGGAAAGGGGCTCCGCTGCATAGTCACCCGAAGCCAGAAGTGTTTGTTGTGCTATCCGGTAAATGTGCCTTTTTCTGGGGCGACGACAACGGGGAGAATGAGGTCGTCCTTGGCCCCTGGGATACGATCTCTTTTCCAGCAGGAGTACAGGAAGGATTTCGCAATATTGGTGACGAAGAGGTCCACCTGCTGGTGGTTTTAAGTGGGTCCGAGGTGGGAAAGGTGACTTTTGCCTCTCAGGGAGGTGAGCCTAAAGCGGTCAATGCTTAAGCGTTGACCAATGCTTAGGCCTCACAACAGGAGAGACGAGGGAGGGGTGGCCGGCTGGGCGCCCCTTTCTCATTGGTGTAACATCTTGTCGATTCAGGAAGGAGGCAGTTATGGCCCAATTGGAAGAGTATGCCAACAAGTACCAAGATATCCGTATGGAGCGACGCAACGGTATCTTACAAGTCACCTTCCAGACCAAGGGTGGTCCTCTACAATGGAACGAAAGCGCGCATCGCGAGTTCGGCTATGCCTTTACCGACATTGGTTCTGACCCGGACAACAAGGTTGTGATCATGACTGGCACTGGTGATGCCTTTTGTGCCGAAATCGACTTCCCCAGCTTTGGTAATATTGGCACGCCGCGCGGCTGGGATAAAATTTACTGGGAGGGAAAGCGGCTTCTCATGAACCTTTTAGACATTGAGGTGCCCATGATTGCCGCGGTCAACGGCCCGGCCCTGATCCATGCCGAAATAGCAGTGCTATGTGACATTGTGCTGGCGGCTGACACCGCCGCATTTCAGGATGCCCCGCATTTCAAAAACGGCGTGGTTCCCGGGGATGGAGTGCATGTGATCTGGCCTTTGCTTCTGGGCACAAACCGGGGCCGGTATTTTCTCTTGACCGGACAGAAACTCTCTGCCCAAGAGGCCCTCAATCTGGGTGTAGCCAATGAGGTGGTGCCGCGTGACCAGCTCTTATCCCGGGCGTGGGAACTGGCCGAACAACTAGTCAAGCAGCCGCCCCTCACCCTGCGCTACAGCCGAGTGGTCCTTACCCTGCAGCTTAAGCGGCTCATGCAAGAGATACTTGGTTATGGCTTGGCCTTGGAGGGGATGGGAGCCATGGATCGGATGAATGTGAGCAGCTGAGGCCTGTTAATGTCCGCTTTGATCTACTGTCAGAACCTGACAAAGTCATATGGCGCTAAACGCCTGTTCCATAATCTCACCATTGGCGTGTTTGCCAAAGACCGCTTGGGAATCATTGGTCCTAATGGCTCCGGCAAATCCACTCTCATGAAAATCTTGGCTGGACTCGAACAGGCCGATCAGGGGACTGTGACCCGACGCCAGCACCTGCGGGTCGCCTATATTCCCCAACAGTCTGAGTTTGATCCTGAAGCAACAGTGGTTGAGGAAGTCGAACGTGCCGCCGTTGCCTCTGGGCTGGCTGCTGATGAAATTGCCGCTTGGGTGCAGGAAACGTTGGGACGCATCGGCTTTGAAAAAGGGAGCCAAACTGTAGGCTCCCTCTCCGGGGGATGGGCAAAGCGGCTAGCGATTGCTTGTGGTTTTGTCCAGAACCCAGATGTGATGTTGCTGGATGAGCCCATGAATCATCTCGACCTGGAAGGGATGAGATGGTTGGAGCAGCTGATGTCCCAAGCCCCGTGGGCTTGGTTGATAGTGAGCCATGATCGGTGGTTTTTAGAACGCGCCACGAATAAGGTTGCGGAACTAAACAACCGGTATGCGGATGGAATATTTCTTGTCACCGGAAGGTATTCGGATTTCATCATCAAACGAGAGGAATACCAAAATGCTCAAACCCAGCAGGCCCAGGCGTTGTCAGCAAAGGTGCGACGGGAGGTTGAGTGGCTCCGGCGCGGACCCAAGGCAAGAGCAACAAAGGCAAAATCTCGGATTGATACCGCACATGCCTTACAGGCGGAACTAGCCGAAATAACCGCGCGCCTCAGCCAGGAAGAATCCTCCGTTGATTTTGTGGGCTCCGGACGTAAGACCAAACGATTGGTGGTGGTTGAGCACCTCAGCAAAGCCTTTGGACAAAGCCCTCTGATTCAA
>CBDCRK010000018.1:0-9619 GCA_965220955.1 uncultured Binatia bacterium (SeqCode) | reverse complement strand
TGGCTGCTGCATTGGCAGATGATCATGTAGCCTCCGTCGCCGTTGCGACGCCGGAGATAACGGCCAGCTGCGGTATTTTCCTCGATCGGGGCCACCACCTCTATAAAGTTATTGCCCACAGGAAATAGTGAGTTCTCCAGCCCAAATTGACCAACCGCTTTGTCAACAAAACAGACCTCCAGCCCGAACACGGCTTTGAGATCATCAGCAACAGGCGCCAGTTTTTCGGCGACTAAACAGATTTGGCGAAGATGTATGGACATAGCTTCCTCCTTAGATTCGGTTTTTTCTTCAGAATACGAATTGGCTATTCTGCTATTCGCCCCAGGGGAAGAATAGCAGCTGTGAGTTTAGGGGTCAAAGTTGCCAGCAAGACCATTCCTCTATGAGCCACATTTAAGAGGCTCCTACAATAGAGAGAAATTCTCAGGCATTTGAGAGCCATGCTGCGGGGGAGACCCTCTTCTAATTCCAGACATGGCCGGTTATCCTTCCTCTTTCACAGCAAATGTTATAAAAGGAGCCCAGCTATAGGAGGTCCATTGACCCAAGGTTTCCGTGTACAGGTGAGCGGCGGTCTGCCCCTGGTCGCCGCGGCTATTCATAACGGCCATAGTGTCCGCGCAGAAGTAGCCAAGGCACTGGCACTGGACGAGACCGACCGGCTGCGCGAGGAGGATCCGTTCACCGGGGAATGGGCAGAGTTGGCTGACACCCATATAGTGATTCTGCGCTCGCGTTTCGAGGTAGATGTAAACCGGCCGCGCAATAAAGCAGTATACCTTAAGCCCGAAAACGCCTGGGGTCTACAGGTGTGGAAGACGGAGCCATCCCCAGAGGTGATTGCTCGGTCATTGGCCGAGTATGATGTCTTTTATGGAGAGGCCAGGAAGATTTTCCTGGATATGCAACAACGTTTCGGGCGTTTTGTGGTGCTGGATCTACACACGTATAACCATCGGCGCGAGGGGCCAGAAGGTCCGCCGGCCGACCCGGGGACTCATCCGGAAGTGAACGTGGGAACCGGAACTATGGATCGCCAGCACTGGGCACCCGTAGTGGACCGATTTATTACGGACCTGCGCAGGGCTGAATTTCTGGGCAGGCTTCTGGACGTACGGGAAAATATTAAATTCCGCGGCGGCCACTTTCCACGCTGGATACACAAGACATTCCCCAAATCAGCCTGCTGTATAACCCTTGAGGTTAAGAAGTTCTTTATGGACGAGTGGACGGGCCAGCCCGACCGTGTGCAGATGGAGGCCCTTAGCTCTGCCCTGCAGTCTACTATACCCGGGATTGTAGAAGAATTGCGGTAAAAAAACATGGAATGCAAAACCGTTCAATATGCCGTTGACAACGAAATCGCCACGATTACCCTCAACCGTCCTCAGCGGATGAACTCCTGGACAGGGCGGATGCACACCGAGTATCGCTGGGTGCTCCAACAAGCCGATCACGATTCGGCAGTCCGGGTGATCATTGTTACAGGGGCAGGACGCGCATTCTGCGTTGGGGCAGATGCTCGTGCCTTAGAAGGCCACATCGAAAAAGGGCGCTACGATCCAGGAACGCCTAACGAACTGGCAAAGCCTGGCTATGGTGTCCGCCCCGAATTCGACGCCGATTTCGCCTACCACTTTGGCCTTTCCAAGCCTGTCATTGCTGCTATCAATGGTCCGGCTGCCGGAGTAGGTCTGGTGCTGGCCTGTTATGCCGACCTGCGCTTTGCGGCCACTGGTGCTAAGCTTACTACTGCTCATGGCAAGCTGAATCTCCCGGCCGAATTCGGCCTTTCCTGGCTGCTTCCTCGCCTAATTGGTTTAACGCGAGCAAACGAGTTGCTGCTTTCGAGTCGCATTTTCTTAGCGGATGAGGCTCTGTCTTTAGGCCTGGTCAATGCGGTTCTACCGCCGGAAGAGTTGCTGCCACATACCTACGCCTATGCCCGCAACCTTGCTGCAACGGTATCACCCGGTTCACTGCGGGAAACCAAACGGCAAATCTATGCCGACCTTCACCGTGACATTGCAGCAGCCGTGTCCAACTCGAATGTACTTGTCGAGAGAATGGCAACTGAACCCGACTTCGCTGAAGGTGTAGCTGCTTTTACTGAGAAGCGCCCGCCTCGCTGGTCTCGGGCGGCCGATCGGTCAAAATGAGCTAGAGCGGTTTTCAGTGGGGCTTACCCCAAGAGGTATTCTTAGGTCACGCACCGCCTAAATAAATAGCCATGGTCATAGGAGGTTAACCCACAGCCATGAACCTAGAAATACTCCAGCACCAGCTGCAGGCTTTTGCCATTGAGCATTATGGCAAGGGGGCTATTGTCGATCAGGTTGAAGTGATGCCGGGTCATGCCGGTCTCAGCTTTGGGTTCGACGTGGCCTATCAAGAAGAAGGACAGCCCTGCCGGGAGTCTCTGGTAATGCGTCTCCCGCCCAAGGGAGTGCGGCAGAGTGGCAATACGGATGTTCTTCGTCAGGCTCCCCTGCTTCAGACCCTCAAGCGCAACAAGGTACCGGTGCCCGGTGTGCGCTGGTATGGAAGCGACCTACGCTGGTTTGAGGTTCCCTACATTATGGTTTACCGGCTACCCGGTCGCATCTTTAACGCCTGGGAGCCGGATTCTTCCTTTGACCTTAACCCTCCGGCGGTAGCCCATCTCTACCACCAAGTCATTCGTGCCCTCAGTCAGGTGCATCAGCTCGACTGGCAAAAAGAGCTGGCCGGTTGGGAAGAGCCTTTATCCCTTGAAGCGGAGATCCGTCGCTGGGACCCGATCCTGGCTAAGGCCGCAGAGCCTCAGTGGATAACCCAGGGCCAAGAGGTTCGGGAACTTCTGTTAGAACGCCAACCTAAAAATCCACGTATGGGTCTTTTTCACGGCGACTTTCAGGGCAGCAACTTTCTTTTTGACGGCGATACCTTGGTCGCCGTTCTGGATTGGGAGATTTCTGGCATTGGCGGGCAACTTCTGGACCTGGGCTGGCTCCTTGTTTTCACAGATCATGAGAGCTGGGATAGCGTCCATCGGCGACTTATCCCTTCCCTGCCAACGGCCGAGGAGCTTATAGCCCTCTATGAGGAAGGCACCCAGCGCAAGGCCCAGGACGTTGCCTGGTACCGTGCCCTGGCGGGATACCGCTTTGGCGTCATTGGTTGTTTTAATGTGATGCTACATAGGCGCGGCAAGCGCCACGACCCGGAATGGGAGAAAATCGCCCCGTCGGTCCCGGTGCTCTTCTCTCGTGCAAAGAAGATGCTCTTTAGTGAGCACTAAAAGAACACTTCCCTCACCACCGTTCCGAGTCGTGCCCTGCCCCGGGGCAAGGAGACCGGTCCAGCAATTGAAAGCTGTAATATGATGCTTTATGATGTAACTAGATGCAAAGTATGGGAGGAATGATGTTATCATCCTATGCTGTAGTTAAGATTTTTGCCAAGGAACATCCTGAGTGGCTGGATGTGGTCCATGCCTGCTATAACCAGGCAGAAGAGACACAGGAGTTCGCTGGTGCGTGGGTATGCCGTCGGCTCGGTCGATGGTTCCCTTCTTTGAGGGTGCTAGCTCGGTATGGCATTCTGGAGAAAGTGGATATTGCTAGAGGAGGAAGAAGAGCATACTACCGAATGTCCGATCGAAAGGGAGTGGGGAAAGCTCTTCAAGAATTAGGGATACCAGTGGAGCCACACAAGATTGACATCAAGAGGGACAACCTTGGGACTGTTAATGGACCGGCTCAGGTAAAGCCGCAGGGAATGACGATCGACCAGTCTCCCACCCAAGCGGAATTAGCTAGGCGGCAAGCGTTAATCGCCCAAATCTTGGCCAAGCGCCAGCAACGTGTTATCGGTCCCCTGACTAGCGTTGACTTGGTGCGGAAGGCTAGGAGGGAGGCGAGGACATCTCAGGCCTCAACTCGCTGAAGCCTTGGTGGTAGACGCCTCTGTTGCAGCTAAGTGGCATTTAGCTGATGAAGAATACGCGGATAAGGCAACGCTTATTCTGACCCGCTTCGCTCAAGGTCAGGTAGAGCTTTTAGCTCCCGACCACATCCGCTATGAGGTCCCTTCAGCCATTACAGTAGCCACCCAAGGTCGGAAACCTCGCATTACTCAAGAGCAGGGGAAAGAAGCCATTGAGGAGTTCCTGGCCCTTGGGCTGAAGACTGTGAGCGACGGGGAGCTTATTTTCTTGGCCTACCTTTTGGTTCACCAATACAACTGTGCCTTCTATGATGCTCTGTACCTGGCTCTGGCCCAAAGACTAACCTTCCCTTTTGTCACTGCCGACCGCAAACTCTATCAGCGGGTCAGGCACCTTCCTTATGTGCACTGGATCGGAGATTATTGACCACGTTGACAAAAGATGGGTCCAAAACAGCGTGCTGGTACCGTGCTCCGATAAGCTCAATCTTCTCAATACTGGACCTGGGCTGACACAAGACTTGTTTAGTGGAGCAAACTGCAGCTGTATAGGCTGAGGAAGGACGAGTTCAGTCCATGAGGAAGCGTAAGCCGCTTGAGAAGGCACTGGCTGGCTCAAAGAATATCCGATTCAACGAGATGGTTGCGCTTGTTGAAGCCTTTGGGTTCCGTTTGTCGCGAGTCAGCGGGAGCCACCATGTTTTTGTCCATCCCCAGGTACCAGAACTGGTGAATCTACAAAGCCAAGGAGGGAAGGCGAAACCGTACCAAGTCCGTCAGTTTTTAACGCTGGTAGAGCAGTACAATCTGAAAATGGGAGAGGACTCATGAAAGACTATCACATTAATGTCTTCTACAGTGAAGAGGATGGTGGCTATATTGCCGATATCCCTGATCTGAAATTTTGCTCCGCTTTCGGGGCGACGCCTGAGGAAGCCGTTCGCGAGGTGGAGATTGCCAAAGCAGCCTGGCTTGAGGCGGCCCGTGCTGAGGGTAAACCTATTCCCCGGCCCAGATATCGGCCCGCTATTTACCGGGTTGCGTCCTAAGAATTGCCTGCTTTGCACAAGCAGTTGACAATGGCGAAGACTGCCCTCCAGCGGTAGGCCAACTCGACGAACCGGGAAATCGACCGGCTGGTGTACAAGCCGTACGGACTGACTGACGAGGAAATCCAGATCATCAAGGGGGTAGCAGCATGACTTTGGATCACCAGGCCCCGTCAGCAGACGACGACGCCGAACTACACCCCGAATGCCCTTTCTCCGCTCGGACCTCCGATCTCCTTGCACAACTGCATGATAAGCCAACGCGCGAGTTCTACCTGACACACAAGAAGGAGTTCAAAGGACACGTTGAGGAGCCATTCCAGCAACTTTTCCGCCAAGTGGCTACTCAACTACCGGCCCAGATTAAGGAGCGAATGAAGACCGAGAGCGGGGGCTTCGCCCGTATTCTCAAGAACGACTGGGGGCGCGGTAGTGCTTGGGATTTCTACTGGGGCGCGTTTTATCCTGAGGGAGGCAAGCGCCACGACCCGGAATGGGAGGAAATCGCCCCGTCAGTCCCGGTGCTCTTCCCTCGTGCAAAGAAGATGCTCTTTAGTGGGCACTAAAAGAACACTTCCATCACTACTGTTCCGAGTCGTGGCTTGCCCCAGGGAGGGAGCTGAAATCACGACTGTTATGAAACCTGATGGGCTCTCCACCGAGCCAAGCCCCAGAGCAGATAGTTGGCGTCAATACCAAGAGCGGCACAGATGTTCTGAAAAGAAAATGGCCACTTCACATCTGTAGAGGAAAACCACTCTTCTATCTCGCTAAGCAAACGGCGCTTCCTTCGGGTATCCGCCAAAGAGCACCTTTTAAAGGTCGCAATAGCGTCTTCCAGCACCGCCAGCATAAGACGCTTTTCTGGTTGTTCAGAGGATTCGCTACCCATCTGCTCAGAGAATTGGCAGGGTAAGATAGTTTCAGTTTCGGGGAGCAATGAAGAAGAGTCTTCAGTAGTGACAATATCGTTGAGCATGGATAATAGCCTCCTATAGTCACGCTGCCTTTCTTTTAGAATCCATCTTCTTTATGAAAGTTTTATAGGGCAGGAACTGTGCCAAATGGAATCAGCCTCCAATTTGTGCTGGTATAAGCTACTAAGATGTTAATATCAATATATTTTCCTTTATTTTAGGACTTGAAGTTTAATTTCAGTGTCGACATGGTTTTAGCTTTCTTTATCAATATGATATATCCAATTGATATGAAACTGCAAGATAAAATATGCGGCCAGAGTAGAGTGTAAGATCGGCTTCCCGTCACACCAGCAGACGCAGTGGTGTGACCATCTTTGCTCTAATAGCTGATGGCGGGGTAGCTCGTTTTTAGGCCTCGGCCATGATCCGGTGCGCTCGTTCCACCATTAGAGGGACTCGCCACTCAAACTCAACCGCCTTAGGATTGGCGGCTGTTCCTTCAAGGTAGTGGCGGTAACAATTTCTCCCTCAGAAAGCGCTCTAGCCGCTGGCAGGTTAACTAATCCCTCTAACGATTGCGTCACGGCCATTCTCCTTCAACTCCCAGACCCTGTTTGTCATCTTACTATGGGCTTTTAGAAGATATGGTAACTATCTCCAAACACCCATCTATCGCAACGCCACGGCTGGGTCACTGAGACGGGGGAGTGAAACCCACACCTCGTTGCAAACCTCCATTTCCTCTTCATCCAAAGTGAGGTCGGTTGCAGCCAGGGATTGGCGCAGTTGCTCGGGCGAGGTCGCACCAACTATGGGCGAGGTAATATCCGGCTGGGCCAGCACCCAGGCCACCGCCACCTGGGTCAGCGACTTGTTACGAGCCGCAAAGAACTCCTGCAAATGAGCCACTGCCGCAAATTGGGCTTCTTGCCAGTAGCGCTGGCGATACATGGTGCTAGTCCGACCAGCCAGGGCAAAGCGAGTTCCTTCGGTCGGCTCGGCATTGGGCTTATGCTTTCCAGTTAAAAATCCGCCAGCCAGAGGATTATACGGAATAACTCCTACCCCTTGGTTACGGCATAAGGGTAACAGTTCGTTCTCAATTTCACGAAACAGCAGGTTATAGCGTGGCTGTACACAGTCAAACCGCGCTAGCCCATACTTGTCACTTGTCCACAGGGCACACGCTAGCAGCCAGCCTTGAAAATTGGAGCATCCCAGGTAGCGTACCTTGCCCTGGTGCACCAGGTCATCAAGCGCCCTCAGCGTCTCATCCAGGGGTGTGTTCAGGTCTGGAGCATGGACCTGGTAAAGATCAACGTAGTCGGTCTGCAATCGACGTAGACTAGCCTCAATGGCAGCAAAGATGTGCTTACGGGAAAGCCCCTGATCATTAGGCCTACGGCTCATGGCCCCCCAGCACTTGGTGGCTAGTACAATCTGATCCCTACGTCCCTTAAGCCACTGACCTACAATCTCCTCACTACGGCCAACCGTATCAATATTACCCCCTACGGGATAGACATCGGCCGTGTCAAAGAAATCCACCCCCTGCTCCACTGCCGTATCCATAATGGCAAAGCTTTTAGCCTCGTCACATTGACGGCCAAAGGTCATAGTCCCCAGGCAGATCTCGGACACTTTTAGGCCGGTACGCCCCATGCGTTTAGTTTTCATAGTCTTCCTCCTTTAACGGTAGATAATAGACTGCGAATTGTGGATCTGGCATTCGCTATGTTCCGCTTCACACTCTGTAATACTGACATATGTCGGGAACGAGAAGAGATCAAGCATTGCCCCTACCCTATTAACTTTTTCCTTGCCCCATAACCCGCTTAACGGGCGCAAGAGTTACGTATTTACGTATTAAGGATGCCAAGGCGGTCCCCAGCGTTTGTCCATACTGCGCCGTAGGGTTGGGAGGTGTGGGACCCGGAGCGAGCCCTGGAATCGGGTGGCCGAGCTGGTTAAGAAGACAGTAGTTGGTGAATTTATCACCCGATCACGCAGCGGTGTTAGACAGCAAGATACATGGCCTAATACAATTGACACATTGCTTGAAGCATGCTCAGTAAGGGTGTTAAGATTCAGCCTGTTTTAACACCTATAGGCTTCTCTATTTTTTTAGGCAGTCTCGGGGCGAGGTTTTGTTAAGGCGTCTATACACCACAAGGAGGTAGGACCCATATGATGTATGCACTGATGGTTTTGATGCTGGGCGTGCTTATTCTGATTCACGAACTGGGTCACTTTGTGGCGGCCAAGTGGGGAGGAATTCCCATAGCTCGCTTCTCGCTCGGCATTGGCCCTCGGCTCTGGTCGAGGAAGTATAAAGGGACGGAGTATATCCTTGCTATGCTACCTATTGGGGGGTATATCCTGCCCTCATTTGAGGAAGAGGCGGAGTTCTTCGCTGTTCCCTTAAGGAGGCGGATTGCCTTCTTTGCTGGCGGTCCACTAGCGAATATGCTGGTAGTGATTCCACTATTCGCCGTCTTGAACATCTATACCAATGGGGCATCTTTTGCCCACGTATTGATCGCTCCGTTTGTTCAGGCCACTATGGTACTCTGGCAAATATACCTGGCCCTTCCGCAGATCGTTTCCGACCCTGGACAGCTTTCGGGCCCAGTAGGGATTGTTATGTATGGCGCCACGTTAGTAGGGATCACCAAGTGGCTAGGGTTAGCAATCATTCTGAGTCTTAACCTGGCGGTGATAAACATGCTGCCCATCCCGATTCTTGATGGCGGGAAGATTCTCTTGCATATTCTAGCGAAACTTGATCGACGGCTTTTGCGATTCCAGGTTTCATTCGCCCTGGTCGGGCTCCTGCTAATTATTGGAGTGATGGTTTATGCAACGATCATGGACATTGCGAGATATATGGCTTGATTGCTGGCTCCCTGCCCTGGTGCGCTAAGCTTGCCCCACTCTCATTGTAACCCTAGTACTAACATTCCTTTGATTTCAGGCTATTTCTATGGGATGAATTCTTAGCATTCTATCTATAAGGAAGGACACATGGCCAATGCATTAGATGACGTGCGGGTTATTGATTTGACCCACTTCTATAACGGTCCCTATTCTACCCTGGTTCTTGGCTTCCTGGGAGCAGAAGTGATCAAAGTGGAGCCACCACGCCAAGGAGAGAGGGCCCGAACGATCTTTCCCATACCGGGAGCTTCTCGGGAGAGTTTTCCCTTTGTAATGCTCAACTCCAACAAGAAGGGTATTACCCTGAACCTAAAAGCCCCACGTGGACAGGAGTTGTTCAAGGAGTTGGTAACACACGCTGATGTGGTAGTGGAGAACTTTGCGGTTGGGGTTATGGATCGGCTGGGGCTAGGGTATAAGGTCTTGAAGCAGCTTAACCCCAGCTTAGTATATGCCTCGAGTACTGGCTATGGACAGACTGGTCCGTATAGCTCCTATCCTGCCTTTGACCCCATTATTCAGGCCATGTCTGGGATTATGAGCACAACCGGCTTTCCTGACGGCCCCCCGCTGAAAGCAGGGCCGCCTATTATGGACATTTTGGGTGGGATTCACTTGGCCGCAGGGGTCCTGGCTGCGCTGTATCAGCGGAACCGAACCGGAGAGGAGCTTTTGTAGAGACCTCTCTTTATGATGCGGCCATGGGTCCGCTGGTTACCCAAATCTCCAGCTATCTGGCCAAAGGGGGTACCTACACGCGTTCTGGCAATACCCCTCCCGACC
>CBDCRK010000017.1:0-203123 GCA_965220955.1 uncultured Binatia bacterium (SeqCode) | reverse complement strand
CGGCCCCTAAGGCCAGTAAGAGAAGGTCGAGTTTGCCGTGTGAGAGCAGCGTAAGGAGCCGGGGCGTCAAGTCTTCGTGCAGCAGGATTTGGAGCTGTGGGTAGCGCTGGTGGATGGCCGGCAGCGCCTTCGGCAGCAGGTATAGAGCCACGGTTGGAATGACGCCCAACCTGGGTCCGACCCACACCGCAGAGTTTCGCGCTGTTTTCCCACGGCTGGCTACAGCCAATGGGGCGGCCCTGATACCCCCGGCGGAGGAGTGACCTCGGAAATGAACGATTTATGCATGCCAAACATGTGATCTGCCATAGCTGGGGTCCTCTCATCTGCTTGGGTCGTCTGAGCATAGCAAACACAGCGGGCGATGTCCTAGCCCACACAATCCTTGAGTTCTGCTGGGCGCCCCGCTATATAAAGAGAACTCAGGCTTCCAGGATTTTGTTGTAGCGGGGAGGACGTCATGCAGTCACTCAAAGATCAGGCTTGTATTACGGGTGTCGGAGAGACCGCTTACACCCGCGGCACCGATAAAAAAGAATTCACCCTCATGTTAGAGGCGGCTATGAACGCGATTGCCGATGCCGGTCTCAGCCCCCATGACATCGATGGCATCATCCCGCCGCCGACCCCGTTTGCCACGGCCGAGCATTTTGCGGCCAACCTCGGCGTTGAAGATATGCGTTACACCGCCACGGTGCATATGGGCGGGGCCAGCTCGGTTACCGCTCTACAAAGTGCGGCCTTAGCCATCGCCTGCGGTGTGGCAAAACACGTCCTGATTCCATTTGGCTGGAAGGGCTATTCGGGCGCTCGTGTCCGGAGCCTGGGCAGCGACAAGGGCAGCAGTGTGAGTAGTGCCTTGGGCGCGCTGATGACGACCATCAATGAGTACTATCTGCCCTTTGGTGCCTCGGTTCCGGTCCAGTGGTACGCCTGGATGGCCACCCGTCACAAGGCCCTGTACCAGGTCCCGGACGAAGCCACCGGGGCCATTGCCATTGCCTCACGCAAGCACGCCCAGCTGAACGACAAAGCCTATATGCGTGGCCGTCCGCTGACGATGGAGGATTATTTAAACTCGCGTTGGGTGGCCAAACCGTTTCGCCTGTTTGACTGTTGCCTGGAGACGGACGGTGCCTGCGCGGTGGTGATCTCAGCCGCCGAGCGGGCCGCCGATTGCAAACACACTCCGGTGTATATTTCGGGCTTGGCCGAAGGCCACCCCTACCCCGCTGACGATATTCCGGCCCGGCCTGATCCGTTCAAAATCGGGCTCAGCTTTGCCACTCCCAAGGCCCTGCAGATGGCCGAAATCGACCGCAAAGATCTCGACTTCATCGAGATCTACGACTGCTTTACCTATGTCGTGCTGCTACAGCTCGAAGCCCTGGGTTTGTGTCAGCGGGGTGAAGGCGCAGATTTTGTCAAAGACAGCCGCCTGGAACTTGGCGGTGAACTGCCGATGAATACCCACGGTGGACTGCACTCAGAAGCGCACGTGGCCGGCCTCAATCACGTGGTCGAAGCCACCCGTCAGCTGCGCCACGACTGTGGCCAGCGGCAGGTACCAAACGCCCAAGTCGGACTAGTGACCGGCTGGGGTGATTTTGGAGACGGCAGTTTGGCCATTCTGCGGCGCTAACAGCCCTGATAGACTGGTCCCGAGAGCGGTCACTTAGCCTGACCATGAGGGTACGATACGCCTGAAGGAGAAGCCAGCGTGCCTATTCCACCCCAATTCGGCGACCGTTTATGTCTGCCCCTGATTGCCGCCCCGATGTTCCTGGTATCCGGCCCGGACCTGGTCATTGAGACCTGTCAGTCCGGCGTTATTGGCGCCTTTCCGACCGCCAACTGTCGGACCGTCGAGCAGTTAGATGACTGGTTTATCCAGATTAACCGGCGGCTGAGCGATTTCCGTTCGTCCCACCCTGACCAGCCTGTTGCGCCACCGTGCGCCAATCTGATTGTGCACCGTTCAAATCCACGTCTCGGAGGCGACCTGGAGCTGGTCAGAAAGCACCGGATTGAGCTTGTTATCGCCAGTGCCGGCAGCCCACACGCTATCATTGAGCCCATCCATGACTATGGCGGCTTGGTGTATGCCGACGTGGCTAGCATGCGCCATGTGGAAAAAGCGCTGGCCGCGGCACCATGCTCGAAGCGGCCACCGACGTCGTGATTGTCCCAGCGTGCGCATTGGCTTGCGAGGCGAGCCGATGGCATGTATCATAGGAGCATGGCCTCGCAAACTAACCCGACTCCGACGATCGACTCGCAGGTACATGCCTATGAACGGGATCGCCCGGAGCGGCCGTGGATTGGGACATTACGTGGCCCATCCGAGGTCACGGGCGACGACATGGTTGCAGCAATGGATGCTGTTGGCGTCGACGGAGCCCTATTGGTCTCGCCGTGGACCATGTACCGCTTCGACGCGAGTTACGCGCTCGAAGTGTATGCGAGTCATCCCGGCCGGTTCGGTCTAATCAAACCATTCGATCCTCGGGCAGAAACCGTCAGCGACGAGATTGCCGAATGGGCGGCAACGCCGGGCGTGGTCGGGGCGCGCATCATGATGATGGGTGATACGACCGCCGACGATCCGGGTCTGAATCGGATATTGGCTGCTGGCGCACGGCACGGCCTACCGGTGAACGTGCTGTGTTGGGGAAAACTCCCGCTCTTGGGTGAACTGGCGCGCAGGAACCCAAACACCCAGGTGGTCGTGGATCACGTGGGCCTCCGGCAACCCTTCGAGCCTCCTGCTCCGCCAGAGCCCTTTGCTGATCTCGCCAACGTCATCGCCCTTGCTGAGCATGACAATGTCGCTATCAAGATTTCCGGGGCGTGCACGCTGTCGCACGAGCCATTCCCCTACGCCGACATTTGGGAGCCCCTAGGACAAATCTTCGAAGCGTACGGCTTCGATCGCTGCCTGTGGGGCACAGACTGGACCCGGGCCGTCGGGTTGCTGACCTACGAGCAAGGTGTCGAGGCGTTCCGGGTCACCGACCAGTTGTCCGACTCCGAGCGGGCCACGCTCATGGGCGGCAGCCTCGCCCGTATCTATAACTGGTCGCCCGCGGTTGCGCGCTGACCAGCCCCGTTACGCATGCTCTGGAAAACCATGCCAAAGAAAAGGAGAAGATATGGCAGAAAACAGTACGTACACACCGCCGAAAGTCTGGCAGTGGGACAAAGAAAGTGGTGGTCGTTTTGCAAACATCAACAGGCCCACTGCGGGAGCGACGCACGATAAAGAACTCCCGGTCGGCGAGCACGACCTACAGCTCTATTCTCTGGCCACGCCCAATGGCGTCAAGGTGACCGTTCTACTGGAGGAACTGCTCGAACTCGGCATTAAGGCGGCCGAGTACGATGCCTACCTGATCGACATCAGTGAGGGCGATCAATTCGGCAGTGGGTTTGTGGCCATCAACCCCAATTCCAAAATCCCAGCGCTTCTTGACCGGAGCACTAACCCACCGACTCGAGTCTTTGAGTCCGGCGCCATGCTCGTCTATCTGGCGGAAAAATTTGGGGCCTTCCTGCCGACCGAGCCTTCAGACCGCGCAGAATGTCTGTCGTGGTTGTTCTTTCAGATGGGGAGCGCCCCCTACATCGGTGGCGGGTTCGGGCATTTTTATGCTTATGCACCGGAAAAGTTCGAGTACCCGATCAATCGTTTCGCCATGGAGGTGAAACGTCTCTTAGATGTGTTGGATCGCCATCTCAGCGACCATCAGTATTTGTGTGGTGACGAGTACACCATCGCAGACATGGCCAACTACGGCTGGTATGGCGCGTTAGTCGCACATAATGCCTATGAAGCCGCCGAGTTTCTTGACGTTGCAGCGTATACGCATGTGATCCGTTGGGTTGAGGAGATTGAAGCACGGCCCGCCGTACAGCGCGGCCGACGCGTGAATAAGTCCTGGGGCCCAGAGGAAGAGCGGCTCATCGAGCGACACAGCGCCAGCGACTTCGATAGGCCGGCTAGCTAATACCAAATCGCTACTCAAGTGTGCCCTGAGGGAGAGGGCACCCACACCAGTCCTCAGGTCAGCGAACCCAAAAAATCGACCGTACGCTCGAATGCATTAGCTTCGGCCTGAAAGGTATAGCCACGCAAATCTGTCACACCGAGGTCTTCGAGCCGTTTGATTTTCCCTGAAACCGTCGCGGCATCACCGATCAGCGCAACTTCTGTCGGCTCCTTCAGTCCTCCTCGATCCAGCATTTCCCGATACACAGGCAGCCTAGAATAGATGGCAAACACTTTGGCTGCATCTTCGCGTGTTTTTGTTCGATCATTCGTTATGGCCAGCGGCAGTCCGGCAATCACCCATGGTGCTGGGCGGTCAGCAGCTTTGGCTGCCGTTGTGATGCGGGGGACGATGTGGTCACGCAACGCTTTGTGACCAGCCATCCATGTCAACGTTCCGGCTGACTCACGCCCAATCATCATGCCAATATGCATTGTTGGGTTTCTCCTTAGACAATTTCCCCTGGCGTGGTAAGCATGAGACGGACATCCGGTAAATACTTTTCTCGTATCGCTGCGGCCGTGGCTTGCCAGGTTGAGTTCTCGACTAACTGGCAGAAGGGATAGTATAGATAGTACCTTCAGGAGATGCTATGTCTAGGGAAACTGCTGCACTTTTTTACCGTAACGCCTGTCGAGGGCATTGCTGCCTGACTGGGCCGACGTTCAAAGGAGGAGAGACGCATGAGTACGAATACTGACGAACGGCCGAACGCGCGTGCGCGGGAACAACGCCTGGGGTTTGTGAGCCGGCCGCGGTTCGAGGACTATCGCGAGAAATACGCCACATACTTTAACATGGAGCGCCGAAACGGCATCCTCCAGGTGCATATGCACACCGAGGGAGGGCCCGTCATTTACGGCCTGCCGATTCACAACGCCTGGTCACAGCTGTGGCTCGACATCGGGAACGACCCCGACAACGAGGTGCTGATCTTCAGCGGCACAGGGGATAAGTGGATCGCTGGGTTTGACCCGGAAATGTCCAAACAGCCCTTCCATGAGTTGCCTGCAGATGTGTTCTACGATCAGATCTACGCGGACGCGACCAAGCTGCTGGAGGCATTCATCTTCAATATCGATATTCCCACGATTGCCTGCATCAACGGCTCAGGTTTGCACACGGAATTCGCCCTGTTATGCGACATTACGCTGTGCGCGGAGCACGCCGAGCTGTTCGATCCGCACTTCAAGTTTAACCTGGTGCCTGGGGACGGCCAGGGGTTGACGTTCCAAGAGTTGATGGGGCTGAAGCGCGCCGCGTACTTTCTGTACACCAGTGACACGATCGACGCGCAGATGGCCAAGGAGCTGGGCCTAGTCAACGAGGTGCTACCACTCGACCGGCTGCTGGCACGGGCATGGGAGATTGCCGAAAAGGTTATGCAGAAGCCGCGTGCCATTCGACGCATGACGAGTGCGGTGCTACGGCGACAGTGGAAGCAGCGGCTGGTGCAGGATCTGGGGTTTCATGTCGCGCATGAGTTGCTCGGTATGCACCTCAACAAACCGGAGTAACCCACGCAACTCAGGTCCTGAGGAGGACCAGTATGCAGCGAGGACAAAGAAGCGTCACAGCAGAATTTTCCGCTGTATTACGTGCCATCCATATGGTGCTGGATCCGAAACCCAGTATCTTCATCGATCGTGTTGCCCAGCAGCTGTTGAAGCTCGATCAGCAGATGTTAGAGACGGCTCTTCAGGAATAGCAGGCCGCGGTGGCAAAATATGGCGACCCGCAGTACGCCGTGCGGGTCGCTGCAAGTCTGCGAATGTTCACCGCAATACGCTCGCGTTTCACGAGAGATACGTCTTTCGAGAGCGGCCTTGAGCAGATTGTGCTGCTCGGAGCTGGCTTGGACTTGTCACTTGCCTCCGAGACAGACGTTCCGGTCTTTGCCGTGGATCATCCCGACACGAAAAATCGAGATCGACAAAATCGCGCTTATCGCGAAGATTAATCAGCTCGCCGTCATGATTATAGGTCCAGCCGTGGTACCCACAGGTGAAGCGGTCGGCTTTACCTGTGGCCTCGCGTACGAGAGGTGCACCTCGGTGGCGGCAGGTATTGTAATACGCACGGACCTCGCCGGTACGCGTATGGAGAATGACAACCGGTTGTCCGGCTGTTTCCCATAGCTTAAAACAACCTGGCTCTGGAATCTCATCCATACAGAATCACACTGCGCGCCACTTCGCCCTTCTCCAGCCAGTCAAACGCGGCGTTGATTTCTTCCAGTTGAATCCGACGAGACTCCAGTTCGTCCAGTTTGAGCCGGTTGTTCATATACAGATCAACCAATCGGGGCATGTCAACGCTTGGCCGAGCTGAGCCGTAAAAGGAGCCCATTAAGGTTCTCTCTTACAAGAGGGAGAACGTGGGAATTGTCATCATCTCATCAGGTTTGGCGGCACCGACCACGACTGCCGTGCTGCCTGGCCGGCCGGCTGCTCCACGGGTTCTTCTTCCGCAAGGTGCACAGGTCGAACAAAGAAGAGTAGGGTAGGTTCTGCAGGACGGGTTTCAGCGCGCCGAACCAAGGGGCAACTATAGCGCCCTCACATCCGGGTATTTCTCCCCATCGCGCCAGCGGCGAATGAGCTTGCGGCAGGTCGAAGGCGCGTTGAAATCGGCCACGGCCTCGACCTCGGCAGGACGCGGCCAGGCGTTGGTTTTGACCTGGCAGAGCACGATGTCCGTGGCGCTAATGGCGACAATATCCCATACCCCCAGCGAGGCGGCCGCCCGCGTGCAGCGATAGCCCAGCGCTTCAAAGAGCGCGATGCTGCGGTGCTCATTGCGCGTCCCTTTTCGCTTCGCGTTCATGTCCGAGGTCCTCGGGTGACGGTCTCTTGATCTTCGGCAAGTTTGCCGGAGGTTTCTCCTACGCCTGGCGACACCTCCCCTCAGCCTGCGTCTTCGTCGGGGATCGGGGTGTGGACGGCAAGGGAGTCATGTTTGACATAAAGTATCAAATTTGATACAGTCTTCACCATGAAAGACACGGTATTTCTTGGTACTTCCCTTGACGATCTCCGTGCCTTTCCAAAGAGCGTCCAGAGGAAATTGGGCTATCAGATCTATCGCGTTGAAGCCGGTCTGAATCCGGACGACTGGAAACCGATGCCGAGCATCGGCGCAGGCGTGCGGGAGGTCCACGTCCGCGACGAAGGCAATGTCTACCGCAGCATCTACATCACAAGCATTGACCAGACGGTCTATGTGCTCCATGTCTTCCAGAAGAAGACGCGGAGGACGGCGAAAAAGGACAGCGCCCTGGCAAAGGCGCGGCTCGGCACGCTGCGATGAACGAACCGGAGACGAACAAGGATGAAAACACAACGCTTTCACAACGTCTGGGATGCCATTGCAGCCACCCCCGCCGAAGCGGAAAACCTCAAGCTTCGCTCTCAATTGATGATGGAGCTTGAGCAATACATTGTGCGTGAGAAGATCACCCAAGAGGAAGCGTCGAAGCGACTGGGCGTGTCCCGACCACGGGTCAGTGATCTCGTGCGTGGCCACATCGACAAATTCACCATCGACAAATTGGTGAACATGGCCGCCCGCGTGGGCCTCACGGCCAGGCTCACCATCAAACGGGAACACAAACGCAAGGCGGCCTAACACACGATCCACAATCACGTAGGGCCGGGGGCGCAGGGCGATCATGCTGGCTCTCCCTTCTCCCCCTCTTGCCGTGCATCCGAGCCCCCGGGCGACTGCAGCTGTTCTTGCAGTGCAATCCAGTCCTCGGGTGTCATCGCCACCGGCGTGATCAGGACCCCGCCCTGGTGCTGGTGGCGCAGGTCGCCGTTGATGCTGAGCTTGCCGGCCATCTGATAGCCATACATCAAACGTAACACCGTTTCACTGGCCTTCCAGTCGCCTTGCTCCGCCGAGTTCAGGATGACCTGCGCGTACCGCTGTTCACCTTCGGCCCGGGCCGTCTCGACCTCCACCAAAAAATCACGGACTTTGCCACGTTGCTGAGCGCGTCCCTGGCTCCGCCAGAGCATCATCACTTGCGGTGATACGCCGGCATACCGGGCACAGCTGGTCTACTTGAGACCCACCCGCGCCGCCTCGCAGATTTTTTTGTCACCTCGGGGGTGAGTTTGGATGGAGCGCCGCGTTTTGCCATAGAGGCATTTTGCAGGCCGTGCGACAAGGCTGTCAACTTCTGTGGACTGGTCGGGGCTGCCGTGTCTAAAAAATCCAAGAATTCAGCGAGGCTGCCACCGCAAGAGCCGCTCCTGGGCCGGCTCCGTGACCTTCAGCTCCTCCAGCCAGCTTATGACCTCAGCGGCGGTTGTCATAAAATTTGATCCCGACTGAAATCATGCTATCCTCCATCTATAAGCATGCGAAGTAATCATGCTTCGCCAAACAATAACGCCAAACAATAGGAGGATCAAAAAATGAAAATCCTATTGAAACTGAATTGGAGCGCGTCTTGATCCAGTACGTCGTGCATGATCTGCCTTAGTCCAAGTGTCCATGGGGGGCGTTAGACAGCAGACCCGCGGCGTAGGGTTAGAGGACAGCGCCTTAAAAGTGGCAGACCCCCAAATATTCGTGACACTCGGTATTTGGGCATAATCTGCCACCGCGCTCCCACACCACTTCAGTCGCTTGACCGTCGTTCATACGATAACCCCTCCACCCTTTCACGCTAGACGGCCGCCTGCAGAAGCTGTCCTGCCTGACCTCGAGCGCGAGCTGATTCACCCAGGCAGCACCCCTCGTAACGCCTGCAGGACACGTAGTGGACTGAGCGGAGGCCGTTCCCTGTATCTACAGCACCCTGTCCAGCGAATTTGGCGTGACCTGCATGCGGTCAGCCAACATATCGCCCTCCACTATGAGTCGGGGATGGAGGCATATGGACGCACTTTGGTCGGGCTGCCGAGTGGGTCACCGCTGTAGACACAGCCGTCACGTTCTTCCAGGACGTGCTCGACTACAGCTACCATGGCCACTGGCAAGTTCGACCGCTTATTTAAAACGGTGGGCGTCTTCTCCAGCGTAACGTGCGACCAGAGTATCGATCTGGGACGTACGCTCCACACTGTCGAGGACTTCGGTCAGGCAGTGGGCGGGGATGGCACAGGTCATCTCGGTTGCCTGCATGCCTGTTCGCGCTCGACTCAGCGCACAGCCGACACTCACTGCAACCTGGCCGTCTTTCGCCATGGCCACGATGTGACACTGCGGCTTGCCTTCGATCTTGAGGTCAGGCAGGGCGTCCGATAGCACCATGGCGGCGTACGGATGAATACGGAGCAGCACAACGTCAGGCTCAACGGGCGTATCTGCCAGAGGGCCATAGGTCACAGCACCAGGCGCGTCCGATACCGTCGGAATATGCGGGAATACCTCTTCCGCCACCCAGCCACTCTCCAGCAACGTTGCCACGTCCTTGCCTTGTGCGGCTTGCTCTAATGTTTTGAACCCATGCGTGAGACTCCCCACGCTACAGTTGCCGTGATCTTCGGCAACGGTACTAAACGTCCGCGTTGCCGCTTTGATCCAGAATACGCAGCCGGCGGGTACACGCCCGGTCCGGCCATCCTCGGTCGGCTCGGCTAACGGTTCGTCGAAAGCATCGACGTTATCCGGTCGGGATGGGCTAAAGGTAATCGCGAGCGGCGCTGCGACCGGGCGCAGCACCTTGGTGAGTCGCTCAGCCAGAGTGTTCCAATTCGGTGTTGTCATTCCGTTCAGTCCTTTGCAGAGAGTCGGATCTTACGCTTCAATAATCTGAAACGACCGTTCGCCGATCTCGGTTGCGACTTCCATTTCGCTGTCCTGCACGGTCCAGGCGGTATACGGCTGCCCATCCATGAGTACACAACATGCACTAGGCCGCTCACAAAGTCTGCCCTATCGTTGGGTGTATTGCGGGTTTCAGGGCTCGAAGTCATTTCTTATCTTGCCGTTTCGTCTCACGTTTCGCCGGTTTGCGAACTTGCGAAGCAGGTTGCCGGAGGCCAAGCCGCCACAGGCGGCGCAACGCAAACTGTGCTGTTACATTAACATGAGGCTCACATTGCGACAATAACGGACCCAAGCCATTCTTCTATCGCTGTCAAATGTTTCGATATCTTCCTTCAGTTTAGCACGAGCCCCCAGTGAGAAGTGCCCTCCATGCTGACGTGTTTTGTCTTGTAGATAGTCACAATCTCACCCTGGTGATTATCCCGTGGAGGCTCATCCTTCCTGCCCTACTTCACCAGATGAACCACAAGGGATGTGCTCTGTGCCCTGTAGCGGCTCCACGGGTTAGCTAGAGTCTCTTACCTATCATAACTTGACATGACCTCGAATCGAAGGGTGATTGTCTGTCCAGCATGGTAACGCCGGCGACCGACGGCGTTGACACCGCCGCCCGCCACGCGTCGACGAGAATCCGGTACCCCGCCAATGTTCGACCAATGGCTTGTACATGCTTGCAGCGCGTCTATACGGTGATGCAATCCGGGCAGTCGTGCACGGCCTCTCGCTGACGGGCCACCGCTCCCGCTAGTGCGGCGCCGAGACGTCCACCACGCATATCGAGATCAAGCCCCTTTCCCGATCGTCGAGCGATTGCTCGATCCTCCGCCTCATGTCCTCGGCCGTCTCTGGAGTCCAGCCCGAGCACTTCGTCAGGCGGCATTTCTCAGTGTCCCCGAACCAGAACACAAGGTAGATTCCGTACCCCGCGGCCCCGGGGTCCCGTGTGTATTTTGTGATCAACTGGCTTCGGACCGGCCGGACGCTTCCACCCCAAGCCAACTATTCAAAGGATTCATCGCACTCAGCAACGGTTCCAGGATCGGTAGCGACTTGATCTTCCCACTCGCGGGTCTGGAACCAATACTGGCGGCGCTGTTCGAGCCAGCCGTCAGCCTCGTTGGCCTCGATCCAGCTATTGAAGAAATTCAAGGTATCGAGGTCACCTTCGCGTATGGCCATCGCCCCCACTTCCGAGGCAAACGGCTCCTCGAAGGGCAGGTGCAGGGTCTCCGGGTGAGCCTCAACCCACGTCACCCGAGTCGTCGCGAACGCTGCCGCAGCATGGGCGTCACCGTCGACGACGGCCTGGAGGACAGCGTTGTCGGTATCAAAGAGCAGTAACATGGCATCAGGAAAAACATTCTCGAGAAAACCTATTGACGAAGCTCCCCGACGGGTCGCAAGCGTAACACTCGGACTGTTAAAATCTGCCAGCGTTTCCAAGTCTGCGGTGCTCTCTTTATTCGCCACCAAGTAGACGCCGGTAGGGTTGTACGATGACGTGAAATTGACCCTGAGACTGCGTTCCGGAAGGATCGCCATACCACTGATAATGACGTCAAACTCCTCAGCGATCAGCTCCGAGATGATGTAGGTCCAGTTCGTCCGGACAAATTCAATTTCAACCCCTATGTCCTCGGCCACTTTTGTCGCGACATCGATCTCAAAGCCGATCAGCTCGCCGTCTGCATTACACGCCGACCAGGGCTCAAACAGACCAAGACCGACTCTCAGAGTCCCACGATCCTGGACCTCCTCAATGACGCTGTCAAAAGCCCACCACGGGAAAAATTCGGCCATCGCGCGCGAGCTGAAACCGCCAATCAGGGCAACAACGACCAGACCATGCAATACGTGCTTTGTCCGCATCGGACACCTCCTTTAAAGATTCGCTCCTACCCCGAGCTGACTATTCTTTGGCCAGCCAGCCCCTTTTGCCTAAAATTCTTCAGCCGCACGTCGCCAGCCTCGGCCCGCGCGAGGATGGCCGGGAAGTCCGTTTCGGAGTCCGTTCGGGCCAGCCGATTCGGGGGTTGCAGGGCGAGGTTCGAGTCACTCATTCTAGGGTCTGGTCGTATACTTTATTATACTCTGTGCCAACCCCCTTGGCGGCCTCCAGGAGCGCCTTGCATGATCGTACCCGATCTTACTTGGATACTCGCACTGAGGAGACGATGATACTCGCAATTCGCAGAGCGATACGGTCAGTCGCCGCGAGCACAATGCTTATACGTGAGCGCTGGGAGAGCGATGTCGCGTACAATCCATTGTCGAGCAGGACCGCTCAGGATCCCTATCTCATCTACGCGGCGCTACGCGAGCGGGACCCAGTTTGGTAACTTCTAATTTGCCCCCAATATTGCCCCCAGTTGCCCCCAGTTGCCCCCAGATGTCAAGGAATATTGTTGGACAGCTCTGGACAAGTGAAAAGCACATAAATAGCTGACAAGAGGTTACTAAATGAATTTTCTTGGACGGATCTGGATGTAGAATTGGTGGAGGCGGCGGGAATCGAACCCGCGTCCGAGAGTAGTCCCCCTAAAGCATCTACTATACTTGGCTAACCTAACTAAACCTATACTTTTTCTTGGCTTGACAGGGCGGCATAGTTGTGTATGCCGTGGTGGGGGGATATCTTGTCTATCTTGAAGCTCACCTAGCTTTGCCCCCACTGGGGAGAAGACTAAGAGAGCCGCACTCTCTGCTTGGCAACCGAGAACCCTATGCTTGCCCGCGTACCCCGCCCACTACTGAAACGGGGACTAGCGAAAACTCCGCATGACCTCATCCACTATCCGGTCCAGGTCTACGTTCGCTTTTGTCGCAGTGAGGAAGCTCTCTAGCTCGGTGCGCCGTAGAATGTACTTGCCCCTGGCCTATACGCTTTGAGCTCTCTATCCTTTATCCATTGCCAAAGCGTCCTGCGGCCCACTGGATATTCACTCGCAGCCTGGCGGATATCCAAGAACTCACCAGGAGCTTGACACTCGTGTGGGGGAGAGGAAAATGGTGTGCGCATATACAAAGAGCCTAGGACTGCACAAGAATAGGCTAGACAACCCACAGTTTGCGTTAGAAAGTGGGGCAAGGCGCAACTCCAGCGCAACCAGACCAAAAGACAATATTTTAGACTAGAAGATAAACATTGGAATATAAAGATAAATCGCTATAGAAAGGAAACTACTATGCAAACACCCGGTATGCTTGTTATGAGTAATTTAGCTCCCGGAACGGTCGAGCAGCTGGTCTCTTACACGCAGATGGCAGAGGCCAGAGGGCTGCGGAACTTTCTTGTCACCGAGTCTCTCACCGACTCCCTGGCCCTGGCTCAGCACTTGGCTAGTGTGACTAAGCGCATTCAGGTGGGTACCGGCATTACTAATCTCTATCTGCGCCATCCCCTTATTGCCGCCTTGCACACTTTGACCATTGATAAGCTGGCTCCTGGACGAATACTTCTTGGCCTGGGAACCAGCCATGTGCCCGTGAACCGGGACTACGGCATTCCTATGGACAAGCCACTTACAGCCCTGCGTGAATACATCACCGCGTTGAACAGTATATTTAAGGGAGATTATGAAGGAACCGCGAGAATGGCTACCTTAGGATTGCCTGTACCTCGGGCTGAACGTAAGATTCCTGTTTATGTTGCCGGTATCTCGCCCAAGAGTATTGTACTGACCGGTGAGTTGGCCGACGGCAGTTTACCCCTTAACTACTCCCCAGACGGTTTGCAAGAAGTTGTGGATGGCATTTCTCTGGGCGCACAGCAGGCCGGGCGCTCACCCTCTGATGTATCCATTGCTCTCATTATGCACTGCTGTGTGTGTTCCGACCGGGCTGTAGCGCTACGTTCGGTTAAACGCACGCTGTCGTTGTATGGACGGATGCCCTACTATAATCGCTTGTTTGTCCGGCAGGGGTTTGAGAAGGAGGCTAGAGGAATTGCTGAGGCGGCGGCCAAGGGAGATACAGATGCGGCGGCAGAAGCGGTCTCAGAGGACATGGCTGAGCAGATTGCCGCTATGGGCACGGCTCAGGAGTGTCATAAGAAGGTAGAGGAATTTGAGAAGGCTGGAGCCTCCTATATTGTTCTGTATCCAACGCCCATCGATGGCGATTATGATAAAGGGGTCAAGGCAACATTAGAGGCATTTGCCGGGTAACACGTGAATAGTCTGCTAAGCTCTTTAGCTTAGTGAAAATCCTTATGGAAATCCCACCCTCTCCCGCGGCTTTGCGGGAGAGGGGACAATTAATAGTAAACTCTTGCTTGCTATTGCCCTTTTTTATATCTCTGGTCTCTACCCCTGCAGCGGACTAAAAAACTCCAGCGCCTGTTCAATAACAAACTCTGGTTTTTCCTCGGCAATGAAATGCCCACACTGCTCTACTTGTCCCCCTTGCACATGCTCGGCTACCGCCTGCCACATAGACACAACATTTCCCAGAAATGTCTGCCCACCCCAGGCCAGTACCGGCATAGTCAGCTTACGGGTACAACTACTCAATGAAGCCAGGTCTTCGTCCAGAGCGGTGCGGTAATATTGAATCCCGGCCCGTAGAGCCCCAGGCAAGGAATAAACCCGTACATACTCGGCAATATCTTCCTTGCTGAAGGCGGCAGGGCTGTAATTGTAGGCAGGGGAAGTAAAGAAATGGCTCAGGTATGCCTCTATATTGGCGCTCACTAGCCTCTCGGCTAAATCCGGCATACCGGCGTGAAAGAAAACATGCCAGAAACTGCGAGCTGCCTGCAGGTCCATCTTGTCGCCTGTGCGCCCCAAACCAGGAAGCGTGTCCAAGGCCATTAGCCGTTCGACTATCTCCGGATGGTCATAGGCCAGGTAAAAGGCGACCGCACCTCCCCAATCATGGCCTGTCAACCCAATCTTGCTAAAACCCAGGGATTGCACAAGCGCATATACATCCGCAGCTAGGGTCCGCTTGTCATAGCCAGTGAGGGGTCGCTGGGAATCCCCTAGGCCACGCAGGTCAGGTGCAACTACAGTGAAACGCTCAGCCAAAGGGGGGATAATCTTGCGCCACTCGTACCAGCTCTGCGGCCAGCCATGTAGGAACACCAACGGATAGCCTGAGCCGGCCACAACGTAATGCATGCGAAACCCGTTAACGGTTGTAGTGTGATGGGTCCAAGAGTCAGGCATGGAAATACCTCCTTTTTTATCCGGTAGGAGAACCAGCCCTAGACTGGCTCTGATTCCATCCTCCTGAATAAACCCAAAGATGCCCACAGCCTCACGGCCGGTAGGAGAACCAGCCCTAGACTCTCTTTCCAGAAGAACCAAGCCTATCCAGCTTCACGCAGGGTTCCAGCAAACTGTTTCATTTCAGCGAACATCTTCTGAGGCTTGTTCGAAGAGAACCCTGTATACAGTAGATGGAAGCCTGTGGCCTGATAAGCTTTTGCCTCTTCTAGGCTGGTGTTGGCGCCTACCAAAGTTGAAATCTCAAGGCGATAAAAGTCCCGACCTTCCTTTTCAACAAGGGACCGGAGCTGCTCAAGTTTCTGTTGGATGACCTCAAGCGGCAGAAAGACTGGTTGCCAACCATCTCCCCAGCGGGCCACACGGCGCATAGCAGGAAGGGTGTTACCTCCTACCCAGATAGGAGGATGGGGGTTTTGCACTGGCAGCGGACCAAAGTTGACATCCTGGTTGATTGTTATATAGCGGCCGTCTATGCGTGGCTTCTTCTGGGTCCAGAGCGCTTTCATGACCATAATATATTCTTCACTCATAACGGCCCGTTCGGCAAACGGGGCTCCCAGAAAATCAAACTCTGCTTCTATCCAGCCAATGCCAACTCCGCAAATAACCCGACCCCCAGACAGGCGGTCGATAGTGGCAAGCATCTTGGCCATCACAATAGGATGACGATAGGGTAGGATAATAACGCTAGTGCCCAAACGCACCTTCTTGGTTGCAGCCGCCAGAAAAGCCAGCATAGCGAAGCAGTCCGGCCAGTCTTCCTCCTGGTATATATTCCAGGGCACGGTTTCCACCGGCAGGGGATAAGGCGAGTTGATTTTGCGGGGAGGCATCACATGATCGCCAATCAAGATCGACTCATAACCTAGCTCCTCCGCTAATTGTGCCACGTCGCATAGCACTGCCGAATCCGTAACCGCTGACCCGTTGCCTATATGCAACCCATACTGCATAGCTCTCTCCTTCTTTTATTGAGGGTAGTGAACATTCAAGCAGACTATGCACCTGAAGAGTAAAGTGGCTAATAGCCATAGAAAACAAAGCGAGAACCCACCGGTTTACAAGAAGAGAGGGCGTTTTCCAGCGGGATCTGGTGGACTTGGTATAAGTGATTAAAAAACAGAGCTTGATCGGTAAACCCAAGCCCGTGGGGCCGGCAAAAGAAAGGGTAACTAACGATTACCGTAGCAGGACCGTAGAAGGCAAAGGGATAGTAGTGTCCATAGTGATGGAAGTGCCTGCCGAAGTGCCTGCCGAAGTGCCTGCCGAAGTGCCTGCCGAAGTGATGACGCTTGTAACGAAATGCCGTTGGTGACCATACCCATGGGGAGCGTTGGTGACCATACCCATGGGGAGCAAAGTGATGACGCTTGTAACGAAAAGACTGGTGGTGACCATACCCATGGGGAGCAAAGTGATGACGCTTGTAATGAAAAGACTGGTGGTGACCATACCCATGGGGAACGGAGCGATGGTTGTGGAAACGCCGATGGCGGCCAGCTCCATGAAGGTGAGGCCCAGACCGTGAGTGTAGGCTGCCATGTCCAAAGCCACTGCGGAAGGCACCCGAATGACCTCCGAAACCACGTCTTCCTATTCCCTGGGCCCAGACTTGCGTGGCCAAACATATCGAGACAGAGAGGACAATAAACGCTATAGCTCCTCTTTTCATAGCTCTCACCTTCCTAAAAGAGATCTCCCAGCGTCCCAAGCACTCCTCCCCACCCTGATAAATGGACTCTACCGCTTGCAGCCTATAAAGGTCAAGAGAAGCTTAAAGTAGGAAATTGGTCGTAGCTGAGGAAAAATTCAAGGAACTGTTCGATCAAGTGGGCTTCAAGCTGACAATGGTAAAGCCGCTGCCGGCACCGATTGGCATTGTGGAAGCTGTACCCCAATAGCCCCCGTCAACCAGCTACCTGTGGCAGCTGGTTGAAAACTATATTAGCTATCCGGTATAGCCCTTACCCCAGCTCAAATCCATAGAGCTTGGCCGTGTTCTCGCGCACAATCTTGCGTTTGTCCTCTTCTGGGATCCCCTGAAAATCCCGCTCTAGTACCTCCTGCGAGTGGGGCCAGGTGGCAGCCTGATGGGGGTAATCCGTGGACCACATGAAATTGTCGGCACTGCCGGTAAGCTGGTAGGTCTTAAGGCCCATGGGATCATCAATGAAAGTAGCATAAACCTGACGGCGAAAGTATTCGCTAGGCTTGAGCGAGAGCGGGGCATCATAGCCCTGCTTCCACCGGCGGTGATACTTATCCGCTCGCTCCAGAAGATGGGGCACCCAGGCAATATCGTTCTCCGCGGAAACCAGCTTAAGGCGGGGAAAACGCTCCAGCACCCCCGCAAAAACCAGCATCAGGAGCGAATGCTGAATCTCGTGCGGCCTGACAACAGAATTCACCCAAAACTCTGCTAGATCTCTTTCACTTAAATTACTCTCTCTTCTGCGCCCCGTGGCCAGATGCAGTGAGAGCGGCATTTCTAAGTCTTGTGCCGTTGCCCAGAAGGGGTCATACATAGGGGAGCTATAGGGCCGATCTTCCGGCGGGCAGGCCCAAACCATTGCTCCCTTTAGACCCATTTTCTTGCAGCGCTCCAGCTCCTGCCTCCCTCGGTCAACATCAAACAGCGCAACCAGCCCCAGACCGGCAAGCTGCTTTGGGGCATAGCTGCAAAACTCGGCCAGCCAGTCGTTATAAACCCGAAAGCAGGCCTCCTGGAATTCAGCATCCTCCAGCCGAAAGAGCATAAAGCCAAAAGTGGTATACAAAACTGCGGCTTCAACCCCATCCAACTCCATGTCTTTTAGCCGTGCGGCTGGATCCCAACCTCCAGGCAGCGCGTCCTCTATGCCTGCCTCCATAAAAGCCTTGTCGAACGTCTTACCCGCAGCAAACGCACCAGAGACCCGCATTGGCGGCAGGTTCTCGCAGACAAAAAAGGACCCCTTTTTACCTTTAAAATCTTTAACCACTCGCGGTGCCCGGTCGCGAAACCGCTCGTCGATCCTCTCTAGCCATAAATTGGGCGGCTCGCACATGTGGGCATCCGCATCAATAATCTTGTATGACATGGTGACCTCCTTCAGTAGGAGTCAGATTTATCCGAATCGAAAAAGGGCTTGATAAATCAAGCCCCTACAATCTTTTTAAAAATCCAGCTCAATAATACGATTGTCGCGTTTCTTGACGTCAACAAACTCTACATAGGGCCGTCTGGACGGTATTTTTTCAATGCGCCCCTCCAGATCTCCGACCTGGCTGGTTCCCTCGCCTGGGTTCTTGCGGGTTAGATTGATAAAGGTGCACTCAGACCCAAGCGTGACAACATTGTGCCAAGTACCTTTCTCAATAAAGGCCGCCTGGCCGGGCTCCACCACAAAAGCCGCAAGCTGCTCATAGTCCAGCTCATAACCCTCAGGACCGACTTCACGGTTGCGCGGAGGCGGGGCCACAAGCAACACCATGGTCCCCTGTACGGGAATAAACGTCTGGTTATACGAGAAGTGAATGGCCAACTGCTCGGTTCGTCTGGCATTGGCGCGGTGTTTAACGCGCAGCAACTCCATGGCTACTCGCCCTTCTTCTGTCTCCGGAAAAATCGGCTGTTTGCTTTCTAACATCTGACCGTAGGGACGAAAGGCCTCGGCGGTAAACGGTTGGACTTTGACTTTGATCGTCTCTTCCATAGTGATACCCTCCTTCAGTAGGAAGAAATTTCCTAGGATGCCTGCGAGAACGGTTAGTCCAAATCGTGGTCCATCGTATTGGTTCCCTCCCACCGCGTCAATAGTTAGGGTCAAGAGGCTAAGAGAAAAAGATTGACATCATCAGCACAAGAGCGGAATAATTGCTCATCTGCTTACCAAAGGAGGGAGGGTCTTGAAAGCTTTATATTTTAGAGGAGTCAGCATTGGATTGGGATTTTCCGTCTGCTTGCTGGAGATTTTGTGGTTAGAAGATCTGGCCAAAGATCAGGTGTATGAGTTTGCCTTTATTGCCGCCCCGATTAAACTTCGGGGCGCCACCGGGTCTCCCATCCGTCCCTTAGCGCTACCGATCCGCGCGGAGACAAATTGATTGAGCCATTGATTCACTTTTTCATTACTCCATTCTCTCATTGGTATAATGACTCAATGGTTCAATGTGCGCAGAAAGTCCTGCACCGCAGCGGCAAAGCCCTCGGGGTTATCCCCCATAACCGAGTGCCCGGCCCCGGGCACCACAACAATACGACTGTTAGGAATGGCGGCTTGCATTCTCTCGGCTGCCTCCGGAGCCAGGATATCGCTTTCCCCACCGCGCACAATCAAGGTAGGACAGCGGATCTGGCGTACGTCTTCCCATAATCCTTCAGGTCCAATGTCGGAGCGAACGCCTGCGCTTAGGCGTTTTTGATCGAATTTCCACGTCCACTTGCCGCTAGGCAGCTGCTTAAGGTTATGTGACAAGCGCTGGCGCAGGTTGTCCAGGGAGCGGCGAGGATTAAAACGATGGGCACGTTCGACAAAGGCCTCAAAAGAGTCTAGCTCATCAATCCCGGAGATAAAGCCCTGGATGTTCTCCCGACCGCGCCGCTCAATTTCCGGTCCCACGTCTACAATGATCAACGCCCGTACGGTCTCAGCATGCCGGGCAGTATAGGTGATGGCATTAATCCCGCCCATGGACAGGCCGGTAAGGATAAAGGGCGGGAGTCCTAGGGCTGAGACAAAGGCGGATACGTCGTCACTCTGCGTCTGGCGGCTATAGTCTCCATCCGCAGCCCAGTCCGAGTCCCCATGCCCGCGCTGGTTCAGAGCATAGATGTGATAGTCTCCCCGCACCACTGGCGCAAAATCATCCCAGCTATGCGCGGTTTGTGCCCCACCGTGCAGGCACACAAACGGCGGCTTGCCCTCGGTTCCCCAGTCAAGATAATGGAAACTCAATCCCCGCAGGGTAACTGTGCAATCCTGATAAAGGTTGGTCATAACTCCCCCTTTCTGGGACTGATTATGGGAGCGGAGTGCCGTCTCAGTCAAGAGCAGAGGCTGGCGGCGATGTACTTCTTGGACTTGATACTCGGGACTCGGGACCGAAAACTTAGAGGGTTGGCTTTCAGGTAGCCGCCTATGACCTCGTTCTGGGAAAGCATGTATGGAAAAGAAGAAGCTGACCGAGTGACAGGGCAAAGGCTTATTGCAATGAAAACCCCCTGCACGTCTAGGTGACGGGTTTCGCCGGTCTGGAGATCTTTGACCGAAAAACCTTCGACTTGCTCCTTACCGTGGATCTCTACAGGCTGAAGGTCACATCGCCCTCCTGATAAGAGAGCCCTTTAGACTTAAGGAGGGCTTTTGCTTTGGCACAGTAGGGACACCAGTCTTTTGTATAAACCTCAAGGCTTGCCATATTTTCTCCTTATACAGTATTCATTGACCCGAGGAATAAGGAGCTGTAGGCCTCCGCTTAGGCAAGTGGCACAACAGCGGTAATCACCGGCTCATTGCCCACAACACGCGTGGTATGGCCTTGGCCGGTGGTATCTTCCACCAGACGGGCATCCCCAGGCCCGAAACGCCGCATAGTACCATCCCCCAGGCCAATTTCTAACTGGCCAGAGAGAATAATGACATATTGCCGACGCGGCGCAGGATGCCAATCTATGAACCTACCAACCGCCATCTCGCCAAAAAAAATATGCGCTGTGGCCTGCGGTGAGGTTAAAACCGGATGTGAGGCCAAATCCTGATCTTCAATATGAGACTGGCCATCGTCGCCTGTGTATAATCGAAAGATACCCATATCATTACTCCTTTTTGCTTTGATAGTCCTAGCCTAATACCAAAATCCATTCAGACATACAATTTTTCCTGCTGTTACCGCTACGAAAGTGTTGGCACAGCGGGTTTGTGTTCCCCTAGGGGTTATTCCCGCGAAGAGGAAAGGTTATGCAATTCACAGACGATTATTCCGATAACCCACCTTTTATGCTCAAGGACATGTTCAAGATTAACCTTTTTAAAACTATACACAGGAGAAAAGTCTCACTTTCCGGATTGCAGGGTAAGGTGGTAGTGCTGGAATTTAGCGCTATTACTTGACCGTCCTTTTTGGGGCAGGTAGCCCCAATAGAACAACTGAGGGAGAAGTACGGGGACAAAGGGGTAGAATTTGTGGTGGTGTATACTCGAGATCCCCACCCTGGTGAGCCGGCCTACCGGCAATACGTACAGCCCCAGAATTTAGCGGAACGGCGACGGTATGCTAGCGAACTTGCTTAGACCCGGCAAATGGCAGCCACGGTGGTGGTTGATACTATGGAAGATGAGATATCGCAGCAATTTGGTTCTTTGCCCAACATGATCTATGTAATCGACCGGGACGGTACCATTGCTTATAAAGCTACCTGGACCATGAGCGATAAGATCGATAACGTCCTGGGGACGCTGACAGCCAAGGCTACGATTGCAGCCCAGCCTTCGGCCTGAGTTCTTCTTTTTATTCGGTTCTAGACCCGGCCCGCCCGCCAATATCCCAGGAGATCCACTTGTGCGGGCGCACAACAATGAGCACCCGCGGCTCCGTACGAAGCTGGGCAAGTCGGGCCTCTGCATTTTCTTTACCCACGTACTTCTCAACAATCATTCGGGTTGGTCCCCAGATGTCCTCCTCAACAATTTCGGCTTGCCCTTCAACAATCACGGTCTTAAACCCGGTCGCGTCGTCAATACAGAGCGTTACCCGCGAATCACGCGAGATATGGGCATACTTGAAGCGGGGTTTGGTAGTGGAAATGTAGAACACCTCACCAGTCCAGTGGAACCACATGGGGTTCAGTTGCGGCGAGCCATCTTTACGGATTGTGCCCAGGACGGCGTTACGCCGCTCAGCCAGAAAACTCTCAATTTCTTCTTTCGCTAATGCCATCTTTTCCTCCGTATTAGCGATCACAAACCGGGTAGTCGGTTACAACGTGATAACAATCTTGCCAAAGTGCGCCGCGCTTTCCATGTATCTGAGGGCTTCACGCGTTTCCGCAAAAGGAAATACGCGATCAATAACAGGCGGGATCTTGTGGATCGCCATAGCCTGGTTCATGGCTTCAAACATGTCACGCGAGCCAACATAGACGCCTTGCAGCCGGATGCTCTTCATAAGCACCGGCATAGGATCGATCTCTCCAGGCCCTGCAAGAATGCCAATCAGGCTGACCGTACCGCCAACGCGTACCGCCCGAAAAGATTTTTCTAGTGTACCAGGTCCACCTACTTCTACCACATGATCCACGCCCCTACCGTCAGTCAGTTCTAGCACCCGCTTGTCCCAGTCCGGTGTGGTTTTATAGTTAATCAAATCCGAGGCACCCAGCTGCCGGGCTCGTTCCAATTTTTCATTACTGCTAGACGTTATGATCACCCGCGCCCCAGCTACCTTGGCAAACTGCAGGGCAAAAATCGAGACTCCACCAGTCCCCTGTACCAAGATAGAGTCACCAGCCTTTAATCCTCCTTTAGTGACCAATCCCTGCCACGCGGTAACCGCTGCGCAGGGTAGAGTCGCGGCATCCTCATAAGACATATACTCCGGCACCTGCACTAGCCCATCCTCGTGCAGAACTACCTCCTCAGCCAGCATGCCATCGATGGCTCCGCCTAACGCCGACCGGCCGTGATCTGGGATAGGATCACCTGCCAGCCAGGTCTGCATAAAGATGCCGGCAACACGGTCTCCTGGCTTAACGCGGGTAACCCCGTCGCCCACCTTGACAACTTCTCCAGCGCCATCAGACAAGGGAATGAGCGGCAGGTGTAGATCACGAAACCTACCCCCATTCTTAACGGTCATCAAATCACGGTAATTGAGCGATGTAGCCTTGACCCGTACGGCTACTTGGCCGTGTTTAGGAGCCTGCTCAGCTCGCTCGGACAGCTTCAGGGCATCAATGCCAAATTCGTCTTTGATCTCACAAACCTTCATATAATCCTCCTGTGTTCAGATACTCTCAATCACGCCGCAAACGCCTCGGCAATCCCACATTAATGGACCTCCTTTAGCAAAAAAGCCTCTATGAAACCAGGGATGATTCTTTTACTTAAAAAGTAGCCACCCCAAGCTTCTTGACGGCCTATAGAGAAAATTGCACATCTCCTAGCTCGGTGATAGAGTATCTAAATCGAATCAGAGGAGGATAACACATGGATTTCCAGTACACCCCCGAACAAGAAGCCTTTCGGGCTGAAGTACGGAACTGGTTGGCAGCCAATCTACCCTCTGACCTATGTGTGGTCGATGCCAGGGATGAGCGTGTTGCCCCGGACCGCGAGACCTTTGAGCAGCGTCGGGCCTGGCAAAAAACCATGTATGCTGCTGGCTGGGTAGGAATCGCCTGGCCTAAGGACTATGGCGGACGCGGAGCCGGTATCATGGAACAGGTGATTTTTGATGAAGAGTACACCGACGCACGAGCGCCGGTTATTCCAGGATTCTCGGGCCTTGCCCTGTGCGGCCCAACCTTGATGCAGTGGGGGACAGACGAGCAAAAGCAACGGTTCCTGTCGCGTATTCTCAGTAGCGACGATATTTGGTGTCAGGGCTATTCAGAGCCCGGCGCGGGCTCTGACTTGGCTGGCCTGCAAACCCGGGCCGCCGACATGGGGGATTTCTTCCTGGTCAATGGGCAGAAGGTGTGGACCTCGGGCGCTCAATACGCGGACTGGATCTTCATGCTGGTGCGAACCGACCCCAACGCTCCCAAGCACCAGGGTATCAGCTATATATTAGTCGATATGAAAACTCCTGGCATCACGGTGCGACCTCTAGTGCTTATGAATGGGCATGCCCATTTTAATGAAGTCTTTTTTGAGGATGTGCGTGTGCCCAAGACTAACCTGGTAGGTCCGCAGAACCAAGGCTGGAAGGTTGCTGTTACCACGCTAATGTTCGAGCGGACCATTGCCGGCGGCGGCAACTATGCCGAACAAGTAGAACGGCTGGCAGCCCTGGCCCGGCAGATGCCTATCGACGGCCGGCCGGCGTGGGAGCAGGAATGGGTGCGCCAAAAGATAGCGCAGCTGATGATCGAGTGTGAAAGCCTCAAATATACCCGCCTGCGCAGCCTCACCCGCCAGCTCAAGGGTCAACCGCCCGGACCTGAAGGATCGATGCTGAAATTGGGCGGCTCTGAGTTGGGCGTACGCATTGCCGAGTTCGCTAGTGAACTGCTGGGCGTCAATAGCATCGTGAATGAGCCTACCGAGCTTGTGTCCGACGCCCCACGCTGGTTCAATCGTGTGCTCAGCGCCCGACAATACACAATCGCTGGCGGCACCAGCGAGATCCAGCGTAACATCATTGGCGAGCGCGTCTTGGGGTTGCCAAAGGGATAAGGCAGATTTCAGATTGTAGATCTGGGTCCACCGATCACCCAGAAAGGAGAAATTCTCATGCCCCTGTTTGAGTATACCTGCAAGAAGTGCGGACACGAGTTTGAAGAACTAGTGCTAGGTACCGCAAGCCCTGCTTGCCCGTCTTGTTATAGCCAGAAATTGGAGAAGCTCCTTTCTACCTTTACCGTTGGTAACCACAGTGGCAGTGAGGTATCGCATGAGGCCATGGCCCCCTGTGGTACCTGTGGTGATCCACAAGGCCCAGGAGCCTGTGCTCGGAACTAATACCAAGTTGCTGAGGTTGAGAGCAGTCCAAAAGAAATTAAATCCCTTCTACGGCAGGGGGCTGTTTTTGATATTCTCTATATCCTTAAGGATGCCTGCCACCGCCACGGCGCAGATGGACCTGCACCTGCTCATACTCCTGGCCCTTAAGGTTGAGGGCAATACGCACCCGATACGAGGCTGAACTGCGGAAAAAGTTATAAAGCTTCATTACCAACTACCTCCTTATCTACTACCCCAGTTCCAGCCCGATTTAGCGCTGCTGTCCCCAGCTATTCCAGTGCGTACGCTCTCGGGCTGGAAGCCGTTTGGCCGGCTTGAAGTCCGTGCCTGTATAATACGCCACAGGAAACAGCACCGCTTGGGTAATGTTTTCTGGAATTCCTAGAACCTGTGCAGCTTCTTTCTCGTGTATTAAGTGTAGAGTTGTCCACGCAGCCCCAAGCCCCCGAGCTCGCAAGGCCAGCATAAAGGACCAACCAGCAGGCAGAATCGACCCATATAGACCAGCCTGCGCGGCAGGAGGCTCATTCTCTACTCGCCCTTCTATACAAGCAATCACCAGCACCGGTACTTCCTGCATATGCTGGTAGAGATGGGCCCCTGATTTGCCGATCCGCGCCATCTGTTTTATACGCGGGTCATCCGCGCCATACTCGGGACGTGGCATATTAACATACTTGTCAGCGCCCCTGCGGTAGATATCGGCAATGGCCTTCTTCTTTTCTGGATCGGTGATGACCACAAAGTGCCAGTTTTGTCTATTGGACCCGGTCGGCGCCTGGAAAGCAACCTCAATGGCTTCTTCGATAACCTCAGGCTCCACTGGGCGGGTAAGGTCAAGACGCCTGCGCACAGTACGGGTAGTGGTCAGAATGTGATCCACGGCAGCACGGTCTTTAGGTGCAATTCCTTTTTTGACCTCGGCAGGACTCTCGGTCTGAGTATAGCCCTGTGGTCCCATGCCCAGCACACTTATACCAGCCACAAGAGCAAGAATGATTTTTATCTTTCTCATCACTTCTCCCTTCCTCTCCGATCTAACTCTGTGTCAAACGTCATCATTAGAAAAGCAAAACCGCTTTGCCGGCAATACCCCGATTGAACAGCCTATGCGCAGCATCGGCAATATCCGTCCACGGTGCTTGTACTTCAATCTGTGGGCGCAGCGCTCCTTCGGCAACCAAACGAACCAGCTGCGCCAGCCCTTGCGAAGCTGGCTTGTACTTGATCTCGTGGAAGAGAATAAGCCCATAGAGACTTGCTCCACCTATGGTGAAGAAAGTTCTGGAGTTGAAGGTGGTTTCTGCAGAGGCGGACACACCATAGAGTACACAAACTCCCTCAGGCGCAAGCATTGAGAGCGCGGCCGCAAGCGAGTCCCCGCCCACCGATTCCAGAATCATATGGTATGGGCCGAACTTAGCCGCCAGGGATAAATCCTCGCCAACTACCACCTCATGAGAGCCAGCCTCCCGGGCGTGCTTTTCGCGCTCCGCGCGTCGAACCGAACCAATGACCCGTGCTCCCGCATGCCGGGCCAGTTGACAGGCAAAATGACCAACTCCTCCTGATGCTCCGGTCACCAGAATAGAGCGCCCGAGCAGAAAACCGCCGCGCTCCAACGAATAGAGGGCGGTCAAACCAGCAACCGGCAGCGTGGCAGCATCCGCAAAGGATACAACGTCGGGCAGCACAGCTAAGGCATGGGTGGGCACCACCACCAGTTCCGCCCAGGCCCCTGACGGAAGAAACCCAACCACACGCGCGCCCACAGGCGGGCCGGAGCCATCAGCCGCTGCTTTTTCTACTGTACCAGCCAGGTCCCAACCAGGACGCCAGCCAGTATCCGCTGTCATTGATCGGCGCACCTCCCCCAGGTTAAGCGAGATCGCAGCAACCCGTACAAGCGCCTCAGAGGGTGAAGGCGATGGTGCCGGGACATTCTGTACAACAAGTCGTTCTTCAGCATTGGTATCAACTACAACTGCCCGTATCTGTTCCATTGTAACCTCCTTACGTAGGACAACAGGTATTTTGGCATTCTGACGGGCCGTGCCAACCCTACTATCGTGTGCATCCTAAAACTGTGGGTTGAGGCCTGTAGGTTCTTCGGCTTTGTCCTTCGACTTCGCTGACGCTACGCTTAAGGCCCACGGATAAGCGCCTCCAGTTACGCACCATCTTAGAGTAGACACGGTACTACAATGCTCTATCTCTTACACCCTGCAGAGGTCAAGATAAAAGTAGGATGGCTTCGTATCTCTCTAATACTATTGCTCAAGGAGGGGCATCAACGCCAGACCTTCCACAGGTACTGAGTGCTCTCTAGGTAGAAGGACTAAGGCACTCTGCATTCTGATGAGCAAGGCCCACCCTATGATTTCTTTTCCAGAATCCAGACATCCTTTGCCTATTGGGTATGTCTTGTATGCCCCGTCGGGGGAAAGAGAAGGATAAAAGGACGAGGTAGGCAAAAAGGGGCGCTTTGGTGGTTCTCACCCCCACCCTGGCCCTCCCCCATCGAAGGGGAAGGAATAAGAGGTGTAAGAGTTTTTGTTCTGGTACCTAAGCTTAGGCCTCTGGTGCAAAGAAGACCAGGGTGCGGACTTCGATGCTCTCTCGGGCTGGCATTTAGCCCGTGATACCACACGCCTCAGCCACAAGCTTGTAGGAGCGAATGCGCGCGGCAAACTCGTAACAAATAGTAACCACACTAAGATCCGTGGTCTGATATAACTCGGCAATACCTGCTAGTTTCTGCCGAACCTGTTGAGGGTCGCCATCAAGGTTGGAAGAAGCGGACTGTTTAAGATAAGCCAACTCTTGTGGACGGTAGGGATAGGCCAAGGCATCTTCCACGCTCGGGATACCACCCCGCAGTCCCTGAATAATCTTAAGGCGCATTAGGTTGCGGCTGGCTGCTAAGCGGTGCGCTTCTTCCTCAGTTTCAGCACATAACGCCTGCACGGCCACATTGACCTGAGGCCGGGATAGGAAGGCTGAGGGACGAAACCCGCGGCGGTAAATCTCTACAATTTCTGGCCCGTGCTCTGTCCCGAGGCCGAAGAAATGCGCGTAGCTAAAGGGCAGTCCCCGCTCAGCCGCCAACTGGGCGGAGTCAATCCCGGAGCCCAGCAGCCATACCTCGGGCATGGTTCCAGGTCCTGGCCCGACATGAACCTGGGCAAAGGGGTGCGAGGGATCCAGGTTATCACCTAAATACCCCAGTACGTCATCAACCTGCTCAGGGAAATAGCGGATATCTCGCGGCACTCCAGGATAGGCCAGGGCAGCAGCCGTGCGTTGGTCACTGCCTGGGGCCCGGCCAATCCCGAGATCAATGCGGCCGGGATACAATGATTCCATCATGCGGAACATCTCTGCCACTTTGAATGCGCTGTAATGCGATAACATGACCCCACCACTGCCCACACGGATAGTGTTTGTACGAGCAGCAATCTGGCCAATCATGATCTCCGGACTAGTACCGGCGAAACCCGGAAGATTATGATGCTCTGCCACCCAAAATCGCTTATAGCCCAGAGCCTCGGTTGCTACTGCCAGCGCAATGGTCTCCCGCAGAGCATCTGTGGCCGTATCGCCCTCACGCACAGGTGATTGGTCAACCGCACTCAACGTTAGCTTGCCTGCCATTAGTATCCTTTCTTCTCTTGTGGGCAATGCCCACCCTATGATCTCTGGTCGAACGGGATCAGGATAACCCCCGGCCCCCGAACCACTACCTTAAATCAGCCACAGTCCCCTTTATACGTGGTGGCCTCTTGGGATCTTTTCCTTTATCCGCAAAACAATATAGAATGCAACCATCCTAATCTACCACTATAAGCCACTATAAGAAGGAGAGGCTATGGCCACAGAAGATCTCAAAGTTGAAGTGAAGAATCGAGTGGGTATTCTGACTATGAACCGTCCCGATAAGTTGAATGCCCTCACCCCGGCAATGGGCACCGCCGCTGTCGCCGCATTGCGGGAGATGGCCAACAGCCCGGAGGTTGGCGCGGTGATTCTGACCGGAGCCGGCCGAGGCTTCTGCGCTGGTGGGGACGTATCCGCTATGCAAAGAGGAGAAGAAATCTCTGGGGCTACACTGGAGCAACAGGTCGATCATTTGCGAGAGGGACATCAGTGGCCCTGGCTGCTTTATAATCTCCCTAAAGTAACTATTGCCGTGGTGAACGGTCCGGTAGCAGGCGCAGGATTAGGAATAGCCATGTCGTGTGATCTGCGCATTGCCTCCGACCAAGCCCGCTTGGGTACAGCCTATGCCCGGGTAGGCTATGGCGGGGACTATGGCTCCACCTGGCAGTTAACGCGTTTGGTGGGAGAAGCAAAAGCCAAGGAACTCTTCTTTCTACCGGACATGATTTCGGCAGAGGAGGCCCATAAGATTGGGCTGGTGAACCGAGTAGTTCCGCATGATAAATTATGGGAAGAGGCCATGGCGGTGGCAGAGCGGATTGCCTCAGGCCCGTTAGTCAGTTACCGCTACATGAAGGCCAACATCAATGCCTCGACAGAGGTGGATTTCCGCACCATGCTGGACCGGGAAGCGGAAACCCACCTACGATGCGGGCAAACCGTGGATCATCAGGAAGGCGTGCGGGCCTTTATGGAAAAGCGCGCGCCTAACTTCCAGGGTCGATAAAGATCCAGACCTACAAACAACACTAGCAACTCGCTGTTGCCCAAAGAAAAGCCCCCCGCGCTACGCGCTTCCCCCCTTTAACAAAGGGGGGATATAGGGGGGATTAAGGTTAGGATGGGGGTGAAAAAGCAGCCATAGTGAAGCACTACAGTTTCGGATGTTGCTTATGCCAAGTCATAGCCTGCTCGTAGGCGTAGCCAACCTGGCAGATGGTGGCTTCGTCAAAGGGCTTGCCGGCAATCTGCAAGCCTACGGGAAGCCCGTCACTGTCAAAGCCACAGGGCACCTGGATGGCCGGAAATCCAGTAAAGTTAAAAATGGGGGTATAAACGCTAAAGTTCTCCAGAATAATGTTCAGCTTGGGCGACTCTTGGAGAATGCGCCCTATCTGAAATCCAGAGGTGGGCAGCATCAACACGTCAACATTAGTGCTAAGCGCCTGCATCAGGTCATTGCGGACCTGTGCCCGAGCGCGGGTGGTTAGCAAATAGTGAACCCCGCTGATCAGAAGGCCATAGGCCACAAACAGCTTGGTATGCGGGTTATAGTCGTCCCCACGGTTCCGCACATTATCCACATGAATGGCGGCGCAGTCGGCAAACAAGCTCGGCCACTCAATAGCCTGCATCTGGCCTAGTGAGATAGAAGGTACATCCACAATTTCCGCGCCAAGCTTCTCAAATTCTTTGACCGCTTCGTTGTAGGGGCCCAGAATTTTCGGATCGCAGTTGTCTTCATAGACCGAGCGCAGGAGCCCGATTCGCATGCCCCTGATATCCCGGCCGATTTTCTGGGTGAAGTCCGGAACCGGAACATCTGCCGAAGCCGGGTCCAAAGGGTCGTAACCGGCGCAGCCCTGAAGCATGAGCGCCGCATCGGTTACCGTCCGGGCCAGTGGACCGGTATGATCCAGGCTCCACGAAAGCGGATAGACGCCAGCGCGGCTCACCCGGCCATAGGTAGCTTTGAGCCCCACAATCCCACAACTCTGGGCTGGCCAGCGGATCGATCCCCCAGTGCAGGACCCCATACCCGCATAGGCCATACCAGCCGCGGTAGACGCCGCTGTACCACTGCTGGAGCCTCCAGCATCGTGGTCCAGATTCCAGGGGTTATGCGTGGGCTGGAAATAGGACTGGGTAGTGGGAAACCCATAGGCAAACTCGTAGGTCGCAGTCTTGCCCAGGACCAGGGCGCCGGCCTCTTTGAGTTTGGCTACCGAAGTACAGTCTTTCTCAGCCACATAGTTAGCAAGAGACTTGGAACCACAGGTGGTGCGTCCGCATTCGTAAATGTCCTTAATGCCAATAGGGATACCGTGGAGTGGACCTCGATATTCTCCTCGTTGGATCTCAGCTTCAGCACTACGGGCAGCGGCAAGAACATCGTCTCTGAAGATCGTATAAAAAGCACTGATCTTGGGTTCGAGCTCTTCAATACGAGAGAGCATTAACTCGGTAACCTCAACCGGAGAAACTTCTTTGCGTTTAATCCGGTCAGCAACCTGTGAAATCGGGGCATAAACCAACTCTTGTGCAGCAGCCATGGTTATGATCCTTTCTTGTCGATGGCGTGGATGAGTAGTGGTTCACTCTCGGGGAAGATCATTCCGTCCGCAATCTTCCGCGATTGCAGCATATCCTCGATAACGGCTTGCCCGCGGAGCAAGTCTTCATAGGCTGGGACTAACTGATCGAGCTCGCTATCGGTTAGCTGGATGCCCCATTCGGCAAGCTTGGCAATAACGATTTCTTTCTTATCCATGGGTCCCTCCTTCTTTTACCATCCACTCTGCCGCCTCTATAATGTTCTCGGTTGCAATACCATAAGTGCGGTATAAATCTGCCTGTGACCCGGACTGACCAAAATCTGCCACCCCTAAGTTCATCATTCGCGTAGACAATACCCCCCCAATAAAGGAGAGAGTATGGGGGTGGGCATCCTGTACTGTTACCACCGGAGCCTTTCTCTCATGAGCAGGAACAAGCTCTTCCACCCAACAGTTTCGCTTTTGACCTCTCATCTTCTCCTTCTGTGCTGCCAAATAGTCGTGAAAGAGAAGATCCGCACTGGTCACATTAAAAACATTGGCAAAGAGGCCTTGAGCACGAAGCTGGCGAGCTGTGGCTAGCACCTCACGAACCATGACACCACTAACAAAGAGATGCACAACATTCTGCCCGGGCCGATATCCCTTCTCCTCCCGCCAGTCCACCAGCCGGTAGCCGCCTCTAAGAACCTGCTGACGCAACTCTTCCTCTGTACTCTTCGCCAGCAGGACATTAAAATCATCCTGGTCCACCGGTTTGGTGGACAAACGCAGATACGCGCTCTTCCCCTTTTGCCGGTCCCGCAGCCCCTTGAGCGCAGCTAGAAGAATCCACTCCAACTCCAAGGCAAAAACCGGTTCATAGTAGGTCACTCCTGGCAACTGCACTCCGATTCCCGGAGTAATAACAGACTGATGAGCCCCACCCTCAGCACTGAGGCTCACCCCCGAAGGAGTCCCCACAATAATAAATTTGGCTTGGGAATAGGTAGCGTAAATGAAGGCGTCGAGCGCCCGACACACAAAAGGGTCGTAGACTGTCCCAACGGGAAGAAGGGGTTGTCCATAAAGCTCATCAGACAAACCCAGCATTGACAGCAGGAGGAAGAGGTTGTTCTCGGATATCCCCAGCTCCATGTGATTTCCTTCAGGGTGTTCTCGCCAATCAATGAGAAGCGAGATCCCCTGCTCCTTAAAATAATTTTTCATCTGGCGACGTGAGTAGACTCCTACTTTGTGGATCCACCCTCCCAGGTTGGTCGACATGGCGACATCGGGGGAGACGGTTGCCAAGTGAGGAGCCACCTGAGGATGGCGACTCAGAGTAAGAAAGATTCTTCCAAAAATGGCCTGGGTAGACAGCCTTCCCTGGTAAGCTCCGCCCAAGGAGACAGGAATATCAATTTCTTTTAATGGAGGACTTGAGACTTGGCTCGCTCTCCATCCTCCTTCTTCCAAACTTTTATTAATGTAGCGGGCATCCTCACTCTCCGGAGGAAAAGCCGAGAACTCTTCCCCCAGAGAAATCCCCAGATCCTGGCGCAGGTCTTCTATTTCCTCGGACTTGAGCAAACGGGCATGATTGGCCGGGTTGCCCGCAAAAGGTAAGCCCCATCCCTTAATAGTGTAGGCAAAAATCACTACCGGCTGTTTCTCTACGGCCAACGCTTCTTCATAAGCCTCCAGTACACTCTCTAAGTCGTGTCCCCCTAAATTGGCCAGGAGCTCCTGGACCTCATTAGACTTATAACTCTCCAAGAGCTCCGCCATGACCTCATCTTCTCTCCCCCCGTGGTTGACTAGGCGATTGCGAACCGTCTCACCGTCTTGGAGAAGCAGGCTCTGGTATTCCTCATTGCTCATCTCATCGATCTGCGCCCGCACTTTTAGGCCATAGGGTCTACGGAAGACTTCTTCAAGTTTTTTTCCATACTTGAGATCAATAATCCGCCAGCCATTGGCGCGAAACATCTCGCGCAGCCGCTGCGCTCGTCCGTCTGGTACCACCCGATCCAAACTCTGCCGGTTAAGATCTACAATCCACAGAACCCGGGAGAGCCTCTGGGTATACTCCTCTCCCAAAGCCTCCCACACATTGCCCTCGTCCAGTTCCGCGTCTCCTACCAGAGCAATGTGCCAGCCCGCCCCGGGCGGGCTGGCCTCCTCCTCAAAATGGTCAAGCAGATAATCCCGTACTAAAGCGCCAAAGAGGGATGCTACCGCTCCCAGGCCAACCGAGCCCGTGGAGAAATCGACCTCGTCGGGATCCTTGGTTCGGGAAGGATAAGCCTGAATACCGCCATACTGGCGAAAGGCTTTGAGCTTTTCTGGGGGAATAACTCCCCGCAAGAGCTGGATAGCATGAAAGACCGGCGAGGCATGGGGTTTGACAGAAACCAGGTCTCCCCGGCGCAAAAAATAAAAATAAAGCGCCGTCATCAGAGTGACCACAGAGGCTGAGCTAGCCTCATGGCCGCCCACTTTCATACCATCGGGGTTAGGACGGATAAAATTGGCATGGTGGACCATATAGGTCGAAAGCCAAAGGACTCGTTTTTGGATGCGCTCCAGCATCTGGATATCATAGATGTCCCACCGCCTCTCCTGGCCCGCCAACTCAATTGCCCTGGGTGATGCTGACTTCATAACACCACCTCCTGTGTTTTTATTCCGAAGATAAACAACCCTTTTTCTCCCTAAAAATCCTCCAAGGCTTTGTGGGTTAGGTTCTTCGTACTCTTAGATACAGCCTCCCACTCCCTCACATATACAGCCCTGAGTCTGTTAGGTTTCCATGGCAGTGTCAATAAGATAAGCCTTTGCCTTCTCGCTAGTAAGGGAAGGGTTTGTTTCTACCAGCCGGGCAATCTCAGAAGTCAGATGAGCGGAAGCAAAGCTATGACCGCGGAAGTTACGCCTTTGCGCGGGTCCGGGAAGCGGCCGGGGACAGGGATGAGCGCGAAAGGGAATTGGATCCTCAGCCAGGTATAGATACTGTGCCCAACCGCAACGGTTATCTCCAGCTACCCCGACAACTCCCGGGAGGGCGGCGGGAAGCCACTCGGCTCCCGTAGGAGGAGCAGAAGCAACAATAATAGCGCCCGCCGCCCTCGCCTTTGACACAACTTGCTCAAGTTTTTCTTGATGTTGAGGATTGTTAGTTCCCAGGCTCAAGTTGATGACCTTAATGCCATAATGGATGGACCAAAGAAGCGCTTCTTCCAGTACTGGAAAGGAAGTGGCCAGCCGATCGTAAAAGATCTTTACGGCATAGAGTTCGGCTTCGGGGGCCTTGGCCCGCACAATGCCGGCAAGAGCAGTGCCATGACCAAGACGATCAAGAAAATCTTGGTCCTGCCTGAGGGTTTCCGTCTGGTCAAGAAAAAAATGGATGCCTCCGGCCACCCGCTCAACATGGGAATGATGAGGATTCACCCCGCTGTCAATGAGCGCAATCTTAACTCCTTTGCCGGTTGTGCCAGTAAGATCCTGCATAATCACTCTGGCAAAAAAATCCAGGGCACTCCTGACATCAAGGAATGAAGTACTAGAGTTCAGGGTGCTGCTTATGCCAGGCACAAGCCTGCTCGTAAGCATAAGCAACCTGGAAGATGGTGGCCTCATCAAAAGGCTTCCCTGCAATCTGTAAGCCCACCGGAAGGCTGTCGCTGTTAAAGCCACAGGGCACCTGAAGCGCAGGCAATCCTGTAAAGTTGAAGATGGGTGTATAGGCAGCAAAGTCCGTCACCACAAGGTTGAGGCCAGGGGATTCCTCCGGAATAAGCCCCGCCGGAATCCCAGCGGTCGGCAGCATGAGCACGTCAACATTGGTTTCCAGGGCCTGCATCAGATCATTGCGGACCTGTGCCCGAGCACGAGTGCCTAGTAGGTAGTAAACTCCGCTCACAAGAAGACCGTAGGCCACATACAGCTTGGCATGGGGGTTATAGTCATCCCCTCGGTTGCGCACATTGTCCAGGTGAACGGCAGCGCAGTCCGCAAACAGGCCCGGGAATTCAATGGCTTGCATCTGGGTTAGCGTGATGCAGGGAACATCCACTATCTTTGCCCCCAGCTTCTCAAACTCTTTGACCGCCTCATTGTAGGGCCCCAGGATTTTGGCATCACAGTTGTCTTCATAGACCGAGCGCAGAAGGCCAATACGCATGCCCTTGATATCCCGACCAAGCTTTTCGCTGAAGTCCGGAACCGGAACGTTGGCCGAAGCCGGGTCCAGCGGATCGTAGCCAGCGCAACCCTGCAGCATAAGCGCTGCATCGGTTACCGTCCGCGCCAGTGGACCCGCATGGTCCAAACTCCAGGAGAGCGGATAGACGCCAGCGCGGCTTACTCGGCCGTAGGTGGCTTTGAGCCCCACAATCCCACAGCAGTAGGCTGGCCAGCGAATCGATCCCCCAGTGCAGGACCCCATACCCGCATAGGCCATGCCAGCAGCTACGGATGCCGCTGTGCCGCTGCTGGAACCGCCAGCATCGCGGGCTAGATTCCAGGGGTTATGCGTAGGCTTAAAATAGGACTGAGTAGTGGGAAACCCATAGGCAAACTCATAGGTGGCCGTCTTGCCCAGAATCAGTGCCCCGGCCTCCTTAAGCTTGGCCACCGAGGTGCAGTCTTTCTCTGCTATATAGTTATCTAGAGGCTTAGAGCCACAGGTGGTACGGCCACACTCATAGATGTCCTTGATGCCAATGGGAATGCCGTGCAGCGGTCCCCTATATTCCCCCCGCTGGATCTCAGATTCAGCCTGGCGCGCCGCAGCCACAACCTCATCCCTGAAAATGGTGTAGAAGGCATGGATTGTTGGCTCCAGCTCCTCAATCCGGGAAAGCATCCCTTCGGTGACCTCGACTGGGGAAACCTCCTTATGCTTAATCCGCTCAGCCACCTGCGAAATGGGAGCATAAATAAGTTCTTTGGCAGCACTCATTGGGGTGATCCTTTCCTCTCAATAGCGTGAATAAGCAAGGGTTCACTCTCGGGATAGCTCATGCCGTCGGCGATCTGGCGTGAGCGCAGCATCTCCTCCAGGACTGCCTGCCAGCGGAGCAGGTTTTCATAAGCGGGGACTAACTGCTCGAGTTCGCTATTGCTGAGTTTAAGGCCCCATTCGGCAAGCTTGGCTGCAACAATTTCTTTCTTATCCATATGGACCCCTCCGTTGGACTGTGCCTAATTTGTGGCCCTACCACACCTCCCTCAGGACTGTCAAGAAAAATGAAGATACCACTATTAACTATCCAGCTATCTAAGGATAGCCCTTAGCTATCAAGGATAGCCATGCATTTGATCTCTACTAACAGCCCTGGCATAGCTAGAGCTGGTGTACCAATACCTGTCCAAGTGGGATAGTTCTGGGTGAAATAACGATCTTTGACTTGCATAAAAAGAGCAAGATAACGCATATCCGTATGGTAAGTTATCATTTCGACTACATCATCAAACGTAGCGCCCGCCGCACTAAGGATCTTCTTGACATTTTCAAAGGCTTGGACAAACTGGGCTTCTGCGCCTTCAATCACCTGCAGATTTTCATCACGGCCTACTTGGCCGGCAATATACAAGGTATTTCCCACCTTGATACCCGGGCAATAGTGGAACTTTTCGTGCAGGTTCTCCATTCCTTTGGGAATAATGATTTCACGTTTGGGCATGAGGCACCTCCTCCTTTATTAGTATGTGACGATTACTTTTAGCAAAGTGGAGTGCCAACTCAAAGCAGAAAACATCTGGTATCTCCTGCACCCACAGGCTTAAGGGCTGTTGAGTCTATGGCTGTGAGCCACTGGTTAACTTGCTAGCCATGGGCAGCCTTTGCCAAAGCCTCAGCAGCCCACTGGTTGATGCTTTGGCCGCTCACTTCGGCGGCCACGGCCACTGCGGCATGGACATCCGAGGGAAGACGCAGCATCAGCTTTCCAGAATATGGCTTCTGCGGCTTGCGTCCTAACTTCTTGCACGTCTCCAGATAATCGTCCACCGCCTCCTCGAACGCAGTGCGTAGCCCGGCGACCGATTCGCCGTGAAAGCCCACCACATCGTGGATGCCGGCCACATGGCCGATAAAGCAGCCATCTTCATCGCTGTACTCAATACGAGCAGCATATCCCCCCTGTAGGTCATGGTGTTCATGAACTCACTCCCGCTTGTTCCAAGAACCGGCGCGCGTTGCGCACCTGGTACGGCTTTGCCTCCTTGTGAGGATGAGGCCGGTGGAAGGTGGCAATCACGCCGTTCAACTCAAACCGTACCCGTGAAAGGTCACAAAGTTTCATAGCTTTTCGTGCAAGAGCCAGCAGGTTAAGGGCTTAAAGAAAAAATAGGTCTGCCATTTTTGTTGGTGATTTTTAGATGAAAAAGTGAGAACGCATTATTGCTGGAAGTTCCTGTTTACACAGGGCTTTCCCATTTTACAGTGAAATTTCTCCCCCTTTGTTTAGCAATGCTCAGTATCCGTTCAAGGTGATTATGTTGTTCCAGAGGCTTTAAAGAGAATGGATAAAGACGATTAGGTATGCAGTTTGTCTGGAGGAGGTCTCTATGAATATTGGAACCGAACTGCTAATTGATCCTACAACGTTGTCATAACACAGTTCATATGGCAAACAGAGTAAGAGGCGAAAGTGCTATTCGGTATATTCGTTCACGAGTTCGCCGCGGACTATCGTGAGGGGGAAACCCAAAAGAGAGGAACTGACTATGGACGATACCATAAAGCAAGCCCTGGAACGTGACCGTACCATTGACATCACCACCACAGGCAAAAAAACACGACAGCTCCGCCGCAAAGAGATATGGTTCCACAACATTGAGGGCCGGTTGTACATTACGGGCACACCTGGGCGACGCGGCTGGTACGCCAATATGCTTGCTAATCCCGAGTTCACCTTTCACCTCAAGCAGAGCGTGCAAGCCGACCTGCTGGCCAGAGCGAAGCCCATCCTGGATAAGGCCCAGCGCCGGGACCTCATAGCTAGAATCCACCAGAAGCTTGGCGGCAACAGAGACCTGGATGCTTGGGTCGAGGGAAGCCCGCTGGTGGAAGTGGAGATGGAGGTGGAGTGAGCACATGGCCCCCTGGGAAATCGGATAGTTCAACTCCAGGGCTGACAGCTGATGGCTGACTCACTTCAGCCTCGCTTTGCCCAGGGGAGAAGTCAAGTATATAGGGGAACCTCTGGTTGCCATGGTTGCCCGCAACAAGTACCTCCTTGAGGATGCCCTGGAGCTTGTGGAGGTTGAATATGAACCCCTGCCAACTGTCTTGGATCCTGAGGAAGCACTGAAGCCCGACTCGCCGCTTCTCTATCCTGAATGGGGCGACAATGTTCTCGTAGAAATCACGGGTTTTATCCAGGTCCAGGGTTGAGAGCCCGAGGTGAGAGAAGCCTTTGTGTGACATAGATAATCCCCTTTTGTGATTTTAAGTTTATCCAACTTCCGCCATACCCCCACAAGCTGCCAAAAGTCAATACCTTACCCAAAGCAATTTAGGGCGAAATTTGCTAAATGGAACTGCCCATTGCTCTAATAGTGTTTCATTACTTGATCAGCAAAATCTTTTAGCACTTTTCTGGCACAATCCATTGGCGGTAAGAGCGTTACTTCTTTAAGTCCGGCTTTTTCTGCTCTGCGCAGCTGGTCAGCAATGGCTGCCGGTTCTCCAATCAGACACGAACCGGCTATCGCCTTGGGCGTAATAAATCGGCGCTCTTCCGGCATCAGAAAAGTGCAGTGCCCGTTGTGGATCTGGAGATAGCGTTTTGCGGCCGGCGTTTCCATCTTTTGCACATAAGCGCAATATTCTTCCCAGATGCCATTGAAGGCAGGAGGAATAACCTCTTCTTTGCCGGTAAACTGAAAGATCTCGTACACAAAGTGTAAGATAGCGGCAACCCAAGAGCCGCATTCCTCAATAACACGCTCCGAAGCGAGATCTTCACCCGGTTTGAGCATCACCGCGGTTGTCAGGGCAGCGGTATGATAGCCAGAAGAGAGGTCCTGACCCGTTCGGGCGGCCCCTTGTCGGACCAGTTCGAGGTTGGCTTGTAACGTTTCTTCCTGTTCGTTGAACACCGAGATAAGTCCATCGCCAAACTCACCGGCTGCTTTCAGAGCCAGAGGGCCATTGGCAGCCACATACATGGGGACAGGGTGTTCAAGATCAATAAACCTGAGATCCTGGTGCAAAAAGCTAATTGTGCGGGTTACCCCATTTAAAGTGTATTCAACCTCTTCGCCCTTGAGCAGGGTTTTCACCACCCGTAAGTATTCCCGGAAATCGCGGATTTTCATAGGATTCATTCCCATCACCCGCATGGCAGTATGGCCAGTGCCAATACCAAGGAAAACCCGACCCGGAGCCATACGGTTAACCGAGGCAATCGAGTGTGCGGTTACAGGGGGGATACGTGTTCCTGGAATGGCAACACCCGTGCCAATCTTAATACGTGAGGTGTTGTGGGCAGCCAGAGCCATGGTTGCGTAGCAATCAGACCAGATCATCTGCGAATCTGGAACCCAAGCCCGGTCATAGCCAAGGTCTTCAGCATATTTGATCAGTTGCCAGTCGTCTATTTTCGTTGCTACAGTAACACTGAATTCCATAAAAGCCTCCCTTAAGTTGGAAAGTTGGAATTTGCTATATCAAACTGCTTTTACCCCAAAAGGATGTTTATTTGTCACGCGCATGAATACGACCCTAAAAAGGTCAGACAGATAATGGCGAATAGGAGTATCCAGATCCAGTTTGCCCAGTTCAACCAGCCGCATGGCGGCAGTGCCGGTGATTGTCAAAGTTCGGCCCCGTGATGTTGCGTAGCGCTGATTCTTTATCCATGTTTATTTTCCCTCTTCTGTACTCAGAGTCCGGCTATTTTAATCCCTCAACCGACCCTCTGACTATTGGCAACCTGATCCGTGATGGATAAGCGGCCGCATGGTATAGGCTGTTTATGGCAACCCGTGGATTGTCAAGCGTGGCAATTGGTCCAAAGCGGTTCAGGCTGCGGGCGAACCAGGGAAAATCGCTGCTGGTCACGGTAACGCGAATGCGGTGTCCCAGCAGGAACGCATGGTGTACGGGCCAGATCTCTACATTAAACCGGTGCACTTTACCTGGTACAAGTGGCGAAGGGTGCCGCAGTGAGTCGCGGTAGGAGGCCCGCAGGCATCCTTGGGTTACTTTGAGTGAACGTCCGTCCGGAGAAACATCAGTCAGCTTGATATGCCAGTCGGTATCATCACAGTCGCTAGCGGCATACAGCTCCAGATACGGCCACCCTGAGACAACGAACTCCTCGGCTAATTCCGCGCTGGTGTAGACAACAATGTCAGGACGTCCTTCCACTGGCCCCTGGTCCAACGGGATATCTTCAATCGGATATTTCCTCACATCGATCTGTGTTGGGGCGGGGTCTATAGGGTCATAGCGGTACGAGCGGATGGGATCCTCTGTTGGCGCTGGTTCTACCGTGAGGCGGCCTTCCCGACCATCAAAGCGCAAATACAGAGACTCTTGCCGCTTACCAAGCGGCCATCGGTCGCGGTCACGCCAGACGTTGGTTCCGGTCTCGAACAAGCGCACCGGTGGATCATTGAGGACCCCGTTATCCACTCCCTTGAGCCAGTAGTCAAACCACCGCAGGTGCACCTGGTCCATCTCGACCGCAGCCTCTGCCCCAAATTCAATACCAGCGTAACTAGAGTGCGGGAACCTTGAATTAATGTGGCTCCAGGGACCGACCAGCAGCTGCTGCTTATCCCGGGCAGGAGAATTCTTGACCATGCTCTCGTAATGATGGAAGGCGCCCAGCAAGTCCTCAAGATCAAACCAGCCGGTCACATGCAGGCAAGGGACATCCATCTGGGCATAGCGGTTGTCAAAGCGCAGGGCCATCCAGAACTCGTCCAGGGTGTTGTGATCCATCATATCCCGCCAGGTCTGGCCTATGGGCCCAATAAAGTTACCAATGGCCTCCAGGGGAAGACGTTGGAGCACCTCTTCCCAGTCGATGAGCGAGATGCCATGGAACTCGGTAAGCCGGCGGCGCACCAGGTACACCCACCAGCCAAAGTAAAGCTGGAACACGCCCGAGGTATAGGGAATCTCTTGCTGCCAGCGACCAGCAGCTGAGGTGGAGACCATGCACTTGAGGTGGGGCGGGTGCTCGGCAGCAGCAGCCCACTGAGTCCAGCCCATATAGCTGATGCCGGTTGTGCCTATGTTGCCGCTGCACCAGGGTTGGGCGGCCACCCACTCAATTACATCGTGGCCATCGCGGCCGTCATTAACAAAGGCTCGCCACTCACCCTCTGACTTGCCACGGCCCCGTACGTCGTGGATAACAAATACATAGCCCTGATTCTGGAAGAATCGGGCCTCCGACGCAAAGAGGCTGGAGTTGCTCTTGTCATACGGGGTTGATTGCACAATGGCAGGCGCTGGCAATGCCGATTTGACCGGCATATACACATCGGCCGCCAGTTCTACACCGTCCCGCATAGAAATTCCGACCTCAAAGACGGGCATGGGATCAGCCGCTGCCTGTACGACCCGGTCCTCAAAACGCTGACGAGGCGTCTTGTTAGAATGATTGCTCATAGGCCACCTTCTCTTCCGCTTTGTAGGTGCTCTTTTACAATTTGCCCGAGGGAATGACAGGAAGCAGGATGTGAGACGGCCGCTCTATGTTGTGAAAAATTCTCTGCAAAGCAGGCCTCAAATCATCATGGGTATCTTCCCCAATGGGTTTACCGCTATTGGCATTAGGATTGATGTAGGGAAAAGAGCTACTGGTAATATCGATCCGAATACAATGCCCGGGCTTAAACACATTACTGGTGGCTACCATATCAACCGTATAGGCATACACTTTATTGGGCTCAATAAGGCTGGGCCTATTGTTGTCGTCTCGATAGCGGGCCCGAACCGCGCCATCGGCAATAATGCGAGAGGACCCATCGGGATGCACATCACACAGCCGCACCATAAAGTCTGTATCCGGGGCGCTGCTGGCAGCATAGAGTTTCACTTTTAGCGGACCCGTTATCTCAAACCCCTGCTCCAAAGGATTGGAAGTATAGACAAGCACATCGGCACGCGCTTCTAAGGGCCGTTGGTCTTGATAGCCGACATTGGCTCCAATGAGTAAACCGGGCAAGCCCACAGCTCCGCCTATAGTGGGAGCTGGATGCCGTGGGTCGTACACATAGGCATCCTCATTTTCATGAGCAGCTGGCGCATGGGGTGACAAACGACCGCCATTACTAACCGCATGACCATTACTATGCAGAAACCATTCTTGGTACTGGGTGCGCGCCAGGGGCCATTCGTACTCATCACGCCAGACATTCTCTCCCATTACAAACAGCCGAATCGGCGCCTCCGTCTCCACTCCGTTATGGGCACCTTTCAAGTAATGATCAAAATAACGCAGCTGCAGGCCGTCAAAATCAATGCCTGCTCTAGAAGCCCCTAGGCCAAAATCAAAGCCTGCTCCTGCCGAACCCAGCACATGATCCCAAGGACCAATGATCAGTCGCTGCTGGGTGCGGGCTATCTCTGAACCGCCTTCCTTCTGCATGCGCATGAAACTTTCCAATGTGCCATCCAGGAAATAGTCATACCAACCACTAACATTCCACGCCGGCACTTGAATGCTCTCATAATGGTCGCGAATTGTTGTTGGTTGTGGGGCAGAAGCTTCTCGATGCATCCACTCAAAGTAATATGGCGCAACATTTTTCTCACGGAACAGGGGTAGCTGTGACATAGGAAGCTGGCGTACCTGAGCGTCAATATCATCTGTTGCCGTCAACGTCCGCATGATATCGTTTTGGTCTGCTTTCCCTGCTGCAATCAGCCGATTCAGGGTCTCGGGAACAACAAACAAGGACGCCCACCAAATAAGATAGCCGGCTTTAAAGGCTCCTCCCTGGTATGCCATCATATCCATACAAGGCTGCGAGCCAATGGTGATGGGAATAATAGCTTTGAGATGGGGTGGTTGGGCAATTGCGGCATACCATTGCACCACTCCAAGATAAGAGAGACCCGTCATCCCCACTGCGCCCGTACACCACGGCTGGGCCGCAACCCATTCGACTGTGTCATACCCATCCTCGACCTCGGTGCGGAAAGGGTAGAAATCCCCTTCTGAGGCAAAGCGTCCTCGCGTGTCCTGGTGAATAACCGCATACCCGGCCTCGGCTGCCCGCATAGCGTCAAGGCTAAAGCTTTGCATGGGCACGCCCTCTTTGCCATACGGAGTGCGCACCAAGATGGCTGGCACTGGGCTTTGGGTGTCAGGACGATAAACATTACCTTTTAACACCGTCCCATCCCGCATGGGCATAGAAACATTTTTTTCCACAATGAATCGAGTAGACATCTTTGTCCTCCTTTATTGTTTCTCCTTCAGGCTTTGTGGGCACTCCCCTTCTACTTGAGCTCAGCCAGCCGTACCTTGGCCTCTATATATTTTATTGAGTCTAATCTTCGACCTGAAGTCCAGGGGCTCGTCGCAAATCAGAGAGATTGCGGGACCGTAATATAGCCTTGCAGAACAGTGCGATAGAAGCAATCTTCAGATCCATTGAGCCAATGCGCACACGATGCACAGCAGGGTGAGGATGTCTCCCAGGACTTTGGCCAGGAAGGCCATCCCCCTGGCCTTTTGGTCTACTCCTACGCCTGCGGTGCCTGCGACCGTTGCAGCAGCTCGCGGATTCCCTGAGCTGCGTTGGTAAGGGCCTAATTCTGCGCAGTAAGCGACTGACTGAAAGAGTCTAGTTGTCGATCCCTTTGCCTAGAGGCTATTCGCATCTGGCTGAGTCCCCAGTAAATAAGCCCACACCGCAACACACCAACTCCAGCCGCAACTAAGACCTGTGCCCATTCCGGTGTCATTGTTCCCTCTCCTTCCTCGACCCCAGGATAATATCAGAGTAACTTTGTAGGGGAAATCTCAACCAGCAGAGAAGAGAGGGAGAAAGAAACAAGAGTCGGCTAGGAAATCTCGATAGGCTTCTTTGTCCAGGCCAAGGTGACATCATCCACATTGACAACACGACCAAAGCCAAAGCCCAGTGTGGCCAGGGCAAATTCGTGCCGCTCTCGGGCAAGCTCGCCGGTTGCATCTCGAACTATGAACGTCCGGTAGTCGCGCTGCATGGCATCACGGGCGGTAGTCTCAACACACATGTTGGTTGTTACCCCACAGATAACCAGGCTATTAATTCCCAAGCTGGTCAGCACTGGCTCCAGTCCAGTGCTGTAGAAGGCGCTGTAGCGGTTTTTGTCAATTACAAAATCGCCAGGCTGGGGCATGAGTTCATCCACAACCTCCGCATCCCAGGTTCCGGCCTTGAGGGAGCCGGCTTTAGCCAGCTCTGGCATGAGTTCCTGCACAAGTAGGCCGCCGTCCCGATAATCGGGCCGGTAGACATAACGGGTAAACACAATGGGAACCTCCCTAACTCGCGCGGTCTCAACCAGACGTTGGCAGCCAGCAATGGCCGCTTGCAACATTTCAATGTTATGACCAATCCTGGCTATCGACCCGTCAAGGTGACAAAAAGCATTCTGCATATCAACAACAATTAGGGCTGTCCCGTCTTTTTTCAGCAACATGGCACCCTCCTTCCTGGGCCCAGCAATCCCCAACCTATTCTCTGAGGCCTGGTTTGAGGCAGAATTAGACTCGGGTAAGCGAAAGAGACGAAGCGCATTCTCACGCAGAAGTTTTTTCTTTGACCCCGGTCGGACTTCAAGCTCCTCAATTTCGCTAATGGCCCGCTCCGGGTCGATAACCGGCCAATCGGTGCCAAAGAGCACTTTGTCCTGCCCCCAGGTGTTAAGGTAGTGGACAAAAGGCTGGGGCCAGTGACGCGGAGCATAGGCGTCTGAACCTATATAGACGTTCTCGTGTTTCCACGCGACTGAGATCATTTCCTCTGTCCAAGGATAACCCAGGTGGATACCAATCAGTTTAAGCTCAGGAAAGTCAAGGGCTATACGATCCAGTGTGATTGGACGCCCAACGCTGGGAAGAATGCGGTCGCGTTGGTAGCGCAGACAATGCCCAACCTGCATCATAATCGGAATGTCAAGCTCACAGCACTTGGCATAAATCGGATAGTATCGGGCATGATCCGGTGGTAGCTCGAACCAGTGCGGGTAGAGATGAGCCCATTTTATGGCGAAACAGGCCTGCTGTCAATGAAAAGAGATAAGGCAGCCATAGAAGGACAGAATTGTTTACACATGCCCAAAAGTGTGGGATAAAAAATCCACAGATTGGCCTCATTTCTGACAAGCAAATACTTGAGGTAGGGATATGTCACCGAGCCTTTCATTTTAGCAGGAGAAGTCTATGGCAAAAGATATAAATCGCCAATGGTTGCTGGCTGCCCGACCCAAGGGCATGGTGAAAGAAGCCGACTTTGCGTACCGTGAAGAAGCCATTCCGCAGCCACAAGACGGGCAGTTTTTGGTGCGCAACCTCTACATTGCTTTCGAGCCAGCCATGCGGGGGTGGATGGAGGACCGTGCAAGCTACACTACCCCAATCCAGATCGGTGAGGTCATGCGGGCAGTAAGTGTGGGCCAGGTTGTGGAATCAAAACATTCGGATTTTCAGCCCGGGGATTGTGTCCGAGGAGGATTTGGCTGGCAGGATTATGCCCTAACCAATGGCCGGGGGGGACTTATGCCTGCCACCAAGATCCCCAAGGATACGCCCCTAACTATAAGCTAACATCCTTCTTTTGGACCCCCTATGACCAGGGATGGGTACGAAACAAGTTTGCCTAATGAGAATATCCCATCCCCAACCCCGCAGGAGGCTAAGATGACGGACCTAACCATAGAGGAGGTAAGATCTCTGGGTCATGCCGTTGGGCTGGAGATACAGGACCCCGAACTGACGGAGGTAACCTACAGTCTCAATGCCCTCCTGGAAGCTCTGGAAGAGCTTAATCCTCCTGAGTTGGAGAAAATTGAGCCCTTGCCCATTATTCCACCTCCGACACAAAACTAGCGTTTTGTTTGTCATTCTGAGCGGTGGCAACGGTAGATTCTTCACTTCGTTCTCAACGGCCAGCATGCGGCCAGGCACTATTGGTTGAAACCTTTTGATCAACCACAAGGAGCGAACATGGATAAAGCCGATATACCCTTTCTTCCCGCAGCGGAGCTTGCACACCTAATAGAGAAAAGAGACCTCTCTCCAGTGGAGGCTACGCAGGCCTACCTGGAGCGCATTAACAACCTTGACTTTCGCTACAACTCCTACCTCACCGTATGCCAAGACGAAGCCCTGCAAGCCGCCCGGCAGGCAGAGCAGGCCATAGCCCAAGGCCATTACCTCGGGCCCCTGCACGGAATCCCGGTAGCCGTAAAAGATCAGTTCTGGACCAAGGGCATCCGTTCCACTGGCGGCTCCCGTATACTGGCCGATTTTATCCCTGACGAGGACGCCACCGTTGTAGCCAACCTGAAAAAGGCAGGGGCTATCCTTCTGGGCAAGACCAACCTCACCGAGTTTGCCTTAACGGGCTTCTCTCACCGCTACAGCATTCCTCGCAATCCCTGGAACCTGGAGATGTACACCGGGGGGTCCAGCAGCGGGTCCGGGGCCGCCACCGCCGCCTTTCTCTGTGCCACCTCTTTGGGTGAAGACACAGGAGGCTCCATACGATTTCCCGCAACCTGGTGCGGCCTAGTGGGTCTAAGACCCAGTTGGGGCAGAGTGAGCCGCTATGGAGTCATGCGTGGCGTCTGGTCTATGGATACGGTTGGCCCCATATCCCGCACGGTGGAGGACGCTGCCCTTACCCTTGGGGCCATTGCTGGCTACGACCCTAAAGATCCCTATACCTGGAATATGCCAGTACCTGACTACCGAAGCGCCCTGGATGGAGATATAAAGGGCAGGCGAATAGGGATAATAACCGAGCAGTTTAATAGCGAACTGGTAGAGCCGGAGGTTAGAGAAGCCGTTGTCAAGGCAATCGCGGTACTAGGGGAGCTGGGAGCGTCAGTGGAAGAGGTTTCCCTACCCCTTACGAACCACGCCAGCGTTATTTCCGGGGTACTGCTGGCTGTGGAGCCGGCCCTGGATCACCGGCAGTGGATCAAAAATCGTCTCCAGGACTATGGCCATGATAACCGCATTGGGCTTCTTGTAGGCAGCATTATGCCGGCCCAGGCCTACTATAAGGCCCAGAAGTTAAGGAGTCTGCTACGACAGCAGGTCCTTGAGGCCCTAGAAAGGTATGAGGTTCTGCTATTGCCGACTTCTGGCAAGCCCGCCCAGAGGGTGGAGGACGATCCCCTGATTACCAGCAAGCAGACGGCATCCCGTTTACCGTATCTTTTCACCCGCATCTTTAACCTGGCCAGCGCTCCTGCCCTTTCCCTCCCCTGCGGCTTTAGTTCCCAGGGCCTGCCCATTGGACTGCAGATAGGAGGTCGTCCCGGCGGGGAGGAAACGGTTCTGAAAGTAGCCCATGCCTATGAGCAGAATTCGCCCTGGCACACCATGAGGCCGCCCGCTGTGTAGTGGACTGAGCGCTACGATAATGTGCAGACCCAAAGAAGCAGAAGAATGTTTTTGTCAGGCCCTCGACATTGCCCACCGTCAGAGAGCAAAGGCGCCAGGGCCGCGTGCAGTGATGAGCTTGAGTCGTCTGTAGCAACAACATGGCAAACCTGGCCCGTCAAAGACCAAGCAGCGTTGGAGTGTCTTCTTGCTGCCCTGTGCAAGGCGGGGTTGAGTAGCCATCAACCCTGGAGATGAGCAGTCCTATCTCCCAGGCAATAGAGGCAGAATAGGGCCATACGCGCAGCAGCTATGGGAAGAAATTGGGTTTTGTTTTCTCTTGACCTTTGCAGGGCACAAGGAGTAGAGTCCATCTCAGAAAGCGGTGAGGGGTCAGCGGAGGCAGCAGGGTGCTAAGGTTACGCAATGACCGTTACCCAAGGAAGAGTTCCTAAGCTCGTCCAGGGAGAAAGGAGGACCAATGGCAGTAACACAGCAGTTTAAGAAAATTATCTCGGCTGACTCGCATGTCATGGAGCCCTTAGACCTATGGTGGAAGGCGCTGGGGCCTAAGTTCGGCGACAGGACGCCTCGGGTCCTAGACGAATACCAGGGGCAGAAGGGGAAATTCTTCTACACCGGCTATCAGGGCCAGGAGGTATTAGACCTGGCGCTATTTGAGCCCACACCTGAGACAGAAGCTGCCCTACTGGAAGCCAGGGAAAAGGGGATGAAGGCGTGTGGCTACAACCCAGAGGTACGGGTTAGGTTTCAGGAGGAGGCCGGTATAGAGGCTGAGGTAATGAATACCACCAACATGTTAATCATCCTGCGAAACCCAGACATTGAGGTCTTGCAGGCATGCACGGAGGTCTTCAACGACTGGGAAACGGAGTTCGTGTCCTACAATCCCAAACGCCTCATTGGTGTCAGCGTGATCCCGATGCATGATATTGAGTGGGCTACTAAGGAGCTGGAGAGGACTTTGCAGAAGGGTCTGACGGGTCCGATGATTAACTGCCAGGCGCCGGAAGGTTGTCCACCCTATTGGAACCCGGTCTATGATCGCTTCTGGGCAATGGTGGAGGAGGCAGGGGTTCCGCTTACACTACACATTCTAACGGGTCGTGCCCTTGATCCGTTGATCCTCGCCTCTGGCCAAACGCCTGAGGAACGTAAAGGAAATCCGGGCCTATGGGTGGATCTCTTTAATGAGATACAGACTGTGCTTGCCAACGACTTCATTTTTGGTGGGATTCTGGACCGTTTTCCCAACCTGAAAATTGTCTGTAGCGAGTTTGAGACCTCATGGATACCGGGTTTCATGGCTCGCCTAGACCAGATCGAAGACGTTGGCCCGCGCTTATATCTGCCCAAGCTGAAGATGCGTGCGAGTGACTACATGAAGACGCGCATCTGGCACGGATTTATCAACGATACAGCTGTTGCACACAGTATCCCCCACATAGGCGCTAGTCAGGTCCTCTGGGGGTCTGACTTTCCCCACATTCGCTCCATAGGCCTGGAGGCGCAGTCAGCCGTTTACAAACTGATTGAAACCCTATCGCCAGAGGACCAGGAGAAGGTTGTAGGAGGCAACGCAACTAAAGTGTTCAATCTCTATTAACATGCTTGCTGATAAGTAACCAGGCACAATGAACATAGCGCAAATTCAGAAAAGGAGATGACTATGCAGCACAAAGCAAACCAAGGAGTGAAGTTCGGGCCGAGGCGTCTGGGTCATGTTAACCTCTCTGTGAGCGACCTTGAACGTTCCATGGCATTTTACACTAAGGTGCTGGGGATAGAGGAGGTGCGGCGAGAGCCGGACATCAAGGCGGGTTTTCTGAGTAACGGCAACACCCACCATGACGTGGCGCTGGTAGAGGTCGGGATTCTGGCAAAGCAGGCAGGACTCAACCATCTGGGCTGGGAGTTGGAAAACGAGGTACAGTTAGTCGAGGCCTACGAACGGCTTCAGCAGCTGGGGCTAAAGATCGACTTTATGGCCAACCACCAGATCTCTCACAGCGTGTATATCTCAGATCCAGAGGGTAACGGGCATGAGTTCTATGCGGATACCATGAAGGACTGGCGGACCATTATGCGACCGGACCGGTCTGATATGATAACCTCAGAGTGGACTCCTGGGGAGCCGCCTGCAGACCCTGAACCCAAATATGATCCGCATCCAGAGATCCGGCGGGTGGAGGGCGCAGTGTGCCACCCGAAGCGGGTGGCAGAGGCAACGTTTGCCGTGCGTGACCTGGATAAAATGACTCGCTTCTTCGCAGAGGTGGGTGGCCTGGAGGAAGTTGATCGCGCCACCGATGGCTCTCGCCTAGTGCTAAGGGGCACCTTATCTGGACAGGACCTGACACTCATTCAAGCTGCAGGGGGACAGCCAACGGGCCTGCACCACTTCAGCTGCGAAATAGCGCATGAGAATGATCTGGACCAGGCTGAGGTAGAAATGAAAAAGGCCGGGATCGAGCCAGAGCTACGGGTGGACAATGAGAAGAGGCGCAGCCTCTTCTTGAGGGATCCCGACGGCTTCCTTGTAGAGTTCTATGCCGACAGGTAGTGAGCCCTAAGTGGGGCGCAGGTTCCAGAGGTTGATGCCGGCGTTTTGGAACCAAGCTGCCCACCCGCCGGTACGGCATTCAGGTTCGGGAGGGAGTTGTCGAGATCGGGCCGAACGAGCCATGTCCCTGCGGTTAGAAGTAGAAAACGGAGGAACCCATGCCCTTATCGGGAGTGAGAGTGGTCGAGGTTGGGCTAAACCTGGCAGGCCCTTTGGCCGGTGAGATTTTCGCTGACCTGGGTGCTGATGTTATTAAGGTGGAAAGACCCGAAGGTGGTGATGACGCCAGGGGCTGGGGACCGCCCTTTGTGCACGGAACCTCAGTGGCATTTCATTCGATGAACCGGAACAAACGGTCAATCACCGTCGATTTCAAAGACCCCTCTGCTATGGCTGGACTACACCGCCTTATTACCAATAGGGATATTTTCATCCACAACTTGCGACCCGGTGTTGCGGAGGAAGTTGGGCTGGGGCCTGACATACTTCTTGAGGCCAATCCCAGGCTAATTTACTGCGCAATATCGGCCTTTGGTCACCAAGGACCACTACGGCTCAAGCCCGGCTACGAAATTCTCCTGCAGGCATTTGGTGGCCTTATGAGCGCTACGGGTGAGGAGGGTGGACCACCGCTCCGCATGGGGACCTCGGTGGTTGATTTTGGCACAGGCATGTGGACGACCCTCGCCGCCCTGGCTGCTCTACGCCAAAGAGACCGAACCGGTCGGGGCTGTGTCATTTATACCTCGCTATTTGAGACGGCGTTGTTTTGGCTACGCAACGCCTTTGCTATGTACAAAGCGAGCGGCCAGGTTCCTCAGCGACACCCGACCGGAAGTCCCAGACAGGTAGCCTTTGGCGCCTTTGAGACTAAGAATGGGCCACTCATTGTGGCTGTGGCCAATAATAGGCTCTTTGTCAAACTTGCCCGTGTACTGAACCGGCCGGAATGGGCAGAAGATCCTCGGTTTCGTACCAGCGCCGACCGCCTTGGCTATAAAGACTTTCTTACTAACGAAATTCAGACAATCCTACGCCAAGACACCAAGGAACGCTGGATGGAGCGACTGGAAGAGGCTGGAATTCCCTGTGCGCCAATCCTGACAATTCCCGAGGTTTTGGCACAACCGCAGACAGAGGCACTGGGAATTTTCCAAAAGATGCCTGAAGTTGACCTGGAACTGTTGGGTCTTCCGATTTCGTTCGATGGCGCCCGTCCCCACATAACAAGACGTTCCCCCAAGTTAGGCGAGCATAATGACGAGGTCTGGGGAAAAAATGTCGAGCCTGACAGAGATGATGACTGACTTAGCCTGATTGGTCCTCCGCAACACTCACCCCTCAAAATCAAACCCCAGCTGCATACTCGACTCATAACTGCCTACCTGACATAATGCTTAAGGCCATGGTGAAAATAGGTGCCGACACAACACGATCCCAGGCCAATACTATAATGAGGAGGATAAAGATATGGCAAACAAGATCTCGAAATCTGAGGAAGAATGGAGAGCCGAGCTTACTCCGGAGCAGTTCGCGGTCTGTCGCCAGAAAGCCACTGAAAGGCCCTTCTCAGGTGAGTACAATGACTGCAAAGAGGAAGGGACTTACCAGTGTGTTTGTTGTGGAGCCGATTTGTTCAGCTCAGAGACAAAGTATAACTCTAGAAGCGGTTGGCCGAGTTTCTGGACGCCCATTGCCGCCGACAGGGTGAAAACTGAGGAGGATGACAGCCTGGGCATGCGCCGAGTAGAGGTAGTGTGCAACAGGTGTGATGCCCACCTGGGCCATGTGTTTGACGACGGGCCCGCGCCAACACACCAGCGTTATTGCATGAACTCAATTGCGCTGAACCTGGTCAAGCAGACCGGAGAAAAAGACTAATACATTAAGGCCCTAGTTTCCTGGATTCCGCTGCGCTCTATCCCGGCTACCAGGCTTAACCTAATGCCATTGCTGCTGACGGGCGGAGATTTTCTTTTCGCGCCAGCAGGTCAGCAGCATCAGGCGGCTGTTAACGAATAGGTAGCCTCAAAAGGAGAAGCGGCTGACTGGCGCTTTACACCATGATGGGGATTGGCCGAGAGATGCTGTAGTATCTTGAACACGGTCTCGATCTCATTAGGCTCGCCTATTCCCGAGGCAATGGCATCTACCGTTAATTTCTGCCCCGGGTTGCTTTTCAGGTAACCCACAATCTTTCCCTGAAGTTTTAGCACTGTGGCAGCGGCTACTTTGCCGGCTTCCACACCGGGCTGGTGGTAAGCATTGATGTTGACCAGATAGGCATAGAAACCAACCGCACGCTCATAGAGAGCAATGAGTTTGCCAACCGTCCGCGGGTTTGCTTCATTAACAGTGATGGTAATCGACTCGCGGCTGTTCTCGTAAAGGGCTTTGCGGGTGCCCTGAAGGAATCCTGACAGATAGTCGCCAGAGGTCTCGCCCGGCTCGACTTCGATTGACTCTCCATCTCGGTCTTTGAGCACTTCAATGAAAGTGACAAAAAAGTTGTTCACACCCTCGCGCAACTGCTGTACATAGGCATGCTGATCGGTTGATCCTTTGTTACCGTAAACCGCAATTCCCTGATGTGTCACATTTCCGTCCAGGTCCAGCTCCTTACCCAGGGATTCCATGACCAACTGCTGGAGGTATTTGCTGAAAAGTTCCAGCCGGTCTTTGTACGGCAGAATGACCATGTCCTTCTGACCTTTACCCACGCCGGCATGATACCACATCAAGGCCAGCTGCGCAGAGGGATTGTTTCTGACATTGGGTACGCGGGTGACCGCATCCATGGCTTGGGCGCCGTCGAGCATTCCCTGGATATCCAGCCCCTGGAGACAGGCAGGCAACAGGCCAACCGCTGAAAGTTCTGAGGTACGTCCACCGACCCAGTCCCACATGGGGAAGCGTTCGATCCATCCGCCGCTCTGAGCTATCTTGTCGAGATCGCTGCCGACCTGAGTGATAGCCACCGTGTGACTACCAAATTTAAGACCGGCTTTTTCGTAGGCAGCCTTGGCTTCGAGCATGCCGTTACGGGTTTCTTTGGTTCCGCCGGACTTCGAAATAACAAGGGTCAGGGTTTCATCAAGTGCATTGCCGACCCTGGCCAGAACCCTATCGATACCATCAGGATCGGTGTTATCAAAAAAAAAGACCCTCATTTTATCATCTGTGTTGCCCAGGGCATGGGCAATAAACTGAGGTCCCAGGGCTGAGCCGCCAATGCCAACAACCAGAATGTTACTGAACTTTTTTCCCTTCTGTCCGGTCAAGCCGCCAGCATGAACCCGCGCAGAAAACGCCTTGATTCTGGCAAGCGTGTTGTCAATTTCCGCTCGAATCTCGCCATTAGGAGCCTTGCTCGAATCCCTCAGCCAGTAGTGCCCAACCATCCGCTGCTCGTCCGGGTTGGCAATGGCGCCGCCTTCCAAAGCCTCCATCTGCTCGAAGGCTTTCTTCACTTTATTTTCCATGTCCGAGAAAAAGCTGTCTGAGAAGTTCATCCGGCTGATGTCCAACGCCAGCCCAAGCGGGTCATGGTAGTAATAGAAAGTCTTAAAACGTTCCCAGAGTTGCTGCTGATTCATAAGCCCCTCCCTGAATACACGCCGTTTCTAAAATGCAGGCTTATTCCGCTGTCGGGACACCCCCAAAGGGACGTCCCGACAATTCTTCAAGCAAAACTTTGGCCTCTTTGAGGGTCATAGAGAGCAGCACCTTGCTACAAGTTTTCTCGGGCAGAAACCAATTCTTCGAGGGATAACAAGGTCTCTCCCAGCGAGTAATAAGCCTACAAAAGGAGTGGGGGATGTTGCGTGCTTTGGGCTAAGCGCAGGGTCTGCTCCCCTAGTTCCCGAGCCGTCTGCAACTCTGCCCGTACAAACAGTTTAACGCTCTGCCAGTGGCACAAAAAATTCCTGCACCTGCTGAAGAACAAAATCAGGCCGCTCCTCAGCTATAAAATGCCCACAGCGTTCGACAGTCCCTCCCTCCACCTTGTCCGCAACCCGCTGCCACAGGGGAGTAATGTCGCCCATAAACCGATTCCCGCCCCATGCCCGTACAGGCATCAAGAGCTTCTGTGTACAACTACTCAGCTCTTCAACATCTTCCTCTAGAGCCGCCCGATAATAATGAAAGCCCGCCCGTAGAGCCCCTGGCTGAGAGTATGCGCGAACATACTCGGCCATCTCTTCAGGGCTGAACAAGGCCGGATTATAACAGGCAACGCTACAGAGGCGACTCAAGTAAAGATCCACATGGTCATGTACCAGCTGCTCGGCCAGATCGGGAGCACCGCCCTGGAAAAACACGTGCCAGAGCCTGCGGATTCCCCGCAGATCTATGGGCTCACCAACCCGGGCAATTCCGGGGGTTGATTCCAGGATGAGCAGGCGCTCGACCATCTCAGGATGGTCATAGGCCAGGTAGTAGGCCACCGTGCCACCCCAGTCGTGGCCAGTGAGCCCGATTTTCTCGTATCCCAGGGTTTTGATGAGTTGGTACACATCCGAGGCCAGGGTTCGTTTGTTGTAACCAGTGAGTGGTCGTTCACTATCACCTAACCCGCGCAGGTCGGGAGCAATAATAGTGAAACGGTCAACTAAGGGAGGAATGATTTTGCGCCACTCATACCAGGTCTGCGGCCAGCCATGCAGGAATACCAGCGGATATCCGGTGCCAGCCATAACATAGTGCATACGAAAGTCGTTCACTCGGACGGTGTGGTGCGTCCACGGGTTTGGCATCTGATTCTCCTTATTTTTTTACATGGGTGTCTATCTGTTGAAGATCTTACGGTTCGCAAATCGCCCTGACCGCCGCACTCAAGATGCACAGACACCTTAGTCATCAGTAGGATCCACCTCAACAGCGGTAGACCGAAGTCTGCTGATTATTACTTCCAGATCAAGATCAGGAGTGCCCAACCGCCCAAAATAACGAGTAAACCTGGCCAGTAGCGCCTCGGCGAATGGACTGTCCAGCGAGGCCAGCCGCTCCAGGGTGGTCATCTGCTTTCTCGGCAGAGTCACGAGTTGCTGGAAATCTACTACCAGGTCTGGCAGCGTGAGGGCACCCGGCAGGAAGTAGAATCGCTCTGCTTGGCCGTCCTGCCGGTTGTTTCGTAACACTGCCCGCAATCTCCCATCGACTATACTAGATGGCTGTGGCAGGCCGGTCTGCCACCTCTGATATTCTGTTTGCTCAGTCAGCAGAACACAGCGTGCCAGTAACACTCCCTCGGCCTTTTCTCGTCCTGTAACCAAGTCGCAAGAGGGTGTGAGGAGCACCCAGTACCCGATCTGGTCCCCGACCTGACCCTGGTACAAATCACCAGCCAGCGGTGACTTCTCTACAGGTGGCATCACATAATACCGCATGGGATGAACCTGTCCTTCAGCCGCACCGGTTCCGGTGGGGTCACCCAAGTCCTGCGCTAACTGCTGGATCCCTGACCCAGACAGAGATATTGCTAACCGGCGCGCCAGTAAATAAGCCAGGGCTGTGCGGTCAGCCGTGTCACCAAACCGCTCCCAGTGTTTCGCCACAAACTCCCACATGTAGTCACGCTGAACCGTTTCCAGGTGTCGAATCAATGCACGATTGACTGCGGGCAGGCGGGTCATGAAGATGTTTCTGACTGCTACCAGCAGAGGCTCTGGGCTCGGCCCCTTCTCAACCACCCGAATCAAGGAGGTCTCCAGGTGACGCACAAGATGGGGCAACGCAGTGTAGAATATAACCGGCACGAAACGCCTCTGCTGGATGGCTTGCAAAGTCTTGGTGCCTGCTTCTTCCTCTGGCATCTCATCATGCGGCCCTAGTCTGAGGTCCAGGATCACCAAGTCAAAACGGCGCGTTTCCAGAGCTTCCAGAGCTTTGTCGAAGTCTGTAAGCGTCTCTACAAAGGGAAATTCACCGGCGTCAGAGATCGTCTCGCCTTCCAGGTACTCCTTTACCTGCCAGCAGGTATCTTCGTCGTCATCCACAAACAACAGTTGCCAAGTCGTCACGTCGGCCATGTCACACCCGCCTATGCAGTGTGATGCGGAAGGTAGCGCCCGGCAGAGAGCCTCCCTCGATCAATTCCAGACTGCCAGCGTAGTACTCGTTGATAATTTCACCAGCAATTGTCAGCCCAAGCCCCACACCATCTGGCTTGGTGGAGAAGTAGGGATCGAAAATGTGTTCCCGGAATTCAGGTTTCACACCTGGACCGCTGTCGGAAAACAGGATTTCGACCTGATCGGGATCTTTGCGATGTGTCTGTACAACAATCTGCCGGCAGTCCTTCGGTATCTGTCGCAGCCAGTACAGGCTGTTTTGCAACAGGTTGATGATCACCTCCTGAATTTCGGCCTGATCTATCAATACCTGCGTATCAGTCTCCGGCAGTTTCACCTGTGCGCCGACCTCGGCAATCTCCGTATCCAGAACCGAGAACGCACCGGCAATCGCCTGTTCCAGACAAACCTGGGATGGCCGTCCCCGTTTGCGACCACCAAGGGGCTCGATCTTGCGGAAGACTGTCGCCAGCACCTCTGACTGAGCGGTGAGAGTGTCGAGACGACGGCTTAATCGCTGGAGAAGACCGTTCTTATTCTTACTGGCGCGCTTAATGTCGCGCAATCCTAGATGGGCCTCGCGCCCGATTTTGGCAAGTGGTGTACGTCCATCGTGGAGCACTGTGTCAATCAACTGCCCCAGCGTCGCCAGCCGCCGGTAACGGGCCAGAACTTCCTGTACTTCCTCGACCCGCTTTTCCAGATCTTTTTCTTTCTCCCCTACCAGCGCCAGCAGCTCACTATCCTCAGGATGCCGCAATTTGATCTGTTCACGGAGAACTGCAAGATCGAAGTCAGTGAACAGTCCGCCCCGTCGTGCTGTTGGTCGCCCGACATCTGGAGGGTGGCGAACGGTGTATCGTTGTGTCTCAAGTTCGGTCAGTACCAGAGTGACCAGTTCACGCAGATCATCCAGGGCCGCCCCTTCAATCAGTCCTTCCCGGTTGCTCTGGTCGCGTAACAGCGGGTTGTCGTCGGCAGAAATCAACACGTAACCGACAATCTGATTGTTAGATAGGCGCAGAGTAGGATTCTGGACGCGGCGCAGGTCTAGCCGCAGCCAGTCATTTCGCGGTTCGCCATAAGGGAGAACCCTGAATCCATCCCGATAGATGTTGACGCCAGCTGCTTTATTCAGATCGCTACGGACATCTTTCAGCGTAGAGCCATAAAGTTTGACTAGCTCAGCCAGGTCTCTGGATTCTCGATCCCACACGCGCAACTCAAGACGAAAAGGTCCACACTGAGGCGTATGGCTCGGAGAAAACTTGCCGGTTATGCGTTTCTCTTCAGCCTGGCCTCGCAGCTTTATCGTCAGGTCATAGCTGCCAATTTTATCCACATAACCCTTGAGCATGTAATGTGGGTTTTTCAGCGATTCCGATGGTTCGATAATTCCAGACAGATCTTCGGCCGGAGCCGGCAGTTGTAAACGAATCTGGAACTCCTCTTTTGAAGTTACCCGATCCTGCTCAAAGAAGGGCAAGATGAGGCGAGACAGATCAGTGCGTAATTTTTCAAACTGATCTCTACTCCAAGCTACGCGGAATCCCTTCATGCGCAGAATAGTACCATGGGTTAATTCACCGGATTCAGGCTTCTCGCCCCACTGCCATAACCCTTCGATTGTTCCACCCGGACAGACCTCCGCTGGCTTTGCTTCCTTCCAGAGTGCCTTAATCTGGTCCAGATACTTTTGCTCGTCATCGGACTGACTCCAGTCGAAAGCGACCCATACCTCACTATCTGTCCCAGAACGGCGCGTCACAACTTCAAGAACATTTGCCAGCCTGGAGGCGGCAAAGCGGCCGATACCCTTCTCGCCCAGTACCCGACGTCCGCGCTGCTCGCTGCGAGTCTGGTGCTTCTTCATCAGGGTGGCTGGTTCCATCCAGGCGTTTTGGATAGTTTCGAGAGACATACCATGGCCGTTATCAATTATCTCGATCATGCCCTGGCCGATTTCCAGAGGCTCCTGAAAGCGAACCAGCACCCGTGTGGCATCCGCGTCATAAGCGTTCTTAACCAGTTCGATGACAGCCACTGTCTCACTGCTGACTAGCTCATCGCCGATACGGCAGAGTATTTGGGCTCGTGGTCGCAGGGTCATAGCTCCGTGCTTGCCGTCCGGGCGGGTCATATAGCCGGTTTTCCCAACCTTGCCCACACATTGTCTCGATGCCACGCTAGGGCCTCTGGGTGCGGGTACAGCACCTCGTTGCCGGGTAGCAGGATTGGCTTGCCGCTCAGATCCAAGAGCCCAAAATTGTGCGTCTCCGCCCGCTCTACGGCCGGGCTCAACAACAGTTGGTGGTCGTCACTCAGCGTGAAAATGCCAACGTCAAAGGCCCAATGGTGACTACGACAAAGCGCCAAACCATTTCGTGGATCATCGGTGCCGCTCTCGCGCTTTGGTACTATGTGAGCTGCCGTTGCCTCCACCAGATTATCCAGGCGAAACTTCATCTCGCAAACAGCGCAAGTGAAATCGTATTCATGCATCACCACACGGCGGAAGGCTTCGTCCCGCTTGGGCGCACTCACCGTATAGTTCACACTCTCCTCTTTAATGAACGGGCGGAACTGATTAGTCAGTTGGGCGTAGAGTTGTACTTCGTAGCGTGCTTCTTCATCAGCAATCGCGCTGGTTACCTGCTCCAACGCAGTTCGGTCAGCACTCTCGATGATAAACACATCTGTATTGGCATCGTAGCCCGCGATCAGACCCAACCCCAACACCCGGTACGTCGAGCCATGCCGTCGGTCTGTCTTATCGGTCAACTGTTTGAATACTCCCAGAGGAACTCGTTCATCCATACACCTGACTAGCGCCCGATTGTCAGATAGGCCGAGTCCGCCAGCACGAGGAGAATAGGTCATCAGCCAGCGAGCATCTTCCAGAAAGACAACCTCGTCTTTGTGCTCGTAAGGGCTGCTGAGCTTCATCACTATGGACAGCGCATACTCGGACCACGTTGGTTTGTAGATGCCAGTAATGAGGTTGTGAAAGCGGGCAATACCAATACCTGGGGTGAAATCAGCCGTACGGTAGAGGAATGAGGCTGGCACCTGCTTACCAGTATATCTGGCGAGTTCAGCGAGAACCCTCGCACGTAGTTCCTCAGACATAGGTCAGCCCTGACATGATACTCTAACACAATGACAAGCAATGCCACTAACTCGCTGTTGCACAAATGAAATCCCCCCCGCTCTACGCGCTTCCTCCTACGCGGGCCACCCCTTTTGTCAAGGGAGGATTGGGTGGAGATTTTCCTCTGACAGCAGCGCCCCGGAAAGGTCGCTTATGCCCCAGCTCGTCCGCGGTCAATGATCTTCAACACTTGCTCTGGGGCAAGCGGAATCTCATTAACGCGCACGCCAAACGGAGCCAGGGCGTCAGTCACGGCATTGGCAATGGCCGCGGGCGGAGCAATGGCACCGCCTTCACCTACGCCTTTGATGCCACCGGGTGTGTACGGGGATGGGCTCTCAATATGACCAATCTCCACGCGTGGCACATCCGTTACAGTGGGAGGCAGATAGTCCATTAACGTACCAGTGAGAAGCTGGCCGTTTTCGTCGTAAATCATGTGCTCGTACAGCGCCATGCCAATACCTTGGGCAACTCCACCCTGGATTTGACCGTCCACAACCATCGGGTTGATAATGGTGCCGCAATCCTCGACCACAATGTAGCGGAGAATCTTGACCTGGCCGGTCTCACTGTCTACCTCAACCGTAGCCAGGTGGGTTGCGTTGGCATGGGTCGCGGGTGGGGGCTCGTAGTGGGAGGTTGCTTCCAAGCCAGGCTCTTCGCCTGCTGGGAGGTCACCCGGCATAGAGATAAGGAGGCGGGCAATGTCTTTGAGGGGCATCAGGGTTGTCCCGTCTTTCTTACGCCGCACCATCCCTTCGGCTAGCTCAAGGTCGTCGGCCGGCACCTCGCTGAGGCGCGAGGATATCCGCAAGATTTTTTCGCGCAGCTTACCCGAGGCCATGATAATGGCACCACCACTAGTGACCGCAGTACGGCTACCCCAGGTACCCCAGCCATAAGGTACAGAAGTGGTATCGCCCTGGATTATCTTTACATCGGCCAGAGGCACACCCATTTCATCCGCCGCCACCTGGGCAAGAGTAGTTTCATGACTCTGGCCGTGCGAGTGGGTGCCTGCCAGCACGGTTACCTTGCCAGCTACATCCATACGTACTGTAGCCGCCTCATAGCCACCCAGAGCTAAGCCCATGGCGGCAAAAGCTTGAGAGCTTGGGGCTGTACCCTCAACATAACAGCCCAGGCCCACTCCAATATAACGCCCCTCTTCTCGACCCTTCTGCTGCTGGGCACGGAAGTCCTCATACCCCAGCATCTGCAAAGCCAGCTGCAAAGACTCTTGATGGCTACCGCTCTCAATCTCTGCCCCAATAATGGTTGTATAGGGATGATCCTCTTTACGGATCATATTACGCAAACGTAACTCCGCTGGATCAAGGCCGAGTTTTTGCGCGCCCAGGTCCATCAGTCGCTCCGTCACCAGCACTGCAATGGGCAATCCTACCCCGCGGTAAGGGCCAATGGTGGTTTTGTTGGTGGCAACAGATAAAGCCTCAAAGCGCAGCGCCGGGACCTTGTAAGGTCCAGGTATTGATGAGGCGGCATGCCCAGCCTCAAACCCTGAACCCCAGGGGTAGTCTGAGTAGGCTCCTACATCACTAATAAACCGGCCTTTGAGTCCCAGGATGGTCCCATCCTTTTTCAATGCCAGCTCTGCCTGGGCTATTTGGTGCTTAGCGTGCAGGGACGCAGATAGGTTTTCACGCCGATCCTCGATCCATTTAACGGGCCGGCCCAGACGCCGTGCAAGAAACGCGGCAATGACTTCTTCGGGAAAGAGGTGAGCTTTTTGACCAAATCCACCACCTACATCCGGCGCAACCACGCGAATATGGTGCTCGGGAAAGTCAAGGATGATCGCTAGGTGCGAGCGCAGCACATGGGGCACCTGGGTCGAAGACCAAACGGTAAGAGAGTCCGTAGAAGCCTCAAAGCTGGCCAAGCACCCGCGTGTTTCCATGGGCAGGGCCGTATGTCGGCCGGTGGTAAAACGCTCAGCCACTACATAGTCGGCTTCCTGGAAAGCCTTGGCAACCTCACCCATCTCAGCCTCTAGTACCTGCATAATATTGTCGCCCCACTCCTCATGGACTAGAGGTGAGTCGGATTCCAGGGCTTTCTCCATATCCCAAATGACGTCGATAGGTTCGTACTCCACCTCAACCAGAGCAGCCGCGTCCTCGGCAACATAACGATCAGAGGCCAAGACTGCGGCCACTGCCTCGCCAACAAAACGTGCTTTATCCTGCGACAGAACCGGCCAGTCACACGATTTGTGAGTCGGAGCCTTGGCTGGATCGTACTCCACACGTAAAGGCTTGATAACTTCGGCCACATCCGCACCGGTGAGAACGGCTTCTACGCCAGGATAAGATTGGGCTGCGCCCACGTCCACACTTAAGATACGGGCATGAGCATAAGGACTGCGCACAAAAGCCAAGGCCAGGGTGCCGGGCGGGTCCATGTCGCCCACATAACGACTCTTGCCCAGGAGCACACGCGGGTCTTCGACCCGCCGCACCTCGGCACCAACCATTTTACCTGTACCACCAGAGCTAGTTGCCATAGCTGCCTCCCATGTCAGTTACGATGGTTTTTACTTGGTCACATTGATGATCATGGTTCCGTTTGTTGTCCAGTAGGGGCGATCCTTATGATCGCCCGGTGTGATCGCCCGGTGAAGGGCCAACAACAACAGCAGGGCGAATACAAGATTCGCCCCTACTGCTTTCCTGCCTTTGCAGTGTACCCGTTCCAGGGTAGGCGTTATTGCGGGCGAATACAAGATTCGCCCCTACTGCTTTCCTGCTGCTGCCATCACGGCTTTCACAATATTGGCATACCCGGTACAACGGCATAGATTACCGGAAAGAGCGTGCCGGACCTCATCCTCACTGGGATGTGGGTTTTTTTGCAACAAGTCATAGGCACTCATAAGAAAACCAGAGGTACAAAACCCGCACTGCAACGCATGATTGTCCCAAAACGATTGTTGCAAAGGGTGCAGCTGGCCTTCTTGCGCCAGACCCTCGACTGTCAGCAGCTCGCTCCCGTCGGCCTGCACGGCAAAGAGCAGGCATGAACGCGCACTGTCCCCATTAAGCACCACCGTACACGCGCCACACACGCCGTGCTCACAGCCAAGATGGGTTGCTGTGAGCCCGAGGTCTTCGCGTAGAAAATCAGCTAAGAGCTTGCGCACCTCAACCTCTCGCTCAATTTCCTGACCATTAACACGCAAGCGGATGGTTTGGCGTTCGGTAAATTGCGGGTTATCCATAATGTTTCCTCTTCCTGAAGGAGATGGCAGGCTCAGGGACTTGCCCCTACTTATTCCAGGCTTCCTTGAGCGCCCGGGTGGTCAATACCTTAACTATCTGACGGCGAAACTCCGACGAGCCGTGTACGTCTGAGGGAGGATCAACCACCGTAGCCACAGCTTCAGCGGCTTCCTTGATTGCGCTGTCTTCTCCCCGGTTACCTTGCAGAAATTTTCCAACCTCAGCAATCAGCAGAGGCGTTGAATGCGCACCTGCCACGGCTAGGGCCACATCAGTACAAGCCCCATTTTGATCGAGGGTAAGCTGGCAGGCCACTGCGGCAATGGCAAAATCTCCGGACCGGCGACAGAGCTCCTGAAAACCCCACTCCGTTTGGCCTGATGCAACCGGAAAGCGAATCTCGCAAAGTAGTTCATGGGGTTCGATTGCCGTTGTCAGCGGCGCCAGGAAGAAATCACGAGCCGCAATAGTACGCGTGCTACCCTGCGAGCGCAGGATCAATTGGGCATTAAGGAGAACTGCAACTAATGGCCATTCTGCAGCTGGATCGGCATGCACCAGACTACCGCCAATGGTCCCGCGGTTGCGGATGGCAAGATGCCCGACCTCAGCAGCAGCCTGAGGCAAGAGGGAGTGGGCGGCTCGGACCTCATCAGAGACCTCGATCTGACGATGGCGGGTCAGGGCACCTATACAGAGCAGGCCATTCTCCCGCCGGATAAACGACAAGTCGCTAAGCCGGTTGAGGTCAACAAGCGAGCTGACCTGGGCCATACGTAGGTTAAGCAGAGGAACCAGGCTCTGTCCACCAGCCAGGAGTTTGGCATCCTCGCCACCCTGGGCAAGAAGAGACAGCGCCTCGTCGATCGAACTTGGGCAGGCATAAGTAAATTTGGCAGGTTTCATATATGATCCTCCCCTCTCCTGCATAATAGCGGGAGAGGACTGGGGTGAGGGTCCTACAAGCCACTAATCGAGGCCCGTGTAATCAAATTCCATAGGCTCAATTTCTCCAGCGTCAATAGCCCGGATGCGCTCGTCCGAGAGCGGATAGCTGAACTGCTCGTTACGCATATGAATACGTTGCTGCAGGATCTTCCTGGTCATGGCAGCAATCTCATCCCATTCGGCTGGGGAGAGGTCTTGTTCTGAAAGCCATATAAAGCCCGACCGCATATGTCCGATCTCATCAACATAGACGTGCTCGCAGGCTTTGGCGATGCGGTCGTTCAGCTCGCTGGTGCCTGCCAGCCGCATGCCAGAAGAGTACATGCTGCAGTATCCACCCTCAGTGAAACGGACAGCAAAATAGCCCAGCTTGCCACGCTTCTCCCGATACTCGTAGCGAATGCGCGCCAACTCGTTATCGGCTTCCCAGCCGCTGAGTTGCTGAGGATCAAGTTTTTCACCACTAAGGGAATCATAGATATCGGCAAACAAGCAGTAGTGGAAAAATTCGGTTCTTAGGTCGTCGATTACATTCAGGACCTCGTGGCGATCGACTTCACGATCAATCTGGTTAAAGATCTCACTCAGGTAGGCTACCGGCCCCTGAAACAGGCCTTTCTTTTTATCACCCACTCCCGACCCCCAGATCTCTTTGAAGCACTGGCGCCGTAGCCATAAGAGGTCGGTTTCTTTGCTGCGAGTGGAACTCTGAAAATAGGTCCATACTGTTTCTGCCTCACCAGCCCAGTAAGGTGCAGCTAGGTCAATCAGCTTTTTCAGATTTTCATTGACCGCCATGGCGTATCTCCTATGCTGCTTCTCTTGCCTCAAGCTGGGCTCCAAGCTGGCAAATCCCCTGATAGAACAGCTTGAGCGCCGTGAGCGCCAGCGCCATAGCATCGAGTACATCACGCCGGTCTTCTTCATTTGTGAGGTGATGCGCGATTGGCGTCCAGACTTTGCGGCCGGCGTGCTCTTCGTCGGCTTTAGTATGGTAAGTGAAAAAGAAGACCTGTTCATCGTTAAGCTGAAAAGCACGTTTCCAGGCATCGGCCTGGAAGTTATGCTTGGGCATCTCAACCAGAATGAACTCGTCAACCGACGTGGATAGCCAACCAGCGATCCAGTGACGGGTGCGAGCAATATTTTCCCACACATTGAACGCCACCTCAACCAGAGGAACCGGCCGAACCCCATCCATCTCAGTATTGCTAAGACCAACGTTGCGCCCCATCTGCCTTAGGAGCGTAGTGTGGGGCTGGTCAATTACGTTGTCATACACCAACTCCTCACGCATCTGGCCAATAGTCTTGCGCACCACCTCCAAGTCTGGACAGCGGCTCACCCAAGCCGGCCGAATGACTGAACTGAGCAAGCGGTTACGCAGAATATGTTGGAGGATAAACGCCCTCCCCCGGCCTAGCGTGAGAGGCTCAACCAACCAGGGAACGTCATGTGCAACTTTTAGTGCATGGGCGCAGATTTCATCAATGACAGACGAGTTTTGCGACATAGTTTCTGCCTCACACTAAACCAGCTAAACAAAACAAACTAAACAAGGGGGTTGTAGGGAAACACGTCGGCCAATACCCCCCTGGCTCCGGTAATCACTGCCACTTTGTCCTTTAGCCTCATGGCTCTCTCCTTTGTAAGCATTCAGCTTCTGGGCGAACGCTTTTGCCTTTGGCCCGAGCAGTATTGCGTTCGGTGCGCATACACCAGGAACTCGCCCGTGCCACCAGATCCCCGGCCTAGTCAAAGAATTCTGTAGTGTAAATCTGCTGAATGGCACGGTTGGCAAAGGAGCTGGATTTTTCAATAAGGGCCTTAAGAAAGCTTTTAGCCGAGATACGGTCCCCCGTCCGAATCACACGGAACTACTCCCACTCGGTTCCCGCATACATATCCACTGACAATTCGGTCGAAGGCCTAGAGAACCGTAGGCGGAGCAATCAGACCGCTTTGGGAAAACGTACCTCCGCCATGTTCTTTCACCTATGGCTGACCCAGAACAATCACGCACGACACGGCCCCTGGCCCACCTACGTTGTGAATCAGGCCTAGTTTGGGATCTTTGACCTGCCGCTGGCCGCCCTGGCCGCGAAGCTGGGTCACAATTTCGTATGTCATGCGCACACCGCTGGCACCAATGGGATGCCCAAACGATTTGAGTCCCCCACTAGGGTTGATCGGAATGTCGCCATTTAGAGCCGTCCGTCCCTCCTCGATCAGCTTTGCTCCCTGCCCTTTTTGGGCAAATCCCAGGTCCTCATAGTTGGTGATCTCTGTCCAGGTGAAACAGTCATGCACCTCGGCAATGTCAATCTCCTGGATGGGATTAGTAATCCCTGCCATCTTATAGGCCTGTTGCGAGGCATGCTGGGTTGCGCGAAAACCAAGATAGTCAAAGGTAGGGTCCATGAATGGTCGGCCGCTGGTGACCGCCAGGCCTAAACCTTTGACCAAGATGTAATCGTCGCGGAAACGCTTGGCCATGTCGGCTCGACAGAGTATGGCTGCAGCCGCACCGTCAGTGGTCGGGCAGCAGTCATAAAGGCCAAACGGCCAGGCAATAATGGGCGCAGAGAGAACCTGTTCCTCAGTAACTTCCCTCTGCAAATGCGCTTTAGTGTTGAGGGAACCATTGTGGTGGTTTTTCACGGCCACTTTGGCCAGGGTCTGACGGGTCAGACCATAAGTGTGCATGTAGCGGGTAGCAGCCAGGGCAAAAAGACCCGGCGCAGTTGAGCCATCATTAAGATAAGGATGCACGCCTTCTCGGGCAATACCCCGCCCAGGCCTGTCTTTGTATTTTTCTACCCCCAAGACCAGGACAATGTCGTACATCCCTGCAGCTATGGCAAGAGCACCATGACGAAAAGCATCGGTGCCGGTGGCGCAGAAGTTTTCCACCCGTGAGATAGGCTTATTATAAAGTCTCAGAGCATCACCCAGGCTGACGGACGCCTTCCCATGTCCCTGAGAAGGGGAGTAAGTACCCAGCCAAGCGGCCTCAATGTCGTTGGGACCCACCTTGGCATCATTAAAGGCGGCAAAGGCGGCTTCTACCGCCATATCCTCATAGCCCAGATCAACGTTATCCCCAAACTTGGTGCAGCCTACGCCGATCACTGCCACTTGGTCTTTCACCGACCCGCTCATAGTTTTGCCCTCCTGTTATAGGAGAGAGTGTTTTTTCACTCCCACCCCAACCCTCCCTCATCCAGGGGAAGGAAGCCATTTTAGATTACTTTAAAATCTCTTTCTTCCTTATCTTAGTGGCCCACTGTCTTGCTCACTATCTTAGTGGCCCACTATCTTAGTGGCCCGCTATCTTAGCGGCCTGCACTTCCAAAAATAATGATGCATGGTAGGAGCCTCTTTACGCCGGCGCAGGGTAAGAACCAAATCCATTCCTATCGTTACCTCATCGGGATCTACGTCCGTCATCTGCAAATACAGGCGGCCCCCGCCTTGTACATCAACCACCGTCATCACCGTAGGCGAATCCGGGGCAACATACAGGTTGTCCCGGGTAAAGGTAAACACCTCTCCCTTATGGGAGAGAGGAATCTCCTGCAGGCTGTCGTGGTTCTGGCAGCCAATACATACCTGGGCCAAAGGATATTGTTTAGTCCCGCAGCGTAGGCAGTAAGTAGCGTAGAGACGAACGTTTTGCTTCTCTTCCTTGGCCAGAAGCACATTGGATAGCTCCGGGCCCTCCTCGTGTAGGGTATAGTAGTCTCGCATCTTCTTGTAGATCTGGTAGGAAGGATAAAAACGTTTTTCAGACAGATGCTCCGAGAGCGAGCGAGAAAGAGAGCGTCTTTGGATCTCGTTCGTCACTCGCAGAAGAAAAGCATCAGCCCCCTCTCCATAGCCGAAAAGCAGGAAACGATCGCCCGGCCTAGCGGTTTCCATAGCCGCAGCCAGAAGGAAAAGTGGAGCCGCACTACCACAAGCTCCTACTTCCTGAAAAAAGGGATCTTGGATCTGGTCCTCCTGAAATCCCAGCTTTTTGGCCACGCTCACATGCGCCCGGCCATCCGGCGAGGGCAGGATTATCTTGGTAATCTCCTGGGCAGAGGCCCCCTGCTTTTGCAAAAGGGTTTTTCCCACTTCAACCAGGTTGGCCTGATATCCTTGCTCTGTAGAGAAACGGGAAGACTGATTTTGCACAAAGCCGTCTTTATCCCTTCGCCACTCATCAAGAAAGTCGTTCGAGCGAGAGCCCAAGCCCTCAATCTCAGCTATAACCCCATACGTTCCCAACATCACTGCCGCACCGGCGTCACCAAACCATTCTTCCTCGGGAGCACTAGGCTCGCCGTTTCTCACCTCACCTGTTGCCACCAGCACCCGAGAGAGCCGGCCGCTGGACAGTGCATCTACACCTGCCCGCATAGCAGAGGTAGCCGAACGCAAGCTGCCGGCAAAATCCGCTGTCTCACAGCCGGCCGGTAGATCAGACGCTGCCGCCATAAAGCTCGCACAAGATCGCTGCCAGTAAGGAGCCGACGTGGAGGCAAAGAACAAAGCGTCAAGCCCCCCCTTGCCTCTCTCCTCGATACACCGCTGAGCTGCCTCCAAAGCCAAGGTAAGGGCGTCTTCATCAAAGTAAACGGCTGCCCTTTCTCCCCTGCCCGCTCGCCGGTCCCAGGCCTGGCCAATTTTTTCCCGCTCCAGACGGTAGAAAGGTATATGGTAGCCACAGCTGACAATCCCAACCACAACTGTCCTCCTAAAGAATGCTTCCTGAGCTTTAGCAAGAAGGGCCGGGGGAGACAAGACGGTGGTTGACATCAACAAGGGTTGAAGGCAAGGGAAAGTCAGTGCTTTTGTCTATATACAACTGAATTCAATGTTTCTGGGCGTTAACCAGAAAATTAGGCCCATGAGGAGAACACATCTATGTCCGATTCCATGAAAGTCGTGCGTGACGCAATTGCGTCGGACAACGCTAGTCCGGAGGATAAGATTTTCTGTCACACGCATTACCAGACAGTAGGAACAAATCCCTCTTCCTGAAGAAAGCCGTCATTCGTGATCAAAGGATGCTCTAGAATATAAGCCGTTGCCACAATGACTCGATCGAATGGGTCGCGAATGGCAGGATATCGGGCCATAGCCCCGACTGGTGTGGTCGGCTAATAGGCTGACATGCTTCCTTGTTTGACTTAGAGGCCCGCATTCCCTAATGTACTAGGGATTGTTTACGGTATAAATCCAGGAAAGGAAGGAGCCGAACAATGGATTTCGAGTATTCACCCAAGGTTAAAGATCTCCAGAAACGGGTTTCAGACTTCATGGATGAATATATTTATCCCAACGAGGAGACCTATGAAGCTCAACTCAATGAAGGTGATCGCTGGCAGATACCGCCAGTCATGGAGGAACTCAAGGTCAAAGCTCGACAAGCGGGCCTATGGAACCTCTTCCTGCCCGAGAGCGAGCACGGCGCTGGCCTAACCAACCTGGAGTATGCGCCACTGTGCGAAATCATGGGCCGCTCGTCTATAGCGCCGGAGGCATTTAACTGCTCCGCCCCGGACACTGGCAATATGGAAGTGCTGGCGCGCTACAGTACAGAAGAACAGAAGAAAGAGTGGTTGGTGCCGTTGCTCGAAGGTAAGATCCGTTCCTGCTTTGCCATGACCGAACCAGCGGTGGCGTCCTCTGATGCGACCAATATCGAATCAAGTATTGTCCGTGAGGGTGATATGTATGTGATCAACGGGCGCAAGTGGTGGTCGTCGGGCATGGGTGACCCGCGTTGTAAAATTCTTATCTTTATGGGGAAAACCGACCCTAACAACCCCAACAAATATCTCCAACAGTCGCAGATCCTGGTGCCGCGTGACACCCCGGGCATCAAGATAGAACGGATGCTTTCGGTGTTTGGTTACGACGACGCGCCGCACGGGCATGCACAAGTCTTGTTCGAGGACGTCCGCGTGCCCGCATCGAATCTGCTGCTGGGCGAAGGCCGTGGCTTCGAGATTGCGCAAGGCCGCCTTGGCCCCGGCCGTATTCATCATTGTATGCGTCTTATTGGTCTGGCCGAGCGTGCGCTGGAAAAGATGTGTAAACGAGCTAAGTCGCGTACGGCTTTTGGCAAACTTCTTTCCGAGCGGACAGTAACCCTGGAACGTATTGCTGAGGCACGTATTGCTATTGAACAGGCACGGCTATTGACGCTCAAGGCCGCCCATATGATGGACACGGTGGGCAACAAGGTTGCTAGAATGGAGATTGCCATGATCAAGGTGGCCGCGCCGAATATGGCCCAGAAAGTCGTTGACTGGGCCATGCAGGTGCATGGCGGCGGGGCCGTTGCCGGTGATTTTGGTCTGGCGCGCGCCTATGCCCAGGTGCGAGCGTTGCGCTTTGCCGATGGTCCCGACGAGGTGCACCGCAACCAGATTGGCCGTCTGGAACTGCGCAAGCACAACTAGGCCTAAAGCAGAGCAACGCCAGGCAAATTGCAAGCCAAAAGACCCTCAGCCGGCTGACAAAGGGTCGGCTGAGGATTGGCTAATCAACTCAACCGAACCAGCGTAGGGACCACATCGGCATCGTCCCTATGGGTAGTATTGTCTGCACAGCCGAGCAATCCGCGAGCCACCTGCCTGCTCCCACCGTGGCACATACGCGGTCATCAGACTTCTGAACAGCTTCCCATGGTTAGGTACAAGGAGGTGGAGAAGCTCGTGAATAATAACCACTTCCTGGAACGCAGCATTTTCTAGGAGTAGATCAATATTGAAGCAGATCCGCCCCGCAGGTGAACAGGATGCCCATTTTGTTGTCATACGCTGGATCTGAATGCGCTTGGGCTGCACACCGATCTTGGACGCCCAGCGCTGCACTGCGGCCTTGAAGGCCGCAACGTCCTGAGCAGATGGGCGCGTATTGGGTTGTACCGCTAAGTCCACCGTTACTTGCGTTGCAGGCGAATAATCCGCTCCGCCAGCTCCACCATCTGTTCCCTGCCAACCGTGGATAGGAGCACCTTATACAGTTCAGCTTTGAGCTGACGCAACTCGGCGGCTTTATACGCGTAGTTTGGGAAGCGCCCGAAGGCCGCATCCAGTGAAGGAGCAACCTTCTCCGGTTTAGGGACGTCTGCTTGCTTTAGCACCCAGTAGATCGTGAAGGTATTGAGGTCAAAGCCCATCTTCTCGCGTTCCTTGTGCGCCTGCACAAACTCGGAGAGCAGTCTCTCAAGTTGCCTCAAGGCCTCTTGTGTATTGATCTGCCGATCGTCATAAGATTCGAGAATTTCCTCTGCGCGCTCGCCAATAGGAACTAGGTATGGTTGCTTCTCCACTTCCTCGCCTACGGCTTGGGCCAGACTCTTGCCCAGGTTGAGGATCTTTGCGGAATCTGACGAATCCGAACTCTTCAGCACATCGAGGGTTTTCTCATCGATTTTGACGAGTGGCATCGCGGTGCTGAGTCCGTAGCTCTCAACATGTTCACGAACCAAAAACTCCGTCTTCTTTGCCATGTCCGTATAGAGAGCAACCTGTTTGCTAAAGGCGTTGCGGACAATCTGATACAGAACCGACAGCTCCCTGTAACTGTCAAGATGCTTGCGCAAAAACACGTCTGGGGAGATGATCTCATAGAGCATTTCAATCTCTTTAAAGAACCTGCAAAACGCCTCGCGCCTCTCCTTGTCGCCAAAGGCGTCAATGGCTCGCTCGACCGCTTTGTTGTCGCTAGGACCCCGGCAGATCGAGAGGTACGGCGGCGCTTGCTCTGTCATCAAGGTAGCAAAGCGCTGCTTGAGGACGTCGAGATTATGAATGACGCTACCAACGATATCGGAATCAAAGGCAAGCGCCTTCTCCAGTTTCTCGAAGATACCAACAAAATCCAGGACGAATCCCGCTGGTTTCTTAATTTCGTCCTCTTCTCCGTATGGACGGTTGACTCGGGCGATAGCCTGCAGGAGAGTATGGTCCCGCATTGGCTTGTCCAGATACATACAGTACAGAATCGGAGCGTCGAAACCGGTCAGCAGCTTTTCAGTGACAATCAGGATCTTGGGCAGCATGTCCCGCTTGATAAACGCCTTGCGAATTCTCTTCTCCTCATCTTCGCTTAGGCGGTACTTGGACAGCAATGCACTATCGTTATGGACCGATGTATAAACAACGGCTGAGTAGTCCGGGGGCAAGTGCTTGTCAAGCGCTTTTTTATAGAGAGCGCAGGCCTCGCGATCCACACCCACAAGAAACGCTTTGTAGCTGAGAGGCTCGACATTCTTCTGGAAGTGCTCCGCAACAAACCGGGCCACCTTGTCTATACGGTCGGCGGCCTTGAGGAAGGCCTTCAGGTTTACCGCCCGGTCAAGGATTTTATTCAGCTCCTCGATATCACTAACACCCTCAGCCTCCACCAGATCGAGAAACTCCTTTTCCAGCTGCTCACGTGGCACGCGGATATCGTTTGACGCCAGGGTGTAGTGAAGCGGCAGGGTCGTACCATCCTCAATGGACTCGGCGATCGAATACTTGTCGAGATAGCCTTTTTCGTCGTCCTTGCCGAAGACCTTGAAGGTTCCTTTACCGTAAGCGATTTTGTCAATAGGTGTACCAGTGAAGCCGATCATGGTGGCCTTGGGGAGGGCTGCGACGAGATAGTTCCCCAGGTCGCCAGTCGTTGTTCGGTGGGCTTCATCTACCAGAACGAACACATTTGCTCGCGTGCACAGATTTGCGTCGGCCCTGTCGAACTTATGGATCATTGAGACAATGAGCCCACGGTAGTCGGCCCGTAAGAGTGCTCGTAGTCTTGCCTTCGAGGTTGCCTGCTCATAGCCCAACCCATACGCCTTGAGATTGCCGAATAATTGGCTCTCTAATTCGTTCCGGTCCACCAACATAAGGATCGTGGGCTTCTCAAAGGCAGGATGGGCGAGAATCTGCTCGGCTGCCTTGATCATGGTGAAGGTCTTGCCAGAGCCCTGGGTGTGCCATACTAGACCGGTATCCTTTGCAGGATCTAGTACTCGTTCAATTACCTTCTCGACAGCCCGAGTCTGGTGCTGGCGCAGGACGATCTTCCGCAGCTCGTCGTCTTTTTTAAAAAAGAGGATCCAGTCGCCAAGGAGCTTGAGAAAACGCTCCCGCGCGAAGAAGCGTTTGACTTTCTTCTCGAAATTCCCCTTCTCTTCGTCCCTCCAGTTGAAAAGGTCCTTACGGTCCAGGTTCCAGGTAACGCCATAGTAAAAATCGATGAGGTGGGTAACCTCAAAGACCTGCGGCGCCGTCATCAACTCTGGCGTCTCGCGGTGGTAGCGGCGGATCTGGCTGATCCCCTCGTCGATCCCCCCCCTCTTCTTTGCGCCTTTGGTCTCGACCAAGGCTACAGGAAGGCCGTTAATAAGAAACATCACATCAGCGCGGTTGGTACACTGGCCGTTAGTGTACTGCCACTCGTCGGTAACCTGAAAAATGTTATTGGCAGGGTGTTCAAAGTCGATGAGGGTCACGTTCCGCTGGCGCTTCTCGCTCTCAGCATAGACCGAGCGCTCACCCCGCAGCCATGCCAGCACCTCGGCATTCCCCTCGATGTTATTGCGGACGCTCTCAATCCTGGCGATGACCTCATCAACTTTGTTCACCGTGACTACACCTGGATTGAGAGCAGTAAGCTTGTCGCGCAGCGTCTGATAGAGAAGTGTACCACTCTCCCCACGGCGGAGTGTCAGCGCCTGTTCTGGCAAAAGGTAGGCCCAGCCGATCTCGACGGCATAACGAATAAGTGGCTCCTGGACAGTAGCGCGCTCAGAACCAAGACTAGGAGGCATGATCTCACCTACGATTACGCCGAATTACGCGCAATATTGATAAATATCAGCACCCATCTATAGAAAAACCATTGAATAATTAATGAGTTACGGAACATATTACGCCATAATTACGCCGATTTGCGTCATTCTTTGATTTCCGGCGCAATCCTAGAGGCAGGAGACACCGGCAACCAACGTGCTGCGTTCGTCCTTCCTACGCAATGAGCCTTCCCTTCGGTCTTCAACTCAGCCAGCAACTTCTGCACCTGGCTATGGGTGAGGTGTGGCAAGACCTGAATGAGTTCTTGTAACCGGCTGCCGTCTCGTTTGTTGTCTTCTATGTGCTTCAAAAGCAGTGTCTTGTTGGTCTCCCGGTCCAGCCCGCGTTTGCGGGTGTAGACCCCTTTCTTTCCGATAAAGGCATATAGGCGACGCGAGAGGATGTAGCGTATCCCCCTTCCACGCCCGCTAACCTCAACGACCCCAAGCTGCGTAAGCAGGATGTCTTGACTGACCGTCATTCGCCTACCCCCTCGATTCTCAGGTTGGTCACCCGCACCTGGCCGGTCATAAGGAGGTAAAGAATGGAGGAAAAGAGGGATTTGAGGGTATCGCGTCTTAACTTCTGCGTGCTGAATCCTTTTATCTAAAACGCGCAGGTGTTCAGCTATCTTTAGTTGGTCTTCATACTCTGGTACGGCGATGGGTACCGCAGACAGAACTTTGGTATTGATATTTGGCATGATGCTGCCGACCGCATGGGCCTTTAGGTACTCCTGCGCTGGGATCGTGCTTAAAAAATAGCTCAAGTACAAGGGATGAACCTTGGTTCGACAAGGGCGCACCGTCTTAGGCTGTCTGTACCGCAAAGCCAGCCTTCTTCCCGCCTCAAAGACATGTGCGTGCCGTCCTACATCGCCACCTTTCGGCTGAAGAGGATGTCACCAACGATGTTTAAGTTTGTGTCGCTGAAGGCGATCGAGCGTCAGTCCTTTGAGATTAAAGTCTTCGGGATATCACTGTATGTTGAATAGCAGATTGTTACCTATGTCCGATGTCGGGCTTGACGATAGGAACACCAGTCAGCAACGTAATCCGACGCATGCCAGTTGGCTTCCAAAGGGTCCCGTCTGAATGAATCCATCTGGTTCTCTGCAAAGTTCGCCAAGTCTATTCCTCCCAGCTCTCCGGGATCTCGCCGATCTCGGTCTGCTTGAGGGGCTCGCCGCGCAAGCCCTCGCGAAAGAGCTTGGCCATGGTCGCGGCTTTCAGCTCTTTGAGCGTGGCGACAATCTTGTCCTGTACCTCTACTGCTGCCTGAATCTTTGACAGCACCGCCGCGATAGAGCGCTGCTCCTCATGGCTGCTAGGTGCCAGGATCGTCTTCTCCTTTAAATACTTGAAGTGCCGGTTGTAGCCACGGCTCGGAATATCAAGATGGAGGAATGCGTAGTAAAGAAACCGAGAGTCAACGATTTCCTTGTTGGCACGAAAGAGCTTCGTGCCGTCCGCTCCGGTGGCAAAAGGAAAATCCAGATACTTGAAAATGCGTGTGTGATCGCCAAACAGGATAATTGGAAGGTCATCTTGATGCACAAGGCGTTCGTCATCCGTATAGCCAGCAATTAAGCTGCTCCCTTGGTCAACAACAGGAAAGCGGCTTCTGGTCTTATACTCATTCTGTTGTACTGAAGTTTTTCGCTTGGCACCATCCTTCAGCACACAACTGTCGAATGGCAAAGTATACCAGCCTGATGGAAGTTCACGGAGATCCCGAGCTGTCATGGCCAGTCCCTCGTTATTCAGCTCCCCGAACCAAACCCGACCTGCCTTTTTGGCCGTGCTGGTGGCGGCTCCATGAGTTTACGGATGGCGTCAAACACGGCCTTAAATTGAGCGTCGTACTTTTTCTCCAATGCTTTCAGCTTGCGCTCAAGCTCTTTATGTGTTGTCACCATCTCCCGGAGCCGCACAAAAGCCCGCATAATCTCGATGTTGACCTGCACCGCACGCTGACTCCTCAACACGCTGGAAAGCATAGCAACGCCCTGTTCAGTGAAGACATAGGGACGATAACGTCGTCCACCCCGTCCTGTGTTTGAGATCACAAATCTTGATCTCAAAACGCTGAACTCTTCTTCCGAAAGCTGAAACATGAAATCATTAGGAAAGCGGTTGAGATTCCGATTTATCGCTTGCACAAGTACACGAGTTTCGACTCCATAAAGCCTAGCCAGGTCGGTATCAAGCATGACCCTCTGGCCACGAAGTAGAACAATTCGGCTTTCAATCGTTTCAGCAGGTATGAGGGAATGCTTACTAGCCACAGTCTAGATCCTTAAGATGCTTTCTGAGGTCGCAACTTGCGATCTAAAAAATTCAGCTACTCATATGAAGACCCTGCCGAGTTCGCCGAAGGGTACTACCTCCCAGCTCACGGGCTCGTCTCTCATCGTTCACTCTCCACGCCAAACCCGATCTTCCTTCTCGGCCGTGCTGGTGGCGGCTCCATGAGTTTGCGGATGGCGTCAAACATAACCTTAAATAAATTGCGCATTGCATTTCTTTTCCATGGCATCCGGTGGTTCACTTGGGGTCAGGTACTCTGAGCTGGCGGCAGATTTTCCGGGCCAGAATATCAGCCGCTTCATTCATACCTCAATTTCTTCGACCACAACTTTGTCCTTTGGAAGCTGAGAAAGGTCGACCGGCTCCTGGATCATCCGGACAGCGTCAACGAGGATGTCCCGGGCTTCCTGCAAAGTCGCACCCTGTGTGAGTGCCCCCGGTACATCCTCTGTCCAGGCCACCCACCATTTGGTAGTGTCTCACATTGAAATCCGGGACTGATTCACGCCCGGCGGGAGCCCCCCACCCGCCTGCCCTGCGGGCAGGCACCCTCCCCCTCTAGGGGGGAGGGAAGTGCTGTACCCTCTCCCTCTGGGAGAGGGTAAGGGTGAGGGAAAATTCAAACTGAGACACTACCCACCATTTGCCATCCTTTACAAAAGTCGCTCGGATCTTCATTGTATTATCCTCCTCTGCTTCTCCCTAAGATTGGTATCCCAACCCTGCAAAGATCCCTTTCAGCTCTCCATCCAGCCGCTTTGCCTCAGTATCGAGTTTGGCTAGCTCATTGAGCAGCGTCTGCACGTCCCGATGCTCGGTGGCGGCGGCAGTCTCGATGTAGCGTGAGGGCGAAAGATTGTAGTCGTTCTTAGTAACCTCTTCGATACTTACTACTTTAACGAAGCGCTCTACGTCTTTACCGGCGTGAAAAGCGTCGGCGATTCTCTTGACTGCTTCGTCGGGGATAAAGTTCTTCGGCCTTCCTTTCTGAAACTCTCCGCTTGCGTTGATGAGGACAACTTTGCCCTGGCGGTCCTTGGGTTTATTGCAATTGAGGACAACAATGATGCCTGCAGCAGTGGTGTTGTAGAAGAGGTTATCCGGAAGCAGAATCACACCTTCGAGCACATTGTGATCCACAAACCAGCGGCGGATTGTCTTCTCCCTATTCTCGCCCTGGTTGCCACTGCCCCGACTGGCAGCGCCGGTATCGATCACGACTGCGCCACGACCATGCTCGTTGAGGGAAGCAAGCACATGCTGAAGCCAGGCCCAGTCAGCGCTGGAGCCAAGCGCAAATCCACCATGGTCGGTGAAACGCTCATAAGGATCGTTTTCGTAGGAGGCCGCATCGATGTTGTCCTGATTCCACATTGGGTTTGTCACTACGATGTCAAAACGCTTAAGGCTTGAGCCGTCGAGGAATTTAGGATTTGTCATTGTATTGCCACGGACAATTTCCCCCTCCATGTCATGGAGGACCATATTCATCCGCGCGATTGCGAAAGAAGCCCCGGTTAGTTCCTGGCCGTAAAGCCTGAGCGGTCGTGCGATGGGGCGGCCCTCCGCCTCCTTTTCCTGCTCTTTGAGGGAAAGTTCACACTTGATAAGCAGTCCACCTGAACCGCAGCATGGGTCATAGGTCTCCTCACCTTGCTGTGGCTGCATGAGATAGGCAATGAGCCAGCCGACCTCTTTAGGCGTGAAGAATTCGCCCGCACTCTGCCCCTGACCCTCGGCAAACTTGCGGAGCAGATACTCATAGGCACGCCCGAGAAAATCGGGCTCCACGTCATTGAGACCGAGCCGGTAGCGCGGATCGCTGAGCGTCTCAATAAGGCGGGAAAGCGCTTCGTCACTGATCTCACGTTCGCCGTTACGGGTCTCATTGTAGTCAACGATGTCGATGACACCCTGGAGTGATGGATTCGCCCTAGCAATGACACGGACGGTGTGGGTGAGCTGCTCACCTAAAGTCTTCGGCCTCTTCCCTTCAGGCCAGCCGAATTTTTGACGGCCGCTCACCACCGGCCAGTTTGCCTCGGGCGGAATGTAGAAGCGAACCAGGCTGTGATCGGCTTCCAGCACAGCTCGGGCGGTCTCCTCGTCGCCGTAAGTCTCGGTCAGCCGTGAGATCTCGTCTTCAAAGACGTCGGAGAGCCGTTTAATAAAAACCAGGGGCAGGATGTAATCTTTGAACTTCGGGGCATCCTTCTCGCCACGGATGGAACAGGCAGCTTTCCACAGCATTCCCTCCATCAATTTAGTGTCGAGAGTGCCTCCATTTGCAGGGAGACCCGCCTTGCTTCTGAAGAGTGTGATCTGTTCGGCTTGGTTGCGCTTTCGCCCCCGTCGTTGCTTTGCTGGCCTGGGTGCGTTCGATTCGCTAAAGTAGCGGACGAGGAGATCGGCGTATTCAGGGCCGCGTTCGCGGAGGAATTCCTCGATGACATGAAGAGCCAGTGCGTCAGGCCGGGTCTTGCCCTTCTCCCAACGATTGATTGTTGGAAGTGAGACCCGAAGTCGGGCAGCAAGCTTCTCCTGGCTGAGGCCAAGGCGCTGACGCAGTTCGTTGATAAGGGTGGAGATCTCGGGAGCTTGCACCATAAGGATTATTTCTCGGTTGGTTTGAAACCATCATATGACGCATCATATGATAAGTCAATAACATCGTAACCGGCTAGACTTATTAGAAAAATATCTCTTTATAATAGGCAGGCACCCACACCCAGCATTAGCCTCAGGACCTGAGTTTGGGGGAAACGGGATTGATTGATTTCTTTAGGGCGAATTCAACCCTCTTCCCCGGGCCAGTGAGGAATGAAGTACTGCGGGGCGGCAACGGCCTGAGGCTTTATCTGTACTCGGGTTGAAGGCAGGGAGAAGTCGGTACTCTTGCCCATCTCGCCTAAGAGCCGACGGATGTACTTGGTGTGTGAGTACTCGTGGTTAATGATCCTACGGAAAAGTTCGGCCTCTGCCGGGCGTTCGTGGGCAGACAGGGTGTCAAGTTGTAAGGTATCTAGCAAAGTAAGGGTCCGAGTTCGGGCCTGGACCAGATAGGTAAAAATCTCTTCTTTCCGGGGAAACCCTGCCTGGGGATTACTGTTGTTAGCCGTACCAAAGAGATTACGGTAGGCTTCGGGTCCCAGCATTTGCTCCCCTCGGGCCTGGCTAACTCGCAGGTCCTCAACCAGACCAATATGACCAAAGTGGTAGCTGATGGCCGTCCCATCCGGTCTTGGCGGCACCCACCAGAACTCCTCCTGGGTCAGGGGTTCGACCATAGTCATTAGATGGTCCCGCACAGCTTGGAGTTCCTGGTGAACAATGGAGACAAATGAGGCTTCCATACTTCATGCTCCTTTCAACTAGAACCTTATCTTAAAGGCGTAGGCTTGCGGCATAAACAATTCGTTTGGCAATTCCACGCTTCTCACCAATAAGGTGAGCAATTTCCTTGCGAGAAAGACCCTGAGCCTGAAGGGCTTGGATTTCCTCTGCCAGCGATCCCTGCTCAATTGTCTCTCCCTCTTTTTGACCGCTCACCAGCAAAGTGACCTCCCCTCTAATTTCTTGCTCCTGTAGTGAACCAATCAACTCACTCAGCTTCCCTCGCAGGATCTCCTCATAGACTTTGGTCAGCTCTCTACCAATGGCAACTTCCCGGTCGCCAAAAACCGAGCGCATATCTTCCAGGCAGGCAAGGAGTCGCTGGGCTGACTCGAAGAAGACTAGGGTTCGTTCTTCGCTTCTGAGTTTTTCCAGGGCTTTGACCCGACGGCCTTTTTTGGCTGGGAGAAAGCCCGCAAAGGCAAAGCAATCCGTTGGCAGTCCTGCACAACTGAGCAGCGCGGTGAGCGCCGAGGGTCCGGGAATAGGAACAACCTTGATCCCGGTCTTCCACGCACTGCTCACCAAACGATAGCCGGGGTCGGAAATTCCCGGAGTTCCGGCATCGGTCACCAGGGCTATTGTCTTTCCTGCTTTGAGTTGCTCAATGAGGAGGGGCGCCTTCGAGGCTTCGATCTGGTCGTAATAGCTGGTGAGCGAGGTAGAGATACCATAGTGGGTCAAAAGCTTTCGCGTTTGGCGGGTGTCTTCAGCGGCAATAAGGTCAACTTCCTTGAGGATGCGCAGGGCCCGCAACGTAATGTCTTCTAAGTTCCCAATGGGAGTAGCAACAATGTAGAGAGTGCCAGGCATGACTGCTGGGTAGAACTATTTTCTCCCCTTCCATTTCGAGTTCTTATCGGTAAGGGCCACAAGAATACCCACAAAGGCAAGGAACCCGAAGAAAAGAAAAACAATCTCCAGAGTAGTCATTATAGGCTACCGTCCCCAATCCCGCGCATAGCGGAAATCCCTGTCAATGGTACGCTGCGAGACCTTGGCAATCACCGGCAGGCGACGTTTGTATTGGGAGTTCATAATGCGGCGGTAGATGTCGTCAATAAAAGCCTGGGGCAAACCCTCAGCAAGGAGTTCTTCCCGGGAATAGCGCTGGTCCACCATAAGATAGAGTAGCTCGTCTACCGTGCGGTAGCTAAAGCCCAGCTCGGCTTCATCCGTCTGCCCCACCCAGAGGTCTGCTGAGGGCTTTTTTTCAATGATTGGCCGGGGGACACCCACTTCTTCAGCCAAAGCCCATACCTGGGTCTTATACAGGTCCCCCAAGGGATTAATGGCCGAAGCCATATCCCCGTAGAGGGTGCCATAACCAAGAAGTAACTCCGTCTTATTGCTGGTGCCTAAAACTAGCGCCTGCCAGTGGGCAGAATGATCATAAAGGATGGTCATACGCTCCCTGGCCATTTTATTTCCTCGCCGCAGATTGCTAGCATCAGGATGGCAGGAGAAGTAGGCATCGATTTGAGGAGTAATCTCAACCGTAAGAGACTGAATGCCGGTGGCAGCAATCACCAGATCGGCATGCTCCAGACTCTCTCGACTGGAAGTCTTATAGGGCATCCTGATGGCAAGAACGTTTTCCGACCCCAGGGCTTCAGCGGCCAGGAAAGCGCTCAGGCTGGAGTCCACACCGCCAGAGAGACCCACAACCGCTCTGGCCATCCCTACCTTGTGGACTTCGTTAGCAATAAAAAGGGTGAGAATTTTGTGGAAAAGCTGGGGATTAGTTGGGAGATGACGCACAATAAAAAGTAAGCCCTCAGTTGTCAGCAATCAACTCTCAGCAAAAATACTCTATCTATTCTTCAGTCCCCTATTTGCCTGACGGCTGATTGCTGGAGGCTGACCGCTTTTGCTATCCCATCAGACCGGGATTAGCTCCGCCATCAATAGTAATGTTGGCCCCGTGAATGAAGGCGGCTCGTTCGGAGGCAAGAAAAAGTACCAGGTCTGCCACTTCCTCCGCCTTGCCCACCCGTCCCAAAGGAGTCATCTTGCGCATGGCTTCTTCAGCTGTAGCCCCGCTGCTGAGAGTGGATATAAACCGTTCAAGCCGCTCTGTGAGAATCGGCCCCGGGTTGATGCCAACCACCCGCACGCCACGCTTTGCCCCTTCATCAGCCAAGGCCTTGGTGAAGTGGTTGAGCGCAGCATTGGCGCTGCCACCAATCATGTAGTTGCCAACAGGCCGGAGCGCACCAGTACCAATAATGTTGATAATCACTCCTCCCTCCTGCTTTTGCATGTGAGGCAGGACTTCCCGGGCCATGCGCATATAACCAAAGAACTTCAATGTCCAGTCATCCAGCCAGGCCTCGTCCGCTAGGCTTAAGAAATCTCCCGGCCGGGCGCTACCGGCGTTGTTAACCAGAATATCAACCCGGCCAAAGGCTTCCAGGCAGCGAGAGGTAACCTCCTTGATTGCTTCGGCTTGGGTGAGATCTGCCTGTACCGCAATCATTTGCCCTTCCCCTCCTTGTAGGTCCTTGGTCGTTGCCTCCAAAGCCTCCTTGCCCCGTGCGCAAATAAGGACAGATGCTCCTTCCTTGATCAAACCCAGAGCCGTAGCCTGGCCAATACCCTTGCTTCCCCCAGTAACAATAGCAACCTTGCCCTGTAAGCCTAGCTCCATAGTGGTTCCCCTATACCGGCTTAAATTTTGGTAACCTCACTTCGGGCTCCAACTCCTCAAACACTACCTCCACAGGCATGTCGAACTGGATGTCCTCGTTTTTTATCCCCACTAAATTGCTGACCATAAGCAAATCCGGCTGCTCATCAAGGCGTACCTGGACAACATTGTATGGCACTTTGTCTACCGCTGCTGGATGCACCGGGTGGGTGATAATCGTCCAAGTGTGGACTCTGCCCCGACCGCTCACCTTCACCCACTCCTTTTCCAACGACTGACAGTAAGGACACATGGGCCGGGGTAACCAACGAAATTTGTGACATTGCTGGCAACGTTGCATGAGGAGTTCCCCACGGTTACACCCCGCCCAGAATTCCTCGGCATCGTATTCAGGAATAGGACGGGGAAAATTCACAACTTCGGCCATAGTTTATCTTCCTTCCTATCCTCTCTAACCCTCACAAGCCCTGGTGTCAGAGGCCACGAGGGCCGCCTCTACAACACAAACCATGACAGAGAGTTGGCGCATTAGTCTTGCCAATCACCTGTGCACATGGGCGGCATCCTTGCCGGCACCCCTGCCCGTATGTGAGTGGCTATGCTTTTTATCCCTTGTTTGCGTGTGCTCGTGGGTATGGGTGTGGGGGCCATGGTCATGCCCCTGAGTGGTAGCGTGACGGCGAAAATTGTGGCCATGGTCGTGCCCGTGAGCGGGAGGCGCAACCACGGGTTCAGGAATGCCACGCTGCTTGCGGACCTCAGCCCGCTGCGCCATCTTGTCGTCATACTCGTTGCCTCGCCCCTGGGCATGAGCAGCAAACCGTCGTACCGAGGGCTCGTCCATGTGGCATGAGAGCGGAACTTGGGGATACCGCATGCACACCGGCCGTGGGTCATGCGGGCGCAGCCCCCGCGGTTGCTGCATGGCAATCGCCTTCTCGCCCTCATGCTGCTCATGACCACCGGAGGCAATGGCAAAAGCAGAAGCAATCCGTGGGGCCCGTTTCCCGCATTCCGGGCAGGACTTCTTCTTTGATGCCTCATTCAGGCTGGCCAGCACCTCGAACGTGAAATCACACCGGAGACAGTAATATTCGTAGAGCGGCATATTGCCCCCTCCGTTTACTCAATGGCTGTGGGAGCGTGTGGCAGCTCAGCCCAGTCTTCAGGATCATGGGTAATCCACATCGTTGCCTCGTGCATGTCACGAATGGCCTTGACCCGCTGGATTGACAAAGAAGACTGAACCGGGTCAGTATCAAGCGGCATACCAGCAAGCGTATCAAGCTGGCCACGTAAGTGAACCGTATCGCCTACCAGCAGGATCTTGCGGTTAGGCAGGCGCACATAAAGGGAACACTCGCCTGGCGTATGTCCCGGGGTTTTCAGCATATGCAGGCTGCCGTCACCAAAGAGGTCAAAATCGCCGTCCAGCTCAAGCCAGTCAAAGTTGCGGGTGGGTACAATATCCTCAAAGATAAATGCACCCCGCAAGTGGGTATCCGGCCAGTAAGCGTAACGTAGCTCATTCGCCATAATCAGGAACTTAGCGTTGGGAAACGCATGTAGATAACCGGTGTGGTCAAGATGGAGGTGGGAAACCACCACATATTTAACATCGTCCATCTTGTAGCCAAGCCCTTTTACCTGATTATCGAGCAAGAGATCTTTGGGATAATTCACCTGCAGCGCAGCTCCCATTGGTCCCCAATAACTCGGGTCATCAGCCACCTTGGGATGACAGCCGGTATCAAACAACACCAGGCCTTTGGGATGCTCGATAAGGTATGCCGGGCACGGCACCGTGATGAGGTCGTTCGGAGCACCGTGCATTAACAAACTCTGGGGCACTGTGATCTCTGCGTTAGGCAGTCCCCACATCCGTTTTGCTTTCCCGTCTGCCATAGTACACCTCCTTTTTAGCTGCGAAGGTCCTTGAAAAAGCTGTCGAGCTGTATGCTAGTAGAGGTAGCCGGGGGTGTCAATCTCCGTCTTTACAGAGCACCCCACACGTTAGGTAATACCAGTGGGTTTCGTTGACCCTACAGTTGAACACATCAGCTTCTCCGGCAGACTCAATGCCCACAACCCTGTAGCATCCCTCTGAGGGTGAATCCGGACGGTGGGGAGAAACATACCCCTCGGGAAACATCCAGCTAGGCTCCAGTTTTTCTCCCACTTGTAGGTTTTTGGCTAGAACCGTCTCTTGCGCTCCTTTTTTATAAAAAACGTGATCCGCCGCCACCGTTACTGCCTGCTGGTTGTTGAGCGTAACCCGAAACACCGGCACCTGCTCACCCGTTTTCTCCACCCTCATCTGGCGAAAACCAAACTGTCCATTAGGGAGTCGGGTCAGCACCGGCATGAATTTGCCAACGAATCGGCCAATCCGCGCTGGCCCCTCAACCGTTTCAATAAGTGAATCCTCTGTAATACCAGGCATCTCTCTCTCCTTAATATCATCCCCTAACTATTTCGGCTGTCAGCCATATCACCAACCCGTGAGCCAAATTAACCAAAACAAATAGATCAAACAGATCAAAAGGAAAAGAGCTTGCTTGTCCAGCCCACATCCTTGCACATGTCTTTCCCAGTCAGTACGATAGAAAAACCTGCGGGGGAGTAAAGAGGAGGTCTATACAGATATGGAGTTTGCTTTTAGTGACGAACACAAACTGTTTCAAGAAACCCTACGCCAGTTTACTATGGAAAAACTCTTGCCTAATTACTCCCGCTGGGACCGCGGGGAAACTTTTCCCAAAGAAGAGAAAATGAAAGAGCTTGCCGACCTGGGAATTACCGGATTACGGGTACCCGAACAATTTGGTGGCTTAAATGCCAGCTTTGTCACCTGTGGCATTGCCACAGAGGAGCTCTCTCGTGGAGACTTCAACTACAATCTCTTTATTGAGCTCGGCCTTATCTCCTGCGAGCTTCTGGCCGGATATGCCCACCGGGAGGTCCAGGAAGAGTGGCTGCCACAGATCAACAAAGGAGAAAAAATCATTGCCTTCGGCCTTACCGAGCCAGGGGCGGGCTCGGACGCCGCGAATATCTCTACCCGGGCGGTGAAGATGGGGGATGACTACGTGATCACTGGAGAAAAAGCCTCCATCACTTTTGCCGGCTACGCCGATGCCTGCATTGTGTTTACTCGCACAGGAGATGAGGGGGCGCGTGGGATCTCAGCCTTTTTGGTTCCCCTGGATCTTCCCGGAGTTTCCCGTCAGGTCTACAAAAGCCCAGGCGAACGTCTCACTTGCCGGGGCTCGTTGTTCTTGGACGGAGTACGCATTCCCGCCCGTAACCGCTTAGGGGATGAGAGCGGAGGATTTTACCAAGCCATGGTTGCCTTTGACTTCAACCGGGCAATCATTGCCCTTGCCTGTGTGGGCGCAGCTCAGCAGTCCCTGGAAGAAACCATTGAATACACCAAGGGGAGGCAGGTCTTTGGTCGGCCCCTGGCAAAGTTTGAAGGCGTATCTTTCCAGGTTGCCGAATACCTTACTCTGGTTGAAGCCGCACGCCTGGTTGCTTACAAGTGCTTGTGGCTCAAAGACCAGGGACTTCCTCACACTAAAGAGTCGGCCATGGCCAAATGGATGGGTCCCAAAGTCTCTGCCGATGCCATCCATACCTGCCTTATTCTTCACGGTCATTATGGTTACAATATGGACTCGCCTTTGGAGCAACGGCTGCGCGATGTCATTGGCTTGGAGATTGGAGACGGTACACCGGAGATCATGAAGGGGATTATTGCCCGGGAGGCATTTGGCAGGGAATATACGTCGTATCGTTAAAAAAGAGAAGCAGACTTCGTTGTTCAAAGTTGTGCAAAAGTTTTGCAGGAAAAGACCATGCTGGTAACTCTGTCATCAGTACAGATTCTGTACATGAGCCCAACAATTTTGCTCAGAAAAGCGTGTTGTTGGATAAACGCTACTTACAAGAGAAACGGGCAAATTTGTGCTTCAAAAAAAAGCTTATCTGACGTAGACATACACGCTCTCTTTTCTTTTCCCTGCTACCACCTGCCTCTAGTCTAGTCAAGCCAAAAGTTTTTTTCTTAGATAACTTAGGTAGTTCGGCTCCCTCCTCCTCTTTTCCCTTGTCTTGTGTCAAGAAAAAGTTTAGAAATGTTTGGAAATGAAATTTCCCTTCTTTTCCTTTTTCCTGATCAAAGAACAGATCTCCTCTTCCAAGACAGAAAAAGTATTGGGCCAATACTGTGTGGATAACCCTGTGAGTACAACTTACTTTCTTTAACCTTTAAGCTTATTTATACACTTATCCACAGCTGTGGATAACCTAACTCTGAGTCCATCCAAACTCCAGGCAACTTGCTTTACTAAGCTGGTGAGGGTTGAGGTATGCAAAGGGTGTGGGATAAAACTCTCGATCTTCTCCTTGATAAGGTCGGCAAACATAACGTCGATACCTGGATCAAGCCCATCCGCTTTATCGCCTTGCGTGACCACACCCTTCATCTCGAAGTTCCCAGTCCCCTCTTTCGTGACTGGCTCATGGCTAACCTCCTTAAGCCTCTTGAGGAAACCCTCACCGCTATTCTGGGTTATCCCGCCCAAGTCTCTATCCATGTCAACTCTACTAAACAACACGAACTCTTTCCCCTCTTCACCCCTGAGGAGCTACCCAAAGCTTCTCCCTCCTCCAATCATCGTACTAACCTCATTTCCAACTATACCTTTGCTAACTTTGTGGTTGGAGCTGATAACCAGTTTGCTCATGCTGCAGCTCAATCAGTGGCTTCCTCTCCGGCCGATCGTTATAACCCCCTCTTCATCTATGGGGGGGTGGGCTTGGGTAAAACCCATCTGGTCAATGCCATTGGCCACGAAATCTTTGGTAAAAGAGCCTCCAAGAAGTGTTTCTATGTCTCCTCTGAGTCCTTTACCAATGAGCTCATCTCTAGCCTGCGCCGTGACAAGATGGATGACTTTAAGAGCAAGTTCCGTCAGGTTGATGTGCTCATTGTCGATGATGTGCAGTTTCTCTCGGGTAGGGAAAGAACTCAGGAGGAGTTCTTTCACACTTTTAACTCTATCCACGACAAACACAAGCAGATTGTGCTCACCTCGGACAAGTTCCCCAATGAGATCAAGGGACTGGAGGAGAGACTAAGAAACCGCTTTGCTTGGGGGCTCATTGCTGACATCCAGCCTCCTGACCTGGAGACCCGGGTGGCCATTCTGCAGAAAAAAGCTCTACTCCAAAACATTGCCTTACCTCAGGAAGTAGCCCTTTTCATTGCCTCCAACCTCACCTCTAATATTCGTGAGCTCGAGGGCGGCCTCACCCGTCTAGGGGCCTTTGCCTCTATCTCTCACTCTGCCATCACCATTGAGTTGGCTCGCCAAGCCCTCCACAATCTGCTCAAGGGCAAAACCAAGGAAATCTCAGTTGAGATGGTACAAAAGGCCGTGAGCAAATACTATGGGTTAAGAGTGGGAGATATCACCTCAAAGAAGCGCTCTCATCTCATCACCTTGCCTCGGCAGGTAGCCATGTACCTGTGTCGCAAGCTCACACAGACTTCCTATCCCATGATCGGGCTGAGATTTGGGGGTAAGGATCACACCACAGCCCTGCATGCGGTTAATACCATAGAGAGACGGCTAAAGGAGGATGCTGAGCTGAGGGCTACCATCGAAAAGATCGATAGCCTCATCTCTGGAAGGCGCGGCTACTGAACTGTTTCCGTTTTACTCCTCTGCTTCCCCTTATACTTCCTCGTTTCCCTCCTCTCTTCTCTTGGGTGAAGAGGCCGATGGCTCCACTTCTGAAGGAAAATCGGCAAAGGGAAAAGGCGCTTCAGGCTCGTTATAGGTAAGGTAGCGCAAGATGCGATAGAGATAGCTAAGAATACGGTTAGCAAAGCGTTTGACCTGTTCTCCTGGGGGTTGTTTGGTAATCAGAACATAGGCTAGTTCAAAGAGGATTACCACTATTAGAAGCACTTCGACGACGACCTCCATAATCAGCCCGAAGAGCAGAGTGAGCAAAATGCGGATTCCGGTCTCTTTACGTTCAATAGGTGTTTCTTCAATTTGCATTTCGAGTTCTCCTCACACAAAAAGCTGGCTCTTGTACAAAACCTGAACCTCTGGTCATTAGTTCCCTAGAGTTTAAGCAACAGGTGTATAAATCCTGAGTGTAAGCCAAGAAGTTCACTGAAAGGCGTTGAAGGTAAGAATGGTGAAAGTTTCACGGATATGGGGCAGTTTATGGATCTGCTCTGACACCAGGTGACCGAGGTCGTCGAAATTTTCTACATAAAGCTTGGCCAGGATATCATAAGCACCAGAAATTGAGTAAGCCTCAGAGAAGTTATCCATTTGGGTAAGCTTATCGGCCACTGCCTGGACGCCTCCCGGGTCTACCTTGATCATGATGAAGACCGCACGCATAGATTCTCCTTCTCCTTTACAACTGGCAATAGCATAACACAGAACTACGCCGGAGACGAGACTACGCCGGAGACAAGTTGCATCTTAAGGAAATTACTTTGCCCTGAATGAATTGTCCGCAGAAACTGAGCGTTGCCTTGCCAACTTAAAAGCAGTGACCCAACCTGGCCTTGACTTTAGCTGGCAGGAGTATGCTAGAGTCGAGCGAATTTATACTTAGAGGGGAAGCTGTGGCACGCAAGATTTCCATTGGCATCGACTGGCAGGGAGCACTTGACTATAAGGTGCTATTCGACAAGGTACAGATTGCTGATGAGGTAGGCGTACACTCGGTGTGGGTGCCCGAAGCCTGGGGTCGGGACGCTTTCACTATGCTGGCACTGCTCGCCGACCGCACTAAAAAAATCCACATGGGCACTGCCATTGTTAACACTTACTCACGTAGCCCGGCAGCTCTAGCCCAACACTTTGCCACGCTGGATGAACTGTCCGACGGGCGCATGATCATTGGCCTGGGCACTAGTGGACCGCAAGTGATCGAACACTTCCACGGCGTACCCTTTAGCCCGCCGCTCACCCGCATGAGAGAATATATTGAGATTATGAATACGCTTATGCACAATGAGCCACTGAGACATACGGGTAAGCTCTTTCACTTGCAGCGCGGCTTTACTCTACGTTTTACCCCAGTGCGCAACCACATTCCGATCTATCTAGCCACGCTCAATCCTAAGAGCGTGAAACTCACCGCCGAGATAGCCGATGGCTGGTTACCAATCATGATCCCGCTGCCTAAGCTCAAGGGAGAGATTAACGCTCTACGCCAAATGAGCGTGGCTGCTGGTCGGCCGGCAGACGTGGTATCGGTGCGTGCCCCTGGTGCGGCCGTTGTGAGCAAAAACATCGACCGGCTCCGAGCCGAGGCTGCGGGTACTTTAGCCTTCTACATTGGTCGCATGGGCACGTTCTACGCCAAGCAACTCACCCGTCATGGCTATGGTGAAGCAGTACAGGCGGTGAAAAAAGCCTGGGAGGGTGGCTCGCGCGCCGCAGCTGAGACGGTCCCTGACGATTTGATTGATGCTACCAGTTGCGCCGGGCCAGTCGAGGCCTGTATTGATCGGCTTCAGGCTCAGGAAGAGAGCGGTGTCAACATCCATACTGTGCGGGTGGACACTCAGGATAACCGTGAATACGAGCAGACTCTAAGCAAGTTGGTGGGGTAATTTTTAAGTGCGAGTAGGGTTGGGTATACCACCGATCGGGTTACCGATTGATCTATGCACGGACATTGTCCGTCAGGCTGAAGAACGGGGATTTGACAGTGTTTGGGTAGGCGAAGCCTGGGGCACTGAAACCTGTACCCTGGTGGGCGCCCTCCTCGCCCGCAGCCAACGTATTCACATCGGTACTGGCATTGTCTCCATCTATCTCCGGCCGCCAACGCTTACGGCCATGCAGGCAGCCACACTTGATCTCATTGCCCCAGGCCGCGTCCGCCTTGGTCTGGGGGTGAGCACTCGCAACATCAACACTTTTCACGGCGTTTCCTGGGATCACCCAGTGTCACGTACCCGCGAGTATGTAGAAATTTTACGGCGGGTCCTGGCCGGGGAGCGGATAATATACGACGGTACGTTTTACCAGCCGCGAGGGTTCCAACTTAGCATGCCCACATCTCCACCCTTACCAATCTACCTTGCCGCAGTGAACCCTCAGATGCTCCAGCTCGCTGGTGAGGTTGCTGATGGAATACTGCTGGCCTGGCTGCCAGCCGAACAGGTACCTTATTCTTTGGCTGAAATTGCCCAGGGTGCGGAGCGGGTCGGGCGTCAGCTCTCGGACATTGACATTGGCTGCTACATTCACACTGTGGTTACCCAAAATCGAGAACAGACATTCAAACAGCTCCGTCGAGTGCTGGTTGGCTATTGCCAGGCTAACACCTATATCCAGGGATTTCGCCATTTTGGCTATGGGGACATTCTTGAAGAAGTACACCGCTGCTGGAGGGCTGGGAACCGGGCTGGCGCCGAGGCTGCGATTCCTGAACGCATGGTCGAAGAACTCTATGCCTTCGGCACGGCCGAGGAATGTCGTGGGCGTATTGAACGTTTTGTTCGGGCCGGGATTCAACTGCCAGTAGTAGCGGCACCCCCGTCCAGTCGGCTAACAGGCGATGACCTCCAGAAATTGACGGAAGCGTTCGGATAATAAGGCTAACCTGCTATATTGACAGAGAAAAAGAGAAAGGAGGGAATGTTATGCTTACTAAAGGGGTATCTCACATTGCGATAGGTGTACGCGACATGGACAAGTCGCTTGGTTTCTACCGAGATCTGCTTGGCTTCGAGGTTGTGCGCGACGAGATTCAGCCAACCAGCGGCACCGTGCTGCCCGCGCTTTACAAGGACCCGCACGACCGTCGCCGCGCTGTTACTTTATACTGGAAAAAAGGTAAGGAAGAGGCCTTCCTTGTCCTCTCCGAGCACACCGACAAGCCGGTCAGTGGCGAGGCCATTAAACTCGACCAGATCGGCGTACACCACTTTGCCTTCTGGGTCCAGGACCTGCCCAAGGTCTATGAAGAACTTAAGGCCAAGGGCGCAGATTTTGTCGTTCCGCCTAGCGTTACCAAAACCCCGGACGGGAACTTCAACAGCGCCTTCCTGCGTGACCCAGATGGAATCCTGGTGCAGCTCGACGAGCTAGTCCCGGCGAGCTAGTACATAGCGGCGTAAGTAATCCGCGGGTTTTTCCTCTGTAGGGGCAACCACAGGGGGTTGCCCTGGGGGTAGGCAGGCACTGGGGCCTGCCCCCACGGAACATCACGAAACCAGAGGAGCATTAAGGTGGTAAACCAGACCTATTTTCACTGGGCAACAATGCCACCATCCACCGACATAGCGTGTCCGGTCACAAAAGACGCCGCCTCTGAACACAGCCACACCACTGCTTCCGCTATCTCTTCTGGCTTCCCCGCCCGCCCAACGGGATGGAGCGCCACAAACCGCTCCATCAAGCCAGCCTGTTGACTCGTGATGCGCTCAACCATGGGTGTCTGAATCACGCCTGGACACACCGCATTTACCCGCACTCCAGACTTGGCATACTCTAAGGCTGCTGTCTTAGTCAGCCCCACTACCCCATGCTTGCTGGCCACATAGGCCGGCATCCGCGGGGCTCCAACCAGCCCCGCGCCTGAGGAGGTGTTTACAATCGCCCCTCCTCCCTGCTTGAGCATTTGGGGAATCTCATACTTCATGCATAACCACACACCTGTGAGGTTGACAGCAATGACGCGATCCCAATCCCCCTCGGTATACTCCGCAGTGGTACCAAGCGCGCCTTCAATTCCTGCATTATTATGCGCGCAGTCCAGCCGACCATAGATCTCAATTGCCTTATTGACCATGGCCTCTACCTCGGCTGCCTTGGACACATCGGCTTTGACAAAGACGGCCTCGCCACCGGCTTTCTTGATTAGGCCCACGGTCTCCTCGCTACCCTCAACAATCACATCAGCTACTACAACCCTGGCTCCTTCCCGAGCAAACGCGAGGGCCGAGGCCCTGCCGATCCCCGAGCTTCCACCCGTTACCAAAGCAACTTTGTTTTCCAACTGTTCTGCCATTAGGAAATCCTCCCTTAAAGCAAAAGGAAAGTTCGTCCTTTAACTTGTGGCATCCTGCACTTTGGCTACAAACTCTCGCATGACGGCACATACCGATTCTGCTTCGGGTCCTGGGGCCACAACATAGAGGCCGTGCACACCCATATCACGGTAGGTCCGAATATCAGCAGCCGAAAGCGCCCTGGTATCGACCATGGAGGTGATCTCCAGCTGCGAGAAATCTCGCCCGTCTGCAGTCATGAGCTGTTGAAGCTGGGCAAACTTGGGTTTAACGTCCTCAATAGAGATCGGCCCAATATGCCAGCCATCACCGAACTCTACCACCCGCTTCAATGCTGGTAACGATTCCCCTCCTACCCAAATCGGTGGATGGGGCTGCTGCAGCGGCTTAGGAGCAAAGTGGAGGTCTTCTTCAATGTGCACGAATTTTCCTGCAAAACGTGGATGGTCCTTGCTCCAGACCTCTTTCATGACCGCAATGTACTCGCGCGTGCGTGGGGCTCGCTCGGTAAAAGGGACTCCCAATAAGTTAAACTCTTCCGCCATCCAGCCTACCCCGGCCCCAAAGATCACTCGCCCCCCGGAGACAACATCCAGGGTGGCTACCACCCGGGCCATCTCCAAGGGGTGGCGATAAGGGATAATAGTGACGCTGGTGCCTAGACGTACCTTCTCGGTCACAGGAATAAGCAGAGCCAGCACGGTAAAGGCATCAAGCCACTCCGTAGTGGTAAAAACCGCATAGGGATTGTAGCCCAAGGCTTGCGCCTGTTTGATATAGGGATACTCAGAAGCAATCTGCTTGGGAATCGTAATATGGTCGCCAGTCAGAATGCCGTCATAACCAAGTTCTTCGGCCAGCTGCCCAATCTGTTTCACAGCTGCTGGGGTGCGCAAGGCTGCACCGCCGCCAAGGTGAAGTCCATAACGCATGGTTACCTCCTTAGTTTGAGATCTTTCGTCCTCCTTATATAGGATAGGACTTCGTTGCCGGAATTATCCTGCTAAAGGCAGGGTGTTGTCAAACTCCCGTAAGCACCCTAAAACCTTACGTCTCTTTAGCCTTTAAGCTCTTGCAGATTTTTGGCCAACCGCAGGGATGAACCAGGGAAGTTGTCAATAGGCGGAAAGGTGCTAAGATTCAGAGCGTTGGTAATCAGTGGCTTCTCCACAGTTGTGGTTTGGATGGTGTAAGCCACATGGTTTAGAGGTGCTATTAGAAAGCCCAATTACTAAGGCGGCTTCTGAGGAGGGACTATGCAACTCAACGGCATTGCCCATATATACTTAACGGTCAAAAACTTTGACGCTTGTCTACCGTTCTATGAAAAGTTCCTGGAGTTCTTGGACATGAAGTGCCTGGTCAAAACAGACCAGCTCTATTACTGCGTTGGCAGCCGGACCGGTGTAGGAATCCGCGCAGCCAGCCCGGAACATCAAAATACCCCGTTTGACCAGTACCGTGCCGGGCTGCACCATTTTTGTTTCCGTGCGCGGAGTCGAGAGGAGGTAGATTTAGTCTATGATTTTGTGACCAAGATTGGCGCCAGGATTGTTCACCCGCCTAAGGAGAGCAACTGGGCTCCTGGCTACTATTCCGTTCTATTCGAAGACCCTGATGGTCTTCGTCTGGAGGTCAACTACGTCCCAGGAAAAGGTAATTTAGATCCGGCTATCAAGCTTCCTCTCCCCCAGGAGATGCAGGAGCGACTCAGTCGTCCTTAAGCACAAGATATCAGCCAGGGACACATTAGTTGGGTAATCAAGCGGAAAGCACGGAAATCGCTATTTATTACCTTGGCCTAGTAGAAAAAGCGATCTCCAAACTCAATCCAACAGACAGGAGGCATACTGAGATGAACACGCCCAGTTGGGTCCATCCATTGTTTCAGGCCCTTGATGCCGGAGACACTACGACTTTTGCTAGCTTTTTGACAGACGACGTAGTCTTCAAATTTGCTAACTCAGCCCCGATACAAGGTAAAGAGGCTGTTCGCAATGCCGTGGCAGCCTTTTTGGCAAGTATCAAGGCGATCCGTCATGATGTGCTCGAAACGTGGGACCATCCCCATACCGTGGTCTGTCATGGAACAGTGACCTATACCCGTCAGGACACAAGCCAACTGACCGTGCCCTTTGCCAATATTTTCAAAATGCACCAAGGTCTGATTAAAGACTATCTCATCTACGTTGATGCGTCCGAGTTATACCAGACAGCTCCACAAAGCTGATGAAGAGAGTTGCACAGAGTACTATGACTCTACGCCCGATCTCTAGTTTGGTGGGACAATATTTTGCCACTATCCTGATTTCACAAAAGTTATTGGCTCCTCATTACCCTTACAGCGGCTTATGAAATTAAGCAAATTCGGGCTTGGCCAGAAAACTTATTGGGAAAAAAGGCGCAAGAAGAATAAGAATTATTATAATGAAACCGTAAAATTAGCCAAACGGCATTGTCCACAGGCCAAAACGCTCATAGACATTGGCAACTACGGATGTGAATATGTTTATGAATTTGCTTGGATCCCGCACAAGACAGTTCTGGATATAACGGATGATATTTTTAATTTACCTGACTCAATAAAAAAGATCAAACATGACTTTTTATCCTGGGAACCAGAAAACCAATATGACCTGGTCACATGCCTGCAGGTCCTTGAGCATTTCGCAGACGCCTCTCCGTTTATTGAACGTTTGCTGAGAATTACCAGAGGTCACTTACTCATAACTCTGCCATATAATTGGCCCAAGGGTTATGCTCCTGACCACAAATATGATCCTATGAATTTGGCATCTATTCATAACATGTTTCCGTTTGCGTTCGACGAAGAAATGATTGTAAAAGAAAAGAGGGGGATAGAAAGATTTCTTGGAATTAAGAGATTGACCTAACGAGGGAGACCTAAGTACCCCAAAGGGGACTCTCAAGGCCCAACCGATCCTCAGGAGGAAAGCAGGTATTATTATTGAGTCGCTCGGCGACCCCGCCGCTCCCTGCCCTCTCCTTATTGTCACTGGCACAGCAGACCGCCAGTGGCCGCGCCTGCGATATAATGACCTCTGGCTTGAGGCGGAGCATCTCAGTGTAGAGGGAGCCTCACACTGGGGCCTGGTGCTGAACAGGCGAGATCTGGCCACAACCATCCCTGCCATGCTGCGTTGGATAGCGTCTATCCTCTCGGCAAACAGCTCAAGGACTCCAAGGCCGCAAAAACTATAATCGATATCTAGAGGAGGAAGACAGATCCACATCGATATTGGTGGAGAAGGTAGGTATCTCGGAGCGATTAATCTTAATCCGAGTGGAGTGACAAGCACAACCGGCACCCCGGGAAGACCAATTCTCAATCTTGTGCGAGGAGTAGGAGAGCGCCTGCCCTTCGCAGATCATAGCGTGGATTTGATTACGCTTGAAAGCGCTCCTTTACGACCCGGAGCAGCGGCTGAGATAGCACGAGTGATTCGTCCAGGAGGGGAAGTCCGACTTGTCAATCCAGCAGACTATGCTCGCACTGCACATCGGCGAGTTATTGATGCCATCGGCGGTACATTTACACAGCAAACTGTGAACAACATAACTACAACGATTATAATAGCGCCCTGAGGTGATCACTATGAGCTATACTGTGTGTGAGATGGCTGATGGAAAGTTTGAACTAGTGATTCAGAACGGCCCTCAAAACTGTAAGGCCCTCCCAATGGCCCCTTCATCCATAGAGAATGAATTACAAGACGGCCTATGGCTGCTCTTAGTCTTTGCAGTATGGAGCATCCAGGACCGTAATGCTATCAATACTGCGCTAGAGCTAGGTAAACGACTGGGTGATACGGTAAGGGTTGGCATTCGTCCATTTGACGAACACCAAGAAATTAGCAATTGGTGTCCCAATGCGACCAAGACTTATCAAAGTCCGGTGTGGTTGGTTCTAAAAAAGGGGAAGCTTGTCAAAGAAGTGGTCGGGTTATACCCTCTTGAACAGTTAGAGGAGGAGTTCCGGTCACTGATCTAATAGCACACTTTCAGAGAGCTTTTGGGAACAACTAATAGCTAAAGGTGGAGCTGTAGCCTACTGCCCAGGCCGTCTGAGATTTTCAAAGCAGTATTCGTTGCTACAGGAAGACCATTTTCTACCAATGGCTCAATTTTTATGAATTGTTGCCAACGCCTTTTTAGCTTTACCTCTCCAGCCAAAGCTCCCGTCCGAGTTGTACCCGCTCACGAATGGAAAGGTTTTTGGCAGCCCGCTGCTCCACGGCCTCGATAAGCGGGCGGAGACCTCGGCGGTTGGCTAGCTGGATTAACAGACCGGGTCGGTCATTTAACTCCAGCACACACGGCCCCGTTTCGGCGTCGAGCACCAGATCAACCCCAAGATATTTCAGCGCAATAGCGTCAGCGCAGTGTGTGGCCAGAGCCAGGAGTTCATCCCAATACGGGAGACGGACTCCGGAGAGAGGGGCCTGGGTGTCTGGGTGCACTGCAAGCCAGCGTCTTCTTGCAGTGGCCTCTGTTGTAACCCCAGTTACAAGATCCACCCCCAGACCAATGCCACCAGCATCAAGATTGGCCCGCCCTTTTGACTCGCGCGTTGCCAGTCGCAACATAGCCATCAGGGGAACTCCATGAAACACGATCACGCGCAGGTCGGGAAGTCCCTGAACGCTCAGTCGGGCAAGGGCCGGATGCGCTTGCAACCGGCGTTCAACAAAAGCCTCATCATACCGATGGTTGAGCGAGAAGACCCCACTCAGAATATCGGACAGATGACCCTCCAGGGTCCGGGCACTCATGGCCCTCCCCCCTAAGGTGACAAACGCATGCTCCTGACGCTCCGTGACAATAACTACTCCTCCCCCACCCCTTCCTTGAGCCGGCTTGATCACAAATTCCTCCCATTGTTCAGCCTGAGCCGCAAACTGAGTGAGATCATGTTGGGAACGATAGACGGCCAAGGTTTCAGCAGCGGGAATCCCGAGAGCGTGTAGCAACTCCTTGGTCTGGAGTTTATGAATTGTGGCATGGACCAAGCGCCGTGGATTATAACGAGCAACGAGGTCCCGGTTCCGCCGGTTGAGGCCAAGGAATTCACGAGACAGGGTCCTCAACGCCTGCAGCATAGCCGTTCTTCCCGTCCCCTACCTAACCTGCTGGGTCTCGGCCTGGCGCAACACGCGAGCGAAGCGGATATATTCCATAAGCCGCAGGCCACGCCAACAGCCCAGAAGCACTTCCACTCCCATCACCGCCATAAGCAACTCAGGGAAGGCAAGCACTAAGGGCCTTAAGTCGGTGTTCTCAATCCCGACATGGGACGCCAGTGCAACCAAGAGGGTATTGAGGGTCAACCGCAGCGCCTCCAGCGTCCCGCGTTCCATCTGGGTATTGGTAAAATTTTCAATTATGTTGGCAATAATGACCATAGGGAAAATGCCAACATGCAGGAGGGGCCCAATGCCGAGTGTTGCCCCAATTACAGTCAGTCCGGCCATGCTGACAGCCACCACCGCAATCAGGATAGCAACTCTTGCCACTAGGTGAAGACGGAGCTGCTGCAGGGCGAGTCGTAGACCCCCACCTATCCCCACAATAATACCAAAGATGAGGAGTCCCCAGCCCAGGCCCGTGGTGAGAAACGCCAGGGCCAAGAGCATGGGGGCAAAGAAACCAAAGGTCTCCAAGCCAATAACATTCCGCATAACAACCAAGAAGAAGGCAATAAGGGGCAGGACCAGAATGGCATTGAGCGCCGGAAGCGAGACATGCGCCTGGATCGCCTGCGCCCATATATTGACTACCCACCTTCGCCACCAGCTCAAACCAGACAGCGAGTCGGCATCCACCACCACGCTGGGAATGGGGAAACGAGCAGCGCTCTCGGCCAGCCCCGTCTTTTCGTGAACACTAACGCGCGCCAGCTCCCAGAGCTGCATTGGATCAGGCTGATGGGGCACCAAAAGAACGGTCGCCGGCGCCAATACCTGGAACAGGACCGAGGCGAAGACGGTTCCCACAGGCTGCGCAACCCCGCTGGCAATCACTAACTGGAGGTCAGGCAGCGAAACTCCAAATCGGCCTTGTTTGAGAAGCGCGTACAGACCTGCGGCATCTACCGTGTTGAGGAGCACCAGGTTTGCTTCCTGGATGAGCACAAGGTTGCTGTCAACAAGATACTGGAGGTGAGACTCGCGCAACGCACGCGCGCCCACATCGGTACTGAACAGAGCAATATTGACTTGCATCTCTTGCGCCTGGGCTAATATCTGGTCTACCGTCAGCTGAGGCAGCGGCCCCTCATTGATAAGCACAACAGAGGCACGGGGTCGATCGACATAGGCGGCAACGGTCTGTAGTCGCTCGCTCTTGATCGGCTGCCCCTGTTGGGTCGTATGAAGACGCGTTTTCCCTTGGGGGTCGATGGCAAAGGCAGCACTGCGGGTGAGCGGTCGGATCACAAAGGTATAGGCCACAGAGACGTGTTGGGTATGGACAAGCAGCGGAAGATCATTACGATACAGCGCCAGGTAGGTATGGGGCAGCCAGCCAAAATAGCCGCCAGCCGGATCCATAGGCACCCAGGTCTCGCCAAGAAACGCCTCCGCCCAATAGATTGTTGTCCGTTTCTGCCGGGTATCACCAAGCCGGATGCCGCCAACAACTCGTGCAGGAATACCAACAGCGCGCAGCAGGGCCACTAAAGCACGCGTTTTCCCCGACCACCCCCCACGTTCGGTAGTTAGCACGGCAAGCGCATCGTTGGGCGCGGCCTTTCCTCCGGTGGTCAAAAACCCAGCAATATAGTGGTAGAGCTTCCGCACGGCCGGATCAAGGCGGGTCTCCTTCTGTACTATGCGCCAAGCATGCTGCTGCACCTGGGGCCTATCACTTTGAATCATCTCCGATGCGGCAAGATACGGGATGGCCTCAGGCACAAGGTTCTGGAACGGAAAGGGTTGGTGTGGGAGCATGGTCCGAGTATCGGTAATTTGGACCGTATAGTCATAGGTAATCTGTTGCGGGACAGGAGCAATCCCCGTCATCTGCCAGTGGCCCCATAGATTCACCCCATCAGCTTCTTCCCAGTACCGTACCCCTTGTGTCTGGGTTCGTCGAGTTAATATACTCTGACGCCCGTCAGATAGCGGAAGAAGCATTTTAATGTGGGTTTCAGGAGTGACGGCAGCCAGGGTCAGGTGCGCCGTGACGTTCCAGTAAGCAGTTGCTGGATGCGCTGGGGCCTGTGGCCATTTAGTTGTCACCGCAGTTGGCGGAGCTTCGTTTTCACTAAAGACTGGTTTTTCATCCTTTTCGTCTTGGGCAAGACAAGCAATTGGAGAGATGAGCAAAAGCCAGAGACAGATAAATAACCGTATCATAACAGATAGGCAAAGCAGAACGGAGCCGTTCGGCCGGTTATCCTAAGGCTCTCGTTGTGAGTAAATCAAGCACCGTATTCGAGTACTTCCGCTAGCTGGACAGTGCCGACCATACCCCACATTAAGGGAGATAGAGAAAAGTTAATGCTCTGTGCATGTCAGACAGAAAAAAGGGACCTTTTTTTTGGTCCCTTACCATCCTATGCCCCTGATTTGGGGAAATCAAGTATTCATCTTGATCTCAGCAAGGAAAAGTGCTCAATTCACAGACGAGTAACGCACGACCGAAATCGGAGGCACCCATGATCACCTTGAGCGAAGAACAGCAGCAGATGATTGGCACCATCCATCGCTTTGTCGAGCGAGAGGTTATGCCAGTGGCAAGCGAGCTAGAGCACCGGGACGAGTACCCTTTTGCCTTAGTAGAGCGGATGAAAGAGCTAGGACTCTTTGGCGCCATCATCCCCCAAGAGTACGGGGGCTTAGGGTTATCTTTCACCACTTATGCCTGTATTATTGAGGAGATCTGCCGGGGATGGATGAGTTTGACCGGCGTTTTAAACTCCCACCTAATATACGCCTACATTCTAGCCCTCCACGGTACTGAAGAACAAAAGCAGCGTTTGCTTCCGGCCATGGCCAAGGGAGAAAAACGGGGAGGACTAGCTCTGACCGAAGCTCATGCGGGCAGTGATGTGCAGCGCATTCGTGCCACGGCTAAGAAACAGGGAGATATGTATGTGGTCAACGGCAGCAAAATGTTCATCACGAACGGTCGTCATGGCAACACTCTGGCACTGGCCGCTAAAACCGACCCTCAGGTGGAACCTCCTTATAAAGGCATTAGCCTTTTTGCCATAGAAAAAGGCGCCCCTGGCCTCACGGTTAGTCGGGACATTGAAAAGCTGGGTTATAAAGGGCTGGATACCTGTGAGTTAGTGTTTGAGGATTTTCCTACTCCCGTCTCAAGCCTTATTGGTGGCAAAGAAGGCGAAGGTTTTAAGCAGGTTATGAGTGGTCTTGAGGTCGGCAGGATTAATGTGGCGGCCAGAGCTGTGGGGGTAGCTCAGGCCGCCTTTGATGTGGCCATTCGTTACTCCCAGCAGCGGGAGACCTTTGGCAAGCCTATCTGTGAGCACCAAGCCATACAGCTAAAGCTTGCGGATATGGCCACCAAGATCGAAGCCTCCCGGCTGCTTACCTACCAGGCCGCCACCAAGAAGGATCAAGGGAAGCGCTGCGACCTTGAGGCAGGGATGGCCAAACTCTTTGCCTCCGAGAGCTGTGAGGAAGTAGCACTGGAGGCCATGCGGATCCTCGGCGGGTATGGCTACACCAAAGAGTTCCCGGTCGAGCGCTTCTACCGTGATGCCCCGTTGATGATTATTGGCGAGGGCACCAGCGAAATCCAAAAGCTTGTCATCGCCAGAAACCTGTTGCAGAAATATAAGGTCTGACAGTAGGATCTGTTATCCCTCCACTACCTTTGGTAAGGAGAGGGGAACAGGGGTAAAGTAGCCCCGCAAAAGGAGGAAGAGCATGAACAAAGAGACAGTAAGCGCAATCCTGAAGCAGGCCCAGGCGGAGAACAGGAATAACCTCACTGCGCCCGAGTGTGGAGAGATCTGCCGGGCGTATGACATTCCTGTGCCGACAGAGAAAGTAGCAACCACTGCCCAGGAGGCAGCTGCAGCCGCACAGGCCATTGGCTACCCAGTAGCCCTAAAAATTGTCTCTCCCAACATTGTGCATAAGTCAGACGCGGGCGGGGTGCGTCTAGGACTAGGAGATGAGGAGGCCGTTAAAAAAGCCTTTGACGAAATCTGTGCCAGTGCCAAACGTTATGACTCACAGGCCAGCATTCAGGGGGCGTTGGTGCAGGCCATGGCCCCAGCCGGGCGGGAGGTCATCATCGGAGTAAGTACCGACCCTACGTTTGGTAAGGTGCTGATGTTTGGCCTGGGCGGCATTTTTGTTGAAACCCTGCGTGACGTTACTTTTGGCCTAGTGCCGGTTTCTGCCACCCGGGCCAAAGACATGTTCTCTGAAATCAAAGCCTATCCGCTGCTCACCGGCGCGCGTGGTGAGCAACCGGTTGATCTTGACGCTCTGGCCTCCTTGGTAGCCAAGACCTCACAACTTGTCAGCGATTTTCCCGAAATTGCCGAGCTGGATCTAAACCCGGTGTTTGCCAGCGCCAACGGTGCGACCGCAGCCGACACCCGTATTGCCTTGGGAGCAGCCAGTGACGGTCAGAGACCGCGACTCTCGCAGGCAGAGATCCTTAGCACCATGCAGCGCATCTTCAGGCCGAGCAGCATTGCCGTGATTGGAGCTTCAGCTGAAGCTGGAAAGATTGGTTATGCCGTTGTCCGCAACCTGCTTGACGGCGGCTATAAGGGCACTATTTATCCCATTAACCCGCGGGCAAGTGAGATCCAAGGGCTTAAGGCCTATCCTTCCATCAAAGAAGTCCCCGACACGGTAGATGTGGCAGTGTTTGCCATTCCTGCCCGTTTGGTAGCAGGTGCCCTGGCTGAGTGTGGGGAGAAAGGGGTCAAGGGAGGAGTTTTGATTCCCTCCGGCTTTGCTGAGATAGGAGAGAAAGCCCTGCAAGAAGAAATGGTGAGTGTGGCCCGGAAACACAACATACGCGTCATGGGACCTAACATCTATGGCTACTACTACACCCATGCAGACCTCTGCGCTACATTCTGCACCCCCTACACGGAAAAGGGCACAGTTGCCCTCTCTTCACAAAGCGGTGGGGTGGGCATGGCCATTATTGGCTTCAGCCGTTCACACGCCATGGGAGTGTCCGCAATTGTTGGCCTGGGAAATAAATCAGATATTGACGAGGATGATCTGCTGGAGTTCTACGGCCAAGACGATAACACTCAGGTCATTGCCATGCATGTGGAAGATTTAAAAGACGGCCGGGCGTTTGTTGAAGCAGCCTCACGGGTATCGAAACTAAAACCCGTGGTGGTGCTCAAAGCCGGTCGCACCAGCATGGGAGCACGAGCTGCGGCCTCTCATACCGGCGCTCTAGCAGGCGTAGACCAGATCTACGAGGCAGCGTTTAAAGAAAGTGGGGTAGTACGAGCACGGACTCTGGAAGACCTGCTTGACTGGGCACGGGCGCTATCCATGCTGCCCACGCCCCAGGGCGAGAATGTGTTGATTATTACCGGAGCAGGCGGCTCAGGGGTACTCCTCTCTGACTCTTGTGTAGACTATGGGCTTCAGCTTATGGCTATGCCGTCTGATCTGGATGCCCAATTTAAAGAGCTGATCCCGCCCTTTGGGGCTTCGGGTAATCCCGTGGACATTACCGGAGGCGAGCCGCCGGAAACCTACCGTAAAGCCATTCGCCTAGCCTTGAGCGAGCCACGGGTACATGCACTCATCCTTGGCTACTGGCATACCATCATTACCCCGCCCATGGTGTTTGCCAGGCTCTTGGGCGAAGTGTTAGAGGAGACTAGAGCAGCAGGATACAATAAGCCGGTGGTGGCTTCATTGGTGGGAGATGTAGAGGTTGAAGAGGCGTGTCGTTACCTGGAGGCACGTGGGGTGCCAGCCTATCCCTATGCTGCCGAGCGACCCGTAGCCGCCTTAGGGGCCCAATATCGCTGGGCCCGTTATGCGGGCAAGCTACCGGCGACTGTCTCTTAGCTAAATCGCGCCACAATTATTCCTTCCCCCTTGATGGGGGAAGGGCTAGAGTGGGGGTGAAACCGAGAAATTCAGCAACCTCATTCCCATTCCGGCCTGACTACACGTGAGACCAGGCGAAAAGTCGATTTCCGAAAAATGAGGGCAGTGTATGTTAAGGGGGCAACTCGTTACGGTCTTAGTCATCACCATGATACTGACTTCATCCTGTCAGAGACATCCTAAGCGACCTCCTGAAAGTCAAAAACCCCAAGACACAGCTGACGCCGTTGAAGAAGATTTCGGCCCGTCACTGAACGAGCAAGAGTTAAAGTTCGGACGGCCAATTTTTATTAGAATATTCAAAGAAGAACAAACCCTGGAACTGTGGATGAGAGAACAGGGCGAAAGTTTCGAGCTTGTTCGGATCTATCCCATCTGCAGATTCTCAGGAAACCTTGGGCCCAAGCTCAGAGAAGGCGATCTCCAGAGTCCCGAAGGATTCTATTTCGTCTCAGCATCACGCCTGAAGCCCAACAGCCGCTTTCACCTAGCGTTTAACCTGGGGTATCCCAATAGATACGACCGCAGCCGTGGTCGGACGGGTAGCGCGCTTATGATCCATGGCGATTGTAAATCAATTGGATGCTATGCCATGACCGATGAGATCATTGAGGAGATTTATAAATCTGCGGATACGGCGTTGGGCAACGGCCAGCTGTTCTTTCGTGTGCATATCTTTCCCTTCAGGATGACCGAGGCCAACATGCAACGATATAAAAGGTCAAAGTGGTTTAACTTCTGGCTAAATCTCAAGGAAGGATATGATTTCTTTGAGCGCGAAGGCTTTCCTCCCAATGTTGAGGTGAGGAATCGCCGTTATGTATTTGAACAACCCTCCAGTGATGCAGCCTGAACAGCCCAACGCCTTCTGCGCCCACTTTAACTAACTAGCGATCAGCCTCCAGCTCCTGAGTAAATACTTTGCTGCGCTCAGGCGTAGAGGATTGTCCACCCACAACTTGCTGCACCTCCTCCAGAGTAAGACCCTTGGTTTCAGGGGCATAACGCATAACCAGGATCGCTCCCAGAATGGGGCCAACCGATACCAGGGCAACCGACCCCGAGATGCCCAGAGTACCAATCAAGGCCGCAACCGCAAACGGGATACCTACCTCGGTGAGGCGGCCAAACAGGTTAGTTGTCCAGCCATAGCCCGTGGCACGAATTGCTGTGGGAAACAGCTCAGAGGCATAGACATGGGTAGCCGTGTTTGCTGCACCAAACCCAAAGACCGTGAGGATCATCCATAGATGCTGCCCGGCCTCGGTCCGCGTTTGGAAGAGCAGAAAGATAGAGACCGCCGCCAGTACATAGAACCCGGAGCAAGTTAGCTTACGGCCAATGCGGTCAATTAGATAGCCGGCAACAAAGTGTCCGGCTACGCCACCCGCATAGCCCCAGAAGATAATGCTACCAACAGTGAAGGGGGTAAATCCCAGATCCTCGCGCGCATAGATAACCCAGAAGGCCACGGCCGGAGCAATAACCAGGTATACGCAGTTCCATAACAGCGCCACCAGAAGTGTACGGCGACGGTACTCAGGCTTCCAGGGGGTCTTGGCGTGCTCATATTCAACGCGCAGGACCTCGCGCAGGCCTTGTTGTGGGCGAGGTTCCGCACTCTTTTCCGCGGTGAAGCGCCGGGTTTCGCGCATCCCCGAACGCAGCACAAAAACAAGCGCCAGCGGAAACACTCCAATCATATAGAGAATGCGCCAATCGGCTCCGTCTACCGGCCGACCCAAAAACTGCTGGAACCAGCCTACCATAGCCTGTCCACCATCGTGCAGCCAGTTACCCTCTGGGGGAACGCAATTGCCATCGGCAACAGAGCCCGTAGCGCAGTCCCCAAGCAGCACATAGGGATGGAACCTCGCTATGAGCATTACACCAATGGTGAAGAAGCTGGTTAGGATAGCAATAGCGCGGCCGCGCAGCCGGGCCGGGAATTCCTCACCAATCATAATGACCGCAAGGGCGTACTCAGCCGTGAGAAAAATCCGCGCCAGGAACTGGTAGATGGTAAACTCGGCTTTTCCTGTAGCAAAGGCAGTGAGAGCATTGAAGATGGTGAACCCAACAATTGTGACCATCATCAGAGCCCGCCGACCCCAGCGGTCGGCAAAGAGCAGAAAGAAGAAGGAGGCAATCATTCCCAGGCGAGTAATCCCAAAGATGACGCCCCACTCGCTACGGCTAATATCGAGCGTCAGGCGGGCATCAGGCGCGGCAATGGTCATCATGGCCGCGTCAAAGCCATCAAAGAGCGTTGCCGTTGAAAGCAGCACAAAGAGGAAAATCAGGTAGCCACTAACCTGGCTGGTCTCAACACTACTAGGAGATGAGCTTGCTGAGGACGTACTCATAGCTAAAGATACCTTTCCCAGTTACTATAGCCTACGATGCCACGAAGCAAACGGGCCATACGTCTGGGATAGCTTATTTCCTGCTGTGAGCAAACACGACCTGCTTCCTATTGTCGAAGGCAGGTTCCTTGTGGTAGAGGTCAAGGACAACCCCATTAGAGGTCGGAGGAATACCCATGAAATTCGGGCTCCATTATCAAATGCCCTGTTCTAGTTCTCAGTCCTCGGTCCAGCGCTACCAGGACACCCTGGCTCAGGCCGCTTATGCCGAGACCCTGGGATTTGAGTCGGTGTGGCCGGTCGAGCAGCATTTTAATTCTGATCTTTCCATCCTGCCCTCGCCCCTGCTGATGCTAGCCGCGCTGGCAGAACGAACCCGTACCCTGCGCTTAGGCATTGCCATTGTGTTGTTGCCTCTGTCGCATCCGCTACGGGTGGCCGAGGAGATTGCGACCCTGGACGTTCTCAGCAACGGCCGGGCAGAGTTTGGCATTGGCCGGGGCTCAATTCCCAGCCACTTCACCGGCTTTGGTGTTGACCAGGCCGAAAGCCGTGACCGATTTCTCGAAAGCCTGCAGGTCATTATCCAGGCTTGGACTAACGAGCGCCTCTCCTTCCAGGGTCGTTTCTTCAACATAGAAAACCTGTCAGTGGTACCCAAGCCGGTGCAGCAACCCTACCCTCCTATTCGGGTCGCGGCCAACAGCCCTGACACTTTCGAGCTTATGGGCCAGCTGGGCCATCCCATCTTTGCTGCTGCCCAAGTCAACCCCTTCCACAAACTCAGAGAGTACGTTCCCCTCTACCGCCAAGCCCTGAAGGCGGCCGGGCATCCTGATCGTGGAGGTGAGGATGTCACCATTCTTCTACCTTTATATGTGGGCGAGAGTCCAGCACAAATCAGGCAAGATTTAGAGCCTAGCATCACCCACTTCCTGCATGCGGTTGCCAGTCTCTATACCGGGCAGAACTGGGGAGAGCAAGCCGAGACCCGGCGTATCCAAGAAGTCTTGGAACGCGTTCGCAGCATGACCTATGAGCAGGTGTGTGAGGTCATGGCCCTATTCGACACGCCGGAGGTTTGTGTAGAACGACTCAAGAGCCTGCAGCAGGACCTGGGTATGGGCCGGACCATATGTTGGTTTAATCCCGGCGGTATGGTCCCGCATGACCGGGTTATGCGCAGCATGGAGCTATTTGCCGCTAAGGTCATGCCGCATTTTGCCTGAAGAGGAAAGGAGCCATAACATGCTCGATCTAGTGATCAGAAACGGACGGATTGTAGACGGTACCGGCAGCCCGGGGTTTGCCGGAGAGGTAGGGATCCAACAAGGCAAGATTGCTGCGGTTGACACGCACATCTCAGAGCCTGCCCGCCGGGTGATTGACGCGGCCGGGCAGGTGATTACCCCCGGGTTCATTGATGTTCACACCCACTACGACGCTCAGGTCTTGTGGGATCCGTTGTGTACGTCTTCGTCCTGGCATGGGGTCACCACGGTGATCACTGGCAACTGCGGGTTTACCCTGGCACCATGCCGGCCTGAGGATCGAGACTATATCACCCGCATGCTAGCGGTAGTCGAGGATATGTCCCTGGCAGCGTTACAACAAGGGATCTCCTGGAGCTGGGAGGATTTTCCCGGGTATTTATCTACCATTGAACAGCGGCCCAAGGCCATTAACATTGGCTGCTATGTTGGCCACTCGGCGGTGCGACGTTATGTGATGGGCGCAGACTGCCGGCGAGCCGCGACTGAGGCCGAGATAGCCCATATGCAAGAGATAGTAGCCGAAGCCCTACGGGCGGGAGCCTTGGGATTATCATCTTCGCGTATTCCCCTGCATGTAGATGGTGAGGGCAAGTCGGTACCCAGCTTCTTTGCCGAACTCTCTGAACTCTTAGCCTTGGGCCGAACCCTGCGCGAGGTCAGCCGGGGCATAATGGAGATCACGGCCAAAATGGTCCTCCCCCAAGGCGAGCACGAAGCCGGTGACCTGCCAGACCTGGTAGCCCTGGCCAAGGAATCAGGCCGACCGCTGACCTGGACTTCGGTACGCTATCTGCCCGCTTATCCCGAGCGCTCGTTGTTTATCCTGTCTGAGGCAGCCAAGGCCATAGCGCGCGAGGGGGTACGCCTCTATCCCCAAATTGGCTGCCGTCCGCTTGAAACCTTTATGAACTGGCAGAAACTGATGCCGGTGTTTGCCCATCTGCCAACCTGGCGAGAGATCATGTTTCTTTCTCCCCAGGAGAAGACCGTTGCGCTGGCTGATCCAGCCAGACGGGCAACTATGCGGACCGAAGTTGCTGGGGCAACATTTTTTAACGGCTGGCAGCATGTGCTGGTCAGAGAGGCAAAACGACCCGAACATAAGAACCTGGAAGGGCAAAGCGTTGCTGCTATTGCCGCAACACAGGGCAAAGATCCTCTGGACGCCTACCTCGATCTCTGTGTAGCCGAGGAGTGTGCGACCGAGTTCGCCTACTTGGCGGCAGACACGGACGAAGAGTCCATGGGCCTTATGCTCAAGGATCCACATGCACTGATCGAAACCGACGCCGGCGCGCACCTGACATCGTTGTGCAATGCCGACTTTCCCAGCTATCTGCTGGGGCACTGGGTGCGGGAGACGGGTGTGTTGAGCCTGGAAGAGGCGGTTGCGCGACTGACCTCACGCCCGGCCGGTGTTTTAGGCTTAGCCGACCGCGGACATCTAAAGCCCGGCTTGGCAGCGGACGTAGTGATCTTTGATCCCCAGCGCATCCGTGGTGGGCAACGCCAGACCGTGCATGACCTGCCAGCACAACAACCACGTCTCATCCAACAGGCTGAGGGTATACAAACCGTTATTGTCAACGGTGAGGTAATACTAGAAGAAGGAAAGCACACTGGCGCCTTACCCGGAAAAGTAGTCAGAGCAGTGTAATCTTCATTGATTCAATCTCGGGAAAGAACAGTTGAAGAAGTAAACTCTCAGGCCCACCTCAAGAAGAAAGGAGAGACGATTTCTTGTCTCTCCTTTCCTTTTCACGAAGCAACAACAAGCTCAGACAACGACTCCTGCAATTAACCTCCCTGACACAGCGCTGTCCCGTCATTCTCTTATGGAGGAATCAGCCATTTTCAGCATCCGAATTATGTGCAGTCTCCACATTAATATGAGACGGTCAGGATAACGCTACAAGCCTTGACGCATTGTCATCAGTGTGTCTAAAACAGCGACAAGATGAGACTCCCGGTAAGGAGGACAATATGGGCGATACAGTAAAAATCGATTGTAATGTTGACATTCCTCTGCGTGACGGGGTGAAACTGCGGGCGGACGTCTACCGGCCTGACGATAGTGAGCGTCATCCTGTGTTGCTGGCTCGGCTGCCCTATAACAAGGACCTCTCACCGGTTTCCCTTGGCCTCCTGAGCCCTATCCGTGCGGCCAAGCGCGGGTATGTGGTTGTGGTACAAGATACGCGCGGCCGCTTCAAATCAGACGGCCAGTTCAGTCTCTTTGCTGGCGAAGCGGAAGACGGGTACGACACCGTTGCCTGGTGTGCCGTCCAACCGTGGGCTAACGGTCAGGTGGGCATGTATGGGGCTTCCTACTTCGGCGCTACCCAGTGGCTAACGGCCACGGCCAACCCACCGGCCCTGAAAGCCATGGTGCCAACAATCACGGCCTCTGGGTATCACGAGGGATGGACATATCAGGGTGGAGCGTTCCAGCAGGGGTTCATTCAGTTTTGGACCGCGGGCATGGCAGTGGAAACCTTGACGCGGTTACCAGAGGCGCCGCCCGATGCTCGCAGCAAACTCTACGGCACTATCTTTGGCATACATGAACACTACCGCCAGCTGCCACTCATGGATTTTCCGCCAGCCACAGTGCCCGGCCTGATAGATCATTACCGCGAGTGGCTTCGGCATCCCTCACTGGATGAATACTGGGAGCAATGGCGCATTGAGTCACGGTACAAGCACATGGATGTACCAGCCCTACATATTGGCGGCTGGTACGATATCTTTCTCGAAGGCACCTTGCGGAACTTTGTGGGCATGAGTACCCAGGGAAAAAGCGAGCATAGCCGCCACAAACAACGGCTCCTGGTCGGGCCGTGGTTGCATGGTCCCTTCGATCGGGTTGTAGGAGAGGTCGATTTTGGCCCGGCGGTGTTACCCGATGCGGTTGACCTGGGCGGCGTTCATCTCCAGTGGTTCGATCATTGTCTGCGCGATCTACCCGACGACGGGGCGCCGGTACGAATTTTTGTTATGGGGCCAAATGTCTGGCGGAGTGAGAATGAATGGCCGCTCGCTCGTGCTGTTCCCACACGCTATTACCTCACTAACCAGGGAGGTGCGAACAGCCTCCGCGGCAACGGTTCCCTCATGACCCAACCGGTGAGCCATGAGGGAAGCGATACCTTTCTATATGACCCAGAGCGTCCAGTGCCCTCGTGGGGTGGCTGCACCCTGATGCCGGGGGCTCAGAGTGCCGGCCCGCGCGATCAGCAGCTGGTGGAGGAGCGGGATGATGTGTTGGTCTATACCTCGGCACCCCTGACTGAGCCAACCGAGGTAACCGGCTCGGTTGAAGCAATCATTTACGCTGCCACCGACGGCCGCGACACAGACTTTACGGCCAAGTTGGTCGATGTAGCGCCTGACGGCCGGGCACTAAACATATGCGACGGAATCATTCGCGCGCGCTACCGCAACTCGTTGGCCCAAGCTGAGTTGTTGGAGCCAGGAGGGGTGTACGAGTACCATATCCAGTTAGGATCAACGAGTAGGGTGTTTGCTTCCGGCCACTGCATCCGTTTGCAAGTGTCAAGCAGCAACTTCCCCCGGTTTGACCGTAACCTGAACACGGGCGGGGATTTTGCCACGGAAACGGCGGGCCGTCCTGCGGTACAGAGGGTGTTTCATGGCGGAGCAAAGGGGTCGTGTGTGATACTTCCGGTGGTGCCTGCAGCCTAATATCAATTTGCATTATTAAGTTTTAAACCTGCTCATGCCGGTTTCTTTCCTGATTATCTTATCTCTGGGCACCGTCCCCATCCTGATCTGGCTAGGTATTCTCCTTCATCCCGCACGTCCATGGGATTTCCAGCCCGTGGGCGATGATGGAGAACCTCCCCCGGGGCCACAAACCTGGCCTTCCGTCTGTGTTCTGGTGCCGGCACGCAATGAAGCGGAATCCTTACCGCGAACGCTCCCCGCCCTTATGCAGCAAGACTATCCCGGTGAGCTGTCCGTTATTCTCATCGACGACCGCTCGGATGACGGCACCGCCGACCTAGCTCGCAAGATAGCCAAAGAAGCCGGGGTAGCAGACTGGCTCACGGTTATTACCGGGGCAAACTTGCCGGACGGCTGGGTGGGCAAGGTATGGGCGCTTGAGCAAGGTACCCGCCATGCCCGCAATCCCCAATACTTTTTGTTGACGGACGCCGATATTCGCCATGCACCGGGGTCTCTAAGGCGCCTGATCACCGAGAGCGAGAGAGACCAGCTGGCCTTAAATAGCCGCATGGCTCGTTTGCGTTGTGTATCTGACGCAGAGCTGCTATTGATTCCTCCCTTTGTGTTTTTCTTTAACCTGCTCTATCCCATGCGCCGCGTGAACAATCCACAAAGTTCCCTGGCTGCGGCGGCAGGCGGATGCGTGTTGCTGGCCGCTTCCGCACTTAAGCGTGCTGGCGGGTTCGCCTGCATCAAGGACCAGATCATTGATGATGTCAACCTTGCCCGGCAAATCAAGCGTCAGGCTATTCCTATCCGCCTGGCCCTCAGCCGTCACGAAGTCGAAAGCCTACGTTCTTACGAGTCGCTGAGGGTGATCTGGGCCATGGTCCGGCGTACGGCATTTACCGAACTGCGCTACTCATGGTTGCGTTTGGTCGGAACCGTATTGGGCCTGGCCTTAATGTTCCTACTTCCGCCCTTGTGGTTGCTAGGGGGAACAAGCTTAGCCCTGGCCAGCATAGCGGGATCACTGGAAGGGTTCTTGCCCTGGGCTGTAGTGTTGGCGGCCCAGGGCTTCTTTGCCTGGGGGCTTATGGCCGTGATCTATCGGCCAGCGGTAAAGTTCTTTGGCCTGCCGGGCCTATGGTCCTGGGCGCTGCCGCTTGCCGGGATGCTTTATGGAGCCATGACTGTCGATTCCGCCTTACGGCATGCCATGGGCACGCGAACGGATTGGCGAGAGTAAACTTCTCACCAGAAATGCTCACACACTCAGGCCCAGTCGCTTGAGATATTGCAGAAACGATAAAGCGTGTGGATCATTCTTTCATATGTTCAAGCCCAAATATGGATGCGTTACTTTGTCGGCTACTAGCGGTACAGATAGCCTCCAGGACTATGATTCTGACCTTTTGCTTCTGTAGATCGAATCGATTACGACCCTGTATGCAGGAATACGCTAGCCACTCCCTCTCCCGCATTGCCGCGAGAGAGGGCTAGGGTGAGGATACTGCTAGAAATATCGAAGGCACTCCAATGTTGGAAGACAACAAAGGCAATCCCTTCTACCCTCGCGGCCTGCGCTCATACTTAGTGACTTTCTTACCCATTACATCCGCCAGATAGATATTCCCCAAGGAGTCTACCCAGAGGCCATGGCCCATGGGTGAGTCCCAGCGGGCTATTACGGTTCCCTGCTTATCCATAATAGTCACCGTGGGCTTCAGGTCGCTAACATAAACAATATCCTGGGCGTCAATATAAATATCTGTGGGACGGTGAATGTCCGTCCACTGGGCCTGGAATTTCCCAGCCGAGGTAAAAACCTGAATGCGATTGTTTTCCCGGTCGCAGACATAGACCAGCCCTTGCTGATCTACCCAGACGCTATGGGGTAGGTGAAACTCCCCGGGAGCTTGTTTGCCCGGTGTCCCCCAAGAATCGATGAGCCGGCCATCAGCCGCAAATCGGTGAACCCGGCTGTTACGATACCCATCGGACACGTACAGCTCCCCAGAGGGGGCAACCACCATCTCGGTGGGTTTGTTAAAAGGGCCAGCCGCCCGTAGCACCGTTCCCCCATCCTCGGTGCATCCCGTGTCGGACGGCTGGCCCCTGGTGCCCAGAATTGTAAGGGGTTTACCGTCCAGGGTGAACTTCAATGCCACATGGTCATCCCGGTCCGTTAGGTAAATGACGTCGTCAGGACCAATATAGATCCCATGGGGGTCGGTAATAGCACTGTTTCCCCAGGAGTTCAGATAGTTGCCATTGCGATCGAACACAAGAACGGGCGGGTCTTTACGCTGGAAGGCATAGACGCGGTCCTGGGAGTCCACGGCCACCGCACTAACGGGGCCAAAGGTCCAGTCTGAGGGCAAGGAGCCCCACTTCTCTACCATTTCGTAAACATACTGGCCACCGCCTACTGTACTCATATAGGTGATCCCTCCTTTATAATCGTGATCCAACTGTAGTCTTATGGCCCCTATTGTGTCACAACCTGGCTTATCCTACCAGAGACCAGGGCGGGTCAAACACTTCCTGCGAAAAACTAAAATTCCATATAAGTTTTTTTTACCATTTTGCTACTTGCAGAAGAAGGACCAGGCAGTTATATTAGCAGGAACAGTGAACAATCCAACGCTATGTGTCCCCCAACACGGCGTTGGGTTACAAGGCCCTCGGGTTTCACCCTCCTTTTTTCCCGAGGGCTTTTCTTTGTCCTGCACAGCTATTTTCGATTTACCAAGAAACAGCAGCCGTCTGTGAAGGGATTGTAGCCGGTTGCTTTAGCTGAACATTGAGGATAGAAGGCCATTAGGAAAGAGAGGTAGAGCATGCGGAGGAAAGGAATCGGGTTTTGGCTACTTTGGGTGGTAGCTTTAATGGGGATTTCTGGCTGCGCCTTGTCCCAGGCCCAAAAGAAAGGGATCCTCCTCGGAGCCGCTACCGGGGCGGCGATTGGTGCGGGAGTAGGTGTTGCGGTAGGAAACACTTGGGCGGATGAGGGCTCAGACGAGAGGTTAGTCGGAACGGGCATTGGCGCAGCGGCCGGGGCACTTATTGGGGGATTGACTGGCTATATGCTGGCTAAGGAGCCACCACCACCAACACCTCCTTCTCCTCCAGTATCAACACCAACACCTCCTCCTCCAGCACTAGCACCAACACCTCCTCCTCCAGCACCAAAGAAGATTATCTTGCGGGGCGTGAACTTTGATTTCGACAAGTCGGATATTAAGGCCGAGTTTGCACCGGTATTAGATGAAGCCGTACGTATCCTTAAGGAGAACCCTGAAGTCCGGGTCAGGATTGAGGGCCATACGGACTCGACTGGCTCTGAAGACTATAATCAGGGACTCTCCGAGCGGCGGTCCCAGGCAGTCACAGACTTTCTGGTGTCCGGAGGGATCGAAAGCTCTCGCCTGCAGACAGCAGGCTACGGGGAGAGTCAGCCTATGGCCGACAATAGCACAAGAGAGGGCAGGGCCATGAACCGTAGAGCTGAGATCAAGGTAATTAAGTGAGGAATAAGAGAGTGACTTGAGAGTTACGCACTACAAGGGAAAAGAGCAAAAGGGAACACCTGTGGCTACCACCAGGAGAATCATTCTGCTTCTCCTTTTGATAGTATGCCTTTTTCCCCTTGTAGTGCAAGCTCAAGAAGAAACCTCCGTTCTTCAGAGCTTTGATACCTTTACTCGCCAGTGGATGGAAAAGCTGGCCCGTGCGGAGGAATTTCGTCGATCACAGAGAATGGTAGTCAAAAAGACCGTTAAAGGCTTTGAGGCTGAGTATACTGGCTATTATCTACCCTCCCGTAAAATCTCAATTAAAAAGACTACTTCTCTCCTTATCCCCTTTATTGGTATCCTCACCTACCATGAGAGGGTCCTAAGAAGCTCTGGTAAAACCCGAGAAGAGGCCGTACAAGGACCCTTCGAGGTGGTGGAAAGCAACCTGACCACGGAAGTTTTCCGCTACACCCACGGCAAATGGGAATACTAGACTTGCGAGCCTGCAATTCTCTATTGGCCAATACTTGTCGGGTAAGGGAAAACATTGACAGGGATATTCTACCCAGATAATATGAAAACTGAACGCTCACTCACTTTTCCTGCCGTTAACTACGGGCTAGCCTACCAGAAATCCCTGGTTAGTGGGGTTAGTGGACGCCACAAGGAGAAAAAAGGAGGGCAAAAATGCGACTAGGAAAAGCCGCTTCCGCGGGAATCTTTGTGATAATAAGCTTACTCGGCTTTCTTCCCCTGCAGGTCAAAGCCCAGAATAGCACGGATGGTAACCTACAGGAGAAGGTTCTGGAAGTCTTTTACCCCTACCGCCAGGGTGCCCCACAGGTGGATGGCATTACCCCAGGAACAACAATCAACCAAACCAACTTCCAGGTGGCCGAGAAGGTCCTGCCACCAGAGATTCTACGGGTGGTTGAGGCTGGAGACCTAGAGATCACTGTACAGGAGACCACCGACTTTCCCCTACGTGAGGAGTTTGTCTCGGCCAGTGTAGAACACTTTGGCCAGGTTCAGCTTGGGGAAGATGGCGAGCTGAAGAACTACACCAAAGGTCTACCCTTTCCTATACTAGAAGGGACAGATCGCCAGGTAGGACTCAAGGCAGCCTGGAACTTTCGCCTCCGGGACCTTGGCGACACCATGCAAAATCAGGGAGTCCTTCACTCTATCAATAATTCAGGAGGAATAGAAAGGAGTGTGGAGACTCGCTATGCCCGGATGTACGGTATGCACCGCCTCAACCCGGACCTCAATGTGCCGGAGTGGGAAAAGGAAGGCATATGGTGGAAAGACTGGGTGATAACCCTACGGCCCCAGGACCTCGAGGGTGCCCAGCTCCTCACCGTCCACCCGGATATAGACTCTGTTGCCCACGAGAAGTGGGCCTATGATCCTCGCTCTCGGCGCACCCGTAAGGTCGTCCATAATGTCTATGAGAACTCTATGGGGCTAAACTTTATGGTAGAAGACTACTCTGGCTTTAACGGCTACATTTACGTCCATACCTGGAACTACCAGGGAGAGCAGATAGCGTTGGTCCCAGGATTTCTCAAGGGTGAGCGGCCAACTACTGGTGGGAAGAACAACTGGTACCCCATGGTGCCCTGGGAGTTGCGCAAAGTGGTCATTATGGAAGTCACCCCCAAAGACTCCAGCCATCCCTATGGCAAGCGCCGCTTCTATATTGACCGACAGACGTTTTCAGTCCTCTACGCTTTTGTCTATGACCATGACGGCAATCATTGGCGCACCTTGTTCCACTGTTTTGGTAATCCCCAATTTGACTCGGAGAATGCCAACACAGGGGTTCCATTACATATTGGGAACATATGGGTTGATTACCATACTAACCATGCCAGTGTCTGGGTCTCCGATAAAATGCTCGTTAACAAGCCCCTGCCGCCCAAGATGTTTACCGTAAAGGAGCTGATGCGCAGAGGAAAGTAAGCGGCTACCAACCAGGGACAATGCCAGGGACTTGGCATTGTCCTCTTAGCTTTTTTTCTATCCTCCTTTCCTTCTCCATATTCCTGGAGGTTAAGAAGCCTACCCTAATTCCCCTGAACTATCCAGCTCAATCCCTCCCCCTGGTGGTGTCTTGTCTCTCCTGCCAATGCTACCATGGGGAAAATTTTGCGCTTATAATGCAACCATAGAGGGGTGATCAGAGGAACAGTATGAGGTCCCCTCATAAGGAGAAACCCGCATGCGGAAGCTAATGATTGCTGGTGTGATCCTCTTAATCCTGAGTGGGACCCTTGCTCTGGCTCTGCTCAATCTCAACCGCCTTGTTGCCCATAACAAAGATTATCTTCTTGCTCAGGTTGAACAGGCGTTGGGACGCAAGGTGACGGTAGAAGAAGTCGGTCTGACTCTATGGGGGGGGATAGGCATGCGCCTGCAGAACTTTGCTCTGGCCGATGACCAGGCGTTTTCTTCCGGAGACTTTGCTCGCGCTGCTGATCTTCAGGTGAATGTCAAGTTTCTGCCCTTGCTCTGGCAAGAGCTCCGGGTCACACGGCTGATCCTGCACCGGCCAGTGATTACAGTGATCCGAGACAAGAAGGGTCAGTTCAACTTTGCCAGCCTGGGGAGTGCGGAAAAAGACAAGACTGACAAAGAAGCTGAGGCCGCGGCTCCACCAGCAGCCACTGCAGCCCTCCCCTTGCTTGTTTCCCTTGTGGACGTGGCCAATGGTGAGGTGCATTACCGGGACAAGAAAGACGGTGTTGACCTTGGGGTAAGCCAGCTCGACTTTACGGTCGAAGGGGTAGGTTTCGATGGGCCGATTTCTATAAATATAGCTGTAGCCGTGTTCGCTGAGCAACAGAACCTCAAAATACAAGGCCAGATAGGACCTCTCGACCCTACCTTGGATTTCAACAACGTCCCGGTAGAAGCACAAGTTGAAATTGACCCGCTTAACATTGACAATTTAGCACAAGCTTTCCCTCAGATAAAAACCCTCATTCCTGAGGGTCTTGGGCTCTCTGGTCCACTGCAAGTTAAAACCAATATATCCGGCAGGGCGGGAGCCCTGACGCTTTCTAAGGCGGAGCTGACCGCTACTGTGTTTGCTGCCGACACTTCCAACTTTAAGCTTACCGGCCAGGCTGGACCTCTGGGAGGAAGCCTAAAAAACCTCTCCCTCAGCATTGACATTAAGATGGGACCAGTGGAGCTAGCTAACTTAAGAAAATTTGCTCCCCTGGCAGAAACCCTGCCTGCAGACTTAAACGCTAACGGCCCTCTTTCTCTAAGCGTGCATGCGGAAGGGACGCCGGAAAACGTAGCTCTGACAGGTACTTTAGAAGCTACCGCAAGTACCCTGAGTTTGGGCACGGCCTTTTACAAACCCCAAGGAGTTCCCCTTTTTCTCTCTACCGACGCTCGGGTGACAAAGAAGGCAGTTAATTTACAGCAGGCAAAAATTCAACTGCATACGCTTGAGCTTACAGGTAGCGGGGAAATCAGCCAGGGTAAGACACCCTTGCTAAACCTAAAGGTTGATTCAGGCCAAACCGAGCTGGCTGGTTGGGAGCAGATAATTCCTCTTCTACAAGGCTATGATTTGTCTGGAGGTCTGGAAGTGCACGCCCGCATTCAAGGAAAGATGGATAAATTACCAACGATTAATGGTTCTCTTTCGCTTGCCGGGGTCGGGGCTGTGCTGCCATCCATACCCAAACCTATTACCGATCTTAATGCCAACATTAGCTTTACCGGTGATCAAGCAGAGCTTGCAGAGACCACCCTAAACCTGGGGAACTCTCAGATCCATATGTCTGCTCAGGTTCAGAAGTTTACCCCCCCTACCCTTACCTATCGCCTCTCCGCACCTGATCTATGGTTGGCCGATTTACAGGCAAGCAATTCTGCGAGCAGTTCTGCAGGTAAACGAGCAGAGGTTTTGCAAAAGGTAAAAAGCCAAGGACGGATAGGGATGAAAAATGGATCTCTTTCCTATCAAGGAAGTTTCTCCTCTGCCCAAGGGACGGTCTCTGATATAGACTACACGGATCTTCAAACCGCCATTTCCCTGACCGATCAGGTAGCCACCATCAAAGATCTTAAGCTGCGGGTGTTTGATGGTCTCTTCCAGGCAAATGGACGCTACAACCTCCGTGAATCGCCTCCCCAATTTACTCTTGCTCCCCGGATTCAGGGTCTCAACCTCACACAGTTTTTCCGCATCATACTCTCGGCTGCTCAACAGCACATTCAGGGCCGGGCCAACCTTGGCCTTCAGCTTGCTGGAAGCGGAGAAGAATGGAGAACTATTGAGCCCTCTCTTCGGGGAAAAGGACGGGCAGTGGTAGTTCAGGGAGCGCTACTCAATATCAACATTGCTGAGGGAGTCCTTTCTGGAGTGACAGGAATCCCCGGTCTTTCCCTTCTTGTCTCTCCCCGAGTGCGGGACAAATACCCCGAGATCTTTGCCACGCAGAATACCAACTTTGATCAACTCAAAGGCACAGTGACCATCAGCAACGGCAAGGTGCATATTGACGACTTAGTGGTTGCCGCCGTTGACTGGACAATGCGCGGAAAAGGCTGGTTTGGCTTTGACCAGACGCTTGACTTTCGCGCTCGCCTTACTATGTCCCAAGGTCTCTCCAATGACATTGTTGATGATATAAAAGAGGCAAAATATATTGTCAACAATCAGGGGCGTTTAGAGATCCCCTTTGCGCTGGCCGGTACCCTGCCACGGGTGAAGCCCAAACCCGATCTGGCATATGTAGGGCAATTGCTGCAGCGGGCCGCACTACGCAGAGGGGTGGAGGAGCTGGAGAAAGGAGTGTTGCAAAAGTTTTTTCCTCCAACCAGCCAACCTGCAGAAAAAGAGCAATCTTCCCGCACCTCCCCCTCAGCCACACCGGGGCAAGAGAAAAAAAGCCTGGAGGAAGAGCTTATTCGTAAAGGGCTGGATCGCCTCTTTGGCCGGTAAATAGGGTATGGTAGACTTGTAGGCGGTGGATTAGCAAACCTTTTTCCCCACAAATTTCTTTGAGGTATGTTTATGAGAGAGATCCCAGCAGGAATGTTGCCGCTGACCTATCTGCAAGAGGATGAGCGGTTGTTTAAGGGAATGGTACGAGAGTTTGCCGAAGAACAAATCAAACCATTGGTGATGGAGATGGACCGCGAAGCCAGACTGCCGCGTACACTCATCGACCAGCTCTTTGCTCTGGGGGTCATGGGCATTGAGATTCCCACCGCCTACGGCGGTAGCGAAGGAACGTTCTTCATGGCAATCCTGGCGATTGAAGAGCTGGCCCGGGTGGATCCAGCGGTGGCAGTGTGCGTCGACGTACAAAACACCCTGGTGAACAACGCGTTGCTGCGCTGGGCTAGCCCCGCACAAAAAGAGCATTACTTTCCCTTACTGGCCAAAGATACAGTAGGCGCCTATGCCCTGTCCGAACCCGGTTCGGGCAGCGATGCCTTCGCTCTAGTCACGCGGGCCCGCCCGGAGGGGGATAGCTATGTTCTCAGCGGACGCAAGCTCTGGACCACCAATGGTAGTGAGGCTGGCCTTTACCTCCTTTTTGCCAATGCTAACCCCGAAAAGCAACACAAGGGCATTACCGCTTTTCTTGTTGAGCGCGTCTTTCCCGGTTTTACCGTAGGTAAAAAAGAAGACAAGCTGGGTATTCGTGCCAGTTCTACATGTGAGTTAATTCTGGAAGATGTACGGGTGCCACGAGAAAACGTTGTTAGCGAGGTGGGCGGAGGCTACAAGGTAGCTATTGAGACCCTTAATGAGGGACGCATTGGCATTGGTGCCCAGATGGTGGGACTGAGCCAGGGAGCCCTTGACGCAGCTCTGACTTATGCCCAGGAGCGGCAGCAGTTTGGCCAGTCCATTGTTAGCTTTCAGGGGGTGCAGTTTCCCCTGGCAGAGATGGCTACGGAGATTGAGGCAGCCCGTCTGATGGTTTATAACGCCGCGCGTCTCAAAGAAGCCGGGGAGTCCTTCCTACAGCAGGCGGCTATGGCCAAGTACTTCTCCTCCCAGGTGGCAGAACGGGTAGCCTCACAGGCGCTGGAGATCTTTGGCGGCTATGGGTTCACTAAGGATTTTCCCGCGGAGAAATTCTACCGTGATGCCAAGATCGGCAAGATCTATGAGGGAACTTCCAACATGCAATTGCGCACCATTGCCCGGGGATTGTTGGAAACACTTTAATCGGCTGACCGTACACTGAGGGGCTAGCATTGCTTTCATCTTGTTAACCACGCTAAAAGACCCCGACACCTCCATCCGAGCGCTTCTTCCTGGCCCAGAATAATTTCTATCCGCCGGTTCTTAGCTCGATTTTCAGGGGTATCATTAGAGACAACGGGGTGGCTGTCAGCATATCCCACTGCAGCGATCTGCTGGGGTGAGATCTTACCGTCCCGCAGAAGTTCATGCACTACCGACACTGCCCACGCCGAAGATAGGTCCCAGTTCGATCGAAACCGCTCGTTGGCAATAGGCAGCTCAGTTACTTACGGTATCGCCTCTCCAGCGCGTGGACTTTCTCCAGCCTCCGACAGTGGCGCTCCTCGCCGGTGAATACGGCTCTCAGGTAGACTGTGACCAGCTCTCGGGCTAGCTCCGGACCAATCACTCGCCCGCCTATCACCAGCACGTTCATATCATCGTGTTCCACGCCCTGGTGGGCCGAGTAGGTGTCATGACAGAGCCCGGCGCGAATACCCGGCAGCTTGTTTACCGCTACCGACGCACCCACGCCGCTACCGCAAATCAAAACACCCCGATCTGCCTGACCCTCCCGTAGGGCGTTTCCCAGAGCTTCGGCATAGTCGGGATAATCTACCGACTCGGTGTTGTGTGTGCCCACATCCATCACCTCATGCCCGAGCTGGCGCAGAAAATCTACCAGATTCTCTTTCAGTTCAAATCCCGCATGGTCAGACCCGATTGCCACACGCATAGCTCACCTCGCATGTGCTAACTGTTCTTTGGCCACCGCAACAATGTTCTCAGCGGAACCCATGGCCTGCTCATTCATCGGATAGAGTAATATGCCTAAGCTTCGGCACCCGATCAATCGCCTCCCCTACAAGGTGAAAGCGATCCAGATCGTTCGGAAAGGTAGTTTGCCGCGACCAGTAGGCGTCCATTAATTCCAGCTGTTTTTTCGTCAACGCCTCGCTCATCGTTCCTCCTTAGTCACTCTTTTCCATAAAAGCGCCGTCAATGATGATAGCCTGTTGCGAGTCTTTGAGGGGTTGCTCACCCTGTTCGACCTTAACTGGCACGCGCCCGTTAACAATTATGCCTGAGGTTGGGTCAACATCAAATGCCGCTAGCACGCGCTAACAAAATGCCGGGGTGTGAATCAGGCTGAAGTAGGGATTTCTGCTTTCTTTGCCAGTAGGGTATTGCCGCCTGTGACCATAAGGGATAGCTGATGCGGCTGATTATGCAAACGCTTTGTTTATTGACATATTTATGCCTATACGACATGTTTTGATGTATGCGAACAACTATTCGGCTTCCCGACGATCTTCTTGCCGAAGCAAAGAGGCTCGCGGCTGAAACCCAGCGTACGCTCACCAACGTCATAGAGGACGCTATTCGAGAAGCGCTAGCGCGTCACCATGCCCCGCGAAAAGCCAAACCGAGACGACTAACCACGTTTAAAGGCAGTGGTTTATTGCCCGGTATAGGCTTAGACGATTCCGCAGCACTGGTGGATGCAATGATAGAGGACGCTATTCGAGAAGCGCTAGCGCGTCACCATGAGATACTCATAGCTCACAAGACCGATACCTCTCCCTTATTCTCGCAGGGCACGGATAGCCTGGGCATAGTCTGGTTGACCAAAGATAGCGGTGCCAGCCACCAGAATATCTGCCCCGGCCTCGCGGATCTGTTGCGCGTTTGCGGATTTCACCCCACCATCCACCTCAATGGCCACAGCGAGATTGCGGGCCACAATCTCCTGCTTCAAGGCACGGATTTTCTCCAAGGTGAAGGGAATAAAGCTCTGTCCACCAAAACCCGGATTGACCGACATCAGCAGCACCATATGCAGTTCAGGTAAAATCTCGTGTACCCTCTGTAGCGGAGTAGCCGGATTGAGGACGGCACTGGCCAATACCCCGGCTTCTTTGATGCTCTGAATAGTGCGGTGTAGACGACGACAAGCCTCGACATGCACCGTCAAGTTGTTGCTGCCGGCCTCGATAAAGGCAGGCAAAAGAGCATCCGGCTCGTGCACCATGAGGTGGACATCAAGCGGTAAACGGGTCACGGCTTTAATAGCTTTAATCACCGGCGGTCCAATGGTTAGGTTGGGTACAAAGTGGCCGTCCATCACATCCACATGCAGCAGGTCTGCCCCAGCCTTCTCGACTCGCTCAACCTCATCTGCCAGGTGAGCAAAATCAGCAGCCAGAATGGAAGGTGCTATTTTGACCATTGACTTCCTCCTAGTCTTGTTGCCAGAGATACCTGTGGTTTAAGCTCCAGAGGAATGCTCGCTCTCCCTGGCTGCCTGAAACAATAAAAGCAGAAATGAAGATATTGATATCGAAGACCACTTTCATTAGCGGTCCTCGAAGACAATCCGTTCTACCTCCTTCTCAGTAAAGACTCCCTTCTTTCTTGCCCTACGAGCCATCTTAGCCTGCAGACGGAAGAACTCTTCTTCTAGCTTCGCCTTATAGGTCTCTATCATCTGGCGAAAAAGCTCGCTCTTGCTCTTTCTTTGGAACTGGGCCAATTGCTCGTACTCCTGGGCAACCTCTGGTGTTACAGAAAACCCTAAGACCCTGGTCTTGCGTCCCATGTGCCGTCCCTTACGGAAGCCGAGTACAAGCGTGAAGCCACCACCGTGACCGAAGGCATTGATAGAGAAGACCTTCTTGAGGGCTTTAATGGCAGGCTCAAAGAACGTCAAGGGTCATGTACAATAAATGGGGAGCTGAATATCCAGTGATATAAGTCTTGGCGTGTTAGTCTCCCCTCTTTTTCGTTTGGGATATCTTATTCCGTAACTAGGCAGCCCTTTTCTCCTTACCCCGGTTAACTGCCCAGCGCAGAGGCTGCGGCGGTTTGGGCGGTTCAAGGCCGGTCTCTTCCTTACAACGGGCCAGTAGCTCTTCCAGTGGGGGACCAAAGTCAAAGGTTTTGACCGCTCCGCGCTCACAAGACAGCTTTGCCCGTAGCTTTTGTGTGGCCTCTTCGTCTACCTTGCGTAACTCAGGATTGATCACCACCCCATAGTCTTGCCGGGCCTTGGCCACAGAAACCAGCTCCTTGACAACATCGGCCAGAACTTTTTGCGGGTCACGCCGCAAAGGGTCTCCCCATCCTCCACCCCCAGCCGTAATGTAAATGAGCTGGTCTCCGGGCTCCACTTCGATCTGGTCGCACTTGGACGGCAGAACCTCTTGGGAGCCATCCTCTCGTGCCAAAATCTTCTTTGAGCGCATGCCTGGCTTTCCCCCAAGAATGCCCCAGGGCGGAGTAAGCCAGCGATCGTCGTGAATACCGATCTCCCCCGGCTCAAGAAACGTATAAACCTTCTCAATGCCATTGCCACCGCGATGAAGGCCCGCGCCCCCGGAATCCATCACCGAGGTGTAGCGATCAACCCGGAAGGGACAGGTGCTCTCCAAATACTCGGTGGGAATGTTGGTAAACAGGGGCCACCAGGAATGCCCGTCCATGCCATCCCCAATGGGCCGGCCGGGAATACCGCCGTAGCTGATCTCCATAATCTGGAAGAATTTGCCGTTCTCGTTGTAGCCGTTGTAGAGAAGATGGGGGCTGGTGCCATATCCGGCCGCCGTGGTCAGCTCCGGTGTTTTCTGGCCAAGACAGCCGCCCAGTACGTCGAAGAGACGACTAAGCGCGTGCGTACGGCAGCCCAGCGCTGCAGGAAAATGAGGGTGAAGAAGTGAACCCTCGGGAATGTTCACCTTCAGGAGATCATAAAAGCCGTCGTTAAACAGAATCTGGGGATCGTAGACCATGATCAGATAGACCCCAATAAACATCTTGAACATGCCCTCGTTGAGATAGAAGTTGATAGGCCCCAGGGCCTGTGGAGAGGTTCCACTCCAGTCGAACGCCGCCTTTTCTCCCTCCCGCCAGATAGTGAGTTTCATTTTAAAGGGACCGTTACCCAGACCATCATCATCCACATAATCTTCAAACGACTGGGGCTCAGTGGAGATATTCCGGGCAATAAGTGTGGCCATAGCCCGACGGGTGCGCTCTAAAAGCGCCTGACAGGCAACCAGATAAACGTCGCGGCCAAAACGCTCGCACAGCTCCAGCACCCGTTTCTCCGCGGTCTTGCAGCCAGCAATAATGCCCATCAGGTCGCTGCGGTTCATTACTGGGTCGCGTACATTGTTAAGGATTAAGTCCAAGATTCCCTGATTGAGCACTCCTTTTTCGAAGAGCTTGACAGGCGGAATCCTCAGTCCTTCGCCAAAGATGGAGGTGGCATTGGTGGGAAAACTGCCGGGCAGAGGACCGCCCACGTCCATCTGATGACCAAACATAGAGGACCAGCCAATCAGCTCGTTGTTATAGAAAATGGGCACCAATACCAGGAAGTCGTTAATATGCGAGACGGCCCCGCCGCAGAGGTAGGGATCGTTAAGCAAGATCACGTCTCCGGGATAGAGGGGGTGATCGAATCGGTCCATCATCTCCGGAATGTAAGACCCGAACTGTCCGACTACCATGCGACCATTGGGATCGGTGATCATGGGAAACTCGTCGTGCTGCTCGCGGATCACCGGTGACATAGCGGTACGGTAAAGCACCGCGTCCATCTCGTAGCGGTAGTTTTTCAGAGCGCTCTCTATGATGTCGAGAGTCACCGGATCAACGGGGCGGCCCCCGGCTTCGATCTGGGGAATTTGGGCAATTTTTACATCTCTCATGCTTTTGACCTCCCTCCAAAGAACCCTCTCCCTTACCCTCTCCCCGAAAGGGAGAGGGAGTAGATAGGGAGCGAATTCTAACTTTTTTCTGGCCTGATCACAATGTTAAAGTATCCGTCCACCTCGGAACTAAACCCGGGCAGAATCACCGTGGTCGAATCCATTTCTGTGACAATGGCCGGACCGCTCAGACAATTTCCTGGTTGCAGCCGGGTCCGATCGTAGACCGGGGTCGAAAGAAACTGACCATCGAAGTATGTGCGGTGCTCATCCACCTGGGCTGAACGGCATTCCGGACCCATTAGTTCTCCTTGTGGCAAAGCGACTTCCCTGACCTTGCCCAAGGCTACCGCCCGTAGGCTAACAATCTCGCACACCGTGTCCAGCCGAAAGCTATAGAGCTGCTCGTGTAAGGTGTGGAAACGATCGGCCAGCACCCCCACCCCTTGCACTTGCAGCTCGGACAGCTCAACGGCAATGGGCAGCTCATAACCCTGGCGGTGATAGCGTACATCGGCATTATAGGAAACCTGTTGTTGGGAGCGAGGAATCCCTTCACGGTCAAGCCAACCAGCTGCCTCTTCTCCCAGTTCTTGCAAAATACCAATGATTTCTTTGGCCCTAAGCCGCTCCAGGGTGCGGATAATGGTGCGGGCAAACTCTTCGCGGAAGTCGCAGCAAAGATCCCCCATGGCACAGAGTATTCCCGGAGCCGGGGGAATAAGCACAGGGAAGGAACCTATTAGTTTAGCCACCGCATTAGCATGAAGCGGCCCAGCCCCACCAAAGGCAACCAGAGCAAAGTCCCGTGGGTCGTAACCGCGCTGCACCGAGACCAGCCGCAAGGCACCGTGCATATTCTCGTTTACAATATCAATAATTCCCTGAGCCGCCCGATAGGGATCAAGGCCAAGACTCTTGCCGATTCGTGCTACCGCCTCCTCAGCCGCCTGGGTATCCAGCCTCATTTCTCCGCCCAAAAGGCGCGGAGGCAAATGGCCGACAACTACATTGGCGTCGGTCACCGTTGCCTCGCTCCCGCCCCGGCCATAGGAAGCCGGGCCCGGGTCGGCTCCGGCACTCTGCGGCCCTACTCGTAACGCGCCCGTAATCTCCGGCACATGGGCAATGGAGCCGCCACCAGCACCCACACTGCGCACATCCACTGAAGGGACTTTAATGGGAAAGTAGCCAAGCGTAGTCTCACGGGTAATAGTCTGCATTCCGCCCTGACACAGAGCCACATCGGTCGAGGTACCGCCCATGTCAATAGTAAGAATGTTTTGCAGGCCGGCCTTACGGGCAATGGCCAACCCCCCCGCTACTCCCCCCCGCCGGCCCGGACATTACCGCATAGACTGGCCGTTCCTCGGCCGCCCGCAGGGTCATGAGGCCGGCGTCCGAGCGCAGAATATTTACCTCGGCTCCAAGACCATGGTCCTGGAGCTGGTTAGCAAAGCTCTGTAGATAGACCGCCACTTTGGGACGAACGTAGGAGTTCATGACCGCAGTGAGGGCGCGTTCATATTCACGAAACTCAGGCAGGACCTCTGCTGAGGCGGTCACCGGCAAGTCTGGAAACAACTCCAGGGCAAGCTCTCGTACCCGCCTCTCGTGCACAGGATTAGTATAGGAATTGATAAAGGCAATGGTTAAGGCTTCCACTCCGCTGGTTACCAAGTCACGGATGACTTCTTGGGCCTGTTTCTCGTCTAGCGGACGAACCACCTGACCTCCGGCGTCAATGCGCTCCTTCACTTCGCGTGTATCCTCTACTGCCGCTGGCGGGTCGGGCTTGATCATAATGATCCAGCCAGCCAGAGGGCCGGGAGTCTGTGAGCGAGCCAGGTGGAGAATCTGCTTCAGTCCCTCGGTGGTGATGAGTCCCACCCTGGCGCCTTTTCCCTCCAGCACGGCATTGGTAGCCACAGTTGTGCCATGCATAATGTGGGTAATGGCCGAGGGAACAATACCGGCCAACTGGCAGATCTTATCAATGCCGGCAAGTACCCCAACAGAAGGATCCTGTGGGGTAGACGGGGTCTTGGCCCGGAAAATCTGCCCGGACTCCTCCACAAAGAGCATCAGGTCGGTAAACGTACCCCCAACATCAACTCCCAGCTTTACACTCATAGAAAGCCTCCTGCCTGCAAGCGTCATCCCACTCTCAGTCGCTAGTACAGAGCGGCATGAGTAATCCGCTGGTTTGGTGAGGTTGCGTAGGGGCAGGCCCCCGTGCCTGCCCACCCTCCAAGACAACCACAGGGGGTTACCCCTACAGAGGAGAAAAACCAGCGAAGGATTTCCGCCGCGCTGATCTAGTCTTAGGTCTGATACCGAATGCTTTTTAGCCATCTAATATATGGCTAGCAGTCTTTCCACAAGCTCTCCTTTAGAGCATCCAACTATTAGGCTTGACTCACAAAAGGAATGTGCTAAGGGCAATCCATGGTTAAGATTCTGGCAATCATCTCAGGCAAAGCTCCGATTGGAGAGAGGAAGCCATGAGCAGCACTTCATCCGAATTGAGGCACATTTGGAGCCCGCTTACCATTGGCAGGACAACGGTCAAGCACCGTATTATGATGACAGCCGAAACCCTCGAATACGCGCAAGATAACATCCTGAGTGATCGCCATATTGCCTTTTACCGCGAACGGGCAAAGGGCGGGGCCGCGCTTATCATCACCGAACAGCAGGGAGCGCATCCCGTGAGTAAGGGATCGTTCTTTTATGGGTGTACGGCGTGGGAAAAGCGCGTTATTCCACAGTACGCCAAGCTGGCCGAAACAGTACACGCATATGGCGCAAGGCAGTTTGTCCAGCTTTTCACCCCTGGGGTGCATGATAAAGGGACCATGATTATTGACGAGTGGCACCCGCTCTGGGCGGCTTCCCGGGTTCCCTCGATTGTTCATAGAGAAACCCCAATGGTAATGGAACAACACCATATTGATGACCTGGTGCAAGGCTTTGGTGAGTCCGCTGTAAACGTAAAGGTTTCCGGCCTCGATGGTGTGGAGGTTCACGGGGCGCACAGCTACGGCGTCGGTCAATTTCTCAGTGCCGCCTACAACAAGCGAACCGACCGCTACGGTGGCTCGGTGCGCAAGCGCTGCCAGCTAGCTATCGACATTGGCGAAGAAATCCGTAAGCGCGTTGGCCATGACCTTACCGTTGGCATTCGCCTGTCGTTTGATGAGTTCCTAGGGGAGGGAGGCATCACCCAGGAACAAGCTGAGGAACAGCTTGAGGTTCTTGCGGCAACTGGCCTATTCGATTTCTTCAATATTTCGGGCGGTGGCTACCATACCCTCTATTGGGCGGTTGCGCCCATGGGAATTCAACATGGGCATATGGTTCCCTTTGGCAAGCGTGCCAAGGAAATTGTTGGCGACCGCGCCAAGGTTTTCATTGTGGGTCGCATTATCGATCCACGCATGGCCGAGCAGGTTGTCCAGGATGGGGCGGCCGACATGGTGGGGATGACTCGCGCCCAGATGGTAGACCCGTTCTTGATTGCTAAGGCACGTGAGGGACGAGAGAAGGAGATTATCCGGTGCGTTGGCGCTAACGAGTGTGTGGCTCGCCTGTTCGAGAATCGGGAAGTGATTTGCATGATGAACCCCATCTCCGGGCGTGAACGCCAGTGGGGCCAGGGGACGCTCAGGCTGGTTAGCCAGGACGCCGCCAAGAAGATCCTGGTTGTGGGTGGTGGTCCCGGCGGGATGAAAACCGCAGCGGTCGCGGCCAAGCGCGGGCATAAGGTGGTCCTCCTGGAAAAAGAGCAAGAGCTTGGCGGTCACCTCAACGTGCTCAAACACCTCCCCACCCGTGCGGAATGGCACACCGCAATTGATAACCTCACCCGTGAAATGGAGGTTGCAGGAGTCGAGGTGCGTCTGGGTGTGAATGCAACCAAGGATCTCTTGGAAAAAGAGCAACCTGGCACGGTCGTCTGTGCAACCGGCTCAACGTACAACACAACCGGCCTCAGTCCTTATCGGTCCGAGCGGGAGGCAATCCCGGGGCATGATCAGGACAATGTTATGGACGTAAAAACTGCCACTATGCGTGCGCTTAAGGACCCTACCTCGCTTGGCAAGCGAGTGATTATTGTCGACGAGACAACTGCCTACCTGCCCCTGGGTCTTGCCGAGGTCTTGGCTACCAAGGGCGGGGCAGAAGTAGAGGTCATCACGCCCCACCTGTTCGTGGGTGAGGACCTGCTGCGCACCGGGGATATGGCTCATCTCCTGCCGCGACTGGCTGCAGCGGGCGTCAAGCTGACCGCGCAGCATTTTGTTGAGCAAATCGCGGGGAACACCGTCGAGGTCTATAACATCTGGGGCGGCCCGCAACGCACAATGACTCAGGTTGACACGGTTGTCATCTCTATGATGCGGACCCCTAATGACGCGCTCTTCAACAAGATTCGCCATAGCTTCAAAGAGGTGTACCCCGTTGGTGACATGGTTGCCCCGCGCAAGCCCGCGGCGGTCATTTATGAGGGTGAAAAGCTGGGCCGTGAGATCTAAATGAAATGCGGTACTAAGGCAAGGCTTGCCCCCAAGGACACGATCTGCTATGGCCAAAAATTGAAGGAGCGTGAGCAGTGGCGCGCTGCTTATATGGCCCGGGCACTGCGGGTGAGACAGGAAGAGTTGGAATCGGTGGACCGGGGTGAGACTCCTGAGTCTTATGAGAGGGTGGTCCGTGCTGTGTCCTCATAAAAAGGCATAAAAACCATGGCTAAGCTTAGTGAAAAGTTTGCTCTGATTACCGGCTCCAGCAGCGGCATTGGGCGGGCTGTGGCCCTGGCATTCGCCCAGGAAGGGGCGCATGTGGCCATCAACTACCCCAATGAGGCTCAAGAACAAAACGCGGCCGGGGTCAAAACCGCCATAGAAGGAATGGGCCGCAGGGTCATTGCCGTTAGGGCTGACGTTTCCCAGGAGGACCAGGTCCAGAGCTTGGTCAACGAGGTGAGACAAGAGTTTGGTCGCCTTGATATCCTGGTTAATAACGCCGGCATAGCCACCTCTTCTCTGGTGGGGGAGATGCCGGTCTCTATGTGGGACGAAATGCTGGCGGTTAACCTGCGCAGCGTGTTCCTCTGCACCCAGCTGGTCCTGCCGATAATGTACCAACAGAACTATGGTAAGATTATCAACACGGCTTCGCAGCTTGCCTATAAAGGTTCTCCCGGGCTTGCCCACTACTGTGCCGCTAAAGCCGCGGTTGTCACGTTTACCCGGTCTCTGGCCTTAGAGATTGGCACGCGTAACATTAACGCCAATTGCGTAGCCCCAGGGGCCACCCAAACTCCACTCCTGGAGGGGATCAGTCAGGAGATGATTGAGCGCATTCGAGCAACTATTCCCAAGGGTCGGCTGGCCACCATAGACGAGATTGTCCCAACTTATGTCTTCCTGGCGTCGGAGGAGTCCCGCCACTATGTAGGCCAGTGTCTTAGCCCCAACGGTGGGGACGTAATGCTTTAAGAGTATTCAGCATGGGGAAACGGATCAGCCCATTGGTGGCACCTATAGTTTGGCTTTTCACTGGATTGCTCCCAGCAGCTCAGGCGAGCCCTGCCCTTTCACCTATTATTTCACCAGAATCTTCCCCAACAGCTAATCCGAACTCTTTGCATCCTAGCCCCGAGCTTTCACCGGCTGAGGTGATCCGTATCCAGGTTGAGGCACTGGGTCACAACAATGTTCCCCACGAAAATGCCGGGATTGAGATTACCTTTCGTTTTGCCTCTCCGGCCAATAAAATGGCTACCGGTCCGCTTGACCGTTTCGTACGGCTTGTCAGTAGCCCGGCTTATCGCCCCATGCTTAATCACCGAGAAGCCCAGTATGGTGATATACGGGTAGAGGACAATCAGGCAACCCAGCCCGTTGTCCTAACCGCGGAGAGCGGAGAGCACGTCGGATATATATTTTTCCTTTCCAAACAGGAGGGTAGTCCTTATGATGACTGCTGGATGACCGACAGAGTGACTCCCCTGGAAGCGCAGCACGAACAAAAGAAACCTCTGCCCACAATCCAGTCATTAATAAGGACAGGAGCGATTAAGCGAAGTTTTCGTTATACTGTACTAACCAGGGATTTACTAAACTTAGAGGAGTCAAGCCATAATGAAAATCAATTCCAGATTATTCGGTGTATTGGCAACAGCATTGGCGTTGGTACTCACTCCGGTACAGTCTCAGGCCGAACAAAATGGGGTAGATGACAACACCGTGGCCGCGTTAAAAGCCACCCTTGCGAGTGATCATCGATCGGACGACCATAAAGCCCGGGACCAATACCGTCACCCGTTGGACACGCTGACCTGGTTGGGCATTAAAGAAAACATGACGGTTGTGGAAATCTGGCCGGGTGGAGGCTGGTACACGGAGATCCTGGCCCCGTTTCTTAAAGAGCAGGGAACATACTATGCCGCGGGCTTCGACGCTGAATCGGAGACTTCGTATGTGAGAAATGGGGCACAACGCTTCAAGGACAAACTGGCCGCCAATCCTGAACTCTACAATAAAGCCACGCTGACAGAGCTAGCCCCGCCCCAGAAAGTGGACATTGCTCCTGAAGGCTCCGCCGATATGGTGCTGACCTTTCGTAATGTGCATAACTGGATGAACGGTGGCTATGCCGAGGAGGTATTCCAGGCTATGTACCGAGCCCTGAAACCAGGAGGGATACTTGGCTTGGTCGAACACCGGGAGAACCCGGCTGCCGAACAGGATGCCAAGGCCCGCTCAGGTTATATGACCGAAGAACACACCATCCAGCTAGCCAAAGCCACGGGTTTTCAGCTAGTCGATCGCAGCGAAATAAATGCCAACCCCAAAGACACCAAAGACTACTCAGGGGGAGTTTGGACCTTACCCCCTTCCCTGCGGCTGAAAGACGTTGACCGGGACAAATATCTGGCTATTGGGGAAAGTGATCGCATGACCCTGAAATTTATCAAACCCGCAGCCGAATAGCGGGAAAAGCCTCGCCTTGGTTGTGGGAGGCAATGGAGGTGGAGCTTGGAATATACCATTCTAGGGCGGAGCGGCTTGAAGGTTAGCATTGCTGGCTTGGGCTGTGGTGGTCACAGCCGCTTGGGCCAGACAGGCGGAAAAAGCGAGAAGCACTCGATGGCCTTGGTTCGGCAGGCCCTGGACATGGGTATCAACTTCATTGATACAGCCGAGGCCTACGGCACCGAGGCTATTGTGGGTAAAGCGGTCCAGGAAGTTTCCCGGGATCAAGTGGTCATTTCGACTAAAACGATTCCCCCTCCGTCTGATCACTCCGACCCCACCGCAGATCTCAACAAAGCCTTGGACCAAAGCCTGCGGCGACTAAGAACCGACTATGTTGACGTCTATCACCTTCATGGAGTAAGGCCCGAGCAATACCGCTTTGCCCGCAATACATTAGCACCAGTTCTTCTGCGTATGCGTGAGCAAGGTAAGATCCGTTCTCTGGGCATCACCGAGATTTTTACTGCTGATTCGGGACACCGGATGCTGCAGGAAGCCTTGGAGGAAGACTTCTGGGATGTGGTGATGGTAGGTTTCAACCTGCTGAATCCCTCGGCCCGGGAACGGGTTTTTAGCAAGACGCTAGAGAAAAACATTGGGGTTCTGATCATGTTTGCCGTTCGCAGAGCCCTCAGCCAGCCAGCAGAACTTAAGAAAGTTGTAACCCAACTCAAGCAAAAGGGAGAGGTAAGGCCGGATTCCTGTGACTCAGAAAACCCACTGGACTTCTTAACCCAGGAGGATAAAGCCTCTACCATACCCGAGGCAGCCTATCGCTATTGCCGCTATGAGCCGGGCGCGCATGTGGTATTGACGGGAACCGGAAACCCCGAGCATCTCCAAGCCAACTTGGACTCACTTCTCAAGCCTCCTTTGGTTCAAGCCGACTTACAGCGGCTGCAAGAGATTTTTGGCAATGTGGACTCGGTTTCCGGAAACTAGATCAAACCCCATAAGATTGGCACACTCATAAGGTTCCTGCCAAAAGTTTTTTCTGGAGACCAGGTATGACACAACGTATCTCTGTTTGGCTGTTTGTCCTTTGCCTCTTTAGCTCTGGTGCCAGGACCTGGGCTCAAGAACCAGCCGTCCGCTTTGGCCTTCAGGTTGCCCAGCAGCAGACCACTATGGCAGAACTCAAAGAGGTATGGCAGGAAGCCGAGGCTCTAGGATTTGATACGCTTTGGGTCAATGACCATGTGCTGCCCAGCGTTGGTCCTTCGAACGCAGCCTGCCTTGAGGGCTGGACCGTGCTAGCGGCCATGGCTACAGCAACTTCCCGAATCCAGATTGGTTGCCTGGTAACCAGCAATACCTTCCGTCATCCAGCCGTCTTGGCCAAAATGGCTACTACTATTGATCACCTGAGCCAAGGCCGGCTCATTTTTGGCATTGGCGCTGGCTGGTTTCAACGTGAACACGAGGCCTATGGGATCCCCTTCCCTTCGCTCAGGGGGAGAGCCCGGCGGCTGGAAGAAAGCCTTCAGCTCATTACTAAACTCTGGACCGACTCTCAGGTCTCGTTCCAGGGACAATACTACACGCTGACCAACGCTCCTTTTGTTCCTAAACCCCTACAGAAACCCCACCCACCCATTATGATTGGCGGCTTGGGTGAGAAGCTCATCCTGCCCTTAGTAGCTCGCTATGCGCAGATGTGGAACATCCCCAGTTTAACCCCAGAAGGGATAGCGGCCAAAAGCCAGGTACTGGAGCAGTACTGCCAGGAAATCGGCCGGGACTGCACAGCAATCGAACGATCTTATTTAAGCCCTCTCTACCTTAAGGCTGACCCGGCTGAGGTCGAGCCCTTTATGGAACGAATTGCCAGCCGGCGGGGGATTAGTGTGGAGCAGGCACGCCGAAGCGTTCTCATAGGGGATCCAGCCGCCATTCGCCAGCAGATTCAGGCCTATCTCGATGTGGGGGTGACCCACTTTATTATTAATCTGCGCCGTCCGGGTCTCTACGACCGCGAGGGAGTGCGTATTTTTGCTAAGGAGGTTATGCCAGCGTTGCGCAAGTAATGAAGATACATCTAGAACGACCTCGGCAGCCCTAGTTGCTTGCCAATAAAATTGAGTACCATTTCGTCGGTAACAGGGGTAATACGGTATAGGCGAGAATCCCGCCAGTAACGCTGCATGTCAAACCCCATGCTGTAGCAGTAACCGCCCAGACTGGGGCGTAGCCGAAATCAATGGTGTGCCAAGGCCTCAGGGAGTGAACAAATACAGGAGGGACTCATGAATATAAAGCCAATTATTCAACTCTACCCGGTTATCCCGGCGCCAGGAAAAGAGCGCGAAACCCTGCGTCCCATCGGGCGCAACAGCGAGCGCTATCAGCAGGTCATCCGCGACTGGGCTAAATTGGCCCAAGCCGCTGACCAGCTGGGTTACTGGGGCTTTAGCACCATCGAGCACCACTTTCACTCTGAAGGCTACGAAGTCGGCCCTAATCCTGGTGTGCTGAACGCCTGGTGGGCCGGACTGACAAAAAACCTGCGCATGGGAGCTCTGGGCTACGTTATGAGTACTCAGGACCCGGTGCGGGTGGCCGAGGAGTGCGCTATTCTCGATCACATTCTGGAGGGACGCTTCTTTGCTGGGTTTGCCCGCGGTTACCAATCCCGCTGGACCAACATCCTGGGCCAGCACTATAATTCCAAAGCCACACTCTCGGATGGCTCCAACGATGATACCTGGAACCGTGAGATTTTTGAGGAGCAGATGGACATTGTTCTGAAGTGCTGGACCGAAGACGCGGTGTCGTACAATGGCAAGTTTTTCCAGATCCCCTATCCGTATGAGACCGGGGTTGAGGGCTATCCGGCCTATGAGCTAACGCGCAAAAGCGGTGCTTACGGTGAAGTTGGGTCGAGCAACGAAGTGCGCAAAGTCAGCGTGGTTCCTGCGCCCTATCAGAAACCCCACCCTCCGGTGTTTGTTGCCACTAGCGCCAGCAAGGACTCGGCGATCTACTGTGGAAAGAAGGGGTTCGTTGCCTGCTACTTTGCACCGATTGACAAGGCGGCAGAGCATGGCCAGGCCTATTGGGAAGCGGCACGGGCGGCCGGACATCAGATCCGTTATGGCGAGAGGCAGGCCCTGGTGCGTTGGATCCACGTCAACGATTCGTGGGAGGAGTACCGGCAGTCGATTGCCAGGAACGATGTGGACATCTATGTGGACTTTTACTCCAAGTTTTTTCCCCAGGCCTTTGACATGAGCAAGATCAGGGCTGATCCCGTGCAGGCGGTGATCGACAGCGGCTTGTATGTAGGGGGTACTGTTGAGGATGTGTGCCAACAGTTGCAGAATCAGCTGGACCGCTTCCCGGTAGAGTACCTGGTCTTGATCTGGCACTGGGCTCAACAGCCAACCCATGACGTGCTACGGGAGATGGAGCGCTTCGCTAAGGACGTGCTGCCAAGGCTTGATAACACGGGTGCAAGGGTGCAGGTGACTCCTGCCCCGGCCACGGATGAGGCTAGACCGAGCAAATAGACGTGAGTTAGCCGTCAAACGAGAAAGTGACCCAATAACTCTATCACGGTGGAGGAGGAGAAATATGGAAGTTGGCTACCTCCCATGCACGCAAGATCCACCCCAAGGCGAAAACATTGCACGGGTTATGAATGAAATTGTAGCTGAAGCCCAGGCGGCTGAGGCTAACGGCTTTGATGGCTGCTTTATTACCGAGCACCACCAACAGGACGATGGCTACTTGCCCAACCCTCTGCTTGTGGCCGGGCTTGTGGGAATGAAGACCCAAAGGATCAAAGTGGGCACCTGTGTACTGCTCTTGCCTTTGCACCATCCGGTGCATGTGGCTGAAGACTGCGCCATTATTGATCAGGCCACCCAAGGAAGGTTGGTTCTAAGCCTCGGGGTAGGATATCAACCCCATGACTTTGACGCCTTTGGTGTAAACATTAAGGAGCGGGCAGGCCGCACTGAAGAAGGAGTAGACATTATCCGGCGGTGTTGGCAAGGAGAGCGCTTTTCCTTTAGCGGTAAGCATTTTCGTTTCCAGGACACCCTTATTACCCCCCACCCTTATCAAAGACCAGGTCCGCCCATTTGGATGGCTTCCTGGACCCCAGTGGGACTGGCCCGGGCGGGCCGTATTGCCGATGGTTGGATTGCCGATCCGGTCCAATGCCTGCCGGTGATCAAAGACTACGCAACCCGCTATCGGGCAGAGGCCGAAAAGCACGGCAAGAAACCCTTTATTTGTCTTATGCGGGACGCGGTCATGGCTGGAAGCCGAAAGGAAGCGGAAGCCGAAAGCGGCCCTACCCTCTATACCCACCGTTTTTACTTTCGCCACGGGGCCTATGTACCGGATGAATATCTCAAAGATGTTAAGCAAGCAGAAGATCTGACCTTTGATAAGATAGCCCAAGACCGCCTTGTGGCCGGCTCTCCTGAAGAGTGCCTGGAGCAGCTCAAACACTGGCAAGAAGAGATTCGTCCTGACTATCTCATCATTCGCTTTCGCCAGCCCGGCGGGCCTCCCCATGCCAAAGCCCTGGAAGCCATCCGTCTTCTGGGGGAAAAGGTCCTTCCTCATTTGTAGAGGGCTAATCACTGACCCCAAAAGGAGGAGCAAAGATGGACTATGGCTTTGCATTTCTTTCGGCTGTAGATATCTACAAAGATGTGGTATGGGCTGAGAAGAAAGGGTTCACCCACGCCTGGCTCTACGATACCCAGATGCTTTGCGCGGACGTGTTCCAATCTCTGGCTCTCTGCGCGGTCAAGACAAACAAGGTCAAGCTTGGCACCAACGTTACTAACCCTCTCTCTCGCATTGCTCCGGTTACCGCTTGTAGTTTTGCTACCCTTAACCAGCTTGCCCCTGGTCGGGTGATCATGGGTATTGGTACCGGAAATACAGCCAGGCGCACCCTGGGGATGCCGGCAGCCAGGCTCTCCCAGCTCCGGGAACATGTGGAAGCCTGCCGCGGCCTTCTGCAGGGGGAGACGGTTCCCTACCAGGAGGGAGAGAGGAGGCGGATGATTCGGTTCCTTAACCCCACTGGGGGATGGATTAACCTCCAAGACGAGGTCCCCATCTATGTGGCTGCTAGTGGTCCCAAGACCCTGGAACTGGCCGGTGAGATTGGCGATGGGGTCATCCTCTTTGGCGCTGTGGGGGACAGCCTCCTAGAGTACACCCTGAGCCACATACGCCAGGGCGCACAGCGGGCAGGCAAGACCCTGGACGACCTCTACATCCTGGTGCTAACGGCTTTCCATGCAGTCAAGCGGGGTGAAGGGCTGACGGAGATGCAACAGGCGGTGGGTTCCTACGTTTCTTCAGAGTGCAATATCTTTGCCCTCTCAGTAAAGGACCCCCAGGATCTACCGGCAGACGTGCGCAACGATCTTATGGCTTTTAGAGATGCCTACCGCACTCCTGGAGCTTCTATTGAAACCCGTCATCTTGATCTCTACTCCGGCTATGTCCATGATTTTAAGTCCGAGCATGCCTCCATTGTGACTGAGAAGATGATCAAAGAGACCACGCTTACCGGCACCCCCAGAGAGCTAATAGAGCGGGTGGAGAAAATGCGGGCGGCTGGAGTTAAACAAATTGCTATTCATGGAGGAACCCGCGAAGGAGCAAAACAGGTTATTGGCGATTTTGCCAAGTATGTGATAGCAAAAATTTGATATAAGTTCATTGGACCGAGTCTGAACCTGAGGTTGTTGCTAGGATCCTGCGCGCGCGGCTAAGAAACCCGAGGCGAGGCATAAAGCGGCCGCTATCAGACCAACGACCAGCTGGAGCTTGCGCTCTTTGGAGCCTGACAGGGGGGGCAGCAATACCGCGATTAGCCCCCCGCTCAGCAGACCACCAAGGTGTGCTACATGATCCGAGCTAGGTCGAACCCCGACCACAAATCCGTAGAAGGCAATCAGCATTGCCAGCACATGCCAGCTCTTGAAGCGGGACCGGTGCTGGGGACTACGTAGATGTAATAGCCGAGCGCCAGCAAGAGCGCCTAGTAGACCTAGAATGGCGCCCGAGGCGCCAGCCTTCAGCGCGGTAGCTGAGCCAAACAGAAATCCCGCCCAGTTGCCAAACACGCCCGACATCACATAAATGAACAGCAACCGGCCGGGGCCCCATATGTGCAGAGAGAGCCCTCCGAACACCATCAGCAGGGCCATGTTACCGATCAAATGACGCACGCCTATATGCAGGAATATTGCGGTCACGGCGCGCCACCACTCGCCCGCGGCTAGCAGCTCGCTTTTGATCGCACCGAAGTGGAGCAGGGTAGCGTGGTTTTGCGATCCGCCGCGATGCTCCATCGCCCACCAGATCAACGTATTGATCAGCACCAGGCCGGCAATCCAGTATAGTCTAGCACGCGCTCCGAGCACTGGCTCCAGCGGCGCGAGTGTCGGTGCCACCACCTCCTCCTCGTCGATCACCTGCTGGGCCTCAGCCTGGCGTGCAGCCTCAACCGCAATCACCCAGGGGCCCTGCTCTGCCTGCTCATCAAAGAACAAGCGTACATCGATACCCAGGCTCTGCAGCAGCAGGTCCAGCTCCTCGGCGCGCTCTCGACTAGCCACACACCTAACGGGCAGAAAGTTCACCAGCCCACTCCTCTAAGTAGCAACCAGCTAAATCAGACCACACAAGATTAGCATACCTGAGTCTCCTGCTTAATGACTTGGTGCTATAGAGAATATGAACTCTACTTTTCTACCTTGTTGGCCTGCTACTCAACTCAGCAGTGATGGGGACGCATTCTTTCCTCCCGCTTGCTCTCTCTGTCAACCTGAGCCATATAAAGTAAGGTTTAGAAACATGGAAGCATCGGCATCAACCCAAGAAAAGGAGGGATAGTTATGGCCATGATTGCAACTGAGAGTGTAGAGATCTTTGGCGCTGGTGTTTTACAAGCCGAGGGCGTTGTGATCGACCGAGAGGGCAATACCTGGGGTGGAGGACGGAACGGCAAAGTTTATAAAGTAAGCCCAGAAGGGAATGTGCAAGAAGTTGCTCAGTTACCAGACGGCGCACTTCCTAATGGAGTCACCCTCGACCGTGAGGGCAACTTTGTCTACTGCGACCTTAAGCATAAGGCCGTTATGCGTCTGGCTCTGGACGGGACCGTCTCTATGATTGCTGATCGAGCTGGCTCATTTCAGCTTACCATTCCTAACTTTGCCAGTTACGATGCTGAGGGTAATCTTTATGTGTCGAATTCCAGCACCCAGCGTGCCAGTAAAGTCCTAGAAGAGCTGGAAACCGCTGCTCCCAATGGCGCCCTGGTTCGTATCCGACCGGATGGCCGTGGCGATGTTGTGGCTACGGGCCTGTATTTTGCCAATGGTACGGCTATCGATCCCAACGAAGATGCGGTCTATGTATTAGAGAGCTCGCGCAACGATTGTGTGCGTATCCAGATCAACAAAGACGGAACGTTTGGCAAGCCAGAGATCTATGCCAAAGATTTTCCCGCCCTGCCTGACGGGATGGCCTTTGATGTGGAGCGCAACCTCTACATTACCTTGCCAGGAGTAGCCAAGGGAGGAAAGCTGAATCCAGCCAACCAGATCATTCGGGTCGATACCAACGGTAAGTGGGAAACGCTCATCGATGACAGTGCAGGCACAAAGCTTGCTTTTCCAACAAACTGTGCCTTTGGTGGACCAGGGCTGCAGGATCTTTTTATTGCCAACTTGGAGGGGGAGCACTTCAATCGAGTGCACACCTCCTTTCGCGGACATCCTTTGTATCACCAAAGGTGATCGTAAGCTGCAGCCTCTTTGAGTTGGATCGGTTGCGATCACCTTGGGGCGTTTTCGCCGGCGTCTCCGTTTGCCGGTGGGGACGCGCACGCCATCTAGCCGGGGGGAGGGAGCTGGGATAACTAAGAAGCCAGGATATGTGGCAAACAGGGACCTTGGAATTTCTCGGCACTGCATATTGTTTCGCCTTAGGCTTTTGCTTAAGATTAAGTTTTTTGCAGGGGGGAAGCTGAGTCTGAGTGGGTGTTCGTTTCATGGGCAGCCACACGGGGTTGCCTTTATAACCCGGTCGCCCCGAGTTCGTCGAAGGGTGGCCAGGGGGAACTCCTAATGCGCCCATAAAGGGATTATGAGGGGGCAGATTGACTATGTCGCGTTATCGTGTTGCCGTAGATGTGGGGGGTACCTTTACAGACGCTGTTATCTTCGACGAGAAAACAACTGAGGTCTCTATTGCCAAGGTGCCGTCGGTTCCCGCCAGTCCCGCCCAAGGAATCATCGATGGCATTAAAGAGGCCAATATAACAAAAGGAGAGCAGATCCGGTTATTCAGCCATGGGACCACTGTAGCTACGAATGCTCTGATCACGCGGCGCTTACCACGCACGGGTCTAGTGACTACGGCTGGCTTCCGCGATGTGCTCGAGATTCGCCGGGCAACCAAAGACGATCTGTGGGATGCCTATAAAGATGTGGCCCCTCCCTACATTCCACGCCGTGACCGGCTTGAGGTAGAGGAGCGTATTGCTTACGACGGTAGTGTGCTAACGCCGCTCAACCAAGAGCAGGCTCGACAGGTGGCCCATATCCTCAGGCGACGGCAGGTAGAATCGGTGGCCGTGAGCTTTATTAACTCTTACATCAACCCCATTCATGAGCAGCAGCTGAAAGTCATCCTTCAACAGGAATTGCCAGGAGTAATGGTGACCATCTCCAGCGAGGTTCTGCCGGAAATTTTTGAGTTCGAGCGAACCAGTACTACGGTGGCCAACGCTGTACTGGGTCCGGTGGTAGGCCGATATATGGTCGATTTAAGCCGTCAACTACAGCAACTGGGCTATGGAGGGGAGGTGCTGGTGCTTCACTCGGGCGGGGGGGTCATGACCGCTGCCTCGGCCGAGCATTACGCCGCCCGGTTAGCTGCTTCGGGTCCGGCCGCTGGGGCTGTAGCCATGGCCTATGTTGCCAAGCTGTGTGGATTTGAGAGCGCTATGGGCCTGGACATGGGGGGTACCAGCGCCGATATCTCGCTTATGTGGAAAGGCGATCTGCGCATTACCAGGGACTGGCAGGTAGAATACGGATACCCCATTCGTTTCCCCAGTGTTGATGTGATTACCATTGGGGCCGGCGGCGGATCGCTGGCCTGGATCGATAAGGGTGGATCGCTGCGTAATGGGCCCCAAAGTGCGGGGGCTGATCCCGGACCTGCCAGCTACATCAAGGGCGGTACTGAGCCCACCAATACTGACGCCAACCTGGCTCTAGGGCGACTTGGTCCTCAACTTCTGGGTGGAAAAATGCTTTTGCACCTCGATGCTGCTCGCCAAGCCATTGATCAACGTATTGGTTCTCAGCTCGGGATGGACACAGTTAGCGCAGCCCATGCCATTATCCAGGTTGCCAACGCCAACATGAGTGATGCCTTACGCCTGATCTCACTCCAACGGGGATACGATCCACGGGATTTCGCCCTGGTAGCCTTTGGCGGAGCCGGCCCGCTGCACGCGGCTGACTTGGCTAGAGAAGTAAATATTCCCACCATTATTGTGCCACCCTACCCAGGCGCGCTCTCAGCCATGGGGTGCCTGCTGGTGGACATGAGGCATGACCTTACCAAGACGGTGACAACCACAACTACCAAAGAGGATCTTGCCCAACTGGAGTCTGAATTCCGTCCCATGGAAACCGAATTGCTGGAGCAACTGCGCCGGGAGGGCGTGGGTGAGCAAGATATCGAGCTGATGCGCTACCTGGACATGCGTTATCTTGGCCAGTGGCGATATCTATCGGTCCCTTACACCCAAGATAGGATTGAGCCTGGGCAATTGTTGGACGCCTTTCACCAAGAACACGAGAGAGAGTTTGCCTATTCGCAGCCTGAGCTACCCGTGGAAATTTTTGGGGTGCGGGTTACGGCCGTAGGTAAAATCGCCAAGCCGCACTTGCCGCTGTTCGACAAACGTCCTGGAGCAACCGTACAGCCCTCGGGCACCCGGCCCGTTTACTTTGCCAAGGCAGACGGATTTGTCGAGACCCCTATTTTCGACCGCGGGGCTCTGCCAGCTGGCTTGAGCCTAACCGGCCCCGCTATTGTAGAACAACTGGACTCCACCACCGTTATTCCACCCGGGATTAGGGCTGAGGTCGATGAATACCTCAACATCATTATGCATATGGACTAGGGAGGGCAGGCCATGAGCAAATTGGACCCCGTTACCTTCGAGGTGCTAAAGAATGCTTTTATTAACCTGGTAGACCAAATGTCCGAGCAGATCCTGCGTACCTGCTACTCGTTTGTGATTTATAACCGCGACTTTTCCAATGCTTTAAACGACGCCGACGGCAATACTGTTATGCAGGGTAGCCAGGATATTGCGGTCCACGTTGGCACGCTGCACTTCACAGCCAAGGCTGTACTTGAGGCTTTCCGAGATGACATACACCCGGGCGACGTGTTCATTGTTAACGATCCCTACCTGGGAGGCACTCACTTTCCCGATGTACGGGTGGTTCGACCCGTGTTTGTCAACGGAGAGATTCTGGCCCTCCTCCAGTCCAACGGTCACTGGGCCGATGTAGGGGGTAAGGTGCCTGGGTCCTTCGATATAACGGCTCGGGATCACTACGGGGAGGGATTGCGTATCCCGCCCCTTAGAATCTGGGATCGCGGCACGTTCCGCAAAGACATGGCGCAAATGCTGGTCTCCAACATGCGAGTACCGGAGGATCGTTTGGGTGACCTGCGAGCCCAGGCTGAGGCTACTCGGGTTGGGGAGCAGCGCCTTTTGGAGTTAATCGATAAATACGGTAAGGACGCTGTACAGACCGCCTTCCACGAGGTTCAGGACTATGTAGAGCGGGTGATGCAAACACGGCTGAAGGATTTACCCCAAGGAGAGTGGGAAACCGAGGACTACATTGACGCCGACCCGTCTGTGGGTGATGGCATGATCCCCATTCGGGTCAAAATGACCATTAGTGACCGTGGGATTCACTATGACTTTAGCGATTCTCACCCTTACATTAACTGTTTTCTCAACTCAACCTACGGCACCACCTACTCAGCCGTAGTTGCCGGAACCAAAACCTTTTTCCCGGATATTCCCCTTAACTCCGGATTTTATCGGGTGGTGACCGCACATATGCCCGAGGGCACGGTGGTCAACGCGCCCTCCCCCGCGGCAGCAACCGGGTCCGTTTCCGGTTCATATGAAAAGGTAATGAACGCGATCTTTGAGCTCTGGTCCCATATTTTACCTGAGCGAGCCCTGGCCTGCTCTTTTAACTTGGAATACCTGCTTGTGGGTGGCTGGGAGAGGCGACCCGGATACGAAAATAAATTTTTCATGTGGTATGACTGGATGGCAGGTGGCTGGGGTGGGCGCCAGGGCAAGGACGGCTCCAATGCCACCGCCCCCGTGTTCGGCGTGGGTCTCTCCGTCCAACCCGTGGAGGGTCAAGAGCGGTTAACCCCGGTTGTTACCACCAAACATGAGATTATTACCGACTCCGGGGGACCTGGTAAGCACCGTGGCGGGTGCGGTCTGGAGAAAGGTGGGGTTCTGGCGGCGGCGGCCAACACGGTGATCTCCTACACTTGCGATCGTGGCCGGTCGATCACCTGGGGTCTCTTTGGCGGTTCGCCATCCATACCCCAGGGAGCCTGGTTAAGTCCCGGCAAGGCGGACAAGCGTCACTTGGGGACGGTATTCTCTGGAGTGCCCCTTGAGTCTGGCGATCACTTCACTCGTCCTTCTGCTGGCGGCGGCGGCTTGGGAGACCCCCTAGAACGCGATCCGGCCAAGGTTCTCGAGGATGTTATTGACGGCTATGTTAGCATAGAGCGAGCAGCCAAGGATTACGGGGTGGCGATCCGAGCAATAGACCCAGAGGTCTGTGCCTACGAAATTGACTGGGAAGCTACGCCGCAACTGCGGCAGGAGATTAGCGCCCAGCGCAAAGGTTGGTTGGAAGAGGACCCTGAGATCGTGCGCCAGAAACTTTTGGCCGGAGAGATCGACAGGTTCGACGTCATCCGCCGTTATGGAGTGATCCTGGACTGGAGTGACCTGAGTCCCTTACCAGAGTCAACCGCGCAGTTTCGGGCCATGCTCAAACGACGGGCCGTACAGTACTGGAACCATGGCCTTTGATATCCCCGTGGCCCAATCCACTTTCGCGACCTTCAGGGCCTCCTTATAGCATCTTTCATTTGGGTAGGCGTCTGTTGATGATCCTGGTCCCTGTTTTGTAGGGGCGATCCTGTCGGCCATCCTGGCCGCGTGATCGCCCACTGAGGGCGGATCGGCGAATACGAGATTCGCCCCTACGCATTTGTGATAGGAAAGCGGAACCTTTCTCAAATTCTGATGTCCACTCAAGTGCAAACCGCTATAAAGTGACAGCTCTTGTCAAACCACTCCATAGGCAAGCATGGCCTCGGCAACCTTGACGAAGCCGGCAAGGTTCGCCCCTTTGACGTAGTTGATAGAGCGGTCACCGGCACAACCGTATTCTACACACTGCGCGTGGATGTTCTGCATGATGGCCTGGAGGCGACGGTCGACTTCTTCGCGCGACCAGGAGATGCGCAAAGAGTTCTGGCTCTGCTCAAGGCCGGATACTGCCACACCGCCGGCGTTGGCTGCTTTAGCGGGACCATAGAGAATTTTGTTGTTCAAGAACGTATGCACCCCTTCCAGAGTGGTTGGCATATTCGCCCCTTCACCGATGGCCATCACCCCGTTGTGCACTAATGTCAGGGCATCTTCGGCCCCCATCTCGTTCTGCGTTGCGCACGGAAAGGCCAAATCGCACGGAACCCCCCACGGACGCTTGGCAGGGTGATTCTCACACCCAAACTGCTCCGCATACTCAGCGATTCGGCCCCGACGGACTTCTTTGAGATTTTTGAGCCAGGCCAATTTTTCTTCATTGATGCCGTGAGGATCATAAATGAAGCCGTTTGAATCAGATGCCGTCACCACCTTTGCTCCTAACTGAATGAGTTTCTCAATGGTGTAGAGCGCTACATTGCCCGAGCCAGAGACAACAGCCGTTTTCCCCTCTACCCTCTCATCTCTGGTGGCAAGCATATGCTGGGTGAAATAGACACAGCCATAGCCTGTTGCTTCGGTACGAATAAGACTCCCGCCAAAGGCCAACCCCTTGCCAGTCAGGATTCCAGTAAATTCGTTTGCCAAGCGTCGGTATTGGCCGAACATGTATCCAATCTCACGGGCACCGACACCAATGTCTCCAGCTGGGACATCAGTATCCGGGCCGATGTGGCGGGATAGCTCGATCATGAGGGAATGACAGAATCGCATCACCTCGCGGTCGCTCTTTCCCTTGGGATTAAAGTTGGCTCCGCCTTTGCCGCCGCCCATGGGCAGAGTGGTCAGGCTGTTCTTCAAGACTTGTTCAAACCCCAAGAACTTCAGGATACTGAGGGTCACCGAAGGGTGAAAACGCATCCCGCCCTTGTAGGGTCCGATAGCATTGTTGAACTGAACGCGCCAAGCTCGGTTGGTGCGAATGTTGCTCTTGTCGTCCTCCCAGGGGACCCGGAAGATGACAACACGGTCTGGCTCGGTCAGGCGTTCGAGGATCTGGGCCTTTCTGTATTCAGGATGTTCGAGGATGAAGGGAATGAGCGTTTCGGCCACCTCATGGACTGCCTGGTGGAACTCCGGCTCGCCGGGATTGCGCTTCATCAAGCCAGCCATAAACCTATCGAGTTCGTGTTGGACTTCTGCTGTTGCGCTCAGCGTCATATGAGTCTCCTTATGCTGTCAAGGGCATTGACCAAAGCCTCCCATGCCAGCAGGTAGACCCCTGTGGCAGGCGCTTTGTCGGTTATATATCCCGCCTGCTCAAAACCGCGTCTGAGCGTGTCGACATCGGTCGCGTCAACATTTTAGAGCCAGCGAGATGAGACACGGCAATAACAGACAAGCCTAGTCCTTGCTTGCTATTAGCATCTTAGCGTATATCCTCTGTAGCAGCTTTCTCTAGGCAAAAAAATCCTCGAAAGGAGGCGGCGCTCGCGTTCTTGGATTGGCTATTCGGGTGAGCCTCTCTCAGAGGGCGTCAGCCCCCGCGTCGCCTGTGGTCTTGTTTGGGGGGATGTGAGAAAATGGGCCGAACGGATTGGGAGGAAGCATGAGCGGCGAAATGGTTGCCATTTTGGGTGTGGGAGTGGCCTTGGCCGGGATGATCCTGACCAGCAGCCGTGGGCTACGGCAGGACATTCAGCAAGACATAGCGCGGCTGCGAGAAGACATGAAGCAGCTAGCAGACCGCATGGCTTGGGTGGAGCATAGCCAAGCCAAGCTCGAAGGGCTGCTGGAAGGATTGCGCGAGTCCATCACCGGACGGGCTGCGGCCAGCTGACGCCAAGGCGAACCATCAAACAACGAGCAAACAACGAGTGAACACTCAGAAACTTTACAAATGAACCGTATTGCACGAGCGTTGACAAAGGTCGTTTTGGTGGCGGCGGGCATGATCGCCTTACTTAAAATGATTGTCGAGACAGGCAGTTCCTTCTTAGCCTCTGTATTTCTTGTTTTTGTATTCGGGATAATCTTTCTCATTACGCGCCGCCGGCTGCCCCACGCGGTGCACAATCGGGTATTCGGCCGGGTTCTGGCGCTGCTCGCCGTCTGTTTCGCCTTCGTTGGCGGCGTACGCGCTGAGGAGCCCATTAAACCGATCCCGGAAGAGATCGGGGTCAACGCCGAAAATCTGACGCTCGGCCGGGCGCTGTTCTCTGACCCAAGATTATCGAAGGACAACACCGTATCATGCTACAGTTGCCACAATCTCGGATCCGGTGGTGACGACGGCCGCGAGATTTCCATTGGGGTCGGGGGGCAGCCAGGGCTCATCAACACACCCACTGTGTTCAACTCCGCTTTCAACTTCAAGCAGTTCTGGGATGGGCGGGCGAATACGGTTGAAGACCAGATCGACGTCCACGTGCAGTCGCCGACCGAGCTGGGAAGCCTATGGCCGGAGGTCGTCTCCAAGCTCTATCAGCACGAAAGCTACCCCCGGCGCTTCAAGGCCCTCTATTCGGACGGCATTACCCGCGAGAACATCAAGAACGCGCTCGGCGAATTTATAAAGTCTCTCACCACCCCGAACAGCCGCTTCGACCAGCATCTCAAGGGCAATGACACAGCCCTCAGCACGCTGGAGAAGCGCGGCTACGCCTTGTTCAAGAGCTACGGTTGCGTCTCTTGCCATCAGGGCGCGAACGTGGGAGGCAACATGTTCCGGGTCTTGGGTGTGGTCAACGACTACTTCAAGAAGCGGGGCGACCTCACTGATGCCGACCTCGGCCGGTACAATATCACCGGGCAGGCCGCTGACCGGCATTCCTTCAAGGTCCCAAGCCTGCGAATGGCGGCCCTGACCAGCCCCTATCTTCACGACGGAAGCGCTGCAACCCTGCGCGATGCGGTCGATGTCATGTTCGAGTTCCAGTTGGGGCGCGAGGCGCCCGACGAAGACAAGGAGGTAATCGTATTGTTCATCAAGACGCTGGTTGGCGAATCCATGGAGTTATTACCATGAAGTCCAGCGCGGTCATTCTCGGTATCCGCCGGGTTTCTGATCGATTCCCGGTAGTGCGTCAGTTTGAAATTTTTTGACCAGTAGAAGCAATAGCTTACATTGGTACTTGACATGCAAACCGAATGTATGTTAAAGCCCAGCATCCTCTTTATTAAAAGTTCGTTACCATATCTCGGTCGTATTGGCCGGGAATCAGTGTGTGAGCTTTGTAGCAAACACAACACAATCAGGGGAAGACAAAATGAAGAAACGAATTAGACAGGTCATGATATTTTGCTGTCTTGGACTGTTCGGGATTTCAGCTGGACCGGTGGAGGCGCAAGAGAGTTGGAGTGACTGGGCAGCCGAGTTGTTCGGAACCCAGGCAGGAGAGGTTGCCGCCCAAGGGACGGGGGATGACAATATCGACATTACGCCGAGTCATGTGTTTCAGGCGACAATGGACCTTATTGCGGAAATCGAAATTCTGAGGGAAGCAATGGGTATCTCCGATTACCCCAACGAGGCTGAACCTCAGGAAGGTCGAGCACCGGTTCACGTATACGCCAAAACTCTGGAAGTCATGCGGAAAATATCTCGTGTCCAAAGAAAATTCGGTATAACTCCATCCGAGGTTGGACAAATACCCGTCAAGAATATTGCCCCGCAGGATGTCTTTGGCAATGTGCAGGCCATTATCGAAGAGCTACACAGGATGAAAAGACAACTCGTCATCGAGGATGAGATCCAACCGGCTCCCTTTGAAGGTCGCAAGACGCCCTCGTTTGTCTATAAGAACCTGGGGGATGCCTCATTCTTGCTGGACGGGCTTGTGGGCCGCCCCATAACGCCCAACGATGTTTATGGGAATGTGATGCGTATTCACGACGAAATGGAATTGATCGCTGCCAAGTTCGGAGTCGCTCTCGAACTCGACCCGCCCGCAGTGGAGGGTAGAAAACGCCCACAGCAGGTCGCCCAGCAGATGCTCAGGGCCACATACAAGGTCATTAACCTTCAGTCCAGACTGGGCATGGATGCATCCAACGTTCCGACTCTGACGCTTGTACGGATAACCCCGACGGAGGTCTTTGAGATTACCAACATCCTGCTGGCAGAGATGACACGCATAAAGCTACATCTGGACATTAACTTGCCACACGCGTCTCGCGGTGAAGAACGGAATAAAGGACCGACGGACGTGTTCGCCCAGGTATTACGAATGATTAGGAACCTGGACGTTCTGGCCCAGGCGGCCGCCCAAGCAACGTAGATCAGGCGAAGTTTGTCGCGTTTGCCGGACCGGGAGACATCGGCTCGTGCCGCTGAAGAGCAATCGCGACAAACCGTGGGGGTACGACCGAGAGAAGTATAAGAAACGCAATAATGAAGTGGAACTGCTCTTTCGCAGCCTAAAAGGCTTCCGCCGCATCTTTTCACGGTTCGACAAGCTGGGCTGTGGTGTTCGCCTTCTTCGTCCACTTCGTGCTCATTATTAGAGGCACTCAAAAGTGTTAATCCGTATCAGGAGGTTCCAATGAAACCACTGACCAAGATCCTGATCTTGACTCTCAGTCTCACCGTCGCTGCCAGTGCCGGTGCCGCTGGCGACGGGATTCCGCATCGTCAGGTCGCCGACATGCTCTACGAGTTGGCCTTCGCCAACCGCAAGGTCTATACGAGGGATGTTGTGCAGCGGCTCACCAACGAGGAATCCGTTGTCACCACCTCGGAGCACTTCAAAAAGAAAAAGGGGCTGCCGTTGCCAGCGCAGATGTTCCGTTTAGCCGCCGAGGAAACCTTGGATGAGGATGGCACCGATGCCTTCGAGCTCGCGCTGCGCTCGCTCACCCCGATCAACGAGGCGATGGGTCCGATCACACCTGTGGAGGAGCAAGGCCTTCAGCACGTGATGACCAATCCCAAGGAGCGTTTCTATGCCGAGGAGAAGATCTTCGGTAAGCAAAGCTTCGTGGGCATCTATGCGGATGTGGCGAATGTCGAGGCGTGCGTCACATGCCACAACAGCCACCCCAAGTCGCCACGGAACGACTTCAAGCTCGGTGACGTGATGGGCGGCGTCATCATCCGTCTCTTCGTGGCGGAGTAGCTGTAGCTGTGTGCAATTATCGAGCGTTTTGCTCTGGCGTGTTCACACTATGTTCACACTAAAGACGCGGGCACTCATACGTGTGGGTTAGTTGAGGATTTTGAGAGAGAGGTTATGAGCGTTTGTGAAAAAACCGTGGCGAAAGCCGTCGAGACGACCCGTCAGACGATTTGTTATATATTCCGCGCGACTCGGTGGGGATGCGTGTTGTTGACGGGAGTGGGCCTCCTCCTGCTGGCTCCTGCGCCGCTGAAGGCGGAACTGCCGCTCACCCAGATATCGGAGAAGCTGTCGCTATCGGCCAGCCTGCGTGTGCGCGGGGAGTTCTGGGATTGGTTTGGACCAACCTCCGGCGACAACAGCTATGCGTATGCCGCCACCAACGCCAAGCTGGGCCTCAAGTGGACCGACGACTTCTTCGATCTGTATGTTGAGACGCAAAATACGTCGCTGCTGGGTCTGCCCAACGACGCCGTCGGCCCAGCCCCGCAGGGCGCGCTCGGTTTGGGTCACGTCTATCTGGTTCACAGCCGAAAAGATAACGATGCCAGCGTCTTCCTCAAGCAGGCCCATCTGACGCTCAAGAAACTTGGCATACCAGGCCTGACGCTCAAAGGCGGCCGGCTGCTGTTTGCCGAGGGCGCGGAGGTTATGAGCAAGGATCCGACGATTGACTGGATCAAACGCTTTCGCGCCTCGAACCGCCTGCTCGGCCCGTTCGCCTGGTCGCACACCGGGCGAGCGTTCGACGGCTTCACGGCAAGCTACACCAAGGGCGCGTATAACCTCACCGTCCACGGCTCCCACCCCACCCAGGGCGGTTTCGACCTGGCCGGCATGAAGACAATAGACGACATCGACGTGCTCTACACCGCATTCAACGTCACACGGCCCGCGTTCGCAGACACGAGTGACGCGCGCCTCTTCTACATCTACTACGCTGACGGCCGCAATCTCCGGCCGACCGATAACCGGCCGGCCGCGGTGCGCAACGCCGACCGGCGGCATATTACTGTGCACACCGGCGGCGGCCATCTCGTGCACATCATTCCGACTAAGGCAGGGCTCATCGACCTGCTGGGCTGGGGCGTGGGACAGGGCGGCGACTGGGGCAGGCAAGACCACCAGGCGTGGGCCTTCGCTGCGGAGGCCGGCTGGCAGCCGAGCGGGCTTCCGTGGAAGCCGTGGTTGCGCGCGGGCTACAACCGCAGCTCGGGCGACAACGACCCCAACGACGGCGACCACGAGACCTTTTTTCAACTGCTGCCAACGGCGCGCGTCTATTCGTTTTCCACCTTCTATAATCTGATGAACAACGAGGACGCCTTCTTCCAGCTTATTCTGCGTCCGTTCAAAGGACTGGTCTGGAGGACCGACTTCCACAACATCCGCGTCTCCGAAAAAAACGACCTGTGGTATCAGGGTGCCGGGGCTACGTTACAGGACCGCCAAGTCGGCTTTGGTTTCGCCGGCCGCCCGGCGTTTGGCAAACGCGGGCTGCTCAAAATCGTCGAGACCACGCTCAGCTACACGATCAACGAGAACGTCAACGTGAACGTTTTCTTTGCCCATGTGTTCGGCGACAGCATCGTCGACCACATCTATCCCGGCAGCGACGCCAACTTCGGCTTTATCGAGCTGAACATCAAAATATAGCCACCGCACGCCGGTTCACGGGCTCACGTCTGATCTTAACCCAATGAGCGCTGACAACTTGGACTATAGTGGCAATATGACCGTCGGTCGGTTTCCCAGCGACCCTGTGAAGAGAAGACCCGTGCTTGAACCCGTCATCCTGCTCACCTGTTGTGGGCTATTCATCGCCGCCGTTGTTTCTGACCTGGCCAGCCGCTCCATCCCGGACAGCGTTCCGCTCGCCCTGCTGGCCCTGTTTGCGCTCTACGCCGTGACCGCCGACCCGAACGCCAGAGCGCCGCTGTGGACCCATATTGTGACCGCTGCGATCCTGCTATTGGTGGGGTTTGGCCTGTTCGCCACTGGTGGGCTGGGCGGTGGCGACGGCAAGCTCATGGCGGCGGCGGGCCTGTGGGTCGGTCCGTCTGACATGGTTCTCTTTCTGGTCGGTATGGGACTGCTCAGCCTCGGCCTGGCCCTTTTTGTCCTGCTGCCGTTCGATATGACCCGCCAATTGCGTTCCAATCTCCCTTTTGCGGTAGCCATTGCCCCGCCAGCCATTGTCCTCTTGACGATGCGGGCCTTTTCCGCCTGACAACCGCCTATGCGAAGATCTTCCCTGCTGCTGTTTATTCTGCTTGGGCTTGTCCCCGCGATCGCCCTCATGGTCATCGCGGTGCTGTATCTCGACCAGGATGACTCGCCGCCACCGCCCACGCCAGTGCAGACGCCGCCGCCACCGCCCGAACCAACCGTCCCACCAGTCGAGGTGCTTGCCGCGGCCCGCGACCTGAGTATTGGCACGCTGCTCACGGCGAATGATGTCACCTATGTGCCGATCGAGCCCACGGCCGTCTTTTCCGGCCACATGCGTAGAGACAACACCGAGCCGTCTGCTGTGATCGGCGCTGTGGTGCGCACAGCGCTACTCGCTGGCACACCGCTGACCTCGTCAGCGCTGGTGCGTCCCGGCCAGGACGGTTTCCTGGCCACCGTCCTCACGCCCAACCACCGTGCCATCACAATTATGGTCAACCCGACGACGAGCCACGCCGGGCTGATTTCTCCAGGCGATCGGGTTGACGTGATCTTCACCATGCAGCTCTCAGATGACGGGAGCCAGCTCAACACCTTCAGCCGGATGATCCTGGAAAATATCCGTGTTGTTGCCGTCAACCGCCGAGTCGAGAGCGTCTCAAGTGAGGCCCAGCCCGAGCAGAGCGAGAGGCAGCGCGACCCCAACACGGCGACCCTCGAAGTGCTGCCGTCGGAGGCCGACCGACTTGTGCTGGCCACCACCAGAGGCAGCATCTCGCTCGCCCTCCGCCCGCTCAGCCAGGCTGGCCGAGTTGGCTGGCGACCGCCGGTCGGCCTCCGAACGCTGCTGCCGCCGCCAGCAACGAAGGAGCCCAACCAGCCACAGGTTCAGGTACGAGTTTTTCGCGGCAACAGCCGCGAGGATGTGCTGCTGGCAAAATAAGTTTTCAGAGGTCGGGAGTACACCCAGGCTTCTTCATTGACCGGTGAGGCCGCGCATCGCTTGGAGCGCCAGGAGGAAGGCCGGACCCGCTACCAGCAGAATCGTACCCGGCGTCACCAGCAGAAGCGCGGGTAGGGTCATCAGTACCGGCAGCCGTTCGACCTGGGCCGCAATACGGGCCGCCCGTTGTACACGCTCGTTGCGCGCAATGTTTTGCATCGACTGGGCCAGCGGCGTGCCATAGCGCTCGCCCTGGACAAGGGTTGTGGCCATGTCGCGCACGCCCTGTATCTCGGTGCGCGTATAGAGGTCACCGAACACAATTTTGCGGTCGCCGCCAAGGCGCAGCTCAACCTCGACCAGCGCCAGTTCCCGGGCCAGCTCGGGCTCCAGGGGCCTGAGTTCTTGAACAACCCTGACCAGGGTGCGCTCGAAAGTGAGTCCAGATTCGAGGCCCAGCATCATGAGATCGAGCGCATCCGGCAGGGCCGTGGTCATCTTCCGCAGCCGGCGGGTAGCGAAGTAGCGCAGCCCTATCTCGGGCACAAGCCCGCCGATCACCGCCCCAACCAAACCAGCCAGAACGCTCAGCCAGATATAGTCCCCGAGCCACTGCCCCCGCGACACCAGGAGGCCAGCCAGGACACCGCCCGCCAGGGTGACAATGAGCTTGATCGTCATGAACACCGACAACGCGTCGGGGTGCCGGAAACCAGCCTTGATGACGAGCTGTCTCAGTTTGGCCCGCTCTGCCACCCCGATCGGGACCAGCATGGCCAAGATGTTGAGTACAACGACCGAGAACTGGTACACTGAACTGCCCGCGGCATTCCGCTTGCGCCGCTGTTCCGGTTCGCCATACACCGACACCATCCACGCCCGCAGCCCGGTGAGTCGGCGGTCGAGCACTTGGGCCCGGCGACTTTCATGAAACACAAAGCGGGCGGCGACTGCCAGAATCAGCACCGCCGCAACAACAGCTAACACCATGAGCCAGGACATCTGCCTTCTCCGTGTCTCAGCGCCCGACGCGGGCGGCCAGGCCGCGGGCGACCAGCAGTCCGGCAACAATGCACCCAACGCCATAGCGGAGCAGCGTTGTGCCCGACTCGGTAAAGAACAGCGTCTCGATTGTCTGCGGATTGCTAAAGTTTTGGACCAACAGCACCACAACTGGAACCAGCGTGAGCACAACCAGGGTAAGCCGTGTCTGGGCGGTAGAACTGTGCGCCTTGGCTGCGGTCTCGCGTCGGGCGCGCAGCGTTGCCGACAGATTGTTGAGCGCGCCCGACACGCCGCCGCCGGTTGTCCGCTGCAGGCAGATCGCCGCCGCAAAGAGGGTGAATTCCGAGATACGGACATGCGCCGCTCTTCCCCGGATCACCTTCTCTGGATCAAGCCCGGCTGAAACTCCCTCAGCGATTTCCTGCAGGACAACGTTGACCGGCGGCTGCGCCTCCTCAGCAACGACCGAGATCGCTTCTACCGACGGCAAGCCCGCCCGCATGAGATTCACAACATGGTCTACCGCCTCGGGAAACAGCTTGAGGAACTCGGCCCGCTGGCCCGCATCCTGCATTGCCAGAGCGGCCCAGCTTATCCCGAGCCAGCCTACTGGCACCAGCAGCAATGACAGCAGCCCGACATTGGCAAACACCGCCCCCAGGCTAAGCACAACCGCCCCCACAGCGCCAAGCCCGACCGCCTTGGGCAAAGATTTACGGACATCAATCATAGAGAACCGCTGTGTAAGCTGGTCCAACAGCCACGACTTGGCGCGTCGTTGGCGGAACACGCTGACCTCAACAGTGCTGTCTTCGTCCGTTGGCGCGTCTCCGCTCAGCGGCGCGGCGACCAGCCGCAGCCGCCGGTCGAGCACCTTCCGCTCCGAGCGACTATCCCACCACAGCACGACGCACAGCACCTCAATCACCAGTGCACCCACCGCGCTGGTCACTCTTAACATTGGACTACCGACCGCAGCCAGGGCAAGCCCGGCTGGGATCAGCACGCCCGCCACACATAACACAATCAACACCAGGTTCATGCCGCCACCTCGCCGCCGCTGCTCATCTGCAGCACCTCCAGCAACTCGGCCTGTAATCCCGCCGCCTCGACTGCCGCCATCCATGACGGCTGACGGCCGCTGCTCTCAAACATATGTGCCTCGCCCGGCAGGCGGCGCCACATCTCCTCGGTGGTCACAATGTCACCCTCCATCCCAACCACGTCGGTAATGCTGGTCACGCAACGGTGGCCGGAGCGGAGCCTGGCCATCTGGACAACGAGGTCGAGGGCCGACACAATTTGGCGGCGCATTGCGGTCAGCGGTATATCGCCCGATGTCATCATCAGCATGTTTTCGAGCCGCATCAGCGCATCGCGCGGGGTGTTGGCATGGAGCGTGCACATTGAGCCCGGATGGCCGGTATTCATTGCTTGCAGCATCTCGTTGGCCTCTCCGCCGCGCACCTCGCCAACAATGATACGGTCGGGCCGCATCCGCAGGGCGTTGATCAGCAGGTCGCGGATTGTGACCTGTCCGGTGCCCTCGACGCTCATGGTGCGTGTTTCCAGCCGGACCACATGCGGCTGCTGGAGCTGCAACTCAGCCGAATCTTCGATGGTCACCAGCCGCTCGGCTTGGCTGATCTCGCGCGACAAGGCGTTCATAAATGTTGTCTTGCCCGCCCCGGTGCCGCCGGCAATCAGAATGTTCAGCCGGGCTTTGACACAGACCTGGAGCAGCCTGGCCATTGCCGGGGTGAACGCCTGACGGGCGGCCATGTCTTCGAGGCTGATACCCCTGGCCACAAAGCGCCGAATCGAGAACGCCGCTCCGTCGAGCGCCAGCGGGGGAATAACAATGTTGACGCGGCTGCCGTCGGGGAGTCTGGCGTCAACCATCGGGCTGGCCTCGTCAACCCGCCGTCCGACCCAGCCGGCAATACGCTGGGCAACATTGAGCAGGTGCTGCTCGTCGCGGAACCTGATATCGACCTTCTCCAGCCTACCCCGGCGTTCGATGTAGACCGATTTGAGGCCGTTGACCAGGATGTCGGAAATATTCGGGTCATTGAACAGTGGCTCCAGTGGGCCAAGTCCCCTGATGTCGTCGACCAGCCGCCGCACCACCCGCTGGCGGTCGAGCGGGGTCAGGTCCGAGGCGACCGACTCCTCAGTATCGAGGAAGGCCCGGAGTTGGGTGGCAAGGGCGTCGCGGTCCAGCTCGGCCGCCTTGGCCATGTCGAGGGCCTGAACAACGGTCGGGTGTATGCGTGCCGCCATATCGGCGATCAGCGTAGCCGAGGTCTGGCTGCGCGCCAGCGCGGCGGTCTCAGCCGTCCCGTCCGCCTCCTCGACTACCGCGGCTTCCACCCGGTCCTCGTGCTCTGTGCCCTGTTCTCTGGCCTGTTCTCTGGCCTGCTCTTGGGTCTGTTGTGTGGCCATCTTGGAGCGACGTCCAAAAAGGTTTCGCGCCATTGTGGTGTCCTTCCCTTCTGCTCGCTGGCCTCAGGCAGGTGCGCCATTCGCGGCCTCGGTTGCCAGCGATATTGTCTGCCGCGTCAGGTTGCCGATCAGTTGGTCAAGCGCCTTGCGGTATTTTTTGCCCAGCGCCCGGTCCGGCCAGCCGTGATTGGTTGCTGCTGGCAGCGCTGGCTCGAACGGCATTGTCACGTCCGGGTCGCGCCCGGTCAGCGCATAGCGGATCTCATCCGCGGCCAGCGCGTTTTTGCTTGATCGCGTGTGGCTCTCGACCAAGGATGACCCGGCTTTCCTTCCCGAGCAAAGCCAGACGGTGGACCGCCCGGTTGAGACTGACCAGTGTTGGCTCAAAGACCAGCACTCGTTCATCCGCATTTTCGAGCACCGAAAACAGCGTATCGGTATCCGTCAGGCCGTCAACAATCACCAGATGCGAGCGGTTGGCAAGATGTTGTATCAGCCATAGGACCGCAGCCAGGGCGGGCTGTGGGGGCAGGCGGTCGCTGGGCCGGTAGCCGTAGACCGAAATCCGCGGCGACACCACAGTCCGCACCCCGTCAATCAGGTCTGGATTCGGTTCGGCTGTGGTAGCGGCCATGTCGAGCAGTTCGTCAAGCCCACGGGCTGGCGCAACATCAAGCATCAAGGGCAGCGCTCCGGCCGGCCGCTCGAGGTCGAGCACCGACACATAGCTGCCCTTGGCCGCTGCGGTCCGGGCCGTCACCGCGGCCAGGGTTGTTGCGCCGCTGCCGCCGCAGCTGGCAAAGGCGACCATCCGCCCGGCGTATAGGTGCACCGTCACGTCTTCGAGCGCATTCGCTATTGCCTCGTGAACATCGCTCACCGACACCGGCTTGGGCAGATAGTCGCTGACACCGCAGGCAAGCATCTCGCGGGTGAAGCGGGCCGTGTCGTTCGAGCTTATGGCAATGACCAGGGTCCCAAATTCGCACACTCCAGCCAACTCGTGGATACGTCCAGCCGGAAATTCGCTGCCGTCGAGATCGACGAAGATCAGCCGTGGCGATGTGGAGGCGGCTAAGGTTTTGATCGCCATCGCAATGTCGCCGCGCTGCACCTGCGCGCCACGGCCCGCCAGCGCCTGATTCAGCACCTGTTCCGTCCCGGCATCGACGGCAAAGGCGCGTATACTGTTCGTGTTGGTAGCATCCATGGACGGCACGCCCTAATCCCCTAGTCACTACCCCCGATGGCGATTGTTTCCGACGGGTCCGGCAGTTCCCGCACCTCGTCATTCACCCAGCGCTGGTAGGCCGCATGGGTCGCGCCGTAGGCTGCGACCGGCTCGTTGTTTGCAACGGCCGCGAAATTTTTCTCGGAATACGCCCAAGCGTCTGTCAGACTGCGCCGCGTCTCCTCAAGCCCCGCCAGCGCGACGCTAGTCGACGGCAGGGGGCGCATGACCGCTACTGGCAGCACCGCACAGCCAGCGACTCCGACTGGCAGCCATCCGGCCAGCAGAACGAGAAGCAAGGGGGACAGAGGGTTGGTAAGCATAGGCGTTATCCTCAGTGGTGTTTCTGTTTCATATCTGGCGGCGCAGCGGGACGCTGCAACCCACCCCGCCGCTACGCGGCACCCCTCCAAGGAGGGGAAGCAGGAGCAGCGCGGTCCCGCCGTTTTCTCCCCTCCAGGGAGGGGAAGCGGGAGCAGTGCGGTCCCACCATTTTCTCCCCTCCTGGGAGGGGTGGCCAAAGGCCGGGGTGGGTTTGGTCTCCTCGTCTCAGGCTCCCTGCTCCCTGACAAAGCCGTCAGTCGGCAGTGGTGGTATCCCATTATCCTTCCCTCCGTCCCGCTACCCCATTCCAACCGGCCGTGAGCATACCCACCCCGCCGCTACGCGGCACCCCTCCAAGGAGGGGAAGCAGGGGCAGCGCAACCCCGCCATTTTCTCCCCTCCTGGGAGGGGTGGCCGAAGGCCGGGGTGGGTTTGGTCTCCTCGTCTCAGGCTCCCTGCTCCCTGACAAAGCCGTCAGTCGGCAGTGGTGGTATCCCATTATCCTTCCCTCCGTCCCGCTACCCCATTCCAACCGGCCGTGAGCATACCCACCCCGCCGCTACGCGGCACCCCTCCAAGGAGGGGAAGCAGGAGCAGCGCGGTCCCGCCGTTTTCTCCCCTCCTGGGAGGGGTGGCCAAAGGCCGGGGTGGGTTTTGCCCTTGAGTTCTCCTCTCCAGCGGAATAGGCGTTGTTCGGGGTAGGGGTGTTCTTTCTAATCCACTCCCGAATAACCGTCAACACTCCTTCCAGGTTCTGCTTGACCTCCTCATCTTGAAAACGCAAAAACCGCACGCCAAGCATTTCCAGTCGTTTCTGCCTCCGCTGATCGTTTTGCTGTCCAGTATCGTTATTGTGCGTGACTCCATCAACCTCAATGGCCAACATGAGATCCTTACTAAAAAAGTCCACAATATACTCATCAATAGGGCTTTGCCGGTCAAAGTCACAGCTCTCCATCTGACGTGCCTTGAGCTGTTGCCACAACAGAACCTCCGCCCGTGTCATATGCTGCCGAAGGTGCCGAGCGCGTTCTTTCAGGCGCGGGTTATAGGGCACGATCTTCAGCTTCATGATCTTTTCTCCCCAGCGGGCCGACGCAACCCACCCCGCCGCTACGCGGCACCCCTCCAAGGAGGGGAAGCGGGAGCAGCGCAACCCCTCCAGGGAGGGGAAGCAGAAGCAGCGCGGCCTCGCCGTTTTCTCCCCTCCTGGGAGGGGTGGCCGAAGGCCAGGGTGGGTGGGTTTGGTCCCGGCGTCCCATTATCCTTCCCTCCGTCCCGCTACTCCTATCCAACCGGCCGTGAGCATACCCACCCCGCCGCTACGCGGCACCCCTCCAAGGAGGGGAAGCGGGAGCAGCGCGACCTCGCCGTTTTCTCCCCTCCTGGGAGGGGTGGCCGAAGGCCAGGGTGGGTTTGGTCCCCTCGTCTCAGTTGCCGTTCGCAGTGAGGGAGCCGCCGGACGCCCTGCGTTCTGTCTTGTTATCTGTTCCTCGTTCGGGCGAGGGGGCAACCGCTGGGCGGACCCACCCCGCCGCTGCGCGGCACCCCTCCAGGGAGGGGAAGGGGAAAGGGAGAGGGTAAATACAAATTGAGACACCACCTTCTTCTCCTCACCGGCCTCAATAATGATAACCGCGCAGGTGGCGGCCGGGCGCCTGTCGGTCTGCCGTGTCGGGCATGATCGCCGCGTCGGTCAGCCGCGCCGTGACCACCACAATGAGTTCGGTTGCGTTCGAGCGCACCGTCCGTGTGCCGAACAGCAGGTTCAGCAGCGGAATATCCTTGAGGACCGGCACGCCGGCTTCGACCGCTTCGCTCTGGTCGCGGTACAGCCCGGCAATCACAATCGACTCGCCATTGCCAACTTCGACCGTGGTCTCCGCCCGGCGCACATTGATGACCGGGATATCGATCCCGGTGACTGTGAGCGAGTCGGTCTCCGAGCGCTGCGACACTTCCGGGCGCACGGTCAGCACAATCCGCCCGTTGTCGACAATCGTTGGTACAAAGTCGAGCAGCACACCGTATTTCTTGTACTCGAAGATGATCGCGCCGTCCTCAAAGCCGGCCGGCAGCGGATATTCCCCCCCGGCAAAGAAGCTGGCGGTTTCGCCCGAGATGGCGGTGACGTTGGGGCGCGCCAGCACGGTTGCCAGGCCGGCGGTTGCCAGCGCGTCTATCAGGCCCCGGATCGTTGTTCTGCCTGGATCGACGCCCGTGCTGCCAAACAGTCCTGCGGCTTGCCCTCCGGGCAAGACTCCCGATATGAACCCCCCGGTCACCTGATCAAAGAAGAATCGCCCGACCCGCAAACCGAGACTTCTATTGCCGCCGATGTCCGGGAGCACTTCCCAGTTGATCCCCAGCGTCTCGCTCACGCTGCGCTGCACCTCGGCGATCAGCACCTCGAGATTGATCTGCTGGGCGCCCGAAACGGTGATGCGGTTTTCAACCGGAATCTCGTCCGGGAGGGCTGCTGTTGTCAGCCGCAGGGCCAGGTCTGCCTCGGCTATTGACCCAACAACGCCGCTGAGTTCAACCCCTCTGTTGAGCTGGCGGACGGACACGTCCTTGAGAGCCGCCGCACCCTTCAACGCGGCCCTCGCCGGCTCCACATCAACCACCGTTGCTATTGTCCATTCGGCGATCAGGTCGCTGTTGGCATCAAGCACCGCCAGCGAAGTCCGCCCCACGGCCTTGCCGACCACGAACAGCACGCCGGATGACACGAGCTGCACATCGGCGATTTCCGGGTTGGCAACAAAGACCGAAGCGGCTGGCGCGTCGAGCTGGAATAGCAGGCTCTGAGAGACGGGAATGGAGAGTAAGGAGGGGGTTGACTCGGCTTCCGGCGGTTGGTCTTCAACAACAGCGACCGGGATGCTGGGGGGGGGAACTGTCAGGGGTTGGGCGGGCGCAGGGTCTGGCTCTACCTCTGCTGGGCGCATGTCCACAGGAGCGGCCTCAGTTATGGGGGCCGAGGTTTCTCCCTCTCCCTCAGGGAGAGGGCTAGGGTGAGGGGGGTAGTTCGGGTTGAGGTTCCGGGGTTGGGCCTGCCACGACTTCATATTCCTCGTTTAGCTTTTCAAGGCTGTTCGTTAGGCCGAATAGAACTACCGTGTCAGGCGTGGGCTCCGAGGTTTTTCCCTCTCCCTCTCCCCTCTCGGGAGGGGTGGCCGAAGGCTGGGGTGGGTTTGGTCCCGGCGTCTCAGTTGTCGTTCGCAGTGAGAGAGCCGCCGGACGGCCCGGCGTTCTGTCTTGTTATCTGTTCCTCGTTCGGGCCAGGGCGCAACACCTGGGCGGACCCACCCCGGCCGCTGCGCGGCACCCCTCCCAGGAGGGGAAGGGGAAAAGGCGGTTTCAGGAGCACTCTCGGGCGTTGGGTCCGCTGCGACCGGGGGAACGTCCCCGGGGACGGCCTCAGTTGTGGGGGCCGAGGTTTCTCCCTCTCCCTCAGGGAGAGGGCTAGGGTGAGGGGGTAGTTCGGGTTGAGGTTCCGGGGTTGGGCCTGCCACGCCGAGAGGTGCATCCACAGAGGCCGCCTCTGCTTCTGCCGCAGGGGCCTCGACAGGAGCAGTGTCCAGGCGTGGGCTCGGGCATGAAGGTCTGCCACGACTTCATATTCCTCGTTTAGCTTTTCAAGGCTGTTCGTTAGGCCGAATAGAACTACCGTGTCAGGCGTGGGCTCCGAGGTTTTTCCCTCTCCCTCTCCCCTCTCGGGAGGGGTGGCCGAAGGCCGGGGTGAGTTTGGTCCCGGCGTCTCAGTTGTCGTTCGCAGTGAGGGAGCCGCCGGACGGCCGGCGTTCTGTCTTGTTATCTGTTCCTCGTTCGGGCCAGGTGGCAACGCCTGGGCAGACCCACCCCACCGCTGCACGGCACTCCTCCCAGGAGGGGAAGGGGAAGCGGCGGTTTCAGGAGCAATCTCGGGCGTTGGGTCCGCTGCGACCGGGGGAACGTCCCCGGGGACGGCCTCAGTTGTGAGGGCCCAGGTTTTTCCCTCCCCCCTCTCGGGAGGGGTGGCCGAAGGCCGGGTGGGTTTGGTCCCGGCGTCTCAGTTGCCGTTCGCAGTGAGAGGGTCGCTGGACGGCCGGCGTTCTGTCTTGTTATCTGTTCCTCGTTCGGGCCAGGTGGCAACGCCTGGGCGGACCCACCCCGCCGCTGCGCGGCACCCCTCCCAGGAGGGGAAGGGGAAGAGGCGATTTCAGGAGCAATCTCGGGCGTTGGGTCCGCTGCGACCGGGGGAACATCCCCGGGGACGGCCTCAGTTGTGGGGGCCCAGGTTTTTCCCTCTCCCTCAGGGAGAGGGCTAGGGTGAGGGGGTAGTTCGGGTTGAGCCTGGGCGACCGAGTCGGTCGCCCCTACATTGGCCTCGTCCACTGCCTCTGTATTGTCCGCTACGTCGCCTTGGGCATCGCCCATCACATCGAGAACAATCCTTGTAGTCCCGTTCTTAAGTATGAGAAATGTCCGCAAATAGTAGTCGCCGGTCAGGGAGGCCGTCACCGTGCGACCGTCGGGGGCAAGGGCTATGTTGGTGATGTACGCCCCGAGATAGAGCTGGACCTGATCAAATGTTGTGTGAAGTTGGCGGCCAAACATGACAGTCAGGGTTTTTCCTTCTATCTTCGCCTGGTATCCGACAGCCTGCGGCCAATCGAACACCCATCCGACCATAATCGTCATGCGCCCCGGCTCGCGTCACCACCGGCCCTGCTGAAGCCTGGGCGACCGAGTCGGTCGCCCCTACATTGGCCTCGTCCGCTACGTCGGCTTGGGCATTACCCATCACGACGCGGGCCGGTTCTGCGTCTGCCTCTTGGCCGTGGCTCGGCCCGTTCCCGGCAACGAGTATAACGGCAATGAATATCCCAAGCATGAGCCGAAGCTCTGGGCGTATCGTATCCGGCACATCCGAATAATTACACCCTGGAACATGATTAGGCAACGACAATGGAACGGGCGACCGGACTCAAGCGGAACTCGGGGCGTCTCAATCCTTCAGCGGCATTCCGGGGGCGGCGTCTCGCGCTAGAGGACACCGCCACCCCCGGTGGCCGAAGAACGAGAGGCGTTGTTCAAGCGGTATTATTCTTAGGTGCCGATTTGGCCGATATCGCCTACAGTCAGTCTCCGATATCTCAGTCCCGATTTTACCTATAAAATCCGTGACAGCAGTGGAAAATGTACCTAATGCTGCGGCAACGCCCACAGTGATGACTCCCGCCAGGATCGCGTATTCCAGGGCCGAGACGGCGCGGTTGTTGTGCAGATAGCGAAAAAAGCCTTTTGTATAGCGTTTGATTGTTGTCATTGTTGGTCTTCCTTTCTGGTTAACGGAACGGACCACTGGACTCAGGCGGTCTCAATCCGTTGGTGATATTAGTTTAGTGGGTCTATGTCGATATCGCCTATATCAGTCTCCGATACCTCAGTCCCGAGGTTATCTATAAACGTTGTGATACTCCCGGAAAATGTAGTTAATGCTGCGGCAACGCCCACAGTGATGACTCCCGCCAGGATTGCGTATTCCAGGGCCGAGACAGCCCGGTTGTTACGCAGGTAGCGAAAAAAGCCTTTCACCTGTTGGGTGATTGTTGCCATTGTTGGTCCTCCTTTCTGGTTATAGGTCTTGTTATAGGGTTAAAGCCTTGTCCGGTTGGGTAAGCGGAGCCTCACCGCCGTCCTCCTGGACCACCTTGTCTAATTCTACTTCATTACCTCCTCTCCCGTCTCCCCACCTCCTCTCTTGTCTCCTCTAATATACGCGCCGAAACCGCGCCAACTGCGCGCCAATCTGCTGGAACGCGCCGGTGCAGCTCCTCGGGCGTGGCGTTGTTGACAAACACATACTGGCCGTCCGGGTCGTCGGCCTGGCTCGAGCAAGACGTGAGGCCGGTCGCTAGCTCTCCGACCCTGGTCGGATCCATGGCCGCAATGGTGAACACCTTGATGCCGGACGCCTTGACCGCGTTGCACGCCTTCATTCGATGTCCATTCACGATGCTCCTGCGAAAATGGTTGTCCTCGCCGTCGGTGAGCAGCACAAGCGCTTTCTGCGCGCCGGAACTGGGCTCCGGGTCCACCGGATGCGTTGCATCGCCCCAGATGTCCCGCCACTCCGGCGCCAGCAGGCGGTGGCCCCAGGCAATGCCGCGCGTCGAGTAGGTGGCCGAGCCGCTCGTGTGCAGCCCCCTGATCGCACTCTTCATTTTATCGATGTCGGTCGTCAGCGGCACGATCGGCGGCATGTCATAGCCGCATTCCTGCTGCGGGGAATGCGAACCATTGCTGTAACATTTGTCCTGCACGCGCGGGGCGTCGTGACACTGAAAGGACACTGACATGTCCTGCGGATAGGTGAGCGTCGGCGTGTAAAAGCCCATTGTAAACGGCGTGTCCGTGGGCAGGACGGTAGACACGCCGGGCGGATCTGTGCCCGACATGTCGCGCTGGTCGACGCAACCCCTCCAGGGTCCGGGCTTTACGGGAAGCGTGTGCCACTCGCCCCAGGGATTTTGCCGGTGCGGGTCCGGGTAGGGACTTGCGCCGGTTCTTCTCCAACTGCCCTGGTAGGGATTCGGATAGTAGCGCTCGGTCGGATATTGCGCCCAGCCGTGGTCTTCCCACCTCGTCACCGTATCCTGGTCGAATCGGACGCGGTAGCTCCACGGGACCAGTCCGACGGCCGTGGACTCACCACCCGCGGCGGTCAGGATGTCAACAAGCTCGCCTGCGGCGCGTTTCACGATCTCCATACGGCTATTCGGCCCGAACCGATTATTGCCGGTCAGATGATAGCTCATTGAGCCCGTGACATCGATGGCCAGGGCAACCTCGGTCACGCCGCCAACGCGCTCAGTTTTGCTCGCCGTGTGTGTCTTGTCGACAACCTTGCCCCACAGCCAGCGTCCAAAGACGGCACCGCCAAGGTCGGCCTCGGCATCTATGTCCACAGTGCCGGCGGCGCGGTTGGGCTTCAGCTCGATCTCCAGCGTTTCCCCGGCTCGCTCGCGCCTGCCCTCCGGGATGTTGGCCAGGATGTAGCGCCGGGCCACCGGTTGCAGCGCCTCGGTCACCTGGGCATCGCTCCAATCTGAATCGAGCGTGGCCATGTGGCGGACCGTAGCAATGCTGGCCGAGTCGGTCGCAACCTTGAGGAGGTCGCGCTGGTAGGTCAGATGAGAATGGTCGCCGACCAGGGCTATGCCGCCCAGACTCATTAGGGTCAGAAGCACCGCGGTCAGCGTGGTTCCCGCCCGCCCGCCGGTTGTGGAAAAAGGCGGAGGGCTGAAGCCCCGGCCGTTGTGGAGATGGTGAGCGGCCGGGGGATGGGGTCTTGTGCTTTTCTCCCCTCCTGGGAGGGGTGCCGCGTAGCGGCGGGGTGGGTTTCGTTGTCTTGCTGCACTGCTCCACCTGAGAGGGAAGAGAACCCACCCCGGCCTTCGGCCACCCCTCCGAGGAGGGGAAGCGGAGTTCCCTTCCTGCTCTTACCTGCGATTGTCGAGCCTTGAGGCGGGGTGTCTGTTGTGCTCTGGTGGTAACGCTGTTGGGTTTCGTTGTCTCGCTGCACTGCTCCACCTGAGAGGGAAGAGAACCCACCCCGGCCTTCGGCCACCCCTCCGAGGAGGGGAAGCGGAGTCCCCTTCCTGCTCTTACCCGCGACTGTCGAGCCTTGAGGCGGGGTGTCTGTTGTGCTCTGGTGGTAACGCTTTGCTGTGTCATGGCGGACATGAGATTGTCTTGCTCATCACATTTCATCGGGGGAGAGCTAGAGCTGCTCTAGCTCGGGGTCGGGGGAAAGCAGGACCGGTGTGGTGTCGGCGCGTGACGGCAGGATGTAATGGGCGTACAGCACCTCGGTCCCGCCGACCGACGTTGTCAACTCGGCGCAGACCTCGCCAACAATGACAACTTCGCCGGGCATCATTGTGAATTCGGTTGGCAGCGTGACGGCTCCGCCCTGTGTGACCCGGCTGCAATCGGCAAGCTCGGTGGCAGCGTCCGGGCCGAGCAGAACTTGCCTTGTCCACAGCAGAGTGGAGGTCCCGGCGTTCTGATGCACCGCAGATACCACAAACGCGGCGTCCGACGCGGTGAGCTGCTCGGTGTGCAAGAAGTCTGCCAGTCTGTCGATTAAAGTCGCGTTCACCTCTTCGTCTCGACTCGTATAGTCGGCGAGGGTGGCGGCCGCGTATATCACAGTTGCTTGTGTGCCGGCCAGCCGGTACAGGTCGAGGGCGAGGAACGAGGCGGTGAGCATGGCCACCGTCCCGAGCGCGCATTCAATGGAGGCCGAGCCCCGGGAGGCCGAGCCCCGGCTATTACGTATCCAGTTTTTTATACTCATCCCGTTTCCTGTATGCGTTCGTTTCGCATCACCGCCGCCGCCCGGAGCCCGTCATCGCCAAACAGCAGTTGCTGTGTCCGGCTCAGCACCGACCGGGGCTGCAAGCGCAGCCGCACCACCACCATGTCGCCGGCATCGCCGCCAAGCTCGGCGTTGTCCTTTTGCGACTTCCCTGGTCCCTCTCCCTTTAGAGCGCAACGCATGTCGCAGGGATTGTCGTAGACCTCGACCTGGACGCTCAGGCAGAAGTCTGCCGGGGATTCACCCTCCCCCGGTTCCCCACACGTTCCGCCCATTGTCAGGTCGAAGTCCAGCAGGTCGCCGATCTCGGCGTCAATGGCCTGCCTGATACGGCTCTCCAGATCCGCCGCATTGCTGGCTGCGGTGTCGTACAGGGCATTGGTGCGTGCCACCGCATAGGCGGCCCGCTTGAGCAAGTCTCCGATAAACAGTGGGCGGACAATCTCGAACACACCGGCCAGGGCGAAGAGGAGAGGGATGGAGGCGAGGACGCTTTCAAGCGCCACGGTCGCCCGTTGGGAAGACAGAAATCGCCGCCAGTGTAGAGGCTTACTGCGCACCGTCGCTCCCCGCACCATCACTCCCCTCCTCCTCGCTGCTGTCTTCAATAAACTGCGCCAGGCTGTCCCCATCGCCTGGCAACCAGTAGGACGCGCTTTTGCTGCTATGGAGCTGCCGGGCTTCGTCCGTTCGGCCGGATTCGATTAACATACGCACAAGATTCGCGGTGATGACCGGATGCGCCGAAGACAGCTTCATGGCTTTGTTGTAATGCCTGTCGGCCAGCGGGTAATCACCCTCGAGGCTTGCCACAACCGCCAGACCGTTGGCCACCCAGGACGCCACCGGCGTGTCCTCGGCAAGCGCAGCCGCAGCCAGGAAGTGGGTCTTGGCCTGAACGAGGTCTTCCCGCCCCAGGCTCGCCCGCCCTACCCCGAGCAGCGCCTCGGACTTGATGGCCGTTGTCTCCGCCAAGTCGCCGGCTTCGGTGAACAGCGCATCCGCGGTGGTGAAGTCGCCAGCATGCAACGCCATGTAGGCTAGCCCTAACTTTGGCTCTGGCGCGTTCGGGAAGGTCTGGGAAAGCTGTTCATACAGTCGCCTTGCAGCGACCGCTTGGCCGGTTTCGATCGCTGCCGCCGACACCTTCAGGCTGCTGTCCAACATGCGCTGTTGGGCCGGGCCGAGCGACCCTCTGCGTTGCGACTGGCTGCAAGCGCCCAGAGACAGAACAAGTCCCGCCACAACGAGCGTGGAACGGATAGCCTGTATGTCAATTTCTCTCTGCATTTTTATACGCTTTCTCTTGAAAGCAGCGCCGAAATGACATTCCGGCTGTTTGTATGAATGGTCTTAACATACAGTCATCCTGTTTGTCAAATCCTCCCTTAAATTCAGAGGTACTGTCTTATAGCATCTTTCATTTGGGTAGGCCTCTGTTGATGATCCCGCTCCCTGTTTTGTAGGGGCGATCGCGGGCATCCTGCCCGACGTGATCGCCCACTGTGGAAGGGCGGACCGGCGAATACGAGATTCGCCCCTACGCATTGTTGTGATAGGAAAGCGCAACCTTTCTCAAAGTGGGGAGTGTATCAATCGGGCTTCGAGGATGCCCCGCTGGGCAGCGTGATCCCCACCAGCGTTCCCCGGCCCGGCAACGAGTTCAGCACAATGCTGCCCCTGTATTTCTGTACGAGATACTGGGTTGCTGTGAGTCCCATCCCCATTGCGTTGTCTCTCGAGGTATAGAACGGATTGAATACCTTCTTGTGTTTCTCAGGCGCGATGCCCACCCCGTTGTCAGTAATTGTGACCAAAACCTCTTCGTCTTCCTGTCTCGTCTCAATCCGTATAACACCTTTTTTCTGTCCCCCCTCCTGCACCGCTTGCACGCAATTCTCAATGACATTGGTCAATATCAGGGATATTTCTGCTTCCGACGCGAACACTTCTGGAATCGGGTTCAGCTCTTTGACGACTAACGCCACTGTCTCCGCCTGTGTGCTTTCCACGACCTCGTCGATGTAGTCATTGATATCCATCGGAGCATAGCCAGCGTCTGGTTCCTTTGAAAAAGACGGCAGGCGTTGTGCTATCTCGACAATGCCGTTCGCCTGAGCGCGTAGGCTTGACATCACCGCGGCTGCGGTTTTTATCTCTTCGGCGACTGCCGCGACCTCCGTCTCGTTGTCTAGTTCGTTTCCGTCGCTTGATCCTGTTAATCCTGTTAATCCTGTTAATTCTGGCGGTGTGGGTTGGTCGTGTGTTATTGCGCTGTGCAGCCTCCCCTGCATTTCGTTGAGGATGTCCAGGCTAGTGTTGATTCGCTCCACGGACGTTGCCAACTGCTTGGCTACGACCTCAAGCCCTATCCGGTGCGAGGTAGCCTCGGAGGCTCTTGCCGAGCTCGTCCCTCCATGGGGTTGCGCCTTGGCTTGGAGGAGAGCAGTCAGCTTTTCTAGGCTCTCGGCCTGTTCGGAGTGGGCTGGCAGGGGTGGGCTGTCCATCGGCGCAGCAGGGCCGCTAGGGGCTGCGGGTTCTTCCATTTTGGTGGCGCCCTGTTCGGAGTTTGCCCGTTGCGCCATCACGAGCGCGAGGCCCGTGGACGCAGCAGCGTCGCCGATGGCTGGGGATTCTTCCATTTTGGTGGCGTTCTTGGGTAGTCGTAATGCGATGGCCAACCACATCAGCCACAAGGCTCCGCCCGTGGCCATTATTCCGCGTTCGTAGTAGGTAACCAGGGTCTCTTTCTTGTCTATCTCGGATTTCAGGCCTGTGATCAGGTCTTTTCCAAAGTCGGTGATTGCGTTCGAGGTGGCCTCTTGGAAGAACGCCTCCGTCGGCGCCTGTTTGTCGAGCAGCACTTGTCCGTGGGCGACGAAATTCGCGATTGGGTTGGCAAGAACCGGGTAACGCGCAACCATGCCGCTCCCCAGCTCTGCCAGCACTCTCATCAGACGTTCCTTTTCTGGCGGAGCTGGTGTTGAGAGATACATGTTGATCTCGTCGGTGACGCTTGAGATGTTGCGTATGAACGCTGGCTCACCTCCTCTCTGCTGCACTTGTTGCATTACGCTGGATGCGGCCAGCGGCAGGTAGCGGACGGAATTGCGCAGGATGGCATACCCCGTCTTGAAGCGCTCAATCCGCTCTTCCTTGGCGTCAATGGCGCTTAGGTAGGCGTTCATGTTGTTGAGCAGCCTCTCCGGCAGGTCGGGGATGCCCCGCATTGCCTCCAACAGAGCCGCCTTGAGTTGTTCCATCTGGGGGATGAAGATGGTCAGCGCGTCGAAATCAGACAGCGGATCGGATCGGACCCGTGCCGTCTCGACGCTCCACTGGGACTCGAGCTGTTGGATATTTCGGAGGATGGAAATGGAGAGCTGGTGGTTGCCTGGTGTACTCTTGTTGGCCATCCAGTACAGCCCTGCCGCGGTCACTACCAGGACCACTGATAGGAAGGCGCCAATGGTAATCGATTTGGATTTCATGCTGATAACTCCTGAGCGGCGATGTTACCGTTGGCCGACCCGGCCTCCTTTGCCGCGGCTGCCTTGGGCCGGAGCCGGGAGCACTTCCTCTGCCGCTGCAACAGCGCGCTGGCCAACCCGGCCTCCTTTGCCGCGGCTGCCTTGGGCCGGAGCCGGGAGCACTTCCTCTGCCGCTGCAACAGCGCGCTGGCCAACCCGGCCTCCTTTGCCACGGCTGCCTTGGGCCGGAGCCGAGGGTACTCCGTCTGCCGCTGCAACAGCGCCCGGTAGGAAATCAGGGTCTATGGGGTTCCCCGCCAGGGTTTCGATGAACGCTACGATTGCCTCCTTGTCCTCATCCGGCGCTTCTCGTCCCAACTGAAACTCGAACATTGCATCGACCGCGTCGCGCAACGTTGCTGCGCTTCCGTCGTGAAGATATGGGGCGGTATGTGCGGCCATCCGCAGGCTCGGCACCTTGAACGCATGGCGGTCGGCAATGTTCCCCGTGACATTGAAGCGGCCCAAGTCGGCCTCGGTGATATTGCCCCGCTTTTTGAAGTAATCGTTGATCACGCCGAACACCTGGAACATATTGCCGCCCACGCTTGCCCCTTGGTGGCATGATACACACCCATAGCGTTTGAACAAGACATAGCCATGTTTCTCCTGTCCGTTGATAGCCGAGGCATCGCCTTGTAGCCAACGGTCGAAGCGACTGTTCGGCGTGGTCAGGGAGCGCATGAACTCGGCGATGGCGTCTTTGATGTTCTCGCGGGTAATACTGTCGGAATAACTCTGCTGGAAAAGTCTGGGATAGTCTTCGTTCTGGAAGAGTTTGGTCACCACCTCCGGCCATATACTTTCCATCTCGAGACGATTCTGGACCGGTCCATCAATCTGAGCTTTGAGCGTGGGCGCACGCCCGTCCCAGAACTGTTTGAAGTTGAAACTGGCGTTGAGCACGGTGGGCGCGTTCACTCTGCCGGACCTTCCCTCGATCCCAGTGGAAACGACCTGTCCGTCGTCACCACCGGAGCTAAGGTTGTGGCAACTGGCGCATGAGATGGTGTTGTCCTTCGATAATATCGGGTCGTGGAACAGCCTCTTTCCCAGCGCCACTTTCGCCGCGTCCACCTCGACCTTCATCATCGGCTTGATCGGCTCCGCCGCGTATCCTTTTGCCCAGTACACGGAGCAGAGCGCCATGACAATTCCCAATCCTGTCAGCGAGCGGCCTAGCGCCCTGCACAGCCAGCCTGTCCCGCTTGGTTCTTTTCGGCTTGTATTCATGGTCTCCCCCTGTTTGTCCGCATCTTCGCTCAGGAAGGGAGTGGAGGTTTTGGAGGTTGGAACCGCATGAACAAGTGGAAGATAGCATTTACTACACATGTATGGGTGCCGATATAAATACAAACTTCCTGTATGTCAAGCCCGGTGGAGATGCCCACAAGAGGGTCCCTGGGGCTGGAAGAACCATTTCTCAGTATGCTCACCTTTTTTGCTATCTAGCGTATTGACTTATAATACAAGCTCCTTGTATGGGTTTAACTGGGGTTATCTTATGTAGTTGGACGGCTAACTAAATTTATTACGCAGACAATCTCCTTATGTGGGGAGGGTTAGGGTTATATGGGGAGGGTTAGGGTTATAGATGAGGGGAGGCTGTAGGTGGAGGCCAAAGTTTCAAAAGCCGAACAATCTGCCAGGACGCGGGCTGCGCTGATCACTGCGGCCAAGGAGCTGTTTACCGAGCAGGGGTATGTGCACACGTCTACCGAAGCCATTGTCGAACGCGCCGGGGTGACCAGAGGGGCGTTGTACTATCAATTTGGAGACAAAATCGCCCTTTTCCAGGCCGTGTATAAGGATGTGGACGACGCTCAGTTACAATTCATTCGTGAGCGCATAGAGACGGCTGAGGGCGATACCTGGCAGCGGCTTGTCCGTGCGAGCATTCAGGCCTTTATTGATAGTACTACTAGCCCGAGCGTGCATCGCATTGTGTATATTGACGGCCCAGCAGTACTCAATGTGGATATCTGGTACAACCAAACGCGGGGACTAGCTCTCATTCAAAGCCTCTTGGAGCAGTTGGCAGCTGAAGGCATTATCGAAGAGGACCAGCTTGAAGCGCTGGCATTCCTGTTTCGGGGAGCCTTATTCGAAGCGGGTTTTTACATCGCCAACGCAGACAATGAGGACGTGGCCAAGAAGCAAATGGCCTACGGTCTGGAGAGGTTAATCGCGGGGCTGCGGGCCAGCCCCTAGAGCCAAAATCGCGCGGGCAAAGAATTTCCGCAGAGGAGAAGGCTATAGCATGGAAGCCAAAGTTTCAAAAGTCGAACAGTCTGCCAAGACGCGGGCTGCGCTAGTCACGGCAGCCAAGGAGCTGTTTACCGAGCAGGGGTATGAGTACACGTCTACCGAAGCCATTGTCGAACGCGCCGGGGTGACCAGAGGGGCGCTGTACCATCAATTTGAAGACAAAGCCGCCCTTTTCCAGGCCGTGTATGATGAGGTGAGACACGATTGGTTGAAAGCCATTCGTGAGCGCATAGAGACGGCTGAGGGCGATACCTGGCACCGGCTCGTCTATACGAGCATCTACGCCTTTATTGACACTATTAGCCCGAGCGTGCAGCGCATTATGTATATTGACGGCCCAGCAGTACTCAATGTGGATATCTGGTACAACCAAAGGTGGGGAATAACTTTCATTCAAAGCCTCTTGGAGCAGTTGGCAGCTGAAGGCATTATCAAAGAGAATCAGCTTGAAACGCTGGCAACCCTGGTTGCGGGGGCTTGCTTCAAAGCGGGTTTTTACATCGTCAACGCAGACAATGAGGACGTGGCCAAGAAGCAAATGGCCTACGGTCTGGAGAGGTTAATCGCGGGGCTGCGGGCCAGCCCCTAGAGCCAAAATCGCGCGGGCAAAGAGTTTCCGCAGAGGAGAGGTCTATAGGTGGAGGCCAAACTCTCAAAAGCCGAACAATCTGCCAGGACGCGGGCTGCGCTGATCACTGCGGCCAAGGAGCTGTTTACCGAGCAGGGGTATGCGCACACGTCCACCGAAGCCATTGTCGAACGCGCCGGGGTGACCAGAGGGGCGTTGTACTATCAATTTGAAGACAAAGCCGCCCTTTTCCAGGCCGTGTATGATGAGGTGAGACACGCTCGGTTCCGAGCCATTCGTGAGCGCATAGAGACGGCTGAGGGCGATACCTGGCACCGGCTTGTCCGTGCGAGCATTCAGGCCTTTATTGACACTGCTTCTATCCTGAGCGTGCAGCGCATTCTGTATATTGATGGCCCAGCAGTACTCAGTGTGGATGTCTGGCACAACCAAACGCCGGGAATAACTCTCACTAAAAACGGCTTGGAGCAGTTGGCGGCTGAAGGCCTTATCGAAGATGAGCAGCTTGAAGCGCTGGCCCACCTGCTTTGGGGGGCTCTCCTCGAAGCGGGTTTTTACATCGTCAACGCAGACAATGAGGACGTGGCCAAGAAGCAAGTGGCCTACGGTCTGGAGAGGTTAATCGCGGGGCTGCGGGTCGAGCCCCGACGGCCAAAACGCGCAAGGAAATCGCCGCCTCAAAGGCGTCTAGGGTGAGGCCGTAAGCGGGCACCCACCCCCATGAGAATTTTCTAATCCAGTTTTCTCCCACCCTACAGCCCGGACCTCATGGGCCTGGTAATTGGGTTGTAGGAGGAGATGATTTTGGCTACTCCCCCGCTAATACTTTGTAACGGATTCTGTTGATATGCAGAAGAGAGCTTGAAAGCGACCTCCAGTTGCGAGATGGTAAAGCAAGGTTCGATCAAACCTCTCACCCCTGGAGACCGCCATGACGACTGTAGCGCATCAGCCCCCAATATGAAATTTTTCCTCCTTTGTACGGTTTGACCGAACACACTAGGTCTGAAAGACTGACGTTCTCTGAACCCCCTTCCCTGCCACTGTCTAGGGTTCTCATGGACCTAATGGTCTTTATCGAATGGCCCTTATAGAAAGGAGGCTTGGGCTCCTGCTCCTTAAAGCACGGTAGGGTTTGGCAAGGGAGTACGGATAGCTTCTACAGTTCGCTTGCCACCTTTTCTGCTTCACTCCACTCCACTATAGGGCTAAGGCGCCGTTTGGCCACTAGCCCTTGGGCCACAATCTTGGCGTAGTTGTTAAATGTAAGCGAGTGGTCCTGAATGTCCAGCACCACTATGATTTTTGCTTCTTCATTAGAAGCCCAGGGTCCGGCCACTCTGGTCACTCCCTGGGGCAGTTCCCCCTGCATCAACCTCTCCTGAATAAGAGTGAAGAACTTCTTGAGGTTGTCCGGACTGCTTGTGTTCACATAGATTTCATCGAGATATAAGGGCATGGCTTTTCCTCCTTTTTGTAAAGATACAGAGAGCAGGAGCTCACTTACCCATACCAAGCATCTAGGGAAACGTCTACTATGACTGAAGAGAAAAGAAATGTACCTAATGTGCAACTCTTAAGTGGCTGATCCATTGAGCAGTCTCTCGGTAGAATAGCGGTCACCACACCATCTATCTATTCGCTGAAGGAGGCTGCCAATGGATTGAGATGAGTTTAGCCTTACTGTGTACTGTTTGGTCTGTAAGTACTACCCCGATTTTCACCGGCGCTTCCTCAACGTCCCCCTGTTCTTCGGACAATCCGGCATTGCCGTGCCTGCGTTCGATCGCAGTAGTTGCGCCCGCATGATGGGTGTCGTATTTTGAGATGGAGAAACACTTTCCGAACGAGAGGACCTGGCCCCACTCGGCCGGGGATGCTCGACAATGACAAACGCGCCAGGGTGCCCGGGCTCAACGCCGCCCGTGTCTTTGGCTTCGAAGTACGGAGGAAAAACTAATGTCGACATTCAGACGCGTTGTTACCGGTCACCGGGCGGACGGCAAATCGATTATTGCGAGTGACAAAGAGCTACAGGGAGTCGACGTCCCCGGCCTGCCCGGCGCCAATTTGACCACCCTGTGGGGCGCGGACAAAATGCTAACTTACCCTGACGAGGGTGGCGAACCAAGCCATCATGATTGGTTTCCGCCGATCGGCGGTTTTCGCTTCATCGAATTTGTCCTGGCTCCGGCCAGCACGCCGCCCGCGGACGTCGACCCAGAGGCGACAGCGGCTGAAGTCGAACGCCTGTTTCCGGGTTTGACGTCGACCATGCAGCCCGATGATCCGGGTATGCATCGCTCGGCAACGACTGACATGCTCTATGTGGTGTCTGGACGCTGCATCCTCGAACTCGACGACGGATCCAAAACCGAACTCGGCCCAGGTGACGTCATCGTCCAGAGTGGCACCATGCACCGCTGGCACAATCCCTGGGCGGAGCCCTGCCGCATCATCGGTGGGCTGGTTGGCGCGCATTTGAAATAGGGGTAAACCCAACGAATAGAACACGGAGAGCAGCAATTTCTGTGGGGCACTTAGTTGAGACGAACATCTAGGGGCAGATAAATAGCCGTCATATCTCGGCATTTCATACAACTCTGAAACCAGAATGATTTGGCGCCCCACACTTTTTGATGCTCTCCTTGGCTATTCGGGTGAGCCTCTCTCAGAGGGCGTCAGCCCCCGCGTCGCCTGTGGTCTTGTTTGGGGGGATGTGAGAAAATGGGCCGAACGGATTGGGAGGAAGCATGAGCGGCGAAATGGTTGCCATTTGGGGTGTGGGAGTGGCCTTGGCCGGGATGATCCTGACCAGCAGCCGTGGGCTACGGCAGGACATTCAGCAAGACATAGCGCGGCTGCGAGAAGACATGAAGCAGCTAGCAGACCGCATGGCTTGGGTGGAGCATAGCCAAGCCAAGCTCGAAGGGCTGCTGGAAGGATTGCGCGAGTCCATCACCGGACGGGCTGCGGCCAGCTGACGCCAAGGCGAACCATCTCTATGCGTATTTTAGTCTATGCGTATTTTAGTCCGCAGCTTTTTCCAAGTCTGCTGCTGCCGAGGCAATTAGTTCACTAAACCTTCTTACCACACCAGCGACTTTCGCAATGTTTAGATCAGCGTCCTGCCAGCTTTTTTGTTCAATGGCTTCACGCACTGCGGGAATAGTTTTCACACCATATCCAGTGTAAAAGCCTGGCGCATAGATCTGATGTTTAAACCACCTACGGTTGGGCAGGCCTTCTGATAACGTTAGCTTTTGTTCCGCCTGAATGAGAGTTTTGTTAAGCCCAGAGGGCGCTTGGCGGCCAGTCTGGCCGAATTCCCTCAGGGCTTCACTATAACGTGCAGCTCTAGTCTTGAGAACTGCCACCGCATTCTCCAATGGGGCGAAATTCAAGTAGGGAGGAACCTCTTCCTGTTTTGGCGGGCCTAGCGCATCCCCTTTGGGGTCGACAGTTGCTTCGAAGACGCCTTCATCGAGTTGTTGATTTATTTCGGTGATTTCTTCACGCTTCTTCTTGGCCAGCTCTTTTAACTCATCAAGATATTTCGCCACGGTTTCCGCAAAGTTTACAAAATCGTAAGGGAGAACTTCTTTATTGGCTAGACGCATCACCGCGGTACCCGTGGTTTGGGCCAGAGCCCTACCATAGACAAAATCCGGGTCACCAAAGTTTGTGTACCAATGAAAGCTGTCATAGACCGAATGATAAACGCCATAGCCGCCCTCACCTGAGAAGCCAAGATGTAGGGAAGCGATCCCGAGATGATCGAGAAAGGCGGTATAGTCGGAGCCGGAACCCAAGGCATCCAGCCTGAGATCCGGGCGCTGGCGCAGCTCCGAGCGGTCCTCGGCGGATTCTGCAGCGGAGATTTTTTTAAGCTGTAGCCGTTTCCACACCGAAAACCTGGTTTCAGGATCATCAATACTTCTGGCGACTTCGTTGATAAATTTTTCCAGTGTGTGTGATCCGCGCATAGCCAGATAACCCCTGAGGCTGCTATCGGTATTGATGTAAACTGCGGCCTTTTTTCGTAATTCATTGGCATGCAGTTCTACCCATTCGGTGGAACCGATTAACCCTTGTTCCTCTGCATCCCAGGCACAATAGACGAGTGTTCGTTTGGGTTTCCAGCCCTGCTTTACGAGTTCGCTCATTGCCCGCGCTTCCTCCATAAGAGCTACCATCCCGGAAATTGGGTCGGTTGCACCGTTGACCCAGGCGTCGTGGTGATTGCCGCGAATAATCCATTCATCCGGGTATTGACTGCCCTTCATTTTGGCAATGACGTTGTAGATTTTTTTCATGTCCCAGTTAGCTTCAACCTTCAAGTGGACTTTGGCGGGTCCTGGGCCTATGTGATACGTTAAAGGTAATGCCCCACGCCAGGATTCGGGCGCTACGGGTCCAGCTAAAGTAGCCAGTAGAGGCTGCGCATCCGCATGCGACAAAGGCAGCACCGGAATAGAGGTAATCGTCTGGACTTCACTAAGGTCCAGGCGTTTGGCTGCCTGGGTTGCGCCGACTCCCGGAGTTAGCGGGTCGCCGGGGTAAAGCGGCGTATCCATGACGCTGCCGTACTGAACGCCACTATTGGTTCGCCATGGACCTTGCGGGTATTCTTTGCCTTGAAAGTAGCCATCACCTTTGGGATCAGAATAAATGAGGCAGCCGACTGCACCGTGTTCCGCCGCGACTTTTGGTTTGATTCCGCGCCACGAGCCTCCGTACTTGGCTATGACAATTTTGCCTTCGACCGAGATGCCAAGGCGGTCTAAATATTCGTAATCAGAGGGGATGCCGTAATTTACAAAAACCAGTTCCGCCCTAACCTCCCCGTCCGCGGAATAGGCATTATAGCTGGGTAACTGTTCGTCTTGTTGGTCGGAGGTCGGGTCTTGTGAAATGACGGGTTCCGTGAGTTTTGCCTTGAAGCTAGTTGGCTGCACAAGTTCCAGTATTCGTTCTTTTGGACTTGGGAACAGTACTTCAAAGGATTCAATCCTGGCATCGAATCCCCATTCCTTAAACTTTGCAAGCAGCCACTCAGCATTATCTTTGCCGTAGGCCGAGCCAAGATGGTGTGGCCGAGCGCTGAGGCGTTCCATGTAAGCCCTCAGGTTTGCCGGGTCTGGAATCGCCCGGAATCTTTCTTCCCAGTCGCCATTTTCGTGTGAAAGCTGGTGTTTAGTGTTGTCGGGCTCTGCAGCCATAGCTCGGCCATTATGGGCCTGGTAACTGGGTTGTACAAAAACTATGGTAAAGGAACAAATTAAAGTACAGATAATAAGCCGGGTTATCATAGTTTCCCCCCTCCTAATCTTGCTGGTATGCCTACAACCGCTTTCTCGGGCGTAGATGGCCAAATGAAGCTAATATATTGGCCGGCGTGTTTATGGAAGGCCGACTTTCGTCTAAGTAGCTTATTCCCTTCCAGTTTCTGGAAATTCTGTGGCGGAAATGCTACTTTTGTTTGATTGTACTCAGCATTACCTGGATAGGACCACCAAACTTTGGAGGGTCACAACACTGATAGGGAGGTCTCCATGCCAACCGCAATGATTATTGGGGCGAGCCGTGGCATCGGGCTGGAGTTGGCGTGTCAATATGCCGCTGCCGGATGGCGGGTGCACGCCACAACCCGCACGCCTGCGCAGCCGGGCGCTCTCGGCAACATCATGGGTGAGCTGGTGATCCATGCCCTTGACGTCCGAAACGCCCCGCAGATCGAGATGCTTGCTCATGTTGTGGCAGCCGAGGGTATTGATGTGTTGATCCACAACGCCGGCGTCTCTGGACGAGGCATGGACCCTGAGGAGGTGACGCGCGTCAACGCTGAAGCTCCCCTCAGAGTCGCTCAGGCGCTGGTGCCCGCAGTCACACGGAGCACCGGGAAGAAGATCGTGTTAATCACAAGCCAGCTCGGGGCACGCCGGGGCAGCACCCGGAGCCTTGGCCTCTACGGCAACTCGAAAGCGGCGCTTAACGAGGCGTTTCGTGAACACGTCCCCGCTTGGGGCCGTGCCGGGCTCATTGCCATTGTTATGCATCCGGGTTGGGTCCGCACCGACATGGGCGGGGCAGGGGCGCCCTTATCGGTTAAGGAGAGCGTCCGCGGCATGTGTCAGGTCATTGCCCGCTTAACGCCGGCTGATCACGGCCGATTCTGGACCTGGGACGGGCGTGAGCATCCGTGGTAGCAGACAATTCATATTGAATCACTCGAGCACCTATAGCGGTTTGCACTTGAGTGGACATCAGAATTTGAGATAAGGTTGCGCTTTCCTATCACAACAAAGTGTAGGGGCGAATCTCGTATTCGCCGGTCCGCCCGCCACCTTGCACAGTGGGCGATCACGTCGGGCAGGATGCCCGCGATCGCCCCTACAAAACAGGGAGCAGGATCATCAACAGACGCCTACCCAAATGAAAGATGCTATAGTGACGTAGCGTGACCAGCCAATCATATATAGTATGATGCTTGGGATAATCTTTTTGAGACTTCACCTGACTCTTCCTGCGAAAACCGTTAGTCGCCTCATCCATCATCCTTACCTCACTTTCCAGCGAGGAAAAGAACTCTCTTTTCGTTTTAACGGCAGGCTCATCCGTGCTTATGAGGGCGAAACGATAGGCGCAGCGCTCTATGCTGCCGGGATAAGAATTTTCAGCCATAGTGTCAAATATCACCGCCCCCGCGGCCTCTTTTGCCTGGCAGGCAACTGCGCTAACTGCCTCATGCAGGTGGACGGGGTGCCAAATGTGCGTGTATGCGTTAAGCCGGTACACGAAGGCACGCTGGTGCAGACACAGGCCGGTTGGCCGTCTGCGCGGTTCGATGTGCTGGCCTTTCTCGACCAACTGGGGTTTCTTTTCCCGGTTGGTTTTCCCTATCGATATTTCATCCGGCCACGCTGGCTTTACCACTGGTGGGAGCGGCTCCTACGTCAGGTATCTGGTCACGGCGTTCTTTCCTCTACTCCCGAACCATATGAAAGAGGAATAAAAGTCGACGAGAGTACGGACATTGCGGTTGTGGGCGCAGGACCGGCAGGTATCTCGGCCGCGCTTGCGGCTTCGGCCGCACTTGCGGCTTCGGCCGCACTTGCGGCTTCGGCCGCAGGAGTGAAGGTAACGCTTATTGATGAAGGACCAGAGCCTGGCGGTAGCCTGCGAACGGATACTAGCCGTCACAATGTGCCACAGGCATATACAGGGTTACGGGGACACGAGATTGCCGAGCAACTCATTGCCAGTCTGCCAAACGGTCCGGCTCTACAGATCTACTCTGGTGCTACTGCTTTTGGTTATTACGAAGGCGGAGTCCTGGGGATACACCAAAAAGGGAAGCTGGTGCAGCTTACCGCCAAGCGGGTGATTATTGCCACCGGTGCCTACGAAAATCCCTTAGTGGTGGACAACGGGGACCGGCCCGGGGTATTTCTTGCTACCGGTATCCAGAGAATCCTTCACCTCTGGGGTATGCGGCCAGGGAAGGCTGCAGTAGTAATAAGCACCAATGACTTTGGTTTAGCTGTTGCCGCTCAACTTCTAGAGGCTGGGGTGGAGGTAAAGGCAGTAGCTGACTCTAGGAGGCGAGTAGACGAAACGCTGGCAGAGGTTGCAGCACTAAGAGAGCGGGACATACCGCTTCTCACCTTGCATACTCTAAAAGCGGTTTGGGGTCGGTTGTGCGTTCGCGGAGCTACTTTGGCACGCCTTGACGCCACGGGTCAGTCGGTTGCTGACGCAGACCTGCATATTCCCTGTGACACCATTGCCCTGGCCACGGGTTTTTATCCTGCCAATGAACTCATCTTTCACGCTACCTATAGAGGTTCCTATGTCTTGGAGGCGTCGGGCGACGGTGCGTCGGGCGACGATGCGTCGGGCGCCTTTGCTCGGGTTCCTCACCGCAACAGCAACATGAACGTGGAAGAAGGTCTGTATGTGGCCGGCAACGCGGCAGGCATTGGCAATCTAGAAAAAGCCCTTCTTGAAGGGGAAATTGCCGGACTTTCCGCGGCCCTTAGCCTGGGAGCCGGGGGCGAAGAGGCCGAACGTAGACGGGCGCAGGCAGGAGAAACGCTCGCGGAAACGCTTGTAGCTAAAAGAGGAGGGTAATGTGGCCAGAAGGATCATTTGCCTGTGTATGGACATCAGCGACACCGACATGGCTCGGGCAGTCAAGGAAGGCTTTGACCACATAGAAACCCTCAAGCGCTATACCGCAGTGCTCATGGGACCCTGTCAGGGAAAGGTCTGTGCCATGAACGTGCTCAGAGAGTTTGCCCGGCTAACAGGCAAAACAACCGAGGAACTGAAGGTCCCAACCCTGCGCCCACCCCTACGGCCCATTCCCCTTGGACTCCTGGTAGCAAAGAGGAGGAGAGCTAATGAAGGAGAGAATCCTTCCTCAGCCTGATGCCCCCCTGCGTGGACCCTATGAGGCGGTGATTATTGGTGCCGGTGTCCATGGTCTGGGGCTGGCGTATAACCTGGCCAAGCGGGGGATGAACCATATTGCTGTCTTTGACAAATCCTACATTGGTAGTGGGGCAAGCGGCCGTAACACCACTCTTATCCGTTCGGCTTTCACCACACCCGAGTGGATCAACTTTTTCCAGGAAAGCGTGCGGCTGTGGGAAGGTCTCTCTGCGGAGCTCGGCTTCAATGTGATGTTTACCCAACGCGGCTACCTTATTCTAGCCATAAGCGAGAGAACGGCTGAGCTTTGCCAACGAGGGGTGCCACAGCAAAATGCGCTGGGAGTTTCCACCCACCTGGTAGATACCACGGAGATAAAACAGATTGCTCCCTGCATTGATGTAACAGATGTTCACCTTGGCATCTTCCAGCCTACGGGTGGTATTGCCAGGCATGACGCGGTGATGTGGGGGTATGCAGCCAAGGCCAAAAAACTGGGAGTGGACATCCACCCCTTCACCGAGGTCACAGCCATCCAGATAGAGGATGGTGAGATCAAAGGGGTGGATACAACCAAAGGGATGGTGAAAACTCCTCTTGTTATCAATGCGGCAGGTGGCCACTCGCCTGAGGTTGCCCGTCTGGCCGGGGTTGAGCTTCCGGCCAAGACCTATCCTCTGGAAGCATTTGTTACCGAGCCGGTCAAACCCCTCCTTGACCCAGCGTTGATTTGTCTCGACACCCTCACCTATCTGAGCCAGACTGCCCGGGGAGAGTTTGTGGCTGGTGCCGAGGGGGAAACGATTCTACCGTCGCATAGCATTCGCTCAACCTTCAGCTTTCTGGAGATGGCGGCAGAGAAAGCAGTGCAGCTGATCCCCGCCCTCGCCCAGGCCGCGCTCCTACGCCAGTGGACTGGAATTATTGATATGACTCCTGACCTGGGTCCGCTTTTAGGAGAGGTTGAGGAAATCAAGGGATTTATCCTGGACTGCGGCTGGGGCGGGTATGGATTTATGGCTTGCCCAGCTGGGGGAAAACTCCTGGCCGATTATCTCATTGACGGAGTGAAACCGCCACAGCTGGTTCCTTTTGCCCTCAGTCGCTTTAAGGAAAACAAAATGGTCCATGAAGCCTCTTTGGTGGTGCTGATGCCGGAAGCAGAAGAGAAGCCGGAAAGGCGGGCTGAAGAGAAGAAGGCAGTCTCTGCCTAAAACGCATTATTGAGAAAGATAAAGATGGCTATTTTGCATTTTGTCCTGCTTGGTTAGAAAAATGGCTCGCCTGGCTCCAATCCTAATAACATCCGTCCAGCCGATTCGTAGGTCTTTGGTGAGACAATGACATGCTGGTTGAGAGTGTGAATGTCGCGAAAGTGCCGGTCCAGCGGATGTGTGGCATACAGAGAAGAGCCGCCGCCAGTCTTGTACATGAGGTCTACGGCTTGGACGCAAGCCCCGTGGAGATGAGTCATAGAGAGCCGGAAGCGCGCACGCTGGCCGGCAGTAGGTTGATGACCCACAGCTAAGGTTGCCCAGAGATCGCCCATTACATCAAAGAAGTAGCTGCGAGCTGAGCCGACCAAAGCCTCGGCTTGTGCTACCGCCAATTGGACATAAGCCTCTTCTTGCAAGGCTTTGTTGCCGAACATCCCCTGCTTCTTACTCACCAGTTCGATAATCACATCAATAGCACTGCGAGCAATCCCCAAGGCTACCCCAGGAAGGTTAGAGGCGAACATGATGGGAAACGCATAAAGCGGGCCGGGACGCTGTGGGGGTTGTGAGAGAAGACGGAAGGTTCTCTCTGCTGGGACAAACACATCTTGAGCAGCAACATCATGGCTACCGCTTCCACGTAGGCCCGTGGTAGTCCAGGTATCAATGACCTCACACTCCGCCCCAGGCAGAAAACACACAAGAGTCTCCGGATTACCGTTCGCCTTCATCCGTGGCGCGTTGCCCTCAAAGACAACGCACATATTTGCCATCCAGGTACTATGCTGGCAGCCGCTAGCAAAAGCCCAGCGTCCGCTGACCCGGTAGCCCCCCTCCACAGCCAGCGCGCGCCCAACGGGCCTAAGAACACTGGCGGTCACAGCATCAAGATCACGGTACATTTCTCTGCCTACCGCCTGATCAAGATACGCGCTGAAATAGCCGCCATCCGAGCCAATCATGGCACACCAGCCCACCGACCCGTCGGCAAGGGAAAGAGCCTCAATAACCCGCACCTGCGTGAGGGGGTCGGCTTCGGGACAGCCCCAGGCTCGGGGCATGGTCATACGAAAAACGCCAGCCCCTTTCATGGCCTGGACAATGGGCACGGGTAGTCGCCGGCCTTCTTCAATCTCGCCCGCAGCAGCACGGATCTGCGGACCCAGGGCAAGCGCGGCTTCAACGATCGCCTCAGCCTCATCTGTTCTAAACCTTTCACGGGCAGTCATTAGCCCCCCTCCTTCTTAAACTTGTCTTATGTCCCTCTTCTTCGTTTCTTTTGCTGTTGTCTTGCTATGGATTCCAAGCCGCACGGCAAGGCGTCAAAGAATCTCATCTCTGCTCCTCTATGGGAATTAGATCATCTCATTAGCGACTCTGCCCAGAAGGAGCCGGAGCAGCAAAAACCTGTTGCTCAAACGCATGGGCGGCACGAAGCACGGTAGCATCTTCGCCTATCCGGCCAGTAAGCATCATGCCCACCGGCAGTCCCGCTGACATACCACAGGGCACGCTTATGGACGGATGACCAGTAACATCAAACGGACAGGTATTGGGGATCATCTCTAGTGCCCGGTCTGCATATTCCTCCCGGCTGGCACTAGCCGACGGGATAAGTGTTGCCTTCATTGGCAGAGTTGGCATCACCAACAGGTCACAGTCGCGCAGGGCCGTGTCATAGGCTTCGGTTAACAAGCGAGCCAGGTTCTGCGCCTTGGCGTAATAGTGACCATGATAATGGTCCTGCATGTAGCGGCCCAGCATCATCACCATCTTAACCGTCTCGGAGAAGTCGTTGGCCTGGGTGAGGCGGCCCCGGGCATAGGCGTCCAGAAGACTGGTGGCATAGTGACCTTTCCAGTTCGTGCCCATACCATTCCCCAATACCATCAACATGGTTGCGCCCTCAGTGGCAATTGCGTTCCAAATATGCTTGCCGTCCCGATGCCATGGTATGGATACCGTTTTGACTTCAGCTCCCGACCCCGCAAAGGCATGGGCAGCTTGAGTCACACACTCATCAACATCCTTTTCGGACAATCCTGGCCAACCAAAGCCTTCCTGCACAATCCCTAACCTCAGCCCACGCACCTCACCGGTCAACGCCTGGGTGTACCTCTCACCTCTCAGTCCTGCCCTCTGCCGCGGATCAAATCCGTCCGGACCGGCAATGACTTCCAACAACAAGGCAACGTTGGCTACCGTCCGCGCCATGGGCCCAACATGGTCAACCGTTAACTCGATAGGAAATGCCCCGGTATAGGGCACAAGTCCATAGGTCGGCTTAATCCCGCAGATGCCGCACCAGCAAGCGGGAATACGGATGGAGCCTCCCTGGTCTCCTCCCATTGCCAGGTCAACCTCTCCCGTCGCAACCAGGGCCGCGCTTCCACTCGACGAGCCCCCGGCTGAGCGTTTAGGATTATGGGGGTTGCGCACTGGGCCAGTATCGCTTGTGTGGCTACCGCCTGAGAAACAGAGGTGTTCACAGACAGACTTGCCCAGAATAGTTCCTCCTGCTTCGAGAATGCGTGTCACCACTGTGGCATCAATCTCAGGGACATATCCTTCCAGCACGCTGCTCCCGTTCATCATGGGGACACCGGCCACACAAACATTATCTTTGATAGCCACGGTCTTCCCTGCTAGAGGCCCGGATGAATTCCCCTTAATCTCTGTGCGCCAGTACCAAGCGCCCAGGGGGTTGTCTTCGGGCTGTGGACGGAGACCCGGGCTGCGCGGATATTTGACTGGCAAAGCTGGCTCGGCAAGCTCGTCAAGGCGAGCATAGGAGGCCAGGGTTCCGGCCATCAGACCTTGGAAAGATTCCAGATCCTGAGGAGTCAAACTCAGGGAGTAACCAGCAGCAATGCGAGCTAGATCATCCAGCGTGGGCGTCTTAACAGCCATTTTTATGTCTCCTTTCCACGGCTTCCATCCCCATCCTGGCTTCTTCTAAGAGTGGCGAACAAAATGGGGACCACACACTTTTCCTCCTCACCCCCACCCGCGTTCGCGACTGCGGTCCGCGCGGGAAAGGGATAGGGTGAGGGGGCGGTTTGTTCTCCTGAGCCCCTACCTCTTACTACTCCTTCACCTGCGCTATTGTAGGCTCAACCTGTAGAGGTAACTCAAAGCTTATCTCTTCCGGGAAATAACACTCGCTATCGGTACATGCCTGATAACGTAGCATCCCTGGTAGCTGATACTGACCCGGAGAAACAAAAGGCTTCAGTATAAGGTTTCCTTCGATCACAATTTTTCCGGTGTACATGGGCACGGTCTCGTTCACCGCTTCAATGTGGAGCAACTGCGGCTCGGGAAAGTGGAACTTGTGCTGGAGCAGTACCTCAGCATCATTCAAGTTCAGCGTGGTAGGTAAGTAACTTTCCGGTACCTCGGGCCCATAGATATGCAGGCCTGGATTTACCTCGAGTTCGGCCCGTATTGACAAAGTCTGTCCAGGACGGGCCACCTTAGAAGACTGTTGCAGGGTCAAGCGTACATCCTGGGTATCTATTTCTATGCGCCCATTGTCCGGAACTGTGTCTTGCTGTTCCATAAGCATGCTGGCGGCAGTAGTACGGGTGGTGTGATCAACAAGAAAAGACTTGGCTCGCACCCGTCCTGCGCTGTCCAGGAGATAGAACCCGGGGAAGGGCACGCCATAGAGCGGGTCACCTTCAGGCATATTATTATTGAGAATACCAAAACGACGGATCACTTGGCTATCGGCATCGCTCAGCAAGGGATAGGTCACACCATATTTGTTGGCAAAACGGCTGAGTATCTCCGGTGAGTCATAACTGATAGCCGCTACGTTAAGACCCTGGGCTTTGCATGCGGCCTGGCTCTCTTGCAGCTCAACGAGCTGCGAACGGCAGAACGGTCACCAATCAGCACTGCGGTGAAAGAGCAATAATAGCCCCTCTGGCCCCAACAAATCGGCTCGGCTCCAAGAGCGTCCGGTCCCGTCCGGCAGGGTAAAATCCGGTATCTCTTCTCCCACTTGAGGTCCAGTTTTCACATCAATGTCCTGGGCTTGAATCAGTTCGCTCAATTCTTCGGGTTCTAGTTTTCCCGTCTGGCGTACTTTCTGCAGTAGCTCTTGTAGTCTTTCACGTGTGTCACTCATCATTCTCCTCCTTTCCCACTATCTTTTTACTTTTCTCAGAAATTCATTCTCTCGGGATTCTTAAATCCAAAACTTGGGCAATGCATTCTTGCAGCCTTCTAGGACTTGATTAAGAACTCAGACTCAGCAAGCAAGACCCACTCTGGAAGCTATGCAGCAGCGGTCTTTACCGGTCTTGGCTCCGGAACGGGATCGCCCTGCTCCAAAAGGACAGCAATCAGACTTTGTCGCGCCTCTCGCAGCTCTGTCAGCGCCTCTTCGGGCGAAGCCCCAGTCCCTATAGGGCCAGCAACATCCCCAAATTCCAGATGGCGGGCAATATAGTAGACCGTGCCATCGTTCTGGAGGTCCCGTTCAATGTGGACCTCCCATGGAAGCGAATCGTAGTACTCTATGTCTTTCATTTTTTGCCTATCTCCTGCGCTCCTTGCTTAGCCCTGCGTTGGAGCAATTCTGCAATAAGTCGCACGGCCGTACGCGCATAGACAGGAGCTAATTTCTGGTGCCTGGCCACGGTCGTGCTAAGATCTGGGTGGTCTGGATGTCGTACTACAATAGGCCTTTTCCCTTCGATAACCTCAAATCCATAGGTAAGATACAAACGCCGAAAGTCCCCCTGCCGCCATCCGAAGGGAGTTTGCTGCATACGTTGAAGCAGGTCCTGACCCTTAGCCACCTGGCAAACTTACCATATTTCTGCCTATAAAAAAGAGGTATCTGGAGTCGCAAGGAATAGACAGGAAGAATCTAAGAAATGAGATACTCTATATCCTGGCCACTTTGCTCTAGCACTATTCTTTTGCTGCTTTGGATCTGGACAGGGACGCTTAGAGCGCAAGAGATCCCTTTTACCCGCCCGGTGCCTTTGGAAGAGTATATTGCGTTCTTTGAAGACCCTGAGCGTGATGAGTGGCAAAAGCCCGATGCCGTTGTTCAGGCTCTTAATCTCCAGAAAGGCCAGGCTGTAGCTGATATAGGCGCAGGCAGCGGCTATTTTACCCTACGTTTTGCTCGGGCTGTTGCCCCTAAGGGACTCGTGTATGCCCTTGATACCGAGGGGAACACCCTTAACTACCTGCGCCAGCGCCTAGCCAAAGAAAAAATCCCAAACGTTAGAACCCTCTTGGTGCCACCGCACGATCCTTTGCTGGCCGATAGTTCTATTGACCTAGCGTTTATCTGCAATATCTATCACCACCTTGAAGATCACAATATATACCTGCGCAAACTGCGCAAAGCGCTCAAGCCCCAGGGACGGGTGGTGATTGTGGACTTCTACAAAAAGGAAGGAATGCCGGTGGGACCACCCATGCATATGCGGTTGGGTGAAGAGAAGGTGGAAGAAGAATTGCAAGAGGCGGGACTGGAAATCATTGAGAGGCTGAAGTTCTTGCCCTATCAGTACATTCTGATCGCCCAAGCTAATACAGCGCGGCCCAAGTAATTCCCAGGTTTTGTGATATTCTGTAGGGGCAGGCCCCCGTGCCTGCCCGCCTCCAAGGCAACCACAAGGGGTTGCCCCCTACCAGGAGGAGATTGGCTGCCAGCTGCCATTTTATTAAAGCTCCTTAAGGTAATCCAGCACCTCTTCTACAGGCACCACGTCCCCATACTTGCTGCTAATGTCAAAGAGATTGGCCTCATGAGGCTCCTGGGCCCGGTCCCCTACCCCCTCAATGGGGAGGATCGGCCGAAATCCATACGAGATGGCGTCAATAGCGCTAGCCCGGACACAGCCGCTGGTTGTGCACCCAGTGACAATCACGGTATCGATACCCCGCGCGGTCAGGGTTGGAGTTAGGTGGGTACCAAAGAAAGCCGAGGCATATTGCTTGATAATAACCATGTCTTCAGGCCTGTGATCCAGGCGGGGATCGAGTTCTACCAGCTCGCTGCCTAATTTGAGATGACGGAGAGTAGGCACTTTTTCTACCCATAGCCCGCCATCAGCCTGATTGATAGGCTCATAACCTACCGCAGTAAAGATAATGGGCACCCCTTTAGGGCGAGCCACAGCAATAAGCTTGTTGATGGTAGCTACCTGACTATCAAGGTTTCCTGCCAGCGGGGATTTTTCTGGGGCGGTAAAGCCAATCTGCATATCTACTGCCACCAAGGCCGGACGCTTACCAAACCCCATACGATGGGCCAAGCCGGCCCGCTCATAGATCGCCTTTGTGTCCTCTCGCGCCATAGTCTCTCTCCTTTCTTTTTTTCTGCCTTTATAGGCCGCGGGGTTTCACCACCTGTTCTATATGCCGGCCCATAGACTTATCCATGACGATCTCTCCGTCCTGCATGGCCAGGTTCCCCCGTAAGAAAGTCATAACTGGCATCCCTTTAACCTTCCTCCCTTCCCACAGGGAGTAATCGGCTCGGCTCCGGTAGCGGTGCTTTCCCAGGGTTCCCTCTTTATCCGGATCAATGACCACCAGGTCGGCATCGCTGCCTATGGCAATCGCTCCCTTTCTGGGATAAATGCCGTAGACCCTGGCCACATTCTCAGAGAGAACCTTGGCCAGGGTTACTAGGTCAACCCGTCTCTTGTTGATTCCTTCATCAAAAAGGAGGGTAAGGGTATCGGCCACCTGAAGGTTAATGCCCACCCGGCAATCCCAAAAGCCCACACTTTCTTTAAACTGGCTGGAGTAAGTGAGGCTATCGGTTCCTACCACAGTGATAGTTCCCTCTTTGATCCCTCGCCACAATCTCTCGCGGTCCTTGTCAAAACGGATAGGCGGCTGGATCTTGGCCTTTGACCCCATCCCTTTGGCATCCATCTCCGGGGCCGTGGTGGCAAGAAAGCAGGAGACCGTTTCACCCACAATAGGGAAACCCTGGGCCTGGAGGTCTTTCACGGTCTCTACAGTATAAGCGGCACTAATGTGCACCGGGTAGAGGGGAACACCCAATTGGTTGGCAATGAGACCATAGGTATACACTTGGAGGCTCTCGGCCCACTCGGGGCTGGTCTCGGCCCAGGCCACCAGGGAGTCCGATCTGCCCATCTGGCGAATTCGATCCACCAAAATCCCGCGCACATAGGGATCCTCGGCATGGATCTTGGGGAACGTGGGAGGCCCACACTTGGCAAAGGTCTCGCAGGCGGCATGAAAAACGGCTGGGGTGATCCCCTCGGGATTCATGCCAAAGCCAGCCGCCTGCTCCCCCGCATAGCCGGTAAAGAATTTGTATGACATTCCACCTTTTTTAGCCACGGCCGGTATAGCCTCAATCTGGTCCAGGGTATTAACTACACAGGTGAGCTTAAAGTCACACCAGGAATGCCCGGTACCGCAACGCAGTGCCCGGTCGAACAGCTCCACTAGAGGGTCCCGGCCAATAAGAGTTGTAGTGGCAATGGTTGTCACCCCACCTATGAGACAGTCTTTGGTATCATGCAGGAAATCCTCCACCATGGCCTCATCGCCAATCTTGTCACTAATGCCAAAGTGGACATGGGGATCAAAGCATCCAGGAAAGACAATCTTGCCGCCCAGGTCAATCTCTTGTTTGCCTGCTCCCAAGGTGGCGTCTGCTCCTATGGTCACAATCTGTTCGCCAACCACCGCCACTCCCCCCCGGATGACACCCGTAGGCGTTACTACAAGACCATTTTTCAGGACAATATCATGCGGCATGGCTTACCCCTCCTTATGCCAATTTGCGCTTTGTCATACAGAATATAAACCTGCTCTGCGAATATAGATCCCCTCTCCCCTGGCGGGAGAGGGACAGGGTGAGGGGGCGCGCGGTAGAGCTGTAACCGTATATACCCCCCATCTTAACCTTCCCCCGTAGGAACTCAGAGGCCCAAGGCAGAAGCTAAAAGCTATCATTTACCCTTAAGCTGTAACCCATGCCACAGGGAGTTGCCCCTACTCCCTAGGGTGACGACTGGCAAAATCGTCGGCAATTTCCCCAAAGGTTGCCCAGCTCACCCCTTGGTGTCTACTAATATATTCGATCAGCCGCTCATGCATGAGCAGCACCTGCGGCCGGCCACTGACATCCGGGTGGATGGTCATTGTGAACACCGCATAGTCGTATTCACGATAGACCCAGTCGAATTGATCACGCCACAGCTGCTCAACCTCCCGGGGGTTAACAAAGCCATGGCTGTTGGGTGACTTCTTGATAAACATCATGGGTGGGAGATCATCAAGATACCAGTTTGCCGGGATCTCAATGAGGTCGGTCTCCTGACCGCGGGCCAGCGGTTTCATCCAATCTGCCGCGGGTTTGGAGTAGTCAATCTTTGTCCATTTATCACCCACTCGGACATAGTAGGGATGGAAGTCGTTATGCATGAGGCTGTGGTCATACTTGAAGCCATATTTCAACAGCAGCTCGTTGGTAATATTGGAAAACTCCCACCAGGGAGCCACATAACCAACCGGGCGACTACCGGAAAACTGCTCAACCAGCTCAATGGTCTTAACCAGAACGTCCTCTTCCTGCTGTGGGGTCATGGCAATGGGGTTTTCGTGAGAGTAGCCGTGGGCGCCGATTTCGTGTTCAGCCTCTCCAATCATACGGGTTTGGTCAGGAAAGGTTTCAATAGAATGTCCGGGAATGAACCAGCTAGTTTTGAGGTTATAGGTGTTGAAGAGTTTCAATAGACGTGGGACTCCGACCTCGCCGGCAAAGAGACCACGCGAAATATCGTCCGGCGAGTCCTCCCCCCCATAAGAGCCAAGCCACCCCCCCACGGCGTCCACGTCAATACCATAAGCTACCTTGATATCCTTTTTGGCCATTGGGATTGCCCTCCCTTATCTCTGAAATAGTGTGGAAGAGGCTAAGGCCCCCCTTACTCCAAGCATCAAGCCCAAGGATTGCTGGACCGGTGTTCTTATTCCTGCAGGGGAGCCTATACCGATATTGCGCTTGCTGTCAATGTAGAAAACCCCCGCCTCAAATTTGACCGGCATACTCGATCCCTTTATAATTCTTTTGTGGTTGACTTCGCTAAGGCACGGGGAAAAGCATGGTTTAAACTCTTGAGGAAATCGTAGGAATTCCGTTGGAGGAAGCCCAGACATATATGGTCAAGGCTACAGAAAGTCTGACCTCGGCAAAGGCTGATTTCGCTGCCGCCCGGTACAACTCCTGTGCGAACCGCGCCTACTATGCCTGTTTCCAGGCAGCTATCGCTGCGCTCCTCTCTGCTGGCATACGACCAACAAACCCTAAAGGAGAATGGAGTCACGAGTTCGTTCAGAGCCAGTTCAACGGGCTACTGATCAACCGCCGTAAGTTGTATCCGATTATTTTACGTCGAGTCTTGCGGGATACCCTAGAGGTGAGAGAGAAAGCCGACTACACCTTGTCTTCGGTCAGTGAACGGGTAGCGGGCCGAGTTCTGAGACAAGCCCAAGAATTCGTGCAGGTAACGCAGGAGAAAGTCTCATGAAAACTGGTATGCTCAATACGCAGGATGAATACGTCTGTGGTTTGGTAGAGAAAACGTGTGCCAAGATCAGAGCGAAATTCCCCAATGCCTCATTCGAGGTCTGTACTCACCCGACTCAGCGTGGAGCAATCATTGACGCCCATGTTCCCACTGACGACGACTTCGAAGTCCTGGATCTGGTCAACCCAGAATTGGATGATCTGCTTATCGAAGAGGACATTGCTATATACGTACGGGCTCTTGGTCCTCAAGCAGGATAGCGATCAGGCGCAGCTCGGGGTTCCAATAGCACATGGCCCGAAAACGTTGATCTTTGTCCCTCGACAAGAAGCAGATAATGACGGATGTTATGGGTTAGCATGGCCCGCCCATAGCTAACTGCGTAGGCCAGTTGTTCTGGATCATCTTGACCTCCACGATCTACCTCCAACACATGAACAACATCATACCCCCGCTGCCGTAGGATTTCTGCAAGCACAACCCGAACATCTTCGTCGAGAAAGAGAGCGAGCCGAGCCATCAGTTGGCTTTCTCTGGTCTCAACTCTTCTTCACTGTTCTCTCTCAATTCTTGCTCTATCTCGTCTGTGTGGTCATAATAATACGACAGCGCCTCATAAACCTGAGCCAGTGTGAGGTGAGAAAATTCTTTCACTAGTTCCTCAGGTAAGAGTCCTTGCCGTAAAATATAATTGACTACAGAACGTACGGGAAATTTTGTTCCTTTAATGATTGGACTTCCCCCACAGTAGTCCTTGCGAGAAACTATGTAGGATGTGTTACTTTCCCAGCTACTCGCGCCACAGATGACCTCCAGGACTAAGGTTCTGACTTTGGAATCATTGAAGGGCGAGGGAATTAAAAATCTTGACTATCGACTACCTCCTCTCCTGCAAGGCAGCGGGAGGAGGCTGGGGTGAGGATACTACTTTACCCCCTATTCACTCGCCGGCGGCGAGTGGCTTCAATATCTACTCGCATAGTCTGGGGATCAATAACCACCCCATAGTCTCTCTCTGCCATCTCTACCGTAATGAAATCATCCAGGACATCATCAAGAACTAGCTCGGGCTCTCGGACAAAGGGGTCACCGTAGGCACCGCTGTTGGCTGTCTTGATCTGGATTAATTCCCCCTCTTCTACGGGATAGCCCGTTACCTTACTATGGAGCCGTTCTTCTCCCTCTACTCCTGGGTTTTTGATCATAGAGGCTCGACACCCCTCTCCACCAGCAAAGATTCCTTTGGGCGGATCGAAATGACGCTCGGCTTCCGAGGAGAGATAGCCGGGCACAAGAAAACGATTTTCCCGTACAATACCAATCCCACCCCGCCACTGGCCGGGAGCCGGCGGTTCCTCTCTAAGTTCGTATCGTTCATTGCGCAGAGGGAAACGCAGGTCTAACTCTTCTACTGGATTGTTCCGCGTATTCTCGATCAAACAAGCAATAGAATCGAGCCCGTCCTTACCGTTTCTGCCTCCCCAGTTTCCTTCATTGACCTCCAGATAGACCCAATACTGGCCCTTCTTTTCGATAAACCCGCTATAGCTCAGGAAATGCACATGGGCGGCATTGCCCGCGCACACCCTGTCAGGCACCGCCTGAGCAAGAGCCAGGTTGATGCCATCGGCCAGGTACTGCACCTGATTAAAGCGGCTAAAGCAGGCACGGGGGAAACGGGGATTAAAGATGGTTCCTTCTGGGGCAATGACCTTAATGGGCCGGAAAATTCCTTCGTTCTGCGGCACTGGGTCTGGGTAGGTTGCTTCGTCCAGCAGGATGCTCCGCACTATGACATAGGAGGCAACCAGCGTGCTGCCCTCAAACGGCACATTGTAGCCAGTGGGCACCTCGGGACTGGAACCAGTGAGGTCAATGGTTATGTCACTGCCTTCCACCTTGACCTTCACACATACCGGCAGGGGTTTATTGCGATTGCGGCCGTCATCGTCAAGATATTGGACCGGGGCCACATACTCCCCGTCTGGAATCCGTTCGATCTCCTTACGCAACATCCGCTCGGAATAGTCCATTAACTCATGGGCCGCATGCAGCACGGTTTCCACCCCATACTTTTCCACCAAGCGCAAAAAGCGCTCACGGCCCAGCTGGCAGGCAGCAATCATGGACTCAATGTCGCCAGTATTCATCTCTGGAGTACGCACATTGTCAAGGAAAAAACTCCACAGGTCTTCGTTCTTCACCCCAGCATCATAGAGTTTGATGGCATTAAACAGCTTGGCCTCGGCCCAGACATCCACCACGTCAACATTAATCCCAGGGGCTGCCCCGCCCATATCAAGGAGGTGGGCGGTAACCGCAGCAAAACCGATTAATTCGCCTTGCCAGAATACCGGGACCGCTATACCCAGGTCGGGCGTGTGGCTAGAACCGTGGAAGGGATGATTGTGAAGGATCACGTCACCGTCATGGATCTTGCCTTTAAGCCGCTGGAGAAACCCCCGAATATAGGCTGGAAGCGAACCCACATGCATGGGAGAAGTATCGCTCTCGCAGATCTCGTTACCCTCAGCATCGTAGAGACCAGCACCCAGGTCCTCGGATTCACGAATAATGCTGGAGTAGGACATACGATAGAGAACATGCGCCATCTCCTTAGCAACCGCGGTAAACGCGCCGCCTAAGACCCTGAGGGTAATGGGATCAAGAGAAGGCTTTGCCTCCCCTGTTGCTTTTGCTTCTTCGATCTCTTGCATCAGTGCCATGGCTGGGCCTCCTTATGTAGGACTGCGATCCTCCTATCGGCACTCAATCATGAGTGTCCCATACTTATCTACCACCGCCGACAAGCCAGGATTCACCACCACCGTACTGTCAAACTGCTCTATGATAGCCGGGCCGGTGATCACGTTTCCCACCTTGAGCATTTCCCGGTCATAGAAGGTTGTGGGAATTTTCTTTGCAACCTCATCAACGCCAAAGGTCACTTCACGGGTAAATTTGTGCGCCTCCTGAGGAGAGCTGTCTCCCAGGGTAACTTCTTTGAAGCGTAGTTGTGGAATCAACCCGATCCCCTGTACGCGGATATTCACTATCTGGATGTCACTCTGGGGAAAGCGACGCACATACTCGCGCTCATGCGCTTGGTGAAAAGCCTCGACTGCCCTCTCCTGCCAACCCTCATCAATAGACCCAGAGGGAATCTCTACTCTTAGCTCATATCCCTGTCCCACATAGCGGCAGTCGGCAATCCGGCGGATAATTGTCCTTGGGGCATCAAGGCCATCCTCTTGCAAACGGGCGGCTGCCTGGTGTTCCAGTTCAGCAAAGTCAACAGCAAGTTTTCCCCGATCAAGCTCAGAGAAGAGCTGCATCTCAGTGGCAACAAACTCGTAGACAATGTCCGTGGCCAGCAGCCCTAGAGCTGACGTAATCCCCGGATAGCGCGGCACTAAAACCATAGGAATACCAAGCTCCCGGGCTATGTCACAGGCAAACAGCGGCCCCGCCCCACCGGCAGCCACCAGGGCAAAGTCACGCGGATCGTATCCCTTACGTACGCTGTTGATCTCAATACCCTCAATCATGCTATGGGTGAGAATGCGCGCAACCCCCAAAGCGGCCTGCTCAACATTCATTCCCAGGGGTTGGCAGAGCTCCCGGAGAATGGCTTCCTCAGCCAAATCTGGCTGCACCCGCATGCTACCGCCGAGAAAACCCTCTGGCCGCAGCCGACCCAAGACAAGCAAAGCGTCTGTGGCCGTAGGGTGAGTCCCGCCCTTGCCATAGCAGGCGGGCCCTGGGTCAGCACCTGCACTCTTTGGCCCCACGCGAAACATGCCGCCAGCATCAATATAGGCCAGGCTTCCTCCACCCGTACCAATGGAGTCTATCTCCGCCATAGGAATCATCGCATGATATCCCCCCACTCTGGTATCCAGCAGATGCTTCATGCGCACCTGGCCAGCCGGAGCCACACCAATGTCGGCAGAGGTGCCGCCAACGTCAAGCGTGATCACACTGGGATAGCCGGAGTTTTTGCCTGTCCAGATACCACCCAGCAGGCCAGCTACAGGCCCGGACATAACCAGGTTAACCGGACGCCGGGCCGCACCCTCAGCCGAGGCTACCCCTCCCACTGAGGTCATGAGGTGTAGCCCGCCCCTTACTCCCTTGTCAGTGATAACCTGCTCCAGGTTTTCTACATATCGACTCACTTTCGGTCCCACATAGGCATTAAGGCAAACAGTACTGAACCCCTCATACTCCCGGTACTGGGGAAGGACCTCATGCCGAACCGAGAGGAAGCACTCTGGATATTCTTCTTGGACAATCTCTTTGGCCCGCCTCTCATGGGCGGGATTAAGAAACGAGAAGAGAAAGCAGACAGCAATGGCCTCCACTCCCTCGGCCTTCAACCTGCGCACCGCCTGGCGGACCTCTTCTTCGTTTAAGGGAACCACTACCTCACCATTTGGCGCCACAACTCTTTCGGACACCGCCAGTCGGTAGCGGCGGCGTACAAGCGGATGTTTCTGCCAGGGCACATCCTGATAAAGGCTGAAGGAAAATGGGCGTTTGTGACGGGCAATATGTAAGATATCCCGATATCCTCTGGTGGTTAGCATCCCCACCTGGGCACCGCTATGCTCAAGCACAATATTGGTGGCAACGGTGGTGCCATGAAAAAGCTGATCAATAAGAGAGGGGACCACCTCAGCCCGCTCACACACCTCCTCAAGGCCCTGCAGAGTGGCCAGCGCCGGGTCAGCCGGGGTGCTGGGCAGCTTGTGCACCAACACCTCACCCCTTTCCTCATCTACATAAATCAAGTCAGTGAACGTGCCGCCAATATCTACTCCTACTCGTTTCATGGCTGTTATCCTGCCACTGCGGGTCGAGTTTGTCCACAGTCCTGAAGGACTTTGCTATCTGGAGGAAAAACAGGTAGAAAACACAAAAAAGACCAAACCGGACTAGGAGGGATCTTATGGGAAACCTGCCCCTGGAAGGGCTTAAGGTGGTAGACATTGCCGTGCTCTTTGCCGGACCCACAATTTCACAAAACATGGGAGACTATGGGGCTGAAGTCATTAAAGTTGAGCATCCCAGACTAGGAGATAGTCTCCGTACCTTGGGAGCGGCCAAAGACGGGATACCGCTGTGGTGGAAGATCACCAACCGTAATAAAAAGTGTGTTACCCTGGACCTCCATAAACCCGAGGGGCAGGAAATTCTCAAAAAACTCATTGCCGATGCCGATGTGCTCACCGAAAACTTTCGACCCGGAACTCTGGAGCGTTGGAACTTAGGATGGGAGATTCTACATGCCATTAATCCCCGCCTTATTTTGGTAAGAATCTCTGGCTTTGGTCAGACTGGCCCGTACAAGAACAAACCGGGCTTTGGTACACTAGCTGAGGCCATGAGCGGTTTTGCTCATATCACCGGGGATCCCAATGGTCCCCCTACTCTGCCAGCCACAGGATTGGCCGATTCTATTGCTGGTCAGATCGGTACCTGGGCAACCATGATGGCCCTCTACGAGCGCGACCATAAAAGTGGCAAAGGCCAGGTGCTGGACCTAAGCGTACTTGAGCCAATCTTTACCATTCTCGGAGACCAAGCCATTGTCTACGATCAACTGGGTATCATCCAAAATCGCGCGGGCAGCCGAACGCCGTCCATTGGCGCTCCACGCAATGTCTACCAGGCCAAGGACGGTAAGTGGCTGGCCCTCTCCGCCAATGCCCATGCCATCGCCGCTCGGGTATTTAAGGCAATAGGGCAACCCGAGTTGATTAATGACCCTCGCTTTAAAGACAACCGCAGCCGGGTTGAACACATTGATGAAGTAGACAAGATTGTAGGTGACTGGATTGCCCAACATACCGCCGAGGAAGTAGTCAAGCGCTTTGATGAGTGTGAGGCAGCCCTTGTACCCGTGTACGATATTCGCGACATTTTCAATGACCCTCACTACCAGGCTAGAGAGACCGTCACCACAGTTGAAGACCGGGATCTAGGGCAGGTAAAAATGCAAAACGTTCTGCCCAAATTTTCCCGCACCCCAGGGACCATTCGCTGGACGGCTCCTGCCCAAATGGGTGCCTATAACGAAGAGATCTACTGTGGGAAGCTGGGCATGAGTAAAAAAGAGTTGGAAGAATTAAAGGAGGAGGGGGTTATCTGAAGCCTAATTTTTCTCTTTTGCAAGACATCCACGGTCGATCGATTCGACTGACTGAAGAGCGGAGGCTGCACCTCCAGACCGAGCATCCAGAAATGGCAGAGCAGGTCCCTCGTATAGCAGAAACCCTTGCCGTGCCCGACAAGACTGTGAGGTCAAGGACGGATGAAACTGTTGAATTGTTTTACAAACACTATCCATCAACGCCGGTTACACAAAAATTCCTGTGCGTTGTTGTCAAAACCTTATCGTGTGACAACTTCATCATTACGGCGTACTATAGCGATACGATCAAGAGAGGGAAAATCTTATGGGAGAAGAAGTAAGGGTTTGGTACGATCAAGAAGGGGATTATCTGGAAGTGCTTTTTGAGCAAAGAAAAGGGTACTTCCGAGAAACGGATAACGATGCGGTGATGGAAAAAGTCGATGAGGAGGGAAATCTTATTGGCTTTTCGATTCTCAAGGTCAGTGCTCTCAAGGGCCAACAACCCCTTTCTATCACGCTTAAGCAACCGTCTGCCTAAATAGGTATAGGAGAGTTAACCATGTCTCGACTTCGGCGTAGCCTGCTGTTTGTTCCTGGTAGCGATGAACGTAAGATTGTCAAAGCCCAAGACTCGCCGGCTGACTCCTTGATCTTTGACCTGGAAGATGCGGTAGCACCCGAGCGCAAGGCGGCCGCACGAGAGACCCTTGGCCAGGTGCTACAAGATCCTGCCTTTGCTCGCTTCGAGCGTACAGTACGCATTAATGGGCAGGACACCGACTTCTTCTTTGATGATGTCCTGGCCATGGTGGCAGCAGGAGCAGATGCTTTCGTAGTACCCAAGACTAATTCAGTTGAGGGAATCCGTTTTGTTGATCAGTTGGTCTCTCTAGTAGAGAAACGTTCGGGCCAGCCTCTCGGAAAGGTCAAACTGCTTCCCATTATTGAAAGCCCAGAGGCCATTGGCAGCGTTTTTACCATTGCCCGGGCAACCCCGAGGATTGATGCCCTCCTCTTTGGGCACGGGGACCTCTCCCTGGCCATGGGCATAAAGGCAGCCCCCTCAACCGAGGGAGTGATTTTCCATGCTCGCTGCCAGGTTGCCCTAGCGGCCAAAGCCTCTGGACTAGATCCAATCGATAACGTTTTTCTGCAGATCAATGACAGCGAAGGGTTCATGGCTGAAACCCAACAAGGAAAGTCGCTCGGCTACGAGGGCAAAGCCTGCATCCATCCCAACCAGGTGTCGCCGGTGAACACAGTGTACACCCCCACCCCCGAGGAAGTTACCTATGCTCACGAGCTGCTGGCCGAATTTGACAAGGCAGTGGCTGAAGGTCATGGGGCCGTTTCCTTCCACGGACGTATGATCGACGGCCCTATTGCTGATCTCGAAAAGCGGGTACTGGAGCGAGCGCAAAAGGCGGGTGTAGGATAATCATGGCAGAGTTGGTAAGGAATGAAGAAAGAGAGTCATAAGGACTAGAGGAATTCATTGTTTAGGCAGAACGACTATAGATGTGGCCTTAGCCAGATGTGGCCTTAGCCAGATGTGGCCTTAGCCAGATGTGGCCTTAGCCAGATGTGGCCTTAGCCAGATGTGGCCTTAGCCAGATGTGGCCTTAGCCAGATGTGGCCTTAGCCACCTCATGTCATCATTTTTTCCATAAACCACAAGGAGGGACAGCCATGAAAGTTACGTATGATGCCAAGGTATGCATCCACTCTGGGAACTGTGTCAAAACTCTCTCAAGCGTGTTCAAGGTTGTTGATGGGCAGTTAGTCATTGACCAACAGGGAGCAAGTGAAGCTGAGATACGCCAGACAGTTGCCGCCTGCCCATCTGGTGCGCTGCAGATCACTGAAGACTAAGCCCAAAGGCAGCGCAGAGCCAAGCTTGCGAGAGCGTCCTGGTCGCAGTGGGGCAAGGGTCTCTCTTGTTTTACGCGCTACGGAGAGTACCGCCAGTCGAATGTCTTTGTTAGGTGTCAGCGAAGGATAAAAACGATATGGATAAATGGGACAAGCAGAATGCTCCTGGTGTGGAAATGATACCTGTGGATGGCAAGTACAAGGTATGGACGCAACGGGTGGGCAACGGCCCTATCAAGCTTCTCACTCTGCACGGCGGTCCCGGCTGCACCCATGAGTACTTCGAATGTTTTGTAGACTACTTGCCGCAACATGGCATTGAGGTGATTTTCTATGATCAGCTGGGTTCCTATTATTCCGACCAGCCCGATGACACCAGTCTTTGGACAATCAACCGATTCCGTGAAGAGGTCGAGCAAGTCAGAAGGGCCTTAGGATTGGAGGACTTTTACCTGTTTGGTAATTCCTGGGGAGGACTGCTCGGTATCGAGTATGCCCTAAAGTACCAACAACACCTCAAGGGAATCATCATTTCCAACATGACCGCCAGTATTGAAGCTTATGTGAAGTACATCAGTGAACTCAGGGAAAAGTTGCCGGCCGACCTGGTTGCTATGACCAAACGGTATGAAGCTGAGGGTAAATTCGATGCCCCCGAATATGAAGAGGCGCTAATGGAGCACCTCTATAAAAAGTATATCTGTCGCGTTGATCCCTGGCCCGAGCCTGTTCTGCGGATGTTTAAGCACCTGGCCAAACCAGTGTATAACACCATGCAAGGGCCCAACGAGTTTGTGATAACCGGCAACTTCGCTGCCTGGGACAGATGGGATGACCTCAAGCAGATCACCATTCCCACCTTGCTGTCAGTCGGTCGTTACGACACAATGAGGGTTGCCGATATCGAAGACATGGGGCAACGCATGCCGAATGCCCGGGTCTCCATCTGTGAGAAGGGTAGTCACCTAGCCATGTGGGATGACGCCGACTTTTATCATCAAGAGATTGTAAGGTTCCTTAAGGATACGGAGGGTGGCATACCTGCAGATTGAATAGATAGAGAGTTAAGAGTCCAAAGGGAGAAGGAATTTGTTTTCTCGCGGGGGAGAAAAAGGGTTTTCGTAAAGACTCTCATTTGCAACCTTGGTTCAGGTATGAAATCTGTGCGCTGGTGAAGAGGGGTAGCCCATCCCACCGTCCCGCGCAGGCGGGAATCCAGAAGTTTGCACGCATTCTGGACATGAGCCGAAATCTTTAATGATTTTCCTGCAGCTTATTCTCAAGCTCGGCCCATCTGGCATATAACCGTTCCACCTCCTGTTCCGCTGCTTCGAACGCAACATAAACGTTGTGTAATTGCAGGTGTTGTGTGGCAATGGTCGGATCTTCCATTTGGGCGCGGCAGGTTTTCAGCTCAGCCTCAGCTGCCAAAATCTGCTCTTCTATGGTGGTGTACTCCTGTTGTTCGCGGTAGGTCAGCCTTTTGGATGACAACCGTCGAGGTCGGACGCTCTGAGAAGGAGGCTGCTTTGACACAGGCTCTTGTTCGGGGTTCCCGTGGGCGGGTTGATTATGGATCCAGGCTTCCCATTGATCATAATCGGCAAACCGACCCTGCGTTCCTGTTCCATCCAGCCCCACAAACAGGGTACACACCTGGGTCAGCACATATCGATCATGGGTAACCAGTACCAGTGCTCCAGGAAACTCCTGCAGGCTTTCTTCCAGCACCTCAAGAGTTGGGATATCAAGATCATTGGTGGGCTCGTCCAGAATCAACACATCCGCGGGCTGGAGCATCAACCGGGCAATGACAGCCCGTGCCTGTTCGCCTCCTGACAGCAGCCCTACTGGAAGATCAAGCTGTTCGGGATTAAAGTGAAATCGCTTGGCCCACGACACCAGAGGTATGGAACGATCTCGATAAGTCACATACGGTCCAGTGTCCGAAAGCGTGTCTCGCAAGGTCACCTTGGGGTCGAGCTGTTCCCGGTTCTGATCAAAATATACAACCTGCAGACTGTCCGCGTGAGTGACGGTTCCGCGGTCGGGCTCGAGTGCTTGAGCAAGTAATTTGAGCAGGGTAGACTTTCCCGAGCCATTTCTTCCCAGGACCCCTAAGGCCATTCCCGGGGATAACACCAGATCGAGGTCTTGAATCAGAGGGCTTTGTCCAAAGGCTTTGCTGAGGTGCTCAACCACCACCAATCGTTTGGTCTTACGTCCGGAGCCCACAAAATCAACGGAGGATTCTTCCTGGCTGAGGCGCGCGGTTATTTCGGCTAGTTCCGCCTGTAAGGCATGTGCGGTATCAATCCGAGATTTTGCCTTTGTTGCTCTTGCCTTGGGTCCGCGCCGGAGCCACTCAACCTCCCGTCGCACCTTTGCTGACAACGCCTGGGCCTGCTGGGTTTGAGCATTTTGGTATTCCTCTCGTTTGATGATGAAATCCGAATACCTTCCGGTGACAAGAAATATTCCATCCGCATACCGGTTGTTTAGTTCCGCAACCTTATTCGTGGCGCGTTCTAAAAACCACCGATCATGGCTCACTATCAACCAAGCCCACGGGGCTTGGGACATCAGCTGCTCCAACCATCTCATCCCTTCCAGGTCGAGATGATTCATGGGCTCATCCAGCAACATCACATCTGGGTTCTGGACAAAACCACAAGCAATCGCTAGCCGCTTTGCCCATCCCCCGGAGAGGGAGCCTACAGTTTGGCTCCCTTTTTCAAAGCCGATGCGTCCCAACGTTTCCTGCACCCAAGCGGCAATTTCATCAGCAGCCAGCCCAGAGGCAACGGCGGCACGTTCGACTTCCTCAACCACTGTTGCTTCAGGATCAAACTCAGACTGTTGGGGAATATAGGCGACCCGCAGGTGTTGGCGTCGGGTCACAGTCCCCTGATCGGCCTGTTCGAGTCCAGCCAAGATTTTCATGAGAGTGGATTTGCCGGAGCCATTAGGACCAATGATTCCCAAGCGGTCTTTGGCAAACACGCCAATGGTGAGATTATGGAACAGGCGTTTAGCGCCATATGACTTTGTCAGGTTCTGACAGTAGATCAAAGCGGACATTAACAGGCCTCAGCTGCTCACATTCATCCGATCCATGGCTCCCATCCCCTCCAAGGCCAAGCCATAACCAAGTATCTCTTGCATGAGCCGCTTAAGCTGCAGGGTAAGGACCACTCGGCTGTAGCGCAGGGTGAGGGGCGGCTGCTTGACTAGTTGTTCGGCCAGTTCCCACGCCCGGGATAAGAGCTGGTCACGCGGCACCACCTCATTGGCTACACCCAGATTTAGGGCCTCTTGGGCAGAGAGTTTCTGTCCGGTCAAGAGAAAATACCGGCCCCGGTTTGTGCCCAGAAGCAAAGGCCAGATCACATGCACTCCATCCCCGGGAACCACGCCGTTTTTGAAATGCGGGGCATCCTGAAATGCGGCGGTGTCAGCCGCCAGCACAATGTCACATAGCACTGCTATTTCGGCATGGATCAGGGCCGGGCCGTTGACCGCGGCAATCATGGGCACCTCAATGTCTAAAAGGTTCATGAGAAGCCGCTTTCCCTCCCAGTAAATTTTATCCCAGCCGCGCGGCGTGCCAATATTACCAAAGCTGGGGAAGTCGATTTCGGCACAAAAGGCATCACCA
>CBDCRK010000016.1:0-11531 GCA_965220955.1 uncultured Binatia bacterium (SeqCode) | reverse complement strand
CGTATCAGGATGGACATGCCCGAGAAATGCATGATTGGGAGGATAGGCTGCTGCCGCGTCATAACTCCGCAGATGTGTATTGATGGTATCGACGGCCGCTTGGTCTTGCCCGATATCCCGACTGGGCTTGGACCCGTAGCGCACCAGGCCCGGGGTGTGGGCGAGGAAGAATCGCACCCCACGGATGACCGGCTGCAGCAGCATGTGTGGCATAGGGAAGCTCTTAGCTTGCAAAAGCTCAGTAGCCCGGCTGCAGCGAAGCGAAATCCGGGATAGACTGGCCCTGGATTCTACGTAGCTGCGTTCGGACTTTGACAAGCTCAGCCCGAACGGGTTTCCCTCCGGCTACCACAATCCCGTTCGTCCTGAGCGTAGCCGCGTAGCGATGAAGTCGAAGGGCACCACTACCATATACTATCTGCTGATCGCTCATCATCAATACTCAATACAACTCAGACTACCAAATCCATAGTGATCATCAAAACGCGGCGGGGGCGGCAAACTACCGGCAGTCGGAACGAGCTGATCACGTAGCGGTCCAATCGCCTTTTCCTGTAGACCAATGACTCGCTCCACGGGTGGTAGATCGGGAATTTGCAGTGTGCTGGTCTTAAAAAAACTGGTGCTGACAATGGCATCTGCCTCCGGCAGGGGTTCCAACATGGTCGGCGCCGCCTCCGTGGCATCGTCTTCACTGGTCAGGAAGACGGTTTTAATGCCCAGCTGTTCACAGGCCTGGATGGTGCGCACAACCTCAATAAATTCATTGCCCCCGGCGTCCCAGGTGATAATAGCGCCCTGGGCCCCAAGCTGCTGAGCCAGCTTGGCGGTTTGATTGGCCATCAATTGCTTTTCGTGTTGGGTTGTCCATTCCGTGCGCAGGGAAATAACCCCCAGGAAATTCCAGTCAATCCCGTGGCGCCGATATAGGTCGAGGAGAACCGGGTTGTTAACAATTGTCCAGGACATGGCAAAGGCGGTGCGGTACGGTCCGTTCAAGGCGCCGTCAAGAATTTCGTTGGGGTGCAAGAACCAGGGAGGAGTTAACTGCGTCAAGCCATAGGTCATGGTGCAAAAGGCTGTAGGCGATCCCGACATGGCTTGCGGGGAATGGACACACCAGAGGTAGATCACCTTTGGCAAAGCAGGATCAACCTGGCGGAGAGTAAATATCTTGCGCTCCGGCGGTGTTAGGTCTCGGGTTGTGGCTGCTATCTGGTCATTAACCACAAGTGCTGCTTTGTGCACTGCCTCATTTTGCGCCTCGTTCCCCAATCCCGAGTCTGGCTCGACTAGCAGGCAGAGGTTGATGAGCTTGCTTTGCGGAATCATCTCAGCCCAATGGCCGGACATGTCCAGGCAGATTTCCACATAGTCTCCCCCGGCATCGTGCCAGTTAACACTCGACACTTCTACAATACCCATACCCGCCAAACGATGCGTTCGTCCCTGGCCCACGGTAGTGACCGAGCGACCACAAGCGCCGGGATAGATAACGCCCGGACCTTCGACCTTGATACGCGGCTCGATAACATCCCGAACCGGCCAGATGCGCACCGACTCGCCGGGAAACGCTAGTTCCAGATCCGCGCTGGCAATGCGCGGGTCCTGGTAGACCGCCTCCAGCACCGCTGCTTTGTTGACCTCTAGGTGACCGTTGTCATAGCGCGTTTGCGAGCCAAAGCTGATATGCCGGACCGGAAACGTTCCGATCTCAAGCTGCCAAACCTCAGGCGGCATGGTTGACCTCCGGCTTTGCCGCCCGTTCCATAGGATCGAACAGAGTTGGCTCGGTCACTGGGGTACAGATAGCTTCCAGAGCCATGAGTACAATGCGTATACCATAGGCATAATCTTTCTCTGGTCCAAGGTTGGGGTCGCCACACACATGCTCAATGCGCGCGCCGCGCACAACCCGATTGGCCCCAGTGGTCAAGGCGAGATTATAGATGGCCGAGATCATACCCACTGGAATACCGGCCCGCTCGATTTCCTTGGCGATCGTTGCCCCGCAACGATTACACGTGCCTCAGGTGGCCACCAACAGGCAACCATCAACGCGGGCAGCCTGAAGGTCATGGGCAATGCTCCGGCCCAACTCTTTGGATACTGCGACCGGTGTGCTTACCCCAGGCAGGGCATAGATCCAGTCGAACACACGACCAATGTTCCCCGCCTCTTTGAGGTCACGCAGAAAATTGAGCGGCAAGATGTAGTTGGGATTCGAATTTACAATATGGTTAAAATACCCGGCATGGTAGGCTTCCCAGTCCTTACCGGAGAGACTGTGGAGATGTGCCACCGAGTGCCGATAGTAGCGGGTTGCGTTAGCAGAGACTTGTTTGTCCGGATTCCCTTTGCGTACCAGACCGCCGGTGGTTACCATGGCAATGGTTGCCTGGGACAAATCGGCAATTGCTGCCGCTGGAGGGACACTCTCAGGCGCATGGATCGGGACCTCGGTGACAAACGGTTCGTCCCGTAGTTTCTTGAGCAGCATGGCAAACGCCCGCTGATAACCCGGCCGCTGCCGATCATACACCCGCCGGGTGCCGCGTGGCAGATAACCTTCGTGCTCCGCCGGACCGAGCTCTTCCCTCCGAGCAACCTTCACGGCCAAGCCCGTCATGGTTGCGAGGGCCTTGGGCATGTCGGCCGAGGTCTCGCCTGTGGGCACAACCAGAATATTGGGAAGCGAACTGGGCACGCCCGGGTTGTCCGGATGCATACCGGTGATGGCTGGGATCCCGATATTCTGAGCAGTTTTACAGACCTGCACACACGCCAGCCCGTAACGACCGGAGCCAAAGGCCGGACCGGCAATGATCACATCGGGTTGTAGCCTTCGCAGATGGGCTTCAATTGTCGCCAGGGCTTTAGCACGCTGGTCATTAGCAAAATTATCCCCGCATATAAGTGTGTTCACCACCGTGCCCTGCGGTCCCAAAACCTGTTGCAAGGCCCGGCCAGATCCCACGGCACCTTGGGTTAACAACACCTCCGTGTTGGCCGCGTCTTCACCTCCAATGCCGCCGAAGAACTGATTGACATAGTGCACCACGTGTAAGGGCTGTTGCATTACTGCGTTCCTCCCGCAATCAAGCAAGCAAGATTGTTGAGCTGGCTTGTCAGCGAGCTTATCAATATATAATCACGCTCCTTGCCACTTCGCCCTTTTCCATCCACTCAAAGGCCGTGGCTATCTCCTCAAGCCTGATGCGGCGGGAAACGAGTTCGTCGAGTTTCAGCTTCTTATTCATGTACAGATCAAGAATCTTGGGCATATCTATACTCGGGCGGGCAGAGCCATAGATCGAGCCCTTGAGGGTTTTCTCCTGCAGCAGCGAGACCGCCGGGATGGTTATCATGTCGTCAGGCTTAGCTACCCCCACAACTACTGCGGTTCCACCCGGCCGGACAGAGTTATACGCCTGGACCGCAGTGTCAGCCCGGCCAATAACCTCAAAGGCATAGTCCGTACCTAGGCCATCGGTAAGCGCCATTACCTGGGAAACTGGGTCGCCGTCCTTGGGGTTGACAAAGTGGGTAGCACCAAATTGCTTGGCGAACTCTAGCTTTTTAGGATTAAGGTCTACCGCAATAATTTTCTCGGCTCCAGCCAATACCGCCCCCTGCACCACATTTAGCCCCACACCTCCACAGCCGATCACAGTTACACTTGAGCCAGGTACAACCTTGGCTGTATTAATGGCTGCGCCCACTCCCGTCATGACTCCACAGCCCACCAGAGCCGCATTCTCAAGGGGCACATCCGTGCGGATCTTGACAATTCCTGTCTCTGGCACCACGGCATATTCACCAAAAGAGGAGACTCCAGTAAAATGTCTAATCTCTGTTCCGCCTTTATGGAGCCGGCTGGTACCGTCCGGGAGGTATCCCTCTAAAATGATCATGCCCACTGTCTGGCAGAGCTGTGGCCGGCCGGATACACAGTAACCACATTTCCCACATGAGGGTCGCCAAGAGAGAATGACATGATCCCCAGGTTTCACCGCAGTCACCGCGCTACCAATTTCTTCCACAACTCCGGCTCCCTCATGTCCCAGCACCGCCGGTGGAGGGGGGAAGGGAATGGTCCCGTTCATGACCGAAAGGTCACTATGGCACACTCCGCTTGCGGCCAACTTTACCAGTACTTCTCCCCCTTTGGGCTTATCAATATCAATCTCTTCGATCTTTAAGGGAGCATTGTGTTCGTAGAATACCGCTGCTTGCATTTTCATTGGACTTTCCTCCTTTCAGACCCAGAACTTTTGTTTTGCTAAACGCTGTTCCTTCTTACTGCTGCAAAAACTCTCGTAGGTGCCGGGTTAGCTCGTCTGGCCGGTCCTCCTGAACAAGGTGACCGGTATTGGTGATTACCTGGAGAAAGCGGTTGGGCAGGTCACGCTCTAGCTGCTTGGCAAGATCCAAGGGCACATAGGGGTCGCTATCTCCCCATACAATATAAGTACGGGTTTGAAGGTCGGCCAGAGCAGGTACAATCTCGTCCTCTAGAGATAGGCGTAGGTCAAACTCGCGCAGGAACTTAAGCAGGGCTGCCCTGGCACCGGGGTCTTCTCGGTATGGTTCCAGGTAGTTGTCCAGCACCCTCTCATCTATTTTCTTCAGCGCTCCTCCCTGTAGGATGCGCTTAAGCAGCCAGTCACTCATAAAGAGCTCGCCAATCAGCCGTGTACGCAGAAGGCGCAGGGCTATAGGGGGGGGCACCGGGTGAAGTGGAGAACCCATAACAATGAGCTTGCGGACTCTATCTGGGTGGCGGATTGTGTATAGGGTTGCTATGGCACCACCAAAATCGTGTCCTACCAGGGCAATGTTCTCAAGGTTGAGGGTCTGCACAAATTTGTCGAGCTGTGAAACATAGGTGTCTAGGCTGTAGCTGGCGTCCTGCGGTTTCTCAGAATAGCCAAATCCCATAAGGTCAAGGACATAAGCGGTATTCCCATAGGCTAGGCCAGGAATGATCTTTCTCCACAGGTAGGAGAAAGTCGGACGACCATGCAGAAAGACCACAGGCTTTCCCAGTCCCTCTTGCTCGTAGTGCAGGTAAACTCCATCGACCTGCATGTATCTTTTGTCCGGGTATTTTTTGACTAACTCCTCTCCAGGCAAGCTCTCAGGCGGTGTGCATCCCATCAGAGAGAAGCCTATAAAAAACAGCAGCATTCCTACAGTCATTAGCCTCTTCACTCTTTTCCTCCTTCCCTTGACAGAGAGATCTCTATTACTCTTTGTTCACCCTATAGTATTTGACAAAGGGGTGGGGTCTGCGCCACAATAGCCCTATCTTATCTTTTCCTCAAGGCCAAATAAGGAGAGAATTATGGCAGAGATGGACTTTTTTGAGGTTGCACATCATACCCGCAGCATGCGCAGGCTAAAAACTGATCCGGTGCCGGACGACTTGATCTACCGGGTCGTCGATGCAGGCATCAGGGCTGCTTCCGGGGGGAATACGCAGCACTGGTGCTTTGTTGTGGTAAAAGACCCGGAGATCAAGAAACAAGTGCAAACCTGTTACCTCAAGGGATGGCAGGAAGCACAGGCTATGTATCGCAATCGGCCAGCTCCGGCTCATATGGAGCAGGGCAAATTCCAGAGGCTTATGGGCTCAGCCTCTCATCTTGCCGAGCACCTACACGAGGCGCCGGTGTTACTTTTTGCCTGTCTGCGCGAGCGGCCCATGCCGGCAGAGCTGGCGGCCAAGCTGGCCCGCATCTCGGGCTCAAGCATTTACCCTGCCGTGCAGAATATTCTGCTAGCCTGTCGGGCGCTGGGGTTAGGGGCAACCCTGACTACCATCTGTTCCCTTTATGAAGAGGAGATAAAGCCGATCCTAGGATTGCCCGACGATGTTTCTACATATGCCTTGATTCCCATAGGTTACCCCATGGGCAAGTTTGGGCCGGTAAGCCGAATGCCGGTGGAGGAAGTAACGCGAGTGGATAGGTGGGATTCAGGGAAGAAATTGCAGCGTTAGCGTTAGAGGGTTATTTGCTCAATAGGCAGGAAACTTCCCCCTGGTTGGTTCTCCTCTGCCCAACAACATCCCTTGCAGTTTTATCGTACAATCCGTATAAAAGCAGGCGTAGCACTATGGTGGAGGAGATTACAAACATATGCCTGTTGTCACCTTTGTTAAGCAAGATATAACGATTGAGGTGCCCAAAGGGGCGAATCTGCGTTTGCTGGCGCTGGAACACGGGGTGGACCTCTATGTGTTTCCCAGCAATTTGCTGAATTGTCGAGGTCGCGGGCTATGCGGCACTTGCCGGGTAAAAGTGGATGACCTGCGCGCACTTTCTCCCCGTACTCTTACGGATGAGAGAAAATGTGGTTGGGAGGGCAAAAATTACCGCCTGGCTTGCCAGTCTCAGGTTCTTGACAACATGAGGGTTGAGACCAATCCCCGCAGAGTTCTTGGATGGATGAATCATTCCACCTATGAACGCATGAAAGGAAATCGGTAATACCACAATATCTAGTGGGTATCCTATCCCCCTTGCCAAACAAATTGGGGTCTGCTAGAGAAACTTCTTGTTTGAGGAGGGCCTCTTTAACTCACTCTTCCCTAGAAAATGGGGTTTTTAACTCGGGGTAAGCGCTCCAGAGGAGAAAGCTCTATGCTGCCCAATGAAATTCCCGAAGGGCTAACCTTCGATGATGTACTGCTCATCCCGGGCGCCTCTGACTTCCTGCCCAAGGACGCGGATGTGAGCACCAGGCTCACCCGTCGGATTTCACTGAACATACCCTTAGTCAGTGCAGCTATGGATACGGTGACCGAGTCCCGTGCCGCCATTGCCATGGCCCAGGCGGGTGGCATGGGTGTTATTCACCGTAACCTTAGTGTTTCTGCCCAAGCACAGGAGGTGGAAAGGGTTAAAAAATATGAGAGTGGTATGATTATTGACCCTATCACTGTACCTCCGGAGATGCCGATTGCCAGGGCCAAGGAAATCATGCTCCATTACCAGATCTCGGGCCTACCCGTGACCCAAGAGGGACGGCTTGTTGGCATTCTCACTAACCGTGACCTGCGCTTTGAGAGGTGGTTAGACCGGCCAGTTTCTGAGGTCATGACCAGAGAACGACTGGTGACGGCCCGACCCGGGGTAAGCCTAGAGGAGGCAAAGGAGATCCTTCACCAGCACCGTATTGAGAAGCTCTTGGTGGTGGACGAGCGCTTCCATCTGAAGGGGCTTATTACCGTTAAGGACATTGAAAAGACCAGCCGATATCCGGATGCCTGCAAAGACGGTTTCGGGCGATTACGGGTAGGTGCAGCGGTGGGCACTGGTGAGGATCGGGAAGAGCGGGTAGCGGCGTTAGTACATGCTGGGGCTGATGTGATTGTGGTCGATACCGCCCATGGTCATACCAAGATGGTCATGGAAACGGTGCAAGCAATTAGATATGCTTACCCTCATCTTGATCTCATTGCCGGTAACGTGGCTACGGCTGAAGGAACCCGAGCTCTTATTCAGGCTGGTGTTGATGCCGTGAAAGTGGGTATGGGGCCAGCCTCGATCTGCACCACACGGGTAGTCTCTGGTGTGGGCGTACCCCAGCTTACCGCGATTACCGAATGTGCCAGGGCGGCCGCAACGTTCGACATTCCTGTGGTTGCTGATGGTGGCATTCGTTCCTCTGGTGATATTGTTAAGGCGTTGGCTGCGGGGGCCCACTCGGCGATGATTGGCAGTCTCTTTGCCGGTGCTGAGGAGAGTCCTGGGGAGATGATCCTTTACCAGGGCCGTTCCTACAAGCTCTACCGAGGTATGGGCTCTTTAGAGGCCATGCGTGAGCGGGAGGGGAGTCGCAACCGCTACTTCCAAGACGATGAAGAAAGCCTAGGAAAGCTTGTTCCTGAAGGAATAGAGGGGCGGGTGCCGTACAAAGGCGGCCTGGTGCTCATTATTGATCAAATGGTAGGAGGGTTGAAGGCGGGGATGGGCTATGTGGGTTGCCGTACGTTGACGGAGCTGCAAACAAAAGCGCAATTTATCAAGGTTACTGCGGCTGCGCTCAGAGAGAGTCACGTGCACGACGTGATTATCACCAAAGAGGCGCCCAATTATCGCCTGGAGTGAAATGGCAAGCGTTCAGCCGTCAGTAGTCAGCCAGAAGAGGACTAAATAATTCTCGTTACTACCCTCTGCTGAAAGCTGATAGCTTCCTGACAATGATTCTTGTTCTCGATTTTGGCTCGCAGTACACACAGCTGATTGCCCGCCGGGTGCGGGAGGCTAGAGTTTACTGCGAGATTCATCCTTATAATCTCACCCGCGAACAGATTAGGCGGTTTAACCCTAAAGGCATTATCCTCTCGGGTGGGCCGGCAAGTATCTATGCTGAGGACGCTCCACGGATAGGGCGGGAAGTGCTGGACACCCATGTGCCAGTCTTGGGGATTTGCTATGGCATGGGAGTTTTAACCGACCTTTTTGGTGGCGAGGTGGCCAGGGCGGAGAAACGAGAGTTTGGCCGTGCTCAGATGATTGTTGATGATAGCCGCGATCTCTTTGCTGGCTTTGTTCCTGGGAAGGAGACCCAGGTGTGGATGAGCCATGGGGATAGGATGAACTCTCTTCCTGCGGGCTGGCAGGTTCTGGCCCATAGTGCTAACTCACCCATTGCCGCTTTTTCCGACTCTTCTCGTTGCCTCTTTGGAGTACAATTTCATCCCGAGGTGGTTCACACCGAGCGAGGAAGCGAGATTCTTCACAACTTTCTCTTTCGCGTCTGCCGCTGCCAGCCCGTCTGGACAATGGAGAGCTTTATTGATCGCTCCGTGCAAGAAATTCGCGAGCGGGTGGATAACCAGGAGGTATTGTGCGCGCTGAGCGGGGGAGTGGATTCAGCCGTCGTAGCACTGTTGGTGAGTCGGGCCATTGGTGATCGCCTCACCTGTATATTTGTAGACAATGGCCTTCTTCGTGCGCACGAGGCAGAGGAGGTCCAGGAGGTTTTCTCTCGCTTTCCACTAACGCTGCGTTGCCTTGATGCTACCGAGCGGTTTCTCCACAATCTCTCTGGTGTGGAAGACCCGGAGCGCAAGCGCCGCATTATTGGCCACACGTTCATCGAGGTATTTGAAGAGGAGGCGAGGAAGCTTCCGGCGGATGGCTGTCCCGCGGATGGCCGCCCCGCAGCTAGTTTTCTTGCCCAGGGTACGCTCTATCCTGACGTGATTGAGTCGATTTCTTTTAAGGGTCCCTCGGCTACAATTAAGAGCCATCACAACGTGGGCGGGTTACCCGAGCGCATGCACCTGCAGTTGATCGAACCGTTACGAGAGTTGTTTAAGGATGAAGTCCGCAGCCTTGGCCGTCTGCTTGGGATCCCTGAGGAGAGCATAGGCCGCCAGCCGTTCCCGGGTCCAGGGCTGGCGATCCGGGTGCTGGGTGAGGTGACTGCCGAGCGGTTAGCCATTCTGCGCCAGGCAGATGAGATCGTTAGTGAAGAAATCCGAGTAGCAGGATTGTATAATAGGTTATGGCAGGCGTTTGCCGTGCTTTTACCCGTGAAGACTGTGGGAGTGATGGGGGATGAGCGAACCTATGAGAATGTTATTGCTGTGCGGGCGGTAGAGAGTGTAGACGGTATGACCGCAGACTGGGCCTGGCTACCGCATGAGCTTTTGGGTCGCCTTTCCAATCGCATTATTAATGAGGTGCGCGGGGTGAACCGGGTTGTCTATGACATCTCTTCAAAACCGCCAGCAACCATAGAGTGGGAGTAGGGGCGGTTTACAAACCACCTTAAGGGGAGGGTAGGGGATGAGCTTTGTGCATCTACATCTTCACACGCAGTATAGCCTTCTTGACGGAGCCAATAAAATTAAGGCACTTCTGCCACAAGCCAAAACTCTGGGTATGCCGGCGATAGCCATGACCGATCACGGCAATATGTTTGGCGCAGTAGAGTTTTACCAGGAAGCCGTACGGCAGGGGGTCAAGCCTATTATTGGCGTTGAAGCCTATGTAGCTCCCAAGAGTCGGTTCGATCGAGGCTCCTCACGGACAGATGACTACGAAGCCGGGGGTAACTTCCATCTCATCCTCCTGGCCATGGATCTCGAAGGGTACCGCAACCTCTGCCGCCTAGTAACCGCTGGCTATACGGACGGTTTTTACCACAAGCCCCGAGTAGACAAGGAACTTTTGCGGCAATTTAATCAGGGCCTTATTGCTCTCTCTGGCTGCCTCTCCGGAGAGTTGGCTCGTACCCTGCTGCAGGGTCGTGATAAACAAGCTAGGGAGGTAGCCGCTGAGTATGCTGCTATCTTTGACGATCGCTTTTACTTGGAACTGCAGGACAATCACTTACCTGACCAGGAAAAACTCAACCCTGCCCTTATAGAGCTAGCAACAGAACTGTCCCTGCCTCTTATTGCCACAAATGACTGTCATTATCTTCAACCAGAGGATGCTCAGGCTCATGAAATCCTCCTCTGTATGCAGAGCAATAAAACAATCTCCGACGCAAATCGCTGGCGCTTTGGTACCGATCAGCTTTACGTCAAGTCTCCGGAGCAAATGACTGCCGCCTTCTCTCATTGCCCTTCAGCGGTGACCAACACTCTAGAGGTAGCCGCGCGTTGTAATCTGGAACTCTCATTCGGCAACTATCAGTTTCCCGTCTTTGCCACTCCGAAGGGAGAGTCGTTGGAAGACCATTTAGACAAATCTGCCTGGGCAGGATTAGTAGAGCGGATGGCTAAGAACCAGGAGAGGGCACAGAGCCAGGAAGCGGTGGAGGGAGGAGAGGCAATAGAGACGACACAGGAGGTGTACCGAGAGCGACTTGAATTTGAGTTAAAAGTTATTAAGGAGATGGGGTTTGCCAGTTATTTTCTTATTGTTGCTGACTTTATTGCTTATGCTAAATCTCAGGGTATTCCGGTCGGCCCAGGTCGGGGCTCGGCTGCCGGTAGCTTGGTGGCCTACTGCCTTAAAATTACTGATCTTGATCCCATCCGTCATGATCTGCTGTTTGAACGTTTCTTAAATCCTGGCCGCAAGAGCATGCCAGACATTGACGTGGACTTTTGCTTTGAGCGGCGAGATGAGGTGATCCGCTACATTAAAGAGAAATATGGCTCGGACAAGGTTGCCCAAATCATTACTTTTGGCACGCTTAAGGGCAAACAAGTCCTGAAGGATGTGGGTCGGGTGCTAGAATTTTCTTATAGTGAGACAGATCGCTTGGCTAAGCTTTATCCGGCGCCTAAACAGGGTAAAGATTATCCCCTGGAGGCAGCTCTGGAGATGGAGCCGCGCCTACGAGAAGTACAAGAACGGGGGGAACGGGAGCAGAGGCTCTTTGAGTATTCGTTGCGGCTTGAGGGCCTCTTGCGCCATGCCTCTAAGCACGCAGCTGGCATTGTTATTTCCGCTCGTCCACTGGTAGAGCAGGTCCCACTGTTTGTTGATAGAGAGAGCCATGTGCTCACCCAATACCCCCGGTGGGGATATTGATGCCATTGGCCTTATCAAGTTCGA